>CAZNJU010000004.1:0-3133 GCA_964573625.1 Candidatus Woesearchaeota archaeon | reverse complement strand
TCCAGCTCTGGGGTCAAGCCCGCTTCTGGCTACCGAGTGCCGCCCTGCCCACCACTACTGAATCTACGCCTGCGCCCCGCGGCTGTCAAGAGAAAAGATACGGGACCAGACTCTCCGGCCAGTCCTCATTCATCGGCTTCCCACCCCTCCATCTGGTTGTCGGGAATGGCATCTGTCTCCGGCTCCACAATCGGCTCTAAGGTGCGGCCCATGTTGTGCTCCAGGTAGGGATTTCGGCGCGCGTAGATCGTCTGTTTCCCCTCCCTGCTCCGCTCGTACCCCAGCTTCGCCATGATGGCTGCGATCCGCTGCGCGTCCCGACCCGACATCTTGGACACGCTCACGTCCAACAGCCGCCAGATTTCCTGCAACGCGATCGAGTCCGACACGATCGTTCGCAGCGCCGTCTCCCACGGGTCATCCGCCCGGTACTGGTCTCGCTGGGCCTGCGCCGAGTCCCACAGACTGGTATCAAGCCTGATCGGCTCCCCCAGTCTCGCGCGACATGCTGCTTCGGCCCAGAGCTGATCTCGGTCCAGTCCCTTCGCGTCCATGTAATGGACCTTGACCGGCCAGAACCGCCGATCTCCTGTAGTCGAATGCAGGAACACGGCGTCATTCGTCGTCGCGATCGGTACGAACTGCCGTTTCTTCATGGTCGGGTGCCGTGCGTAGGCCGCCCGAAACGGCCCATCCTCTTGCCGACTCAGGAACGCCTTGATCTCGTGGACCTTGGAAGGCGTGTTGCCGATCAGCTCGGCCGACTCGCAGATCCACACTCCGTTCGTCCGCTCGACGGTTTCCTTGGGGTCGGCCCCGAGCGGCAGACTGTCCGAGAACCACGGCTCGCCCAAACGGCGCAGCACCGTGCTCTTGCCGATGCCCTCCGGCCCGACGAGCACAAGGCACTCGTCGAACTTGCAGCCGGGTTCGTACACTCGGCGCACGGCTGCCTCCAACGTCATCCGCCCCACGGCCTGGGTGTAGGGCGTATCGTCCGCGCCCATGAACTCCGACAACCACCGATCCAGCCGCAACTTACCATCCCATTGCAGGCTGTCGAGGTAGTCCCGCACCGGGTGATACGCATTCTCGGCTCCGATCTTCTGAAGGCACGCATCCAAGATGTTGGCGTACACTCGCGGAATCCCTCCCCGCTCCCCGCCCTCCGACGGTCTGCCCGGTCGGCGCGTCGCGTCCTGGATCGCGATCTGGATCGCGGCTAGATCCAAGTCTTCCATCGGGTGTTCCGGCCCGTCTCCTATCGCCACCGACAGCCGGCCCGTGAACTCGTTGAGCCGTACCTGGATCCCGTTGAACAGTAGCACGCCCTCCACGTCGTCTTTCACGCCCACCCTTCACCTCCAGAATTCATTATTTTGGCGGTGTCAAGTGTTACGATTCTACACACTAGCTCCCCTCTGTCGTTCATGTCTGCGGCTTCAGACATTCATCGGCATCGCGGTCGCCCTTTCCCTATATTATAACAATTCTTATTGTCTAGCTCTATTGTGACTACTGCCGCCGTGCCGCCGTGATCCGGCTCTACTCCGCCCCGCCCTCCCTCGCGCACGCCGTCGCGGCCTGAGCCGCCTTCACCGTCCACCCGAGGGCGGTCCAACCGAGCCACATCCAGCCCACCCGCGCGGCCCATAGCGCGATGTAGTGCGCCGCCCACGAGAGCCCCAGCCACCACACGCCGGCGAACCACGCGAGACAGCCAATCCGGCATTCGCGCGTCACTGCTCCCAGCTCCAGAACGCGATGCTCTTCCCCGTCCGATCCGCCATCGACTCCCACGCGGCCTGATCGTATGGCCCGGCCATGTTCCCGCCCGCGAACGCGGGCACCACGACCAAGTTCCACTCGGGGTGCCGCTCGAACGTCTCGACACACCCTCTCGTATGCCACGGGGTTCGGCTACCGTAGGCGTAGCAGTTCACCCCAAAGAACCGCCCTTGCGGCCGCCGGTAGTCCCGATGGAGCACCGAGTCCACCCACTCGGTGTTGAGCACCTCGAGCCCCGTTCGCGCCCGCACGAAGGCAATCGCCTCATCGCGCACGGCCTGCGCCTGGCCCCGGTACGCCCACTCGTCGGTCACGTGCCACCCGACAAGCACGCCCGCGTCCGCTAGCGGTTTGGCCCACGGCTCCACGCGCGAGGTCCACATCCCCTCCCACGCCCCGCGCGGCTGCCAGAAGACTTGCTCCACGAACGGAAAGACCACTATGCCCCGCTCCCTGGCCCACCGCGCGAACGGGGTCACGTCCTCGCCCCACGCCCCGATCTGCAACGCCACGGCATTCGCCCCGAAGCGAGCGACCGGGACCGCGGCCGTGTCGATAGACCCCCACACGAGCCGTAGTCTCGAGGGCACCGCTAGCGGGGCTGCGGGCGGCTCCTGTGCCACCATTGGCCCCTCCGATGGCCCCGTGACCCCCGCCCCGCCCCCGCACCCTACCGCGACCGTCAGCAGCCATCCCGCCACGGCAACCAGCCACACTCGCGTCTGTCGATCCATGCCTATGCCCCCTCTGGCGCGCTACGCGCCCGTTTGCGCCCCTTTACGGCTCCCCGACGACCCTACCCCCGTCCCGCGCCCGTCTGACGGCTCCTATTCGATCCTGGAGAACAGGGCGAGGATCACAACCACGACCCACGCCCACGTCGGCACCCACACCCCGAACCCGAACGAAGCCACCAGCAGCGCCAACAGTAGCAAGCACCCCATTTCAGTCCCCCTCCACCACGCACACCACCACGACGAGTGCCACCACGACCCATTGCAACAGCAGCCCGGCTCCGGAGAACAGGCAGAATGCCAGCCCGGCCCCGATCGCGACCGCGCGCGTCACTTCTCCCCCTCGCCCGGATCCACGTCCGAACTATGCGTGTCGGCTGCCGCCGCATCTCTTAGGTACTGCTCGGCCTCCGCGCGATCCTTCCGGCAGTGCCAGCAGTCGCACGCCTCATCCGGCTCGTGATACGGCATCACTCAACCTCCAATGGGTATTGCCCGTCCCCATTCACAATCGGTTCCCGGCCCGTGATCCACAACAGCCAGTCGAGCACCACGATCGCCCCATAGACCGCGACCAGGGCCGCGACCGTGGCGAGATAGCGCGCGCGGTC
>CAZNJU010000003.1:0-3649 GCA_964573625.1 Candidatus Woesearchaeota archaeon | reverse complement strand
TCGTCGCGCTGCCCACCGTGTTGTTGTCGGTGAGCGTGTTAGAGCCGTGGGAGTCGGCGCGGTTGCCAGAGGCTTCGTCGAGGTTCCAGTAAGAGACTAGGCCGACCTTCTCGGCGGTGGTGAGAGAAGCGTAAGCCTTTCCTTTACCAGAGTTGTAGAGGGATGTACGCTCTGACGCTCCAAGAGCGATGGAGTAGTAACCTACTCGTGCGATGCTTCCATCCCACGCATCAATGGTTGCATTGGCCGACCCAATTCGAAGAGTGTTGCTAACCTTGTAGTTTCCATCCATCGCAGTACTAACTACAATGGTCTCTTCGTCTACACCCAACCTCAATTTCTTGTCTGCATCGTCCCACGTCAATACGAAGAAATGCCATCCGCCATCTGAAATACTTACGGTTGAATCTATGGTGACAGAGCTACTTCCTACTGTATCGGAGATGACAGCACGAAGAAATCCTCCATTGCTGTAAAGGGCGATACCTACGTTTGCGGGAAAACTGGCTAGGTTTCCTACCGATAGTACGGTATCGTAGTTCGCTGGGCTTGGATTCTTTACCCAACCGACGTAAGAAAGGCTTGAACCGTGAAGCCAAGAACCTACGCTCAAAAACTCATTAGTTCCTTCTGCAAAACTTGCCACCACCCCACTCGGACCCATATTCGCGTACAGGACCGTGTTGTTGTCCGTCAGGTCATTGGAGCCGATTGAGTCTGCCCTGGTCCCGCTCGCCTCGTCGAGCCTCCACAGGGACACCGCATCGTCGTAGACGGACGGCTCCGCGCTGCCGGCCTCGGCCGCCACGCAGACACAGTTCGTCGACGACTGGACCGCCGCCGAGCACGAAGTCCCTGGCGACTGCGGTGTCTCCGAACACACCACCGGCCCGTCGGCTGCGACCGGCAGCGCGAGGGCGAGCAGGACGACTAGCAGCTTCTTCATGGGATGGTCGGCTCCACGACCTCAGTCCAGTCCCGCTCCCGGTACTTCTCGGGTCCGAAGTTGACGTGCTTGCGGAAGGTTCGTCCGGCGCGCACCGTCTCGTAAACCGCCACCCAGCCGATACCGCGCGGCCCCTCATACACGTCGATCCAGTACGCGGTGATTGGCGCCGCGGGCGCGGGTGGGCGCACCCACTCGGCCGGCGCATCCGTGGGCCGCCCGCCGTTCCGCGTCGTCTGCTGCGGGAAGCGGCGCGCGTCCTGCACGGGCTTGCGTGCGTCGGCGTGCGCGTAGGCCGCGACGTCTTCGGGGTCGGAGCGCGGGTCGGGCTCGCGGTCTTCGAACGCCTGTGGGCGCTCCGGGCGATCGGCTCGCTGGGCGAACGCCGGGACCGCGACGAGCGACAGCACGACGAGCAGAGTCTTCATGACCGCCCTACCGCCGGATCGCGTAGACGCTGATCTTCTCGTTCTCGGTGGCCTCGGTCGAGTCGTCGTCCGACGTCCCGATCTTGAACCCGACGCGGCAGATGTCCCACGGCTCGGAGATCGCGACCGCGAATCCACCCGCGGCGGTGATGTTCGAGGACGCGAGCACCTGCGCGGTCTCGAGCCCGTGGTTGACCGTGCACTCGACCTGCAGGTCGATGCCGCCCGTGACCACCATCTGGTCGATGTCGATGTAGACGGTGTTGTAGCTCCAGCCGGCGACCGAGAACCAGCCGTCGTAGATCGCGGTCCCGGCGCTGATCTTGCGGTAGCGGTAGCGCGCGCAGCCCGTCTGGGTCAGGTCCACGCTGCGGTCCAGCTCCATCGTCTCCGCGGTCGTCTTGCTGAAGACGCTGGCGTAAATCGGGCGGTTGAACACGTCCTGGGTGTTGACCATGTCGCCGGTCGAGAGCGGCTCGAGCGCGGACGAGCTGCTCGTGCAGGAGACCACCGTCGGGTCGTAGTCCGCGGTCTTGATCCGGCGGTCGACCGTCGCCCCGCTGGGGACCGCGGCCGGGGTCTCGTACCAGCCTTCGACCGCCTGCGGGCGGATCACCGTCGAGGGCAGCGCGGTCGGTCCGAGCGCGACCGGGTAGACGAAGGACGTGCTGTCGAGATCATAGCCGATCACGACCGCGAGGGTCGACTGGCTGAGGTTCGTGGAGTAGACGCGCGCCGCTCCCGAGAGTGCGACGAGCGCCACGGCGAGGGCGGACAGGTAACGGCGCATTAGCGCTTCTCCTTTTTGGTTTGGTTCTGCCACAGGACAGCCTGAAGCAGGGTTTGCACGTTCGTGTCGACCTGGGCCAAGGTGGCCTCCATCCGGGCCAGTCGCTCGTCCTGCTCGGCGACGTGGGTGTCGACGGCGTAGACCCAGCCACCGAGCAGGAGAACGAGAGCGAGCACGACGGGGAGCGGAGCGGTCTTGATCCACTCCCAGAGGGTCTCAGCGGGGTTGGTCACGGTTGGGTCACTCCTTCACCTTGGGCGAGTAGTTTCTCCGCCTCGCGGCGGCGCCGGATGGCGTCCGGGTCGAATGTCGCTAGCGACCCCAGACGAACGTACATCTGCGCTTTGGCCGGGTCCATCAAGAGCCGGGCCGCGAGATCCTTACCTGCCGCCGACATGGACGTGAAGCGCGGGCCGGACAACAGTCCTTTGGACGCGACCGCCGCCGGGATCGACCATCGACCGGCGGCGCCAGCGCCGACGGCGGCGGCGGCAGGACCGGCGATGCTGCGCTTGCCGACAAACTCCGCGGTCTGCTGAGTCTGGAGCAGCCGGAGAATGTCGATCAACTCGGACTCGCGAAGGTTCGCGGTGCCCAGATCGGGAAAAGCGTCCGCGATAGCTCCACGCCAAGCGTCAGCCGCCCCCTTCGTGTACTTCTGACCAATCGCGGGAGTGAGGGCGCCGCGTTCGTAGAAAGACTGGAGGAGCGCGTCCCAACGCCTCTTCTCGCCCTGAGCTACCGGAAGCGGAGTTTCACCGCCGCCGGACAGAGACGCGAGTACATCCTCGGCGACCAGTCGATGCGCTCGCCGCTCCGGCCTGCCGACCTGCGGGATCTCCCCACCCGGGAGCCGCTTGGGCTCTTGGGCGAGAACCTCGTCCAGCACGCGACTAGCGTTCAGCGAATCCTCTGCGTGTGACTGCTCGACTGCCTTTCGCGCCGAGCTGGCCTCAGACAATCGGGCCTGTGCATTGGCGACCTGTCGAGCGCGGCTTGATCCAGCCGGTGCGATGCCCTCAGTCGCGAGCCGTTCAGCCAGCTCGCGAGCCTGCGCCTGGTCAATTTCGGACGACGGCCCGAGCAGCGACACGCGAGACTTGGTGGCCCAATTGCTGAGCGTGCTCTTGGCCCAGCGTGCAGCCTGCGCCATTTTCTCTCCCGCGCCGCCGAGCAGACCTTCGAGCGCGATATTCGCTGCCGCGGCCTTCGGACTATCGGGGTCCATGCCGGTGAGATCGGTGACGAGTCCGGTAGCCGCAGGAGCGCCCATCGCGCGACGCCCGAGTTGACGCACGGCCTCACCGCCTGCGGCACCGAGCGCGGCGCCAGGAGCGGCACCGAGCGCGGCACCAGCCATCCCGCCGGCCATCGGAGCCCCTTCGAGCGCCCCTTCCGCGAGTTCACGCGGAGTGTGCTGGACGGGAGGACGGAACCCCTCCTTGAACGGGACGGGCTGGCCGTAGAGGTTGGCGACCTTGCGCT
>CAZNJU010000002.1:0-5661 GCA_964573625.1 Candidatus Woesearchaeota archaeon | reverse complement strand
AGAAAGGTATAAAAACACTTTTTCCGTAACGCGATAATGAAAAAAGGGATTATTGTTTTGTTCTTACTTTGCATTTTTTTACGCCCCGCTTCTGCTGCGTTAGGTATTGGGCCTGCAACGCAAGATCTTAATTATGTTCCTGGCCAAACGTATACTTACAATTATCATGTTATTTCTGATAACCCTGATGAAGAGATTACACTTTATGCAGAAGGAGATCTTGCACAATACGTTGTATTAAGCAAAACTTCTATTAAAGGACCAGATTCATTTACCGCTACTGTTTCATTTCCTTCTACAGGAGTTGCTCCTGGGAAACATCAACTGCTTATTGGTGCTCGTGAGAAGCCGAGTGAAGATTCATTTATCAGCGCAACAATTAACATACGAGCAGTTATTTACGTCTATGTACCCTATCCTGGAAGATATGCGGAGATAGAGCTTAATATTCCAAATGTTAATGCAGGAGATCTTATTCCTGTTGAAGCACACGTTATTAACCGTGGAAAAGAAAAAGTAACTGCAAATGTAGCTATTGATTTTTATACCGATGGAAAGAAAATTGAGACAATGAATTTTGAACCGGCAGAATTAGAGACTGCTGAAGATCGCTACTTTAGAAAATATCTTAATTCAACAGGATATAAGCCTGGAACGTATCTTGCAAGTGCACGAGTTAATTATGGCGATATTGTTGAAACAAATGCTACTTTTCATGTTGGATCATTGTTTGTTAATGTGACTAATTTTACTACGCGCGTACATCCTGGAGCTATTCAAAAGTTTTATGTTAACATTGAAAGCCAGTGGAATAATAAGATCTCTTCAGTATATGCCGATGTTAATGTAACTAACGGCGTTCAAAATATAACTTTCAAAACTCCTTCTATATCTCTTGAACCCTGGAACCGCGATACTCTTACAGGATATCTAGATACCACCGATCTTAAAGGAAAATACTCCGTTATTGTTTCCCTTCGCTATGGTGATGGAGAAACTATCTCTAGCGGAATGCTCGAAGTAATTGAAGAGAATAGTACGTTAGTATATGTTGTTGCAGGAGTTATCATAGTACTTATAGTTCTATTCGTCATAGGGTGGTTTGTATTAAGGAGACGGAGAAAATGAAACGAACTTTTATCATACTTTTGTTTGTGATAGCTGCTGCATTGTTTTTTATTTCTCTTTTCTCTCTTTTCATTGTGTCTACTCCTCTTGAGAAACGTATGCTCGATGCTAGTGTAACTATTTCAAGTAATAAAGGAGGATTTGATGTTAATCGAAGCGCTCTCACATTTGGAATAGTTACTCCTGGAAGCAGTTCCACAAGGACTGTTTCGGTTGATAATCCCTACTCTTTTCCGATTATATTGCGCATATCTTCTGCAGGACCGATAGATCCGTTTCTCTCGTACACTTCAGTAGTCCTTATTCCAGTAGGAGAGTCTCGACGTGTTTCATTCTCCATAGTTTCTGATCAGCAGACACCTCTAGGGTTTTACCCGGGGCAGGTAACTTTTACATTCTATCCTGGACGATAAGAAAAAGTATTTAACGCACTTTTTCCTCGAATCATCATGAGACGTCTATACATAGGAATATTGGGAGCCCTTCTTTTTGTTTCCTTCGTGTTTCTTGCCATGAGTACATTTTCTTATTATGTTATTGTATCCGGACTTACTTCTCATGCTTCAGATCAAGGGCACATTAGTTTTTTTGTTGAAGGATCTCCTCCAGAGACTAATGGCACTACCGGCGGAAGCAGTGGTGGCGGTGGCGGAGGTAGTGCATCGCTCCCGAGCACTATAAAACAACCTTCATTTGAAGCAGGCCCTGAGGAGTTGAATCTGTTCATGGTAGCCAATAGCGAACAGCAGAGTGATGTTCTTATCAGAAATACAGGCACGACATCTATAACGCTTACTCTTTCTTTGAGCGGACTTACAGGCATCGCCTCATTACCTTTCAATCAATTAACGCTTGCTCCTGGAGAGAGTAAAACGATTACATTGACTGTAAAATCTCCTGATTCAGGAGTATATGCTGGACGTATTACTATCAAATCTGATTCAGCGCAAAAAGATATTTTTGTGCTTGTGAATGTAAGAAGTACTAATGCACTTTTTGACGTTTCTCTTGCTATTCCTGATTCGTATAAACGACTTGGATTAGGACAGACACTTAAGGCATTCATTTCCTTATTGCAGGTTGGTCCCGCAAGTCAGACCGATGTATCCATCGTTTATAGTGTAAAAGACTTTGATGGAGCTACTCTTCAGACGGAAAGTGAAACCTTCAGAGTTTTCAGAAGTAAGAATTTTGTCAAATCTTTTAAGACTACTTCTCTAGAGGCAGGTGACTATGTCATAGCGATGGAAGTTACGTATCCAGATGGCTTCGCTTCTGCGAGCGATCACTTCACTATAAGCGCGACACACGTAGACATGTGGCTCATTATAAGCATCGTGCTTGGAATTATAGCTGCAGGAGCTATTATTTACTCGATACTAAACTATAAAAGATCTCGTCGCATATCTAAAAAATGAAGATGCTAAAAGGGGTGTTGTACATGGTTGTATGTGTTGCACTTATTGGTGTGGTTACTGCACAAAACTTAGAAGTTAGCCCGGTATTTGTAAAATATTCTGCCGTCCAGGATGAAATTGTTCGTCAGGAAATCACTCTTCTTAATCACGGGAATCCTGAAACTGTTACTCTTGGGGTAAAATCTCAGAAACCTTTTATTTCTATTGACAAGACAAAATTATCAGTAGATTCAGAGGGAAGTTTCACCGTTTTACTTAATACACACACTACGGGAATATATGTAGGACGAGTTACTATAAATAAAGATTCACGGGTGCCTATTTTGCTTGAGGTTGAAAGTCCTTCTCCTGGTTTTGATGTTGCCACGTCTTCTTCCACATTACAATCGGATGGGACTTTTACAAGTGATGTGACAGTCTATAATCTTCATGCATTAACCACTCATGCTAGTTTAACCTATACTATTTATGATGATATGGGAAATGCCTTGGTGTCCGAGAGCGAGGCGCTTCAAGTAAGTCAACAATTAGTAATCACCAAGGTATTCCATCTTCCAGCACCTGTACCTGCAGGGAGTTATGTTTTTGCCGTAACTATTTCAGATAGTGCTTCTGTTGGAACTAGCTCTTCTTTCATAACTATTGCTTCGGAACCTCTCACAAGTCCTGATGTGAGTAAAAATTCGTTCTTTTTGCCTGCTTTGATTATTATCCTCGTAGGCGTGTTACTCGTACTCAATAGGTATTGGGATAAGAAACTTGTTTCAACTTCAGATTATTGGAGTAATAAAATACATGCTCTCAAAACTACTTCATTTTCTCCAACTAAGAAGGAATTTGAACACTTGATGTATCAAAAAGAGTTGTTACAGAAGGCATATGAACGAGGATATTTGAAGAAAGAACTCTATCAAGCAGGAGTTGTTAAATTAAATGCAGCGCTTGCCTCAATAAAGAAACGTTTATAAATGTCACCGTCGTATAAGTAAAATGAGTGCTAAGAAAAAGGGGTCTTCAAAATCACTTCTTAATGATGCTATTAAGGATTTGGATTCTCAGCTTTCAGCTATGAAAAAAGAAAAGGCCGATATGAGCTCTTCCCTCAAGAAAGTTTCTGCGGCGATGGATGTCGACCGTGACGCTGAGCGTCAGTTACAGGAGAAGATTTCAAAGCTTGTCGAGAAAGAAGCTCGTCTTAACGCTAAGAAGAAGAAAATGCAGAGCGACATAGATTCTGTTTCGGATAAGATCAGTAAAATATCAAAAATTAAGTCCGAGATGAGCGATCTTTAAGTCTATGTCAACTTTTATCAAAGTAGTATCTGGACGTAAGTCTCTTTCTATCCCTGTAAAAAGGACTGGTTTTTTCCGTCGAGGTTTAGGGCTAATGTTTCGTTCTTCAAATACGGATAATCTTCTTTTTGAGTTCTCACGCGATAGTCGGTGGGCAATTACGTCCTGGTTCGTTTTTTTCCCTTTTATTGCGTTATGGATCGATAAGAATAATGTAGTTCAGGAAATTTCAGTCGTTAGACCATTTGTTTTATCTTTTAAACCTAAAAAACCGTTTAGAAAGCTTGTTGAAATTCCATTTAATTCAAAAAACAGCCATTTAACGCGTTTCTTCGTCGGAAAATAAGAAAGATTTAAATATAGTCGACACTTTTTCCTAATCATAAAAGGAGGTGTTGCATGGGTTCAATTATCGCGCGAAATATAGTAAAAAGAAAACCTGGTTTTCTATACTATGTTGACTCACACGGCAATGTCTGTGAGGCTAAAATGGCTCGCGGTGGCCGAAAGAAAAAGAAGAGATAACTCTTCTTGATTTTAATTTTTTTATTTATCTTATTATATTTTAACCGCAATCATTTTATACTTTGATTGCGTTTCGTTCTTATGGGTTTGTGGAAAAGAAATCCTGAAAAAAGCATTGATGATCTACATAAAAGACATCCTCAAGTACCGCGTGATGTTATTTCTGATGATTATCGCGCTTTTTCACGAGGTTCATTAGGATATCAAATTCAGCTCACTGCAGGGAAATCCTCTTGGGAATATTGGGCGGATGTTACAAGCACGGTTATTAATGATGAGCGTCCACGGTTGCGGGAACTGTTTGATTTAATTTTTGATTGCCCGCTTGTATTAAGATAATTTTTATAGCTGTTTTTCTTTAATGTTTTATGATTGTAGGCATTGAATCAACTGCGCATACATTTGGCGTAGGCGTAGTTCATAAAAAGAAAATTCTTGCTAACGTACGAGATATGTACAAACCGTTACATGGAGGTATTGTGCCTATGGACGGTGCTAAACATCATCGTGAGTGTGCCGAGGGCATTTTTCAGCAGGCGCTCAAGTGTGCAAATATACAAGAAAAAGATATTGATGCGATTGCTTTTTCTAATGCTCCCGGACTTGCACCTTGCTTGCATGCAGGAATGGATTTTGTTAAAGGAAAGGCGCAGAAGCTAGATGTCAAAATAATTCCTGTTAATCATTGTATTGCTCATTTAGAAATAGGACGGAGTGTGGGAGCAAAGGACCCCATCTTACTTTATACTTCTGGAGCGAATACGCAGATTATCGCCTTTGCTGCTGGGAAGTATCGCGTCTTTGGTGAGACACTTGATCTTGGAGTAGGTAACTTTATTGATACCTTTGCTCGTCATGCTGGAATTCCGTTTCCGGGAGGTCCTGAAATTGAGAAGCTGGCTTTGAAAGGGAGTTATTTGGAGTTACCCTATGTGATAAAAGGAATGGACATCAGCCTTTCTGGATTACTCACGAAATTAAAACAATTATATGATCGAGGGACGCGCATTGAGGATTTATCTTATTCTTTACAGGAAACCGTTTTTGCAATGCTGGTTGAAGCGGCTGAGCGCGCGCTTGCACATACGGAAAAACGCGAGCTTGTGTTAGGCGGAGGGGTTGCTTGTAACGCCCGATTGCAAGAGATGTGTAGAATCATGTGCAAAGAACGCGGAGCTACATTTTTTTGTCCTGCAAGAGATTTGCTCGTGGATAACGGAGGCATGATTGCTTATACGGGAGAGTTGATGGCTAAACATGCTTCAATTTCTTTCGAAAAATTAGATATCAAGCCACG
>CAZNJU010000001.1:0-760348 GCA_964573625.1 Candidatus Woesearchaeota archaeon | reverse complement strand
AGTTGATGGCTAAACATGCTTCAATTTCTTTCGAAAAATTAGATATCAAGCCACGTGAACGAACTGATGATGTTCACGTTAGCTGGAGAAAGAGTTAAATAGCCCTCCTAATTTTGAAAAAGATGGATACGATAACCGTTACGGATGGTGCCAATAGCTCTAATAATGCCCATAAGGTTGACTGCACAGGTTTTCTTAAAATTATTTCGTATCATACGGATTTGATTAAATCGTCGTCTGGTTTATCTTCTGTTGTTCAAGTAACCCGTTTTTCGATTAGCGGAGTCGATGAGACGTTTAGTGTTAATGGTTATATAGGTCATGAATTGAACACTCGTGAAGTAAGATATACTTCAACTGAAACTAAAAGAGATTGCGGTATTGATGGGATTGTGAGGATTCTAGATCAGAATTTGACTCCAGGTAAATCAGCACCTGCAGGTTTACCAACTTATCATTTCTCCACACATACTAACCCTTAAACTTAACACGATTAATGTATCCCAGGCAATTCTTTGAATCGTATTATAAGGATGGCAAGGCTCATGAGTCCTGTCATGAATGCAAGACCAAATAACAGACCTCTGTCTTTCATAATAGGTATTCCTAATTTGGTGATATGTGCTGCAATTGCAGGAAGTATTATAATAATACTTAAGGCTGCACCCATTGCTGCAGTGTTAGGAATCACAAGCATGATTGCAGCCGCGAGTTCAAGCGTACCTATTAGATATCTTCCCCACGGTTCGAGACCGAGTTTTGAAAAAATATATTTGGATTCCTTCGAACCAGAGAACTTGAAATAGAGCGTCTGCAACAACGTGATAGCCACGATTATCTGGAGGATCCATACGATAATAAGCACGATACTCATCCTTGCTTGAAGAGAAATATATTAATAAATGCGTGCATTCCTTTTGTAAGATGGTCGATAAAATTCTTACCTTGCACCCTTCTGGGAACGGTGGCAAGAACATTGAAAAGCAGAAATACGAGGTGATAAAAAACGCTATATTAAGAGCCTTACGAGGTGCATTGCTTACTCATACTGAACTTGATAAAGAAGTCTCGCGCTTGCTCCCTACCTTTGAGGGATCTCTCCCGTGGTATGTTGAGACGGTGAAGCTCGATCTTGAGGCGCGAAAGGTGATTGAGCGTACGTATACCCAGCCTCCGCGATATAGGCTTGTTATGTAACATATTTACCTTCGCAAGCTTTAAAACGCATCATTTAGTACCTTTACTTATGCAAGAATCATATTTGGGACCACGATATTCTTCCACACATATATCGAATGTAGTTGACGCTCTTGCAACTCGCCCTAATCGTTCTGTAAGCAGAGAAGATGCTCCTCTTATTCAAATGCTTTTCAGCCAGGTTAACACCTTTAAATCCGATTATGATCAGCACACTCGCGCATTGGCATATGATTTAGTTGTTGAGCTTTCAGCTGTTTCAGAAGAAGAATCTCTTGAGGCAATTACGTTTGCGATGGCGGATGCTCTTAATGATACTGACGAACCTAAACATATTAATGAAATCGCTAGTTATGCTTTTATGGCTCGAAGACGACCGGAACATAGGAGACGAGATTCTAAGCTATGTGCTCGTAATGCTCTTGGACAATATTTTAATCTTAAAGACTAGATTATTGTGTTTTTGAATGCTATTAGGATTTAATTTCAATTATTTTGTTCCGTGATGTTGGATTTTTTATATCGATTCTTGAGAAGGGAATTTTCAATCGCTTGCTTAATATATTGATAAGGCGCAGATTCGCTTTGTTGTCACGAGCGGGTTCTTTTAAGGCAATATGATATTCTGTATCTGAGATTTTAACTACTTCTTCTTTTTTAGCTCCTGGCTTTAATTTTATATGAATAATCATTAAACTAGAATAAATCCTTACCGCCCCAGTTTTGCGTAGTCGGTTGGAACGTCATCTACAAACTTAGTGATGCCTTCAACTGTTTTTACATGGCTTAAGGACTGTTTCAATACTTCTAATGGAATCGTTGCAATATGTGAACCAGCAAGAGCGACTTCTCGAAGTTGCCTGGGGTTTCTAATCGATGCCGCAAGAACTTCGCTTCGTATATTGTATTGTTTGAATATTTGGACGCATTTTGCTATCAGATCAACACCTGAGACAATTCCGTTATCTTGCATATGGGTGTCTCCTTTACGTGTTCCTTCTGAAGGGAAATAGGCGCTTTTTTCGAAGTCTATCCCTTGAGATGTTCTAATGTAATCATCTATACGTCCGGTGAACGGGCTTACCATTTTTGCACCGGCTTTTGCGGCAAGAAGTGCTTGCTCAGGAGTGAATATCAACGTGCAATTTACAGGGATGCCCGCCTGACTAAGTTCGCGTATTGCTTTAAGACCGTCGAAGGTTCGCACTTTACCTTTCATAGAAGTATTAATAGGGATTTTTATATAGACATTTCCGGCACCTGGGTTAAATTCATTAAAAAGAGTTTTAGCTTCATCAACCATTCCTTCATAATCAGTCTTTGTCACTTCAAGACTGACGGGTGAACCTTTTGCGATCAGAAGTAATTCTTTAATGTAGGCTTTCATATCAAGCTTCTTCCCTTTTTTCTTCAATTCAGAGAGGGCTTCCTTAAAGAGAGAAGGATTTGTGGTGATTCCGTTTATGACACCTGTCGCATACGCTTCCTCAATTTCCTTGATATTTGCGCTATCGATGAAGAGCTTCATTGAATATGCAAAAGATGTAAAGGTTCTATTTAAAGATATCTTCCTATTTACTTATATGTTTGTTAAAGTTATTTAAGTTTATTAAATTATTTTCGAATAGTCTTTCTTTTTCTCAAACTGAGTGATATATGAAGCTGTTTGTGTAAGGATTTCAACGAGCGATTCACGACTATAAAATGCAATGTGTGGCGTAATGATTACATTATGTTCTTTAAGGAGGCGATGATTCTCTCGTAATGTGTTCCAATCATGCGTATTAAAATGATGATCCTTTCTTATCTGATGCTCTTCTTTTATGAGTCCTTCACCCTCTAGGACATCTAATGCCGCTCCTCCAAGCCACTTTTTATCGAGCGCTTGCACAAGGTGTTTCGTATCAATAATTGCACCACGAGAAGTGTTTATCAGTAGAGCACCACGTTTCATTTTTTTGAAATATTTTTCGTTTACTATATGGCGTGTTTGAGGAGTTAGTGGAAGATGTACTGAAATAATATCAGCATGTTCAAGAAACTCGTTCAACGAAACGTATGAAAATCCTATTCGTTTTGATTCACTCCATTTCTTTTTTATATCATACGCAATAACATTCATGCCAAAAGCACACCCGATTTCTGCAACACGTATTCCAATTGCTCCAGTTCCTAAAACTCCCAAAGTTTTTCCTTTCAGATCGAATCCCATTAATCTGTCAATTGTGAAATCATCATGTTTTGTGCGTTCTACAGCAGGTGTAATCTTTCGAGATAAAGCAAGCATTAATGCAAATGTGAATTCTGCTACCGTCTCAGCCCCATATGCCGGTACGTTACATACATGAATGCCTCGACGTTTACATTCAACCATGTCTATATGATCATATCCGGTTGAACGAGTTATAATGAGTTTTAATCTTGGCAGCATGTCGAGTATTTTTTTTGTTATCTGAGAATATATGAATATTGAGAGCACATCTGCATCACTTATACGTGTTAATTCTTGATGTTCAATAGTATGTGGAGAGTGCACAATTTTTCTCTTTAATTTTTTTTCTAAATAAGTTACTTCCCACGGCTCAATTTCAAGTACGACGATATTCATCTCTTTTTCTGTTAACGTGTTGGAGTTATTTAAACATACCTTATTTTATGAATTTTGTTCTTGCGGGAATAATAATGTTTATATAGCTTGCAAATGTACGAGTGTCATGTATAGAAAGGGGCTTACTGTCACGACAATTCTTATTGCCGCGATTGTCGTCGTTCTTCTAAGTTTTGTTGGTTTTTACATATATTCTACTTATAATCCATCGGTCGCTCCCGTCGATGAATCGATTGTTAGTTCGAATGCCACTAACACAATCGCGATTCCACTCGGAGCTGTGAATCAAACTCATTTGATTTGCGCAGGCAATCAATGCAAAAGCATTCAAGGCGCTGGCGCTAATACTCACGGATGTACTGTAATTGGCGCTGCTTGTACATCTGGCACTGGCGGTGGAGGCGGCGGGGGTGGAGGTGGCGGTGGAGGCTCTGGTGGCGGAGGAAACGGAGGCGGTGGCGGAACGACAAATGTGCCACCGGTTGCACAGTTCGAAGCTATCCCTTCTAGCGGACATGCTCCTTTGATTGTTGCCTTTAACGGCACTTCTTCAAGCGATTCTGATGGAACTATTGTTAGTTATGTTTGGAATTTTGGTGATGCGACTAACGGAACAGGCGCATTGATAAATCACACATACTCTCTTCCTGGAAATTATAACGTAACGCTAACAGTAACGGATGATGATGGCGCTCCCGATTCTGAGAATTCTACGATTATTGTTGGCGCTCCATTAGATGTTACTCCTCCTTCTTACTCGAATGTACAAGCACTTCCGGTTTCGCCTGCAACTTATTCGCCAGGTAAGACATATACCTTTAGCAGTATTTGGACTGATGCGGGAGGTATGTCTCGAGTCGAGCTTGTTTTTAATGGGGTTATTTATTCAACTACTGCAAACGGAAGTCTTTATTCTGTCGCTCTTGTTAATCTTCCTGTTGGAGTCTATCCGTATTTATTTAGAGGATATGATACAGCTAATAATACTAATCAGACAACTTCTGTTAGTTACGTCGTTGTAAGAAATACGACGACGCTTGCTGTCACCGTGAGTCCAAGTAGCACTGTACAACAAGGTACTCAGACTACGGTTATAGGTATTGCAAGCAGCTGCCCTTCTCAGCTTACATGCGCATTAACGAGAAATGGCGCAAGTGTCAGCAATCCTGACGTTCAAACACTTGGCGTAGGTGTTTACACATATAATTACTCTACCTCAGGCAATGCAAATTACACTGCAACAAGTACTATTGCAACACTCACCGTTACTACTTTGCCTACTTTTGTTTTGACGGTTGCAAAATCAGGTACGGGAGATGGTACTGTAACAAGCAATCCATCTGGAATTAACTGTGGTGTTGATTGTACACAACCTTATGCTCAAGGCACTCTTGTTACGCTCACTCCTGTTGCAATTGCGGGCTCGACGTTCACTGGCTGGAGTGGCGCTGGTTGCTCAGGTACAGGAACATGTTCGGTTACCATGAACTCAGCACAAACGGTTACTGCTGCTTTTGATCTTGATCCACCTTCACCCCCTACTACATTAACAGCCACGACTATCTCTTCTTCACGAATCGATTTAACATGGATTGACACGAGCGTTAATGAGGCTAACTTTATTCTTGAGCGCGCAACAGATGCTTCTTTCTCGGCTCCAACTTCTTTCTCTCTTCCGGCTATTAGTGGTAGTGGAACACAAGGAATATATGCGGATACGTCAAGTTTAGCTCCTAATACTCAATACTTCTACAGAATTCGGGCTGTCAATCCTTCTGGTAGCTCAAGTAATTCAAACACTGCAAGTGCAACCACGTTACCTACTATTCCGACGGTTCCTACTAATGTCCAAGCCTTAACTCAATCAACTTCTGAAATCGATATCTCTTGGAATCCTGTTGCTGGAGCTACTTCTTATCGACTTTATCCTGCATTTAGTCCGAGTGGTCCTTTTGTTTCATTTATTTCTGTTCTTTCTGCAACTAGTTTCCAACATACAGGCCTTAGTGCTGGCTCCGATATCTATTATCGAGTTACCGCAGTAAACTTAGGCGGCGAATCAAGCCAATCTTCTACTGTGGTTAATCGAACTATTTCTAATCCTCCAACAGGCATTACTGTTTCTGGCGCGACTACTAATTCTATTTCACTTACTTGGACTGCTGCTACGGGCGCAACATCATATAGAATCTATCGTTCACTTACGTTAGGTGGAACGTATGTTTCAGTTGGCACAAGTGCCACTACTAGCTTTACTGATAATACTGGATTAACTTCTAATACTCAATACTTCTACAAACTCTCTTCTGTTAATCAAGGCGGCGAATCAAGCCAATCTTCAGCTACAAGCGGTACTACTTCAGCGCTCACCTTCATTCTTTCAGTTGCAAGAGCCGGCACAGGTTCAGGCACGGTAACAAGTAATCCAGCAGGAATTAATTGTGGAGCTGATTGTACTGAACCTTATGCTCAAGGCACTCTTGTAACCCTTACTGCTACATCTGATCCAGGTTCTACTTTCACGGGTTGGACTGGCGCATGTTCTGGAACAGGAACATGTGTAGTTAATATGTCGCAAGCTCAATCAGTAACTGCTACATTCACTGTGAATCCTCCTCAGCAATTTACCTTAAGTGTTGCAAAATCAGGAGCTGGCACAGGCACGGTAACAAGTAATCCAGCAGGAATTAATTGCGGTAGTACCTGTAGCGTACTATTTAATCAAGGTACGACGGTTGTTCTCTCTGCAAGTCCGACGGGAGGCTCCATATTTGAAGGATGGTCCGGCGCATGTTCTGGAACAGGAACATGTACTGTCGTAATGAATTCCAATCAAGCTGTTACTGCTTCATTCATTCCTGCTCCTCCGGTAACTCCTACTAATGTCCAAGCCTTAACTCAATCAACTTCTGAAATCGATATCTCTTGGAATCCTGTTGCTGGAGCTACATTGTATCGTGTCTATGCTGCAGGCAGTGCTTCAGGACCATTTACAGTATTTACTCAATCTTCTGCTACATCGTTCCCAAGTACTGGGTTGACTGCAGGATCGACAATGTTCTATCGCGTTACCTCAGTAAACTTAGGAGGAGAATCTCCTCAATCAGCTACGGTGAGTAATAGTACTATTACTAACGCGCCGACGGGACTTGCGGTTACAGGTGCTACTATTTCATCTATCTCTCTCGCATGGACTGCTGCTACGGGCGCAACATCATACAGAGTATATCGTTCTCTAACCGCTGGCGGAACATATACTCAAGTAGGCACGAGTGCAGGTACTTCATTCACTGATTCGACAGGATTGTCTTCAGGTACGACATACTTCTATCGCGTTACGGGATTGAACCAAGGTGGAGAATCTGCACAATCAACTTCTGCTAGCGGAACGACGTCAGCACAGAGTTTCACACTGACAGTTACTAAAACGGGCGCTGGTTCAGGCACAGTTACGGGACCAGGAATTAATTGTGGAGCTGATTGTACTGAACCTTATGCTCAAGGCACTCTTGTAACCCTTACTGCTACATCTGATCCAGGTTCTACTTTCACGGGTTGGACTGGCGCATGTTCTGGAACAGGAACATGTCAAGTTACCATGAACTCAGCACAATCTGTTAATGCTGCATTTGTTGTTGCACCACCTTCTCCACCTACGACTCTTGCGGCAACCGCTTTCTCTTCTTCACGAATCGATTTGACATGGGTTGATACGAGCGTTAATGAGGCTAACTTTATTCTTGAGCGATCAGGAACATCTACTTTTGCAATTATTCAACAGACGTATACTCCAGCTGCTAACGCTGTTTCATTTAGCGATACAACAGGACTTGTTGCTAATACTCAATACTTTTATCGCATACGAGCAACTAACACTGCCGGTACTTCCGCTAATTCGAATACTGCAAGTGCAACCACGCTTCCAGTTGCTCCGGTTGAGCCTACTACCATTCGAGCGTTAACCCAATCAACTTCTCAAATTGATATCTCCTGGACGGCTTCTGCGGGAGCAACTTCATATACTGTTTATCACAACACACAACCAACAGGTACGTTTACATCCATAGGCAGTGCAGGTAGTACTTCTTTCTCACATACTTTGTTGACTGCAGGCACTACTCATTATTATCAAGTTTCGGCTTCTAACGTTGCCGGTGAATCTCCGCACGTAACCACTGTCAACAATGTTACTATTACTGCTGCTCCAACAGGTTTGACTGTGAGTGGAACGACTGCTAATTCTATCTCTCTCGCATGGACTGCAACCACTGGTGCAACATCCTATAGAATTTATCGCTCTCTAACAGCAGGCGGAACATACACCTTTGTCGGAACGTCTGCTAGCGTTGCTTTCACTGATAGCACTGGTTTGAGTGCTGGAACAACCTATTTCTATCGCGTTACGGGATTGAACCAAGGTGGAGAATCTGCACAATCAACTTCTGCTAGCGGAACGACGTCTTCAACCGGTTTCGCTTTAACGGTTACTAAATTAGGAGCTGGTACAGGCACGGTAACAAGTAATCCAGCAGGCATTAGCTGTGGAGCAACCTGTAATGCAAATTATTCTTCTGGAACTCCGGTAACTCTTACTGCTACGCCTGCAGTAGGTACGGCTTCACCTATGTTGCAAGTACAAGGCAAGAATATTCTTGATCGATGCGGTGCAGTTATGACGCTTCGTGGATTTGAACAGCAACAGAATCCTATAGGGACGAATATTGGTGCACCTCCTATTAATGGTAACTGGAATTATATTGTCGATGATTTAGTTGCTCGTGGAGCTAACGATATACGTATTCTTCCGAGCGTTACTCTTGCAGAGACTGAGAGTTTGATTAACTACTCAGCTCAGCGTGGGCTGGTCGTACACACACATGCAAACTATCAGTGGTACTTGGATGCCAATGTAAAGACGATGCTAGATCGTTACAAGAGTTCTATGGTACTAGATATCTTTGGCGAACCAGGTTATAATAATCGTCCTCAGTGGCAGACTGAGACAATGCAGGCTCTGACTGCAGTGCGTAACTTTGGATATGATCAGCCATTGATGATTATGGCTAACAACTTTGGTCGTGATTTGCCTGTTGTTTTAAGTTATGGTCAGACGCTCGAAGATGCTGATCCGTTCCATAAAGTCATATTTGGATGGCAGGCATATTGGGGACAATCAAACTGGTACCAGAGTCAATATGGCATGACACTTGCTCAAGCATTTGCTAATGTTAATGCTGCAAACTTCCCTATTATTGCAGGTCTCACTGCTGATGCTGATAGCCCTTCAGATCCTATTGATTATAGACAGGAGATGGCACTTGCGAACCAATATAGTATCAACACGTTCTGGTGGGACTATTATAACGTATTGACTGCAGATATCAACGATGTAGTTACACTTTCAGGCAATCAGTTGCAACTATTGCCTTTGGGTCAGACTATCTTTGTAACCGATCCTAACAGCCTTGCTAATCATCCAGTTGTTCGAGCATGCACAGGTGCTGCTGGCTCATCTACTTTTGCTGGTTGGGGTGGAGCATGTAGCGGTACTGGAACATGTCAAGTTACCATGAACTCAGCACAAAGCGTAACCGCAACATTCAACCCAGGTGCTTCAGATACTCTTCCACCAAGTGTTACATTGTCTAGTCCGAGTAACGGTGCGACTGTAACTAGCTCACCACAGACGTTCAGCGCACAAGTATCTGATAACGTACAACTCAAGAACGCGACGTTCACGTTGTGGAATGGCAACACGGTGATAACACAATCTTTCCAGACAGTTAGCGGAACTAGCGCGACGGCGACGTTCTCTAATATTGCTCTACCAAGCCAGACGACCTATAAGTGGAACGCACGAGTATGCGATACTTCACATAATTGTGCGTGGGGAGCGTCTAACTTTACATTTACGTATACAACGTCTGCATCAGCACCGACTATCGCTTTCACATCACCTACTCCTGCAAATGGCGCTACGCAAACTTCAACGTCCGTGACGATTGCAACTACCTCGAGCGCTACAGGTCAGTATTATTCTATGCTTGATTTTAATCGTGATTTGGCGTTGTGGATGCGTATGGATGATATTGACGCTAGCGGCAATCCTCGAGATTTAAGTACGTACAGCAATAACGGTACGCGAAATGGAAACGCTGTACAAGCTGCTACCGGTAAATTCGGTGAATCATTCAACTTTGATGGTAATGGCGATTTCATTAACATCGCTAATCCTACTGGATTGAACTTCGGTGGAAGTTCGTTCACAATAAGCTTGTGGGTTAATCCTACTACGGGCTCAACAACACCATGGCCTACACTACTCGAGTATAATCGATTTGGTACAAACTGGTTTGGTATGTGGAAGACTGATACGAATCACTTCCACTTCCGTGTTGGTGCAGTAGGTACTGATTTCACAAGCACGGTAGCTAATGGACAGTGGTATCATGTGGTTGGCGTCTTTGATGCATCTACTAATACTGTAACACTCTATCAAAATGGTGTTCAAGATCGTAGCCTTGTTATTGCTCCAGGCACACTTGCCCCAGTACAGTCAGCACTACGCATTGCTTCATCTGCAGACGCAACTGGAGAATACTATAGCGGAGGCATTGATGAAATTATGATTTTCCGACGTGCATTGACCGCGAGTGAAGTCAGCTCACTCTTTAGCGCAACGTCAAGTCAGTCACGAGCATTTACAGGATTACCATTTAATTTCTATCAGTATCAGTCTCATGCTGTAGATTTGCAGGGTCAGCGAGGAGATACAGAAGTGCGTGACTTGACGATACAGCCAGCTCCTGATTCAACGCCTCCAACTGCTACGCTTACCTCTCCAGCTAATGGTGCCACGGTTTCGAGCTCACCACAGACGTTCATTGCTGCAGTGACCGATAATCAAGCTCTTAAGAATGCCACGTTTACTCTATGGAATGGAAATACGGTCGTTACGCAGAGCACTCAAGCAGTTACGGGAACGACGACAACCGCTACCTTCGCAGGAATTGCTTTACCAAGTGCAGGTTCGTATAAGTGGAATGTTCGTGTTTGTGACTTGTCACATAATTGCGCTTCAGGGACGAACAACTTCACCGTCACTTATTCCCCTCATGTTTGTGGCAATGGTATTATTGAATCAGGGGAACAGTGCGAAGGTTTTAATTTGAATGGACAGACGTGTCAGTCACAAGGATTTAGCGGCGGTACACTTTCGTGTAGCGCATCATGTCAGTTTAACACACAGCAATGTACAGGTAGTTCTGGTTGGACTATCTTTACTCCACGATCATCATCACAAATTGTTTATATTAGTACAAGCGGTAGTGATAGTGCTGATTGTGTATATACTCCTGCTGAAATTGGAGGCGATGTTTTCAATCCAGCTATTCCTATAACACCATGTCAATCTCTTGCAAATGGATACAGTCGATTAAGATCTGGACAGGATGATTACTTGTTGCTTAAGCGTGGAGATGTATGGACTTTCACAACTAGAGCTCTAACGCTTGATAAGAATGGTGCTTCAGCTGCAAATAAGATGGTTATCGGAAGCTGGGCTCCTGCAAGCACACCTAACAATGAAAGACCTAAATTACAGGTTGCTTCGGCAGCTTCTGTTACTGGTGATTTTGACTTTTTCCGTAGTGAAGGAGTTAGCAACCTTGCCATTACAGATCTTTACTTATATGTTAATACACCAGATAATGTTCCTATCAACGGTCTCAATGGTAGAGCTCAAGGTATCGCTATTCTTACGGGTACGGCACCAGCTACTAATCTTCTTTTTGAGAATCTTCGCATTGAGCGATTCCATTTCGGAGTAGCCATATATCCTACGGCTAATCCAGGAAGCAATATTGTAATCAGACGAAATATATTTGCTGATCAGTTTAATGTAGCACCTACTGTTTGGTGTGGTGGTTCACGACAATATGATACCAGTGGATTCTTGGCTATGGGGCAAAATTATTTGGTTGAGGAAAATATTCTCGCTCACAATGGTCTGTCAGGTACACTTGTAGGATTGGGAGCAGGTACATGTCATAACCATGGAGCATACTTCTCATTTACCACAGGAGACATGCAAAACTTAACTGCACGTAATAATTTCTTTATTAGAGGAGTTGATGGTGCGAAGTTTGGTTCGATTAATGGGGGAGATATTATCAATAATACCTTCATGCGTAACGCCATCAGTCTTCTTGAGTGTTGTGAGGTTGGACAGCGTGTTATGGACAATGTATTTATCGACTCACGATATTATGCTCCACAGCACGTTCTTGGTTGGGGTGTTGATGCTATACAGAACAGTAACATATTTAGCGGTAATATTATGGCTCATCAACGCACGAGTCCAAGCAATACTCGAGCGATTCGTGTTATTGGAGGATCAAATACACAGATTGATAATAATATTATTTATAATTGGTGCGCTTCAGATGGTAACTTCAATCCAGCGATTATCTTCGAAGGTACTACTCCTTCAACTCTTAGAATCACTAACAATGAGTTCCAACAGAATTGTCCTGCAGGATATACAGGTAAAGTTTACCAAGCGGGAATTGGCGCTACGTATTCTGGTAATACGTATTGGAGCGGTTCACAGTTCTCTTCTATAGGAACTTTCGCTCAATGGTTGGCTCAGTCGCATGAAACGGGCGCTACGTTATCTCAGATTCCGTATATTGATCCAAATAGAGACGCAGCTACGTACATGAATATGCTCTTCGGAACCAATTATGCGTTTGGAAGTGAAGACGGATTGAAAGCATTTGATGACAGACTTAGAAACCAGAGCAAGTGGAACTATGATTCTCGATTTACAACAACAGCCTTCAATAAGTATATTCGTGATGGATTCCTTACGGGGGCAGATGGACCATTAGGTTCCCCAGCGCAAACTGGATCGGGCTCTCGAGGTGATGCGCCGATCCTTAACTCGCCTAATGGGGATACATCACCTTCCTCCTCATTGACATCATTCTTGAGGCGTATTTTTGGCTTTAACATTGCCACGTCTCCCGCCAGCATTGTTGCTGATGATCAGAATGCCGGTATCGTTGGTCACGCTATTGCTTCTTCAAACATTCGTATATCTGATCAGAAATTACTTTTGAGTGTTATTGCGTTGCTAGTTATCGCAATCGCTCTTGTTATAGTTACTGTACGCAAACCTGCTAAGAAATAATTTTTTATATTTAATTTTTGATGAGTGCTTCTATTCCCGGTAATGTGTGATGAGCAAGGTATGTGACGAGAGCGCCTCCGCTCATGCTAACGTATCCGAACTGTTTCTTATCAAGTTTGAGCTTGTCTATCATAGTGAGAGTATGTCCACCACTTATTACTGTAAAGCCTTTACACTGCATTGTTGCACGTAACAGAGCCTCTGTACCTACGGTGAATGCAGGTTCATTGCACAATCCTGCAAGACCTTTAAAGAAAACAGCTTTAGCATGTATTATTTCTTCTGCGTATTTTTCAATTGTGTTAATTCCTAAATCTACTATCTCTTTGTTTACAGGGAATTTGTCTAGCGTAAGATCTTTTCGTTTGCCTTTTTCTTCTATTGCTAAATCAGAAGGGGTTATGATCTGTGAGGCATATTTGCGTACAATTGCTGTATACGTGCCAAGCTCTTTTTTCATAACTATGTTTTGTTTTCCCAGCTTTTTCCCCTGTGCCATGAGTGAAAACGGTCCAAAAAGACCTGACGCAAGAACTTTGTTTTTCTTTGAAAGAAGTTGAACGTTATCTTCTGGTTTTGAGCCACCGAGCACAAAAAGAGCGTTTTTTATATTCAATTTATCAGCTGCTTTGAGCTCTTTCTCAAAGACACGACCTGCTACACTCGGTAATACTTTGGGAAACCCTACAATGGACGCATGGTTTCTATGTGAAGCAGAGAATGCATCGTTTACATAGATGTCAAATAATGGCGCAAGTTGCGTGATTAACTTATTGGGCTTGTCTTTTTTGTAATTTAACTCATCTTGAACGAGGCGGACGTTATCCAGTAGAAGAATTTGTTTAGGTTTTAGCGTAGCTATTGCTTTCACGGCTTTGATACCGATAACGTCATTCACAAATGATATCTTGAGAAATTTATTTAGATATTGTGCATGTTTTTGTAAAGAAGTAAAATCCTTACTACTTGGACGACCTTGGTGTGCAAGTATAACAATGCGAACATTTTTCTTTTGAAGCTCACGAATTGTTTCGAAGGGTGCCGTGAGACGTTCAGAAGGTATTAGTTTATCATTGCGTATATCACTATTAAGATCAAGTCGCACAAGAACACGCTTATCACGGACGTCTATATCTGAGAGAGTAGGTATTTTCATATTTAGGCTATCATCTTTATCGTGTCCGCAACACGACACGAATAGCCATACTCATTATCGTACCATGCAAGAACTTTTACGAGATTGCCGTCAACTTGTGTTGAAAGAGAGTCAAATACTGCCGAGTGCGAATTGCCGATAATGTCTGATGAAACAAGTGGGTCTGTGCTATATTCTATAATTCCTTTAAGTGGCCCCTTTGATAATTTATCAAATAGGAGGTTGACTGCTTCTTTAGTCGTTGATTGAGATACTTCGCATGTAAGATCGATAAGAGAACCGCACGGCACCGGAACTCGAACTGATAGACCTGTCATCTTTCCTTGGAGTGCAGGAATTGCTTCAATAACTGCTTCTGCCGCGCCAGTCGTTGTCGGAACCATGTTAAGCGCTCCTGCTCGTCCGCGTCTCGCACTTTTATGCCAGCTATCTTGAATAACTTGATCATTTGTATATGCATGAATTGTTGTTAGCATGGCGTATTCGATACCTAAGTAGTTGAGTATGGAGTTTACTATTGGCGCAGTGCAGTTTGTAGTACACGAGCCGATAGATACTATACGATGTTCTTTCTTTAGTAGATTTTGATTAACTCCAGGTACAATAGTTATGTCATGATTATGTGCTGGGGCTGTAATTATCACTTTACGAGCGCCTGCTGTTAAATGACGTGCTGCTTCGTGACCATCAGTAAAAACTCCGGTGCTTTCAATTACGACGTCAACTTTAAGCGATTTCCAGGGCAGTTTGTCAGGTTCTCGTTCAGCAAGCACCGGTATTTTCTTTCCATTTACTATTAGCATGTTTCCTTTGAATTCAACTGTTCCCCTATAAGGGCCGTAGACAGAGTCATATTTGAAGAGGTACGCTGCTGACTCAGCGCCGTGCGTATCATTTATTGCAACAACATTCATCTTTTTTTCAAGAGCTATTCTAAGAATTGCACGGCCTATTCGACCAAACCCATTTATTGCTATATTCACCATCTTTAACGTGTGACGTCAAAGAGGTATTTAAATTTAGTGAAGAAACCTATATAAAGAACCGAGATTATTTCTCATTATGGATTCAGTTGTACATTTTGAAATACCTGTTGATGATATTGCACGGGCACAAAGTTTCTATCAAGGGGTTTTTGGGTGGAAAATGAATCCCGTCCCTAATATGGACTATACTATTGTTTGGACTGCACCTACCGATGATACAACACGGATGGTAAAAACGCCAGGCACGATTAACGGCGGGATGTTGAAACGTGTTGGTTGTATACAGAAGCCCATTATTACGATAAACGTTCAAGACATTAAGCAATCTCTTGAGCATGTAAAAAGCGGCGGTGGCACTGTCGTTGGTGAAGTTACGCGCGTTGGCGATATGGGTCTCTCTGCATACGTTCAAGACACAGAAGGCAATGTTATTGGTCTCTGGCAGAATCTGAAAAAGATGTAATTTAGTGTCTCTTTTAAGTAGTTACATATAGAAAGACTTAAAAAGAGTATGACTTCTTGCTACTATAATGAAACATAAGATCAGCATTTCAGTAGAAGAAAACACGCTCGATTTAATAGATGAAAGCGTGAAAAATGGTTCTTTTAGAAATAGATCTCATGCGTTTGAGTATTCATTAAAGAAAATAATGGAGAGACACAATGAAAAAGCATAATATTAATCTCACCGAAGCGGAAATAGTGGAAATTAATCGTAGAGGATATACTTTAGGAGAGGCGCTTGGAGAAGGACATACTCGAATTGCAGTTAAGGCTCAGGGTGAACGTGGAGCCATCAAAAGATCCTATGTGGTCAAAATTCCTCTACTTGAAGTCGATCCTAGCTCGGTTCAAGCTCAGCTTGCGCATCAAAAGAGGGACTGGGGTTTGGAAGAGGTTCTGGCCACAAATCAACTTGTTCATCCTAACATTATTCGTCCCGTTGATGCGTTTTCTCTGCCTGGACGAGGAACAGTCGTAGTGGAAGATTTTATGGAAGGCGTACGAGATGTAGAGTCTCTTATGAAGTGGTCTGGCCCTTTAAACGGTAGCGCACGATTAAAGCCTCTTTTGAAGGGGGTAGCAGATGGTCTTCTTTATTTACATGATAAGGGCCTCGTCCATAGGGATCTTAAACCATCTAATATCCTCGTAGGGCGCTCTGAAGAGGAAGTCTTTATTTCTGATCTGCAGACTGCCAATCATGTTAGCAAAATTCAATCTAGCATTGCCCCAACTAGAGGGGGAACTGCTTACACGCATCCGCGGTTATTGAATGCACTACTGCAGAAAATACCTGCGCACGCAGATAACCATACTGACGTTTATAGTCTTGGAGCGACAACGTATGCTCTTTTGACTGGAGAACAACCGTTTACATGGAAGCTTAATAGGGCTTCTGATGGAACAATCGTTCTACAGGATGGAGATGTCAGTGTTGAATCAATTAGTTTTGACGAACATGAACGTAGGTTACAAGCTTTAGAAGCTACCATGAAGGAGAAGGGGATTTCTAAGCCTTGGCGTCGGTTGGTTACTCGATCCATGACGTTGGGCTCCGAGGATGCTCCTTTTTATGGGGTAAGGGCATATAAATTTGCTCTTGAAGATATCGGCGGTTTTGTTATAGAGCCTTTCAGAGACCAATTGAAGCGTGCTGCCAAAACAGGTGCCCTTGTTGGTACAGCAGCAGCTGTGTTGGGTGCGAGCATTTGGACATTAGCTAGTCTAGAATCAGTTTTTACTCCGGATAAATTGCCTGCACGTTCCCCTAGTCTTATAGAAAGAATGCCAGACCCTATTCCCATCTATCCGGATCATAGTGGCTTTGGAGAAGAAGCAACGCCTTCACTTATGGATGCACAGCGTGAGCTCGCGCAGTATTATGGGCAGTTAAGTGATCAATTACTAACTGATTTTTCGGACAGAGCAAAAGATAGCCGAGTTATGATTTGTGCAAAACAGGTTGATCGGGTAAATCCTCGTGTATTAATTCCTCTTTTGTATTCTATCGAGGCACATCCCGAAGCAGCAAGCGAGTATAAGAAAAATGGACAAGATCGAATTGATGCTTGCCTTGTCCCTTATAGTTATTTAGTGAACTTTTCTAAATCACTTGGCTTTAATGGAAAAGACAGAGAGTCTTACAATTTTATTGGCAAACAAGATGGACACATAGAATCTCTTAAGTACTTGAAGGATCAAATTATCGATGGGCGATCTGTTGTAGATGTATATGCACATTACTTCTGCACTGATGAGGACATCGCAAGAGCGCAAATAACGAGTCGGAGTGTGCATTACTTTCCTATGCATGATGAACAAGGAAATATTCTTCAAGAAGGCTATGGAGCAGCCCTCCCACAATTTCAAAGAGATTTAATCAATACAGCATCATCCGTTTATCAAATAACTAATGATAAGGGTAAAACGTTGCCTAATCAATTGAAATTGTTACGCCAACAGCTCTCTAGGAATTCTGAGGAGCAGCCAGAAACAAACCGATAAGAGGAGATGAAGCAAGATAGAGGTTGCGAATAGCTCCTAATAGATGATGCACTACTACCGGATCTGTTTTTTTAAAGGAGACATACCCTGTTTTATAGATCGTTTCTTTTTCTGAGGTGTGGAGACTTTCTAGATAAGCGATGTCCTTTTTCAAATACGCTTCTTTTATTAGATTAAGAAACTCTCTCAACTTATTTAATAAATCTTTACTTTCTTTTGTAGTCTTTACTTTATTTTTGGAAAGATATTGCAATAAATGATATATTTCTCGCTGGCTATGATTCAACGATGTATGAAAAGACCACTTTAATTGATCTTCTTCATATTTTTGTTTAATGATTATCCTCCTGCATGCATTGTCGAATCGGGCTATTCGTTGCTCTGTTTCTTCATAAGCTTCTTTTCCTCCATTTAGTGTTCTATCCACTATGTCAAAAAGTTCCTCAATGTTCAGTATCATTTTAGAAAATATATTGTTAAACTGATCTGCAGAGGGTTCACTTATCGTCTCTATCTCGCACTCTGTGCCTTTCTTTTTAGTTATTTCAAATCCTAGCAGCTGTTTTTCTACTAGTTCCTCTATTATTTTAATTGTCTCAGGTTTGCTTGCACTAATACTTATTCTGTCGTATCCTGTTCTATAAAGAGTAGTTACGTAGGTCCTGATAGCGGATTCAGTATGTGTCTTAAGAGTTATTTTCTTTTCTTTAACTCTTGCATTCTCTTTAGGTGCAAGAATTAAAACATTGTTTCTTTCTTCTATTTCTAGTTCATCTCCTTTATCTAGATGATGTAATTTAGCCCACTTCGAAGGTATACTTACCATCAGAGTTGCCGCCCCTTGCTTTACTAATTTTCTTTTCATGTATGGGATTGTGCTAGATTATATTTAAACATTATTATCTTATATATACAAATATACTAGTATATATAGTTTAATAGAAAAGCTTAAACACTGTCTTTCTACAAATCTTACTATAAAGTGACAACATAAATCACATGATACACAAAAAACAAATAAAAACGCTAAGAAACGCGCTAGGCGCAGGTCTCGTCACCTTGAGCACGAGCTCACACGCTTTCGCCCAGGAGAAAGAATCGTCTAAGGGAGAATTAGGACTAGATATACGATCGGCTTATCTTGATAAGGGCAGATTGTATACGCAAGATCTCTTTACCTATAAGCAAGGCGATAATACTCTTAAGGGCATGGTTGAAACGTTCCCTGATTCTGTTAAAACTAACTATGGATTAGATTTCCAGATGCCTTCATTGAAGTTTAATGCAGGTTTTCAAGATAACGCTCAACCCGATCAAGACATGAGTAGACTTTCTGCCACCTTCTACCCTCAAAACGATCCTCTAAAGAGCTTTATTGGAGGAACATTTCAGTATTTACCTGATGGAAACCGAGGAATCGCTATTGGCGGTTTTGACTTGAGCGATAAGTTACATATTGAAGGTACGTTTGATACTGCAGGAGATGTGCGTGCGGCTTTCTTTCCTAAATTGAATAATGCTACTCTAGGAGTAGGCATAGGAAGAAATAAAGAAGGAGATATAGATGGTAATTTATCCTTGAATAATGAACATATATGGGCAAACGTTAAGTTAGGCGATAGACCCTTTGACGGGCGCCTTGTGTTTGGAACGATTGACAAAGATTTCAGTAGATATGTCAGTAGTGTTACGGGACAGGGAGATAATGAGCTCGATGTTTATTCAGATCAGACTTTCAAATTTGATATTGCTGATGGCTTCTTTGATTATTTTGGGGTAGGGCACTTCGTTGGTAAGAAACCTGGAGATATGGCTTTGGACTTACGATTCCAGGAGGGTAATCGAGCTAAAGCAGCTCTGGGTTGTAGAATTGGAGATATAGGGTTTATGGAAAATGCTTCAATCACTGCCGGAATCTACCGAGATATTGCAAATGAAGCAAATGGTTTTAACTTCCAATATAATTTTGACACAGGCTTGTTTCATGATAAATCTCGCGCAACTATCGGCCTACGGTTAGATGTTAATGAAGCGCGAGCCATGGCAGGGATTTTTGCAGGATTTAAATTTTAATTTTATTTAAAGACTTTTTTTGAAATATGGCATGAACGTCCTGTTTTTTCAAGATATTTTTGATGATAGTTTTCTGCTGCGTGGAAAATGGACAATGGCTTGATTTCAGTAACGATTTCTCTTGTTTTATCAATCAAGCGAGAAGCCCATTTTTTCTTTGAAGCTAACGCGAGCTTCTTTTGCTCTTCTGACGTGTAAAATATTGCTGAACGATATTGCGTTCCAACATCTGGACCTTGTCGGTTCATTTGCGTTGGATCATGATTTGTCCAGAATATATCTAGAAGTTGGTCATACGTTATTTTGGTTTTATCGAACGTTAACTCGATAGCTTCAGCACAACCGCTTGTACTTGAACATACTTCCTCATAAGTAGGATTTTTACATTCAGGATTGCAGCCTGTGTACCCGACACGCGTTTTTATAACTCCTGGCACTTTCGAGAATATATAATCAGGTTGCCAGAAACATCCCATGGCAAAAATTGCAACTTCTTGTTTCATCATATTTCCTTTTGCAATTCTTTCCAGGCTTTTAATGGACTTGCTGATTTCTGGAGGAAAGATCCGACGACAAATTGATTTGCCCCTGCTTCCTTACATGCTCTTAATGTTGCAGGAGTAACCCCTCCGTCAACTTCAATATCTATTTTGGGAGCAATACTTCTAAGGAAGTTTATTTTGTGTAGCGTTGAAGGAATGAATGCCGAACCGTATTTTCCTGGATGCACTGTCATGATAAGTACTTTGTCAATATGCTTAAGATATTGTCTTATATCTTCTGTATTAGATTCTGGGTTAAGCGCAATTCCTATTTTCTTTTTGTATTTCTTTGCAAGCTTTATCATATTATGCATATGAACGCGAGACTCATAATGCACGAGAACACTTGAAATCTTAGCGTGATTGTGAATAAGCCACGCTTCAGGGTTCTGAACCATAAGATGTGCTTCGTGCATGCGTGATGGCAGGCTAAATTCAAATTCCAGAGAGGTGTGTGGAACAAATAGACCATCCATAACATCAAGTTGTACTAACGTACGAGAGGGTATCTTTTTTAATCGTGTTTCAAGTTCTTTTTGAGAGGTCGCAATAATTGAAGGAATGATGACGTATTTCATTATTTATGTCCTAAGCGCTTCCCTAAATGCTTATTAAATTCAATAACTGGAGAACCTTCATTATATTTCTTTTTTTTAAAGAAATCGACGGTATTTTTATTATTTGCATAAGCGTATAATACTACTCCTCCAAACTTTCTTCTTATACACTCGTCTTCGAATGCCTTAACAAGCATGCTTCCTACTCCCTTGTTACGATATGCGGGATTAACCATTATAAGGTGCGAGATAGCCCAATCACCGGCAATTCTTTCACCCATGTTAAACCCAACTATTTTCTTATTTTCTTCTGCTACAACAAGAATTTGTTTTTCTTTTATTATAGCTTGAAACCATTCGAATGAAGGGTAATATCCTGAAGGAGTTTTTAATTCAGGTATTTTTGCAAGTTCAACCAGCTCTTTACAGTCTTTTAACACTCCCTTTCTAATAGTTATCATTATTCAAGTGCCGCTATTTTAGTTATTCTGCGAACATGACGTGGAAGGCCGCTAAATTGTGTTTTTAACCAAGATTCTGCTATTTTGAGAGCGTTTGTTTTTGTTACATACCACCCTGCAAGACAGAGTACATTTGCATTGTTATGTGTCCGTGTTAACATAGCTTCTTTCACATTTGTTGCGGAAACTGCTCTGATTTCAGAGACCTTATTTGCGACGATACACATTCCTTGTGCAGATCCGCAACAGAGAATTCCTTTCGCATCAAGATTTTTACTAACGCTTTGGGCAACTTTTAATGCAAAATCAGGGTAGTCATCTTTCTTGTTAAGTGCGTGAGCTCCTTCATCGTAGACCTCATATCCTTTTTTAACTAATTCTTTTTTGAGATACTCTTTTAGTTCGAATCCTGCATGATCTGCACCAATGTATACGACCTCTTTTCTCATACGCAAGTAAGGGATATATGAAATATAAAGGTTTGCAGTTTTGGGCGCATGCGGACACGAACGAAAATTGCCTCAATTATCTGTGAGGCGCGAAGCGCCGAACGCGCTCGGCAACGTTGATTTTATCGTCGGAAAAGGGCGGTTAATGATAATTAAACGAAGTGTAATAATGTTTTTAAAGTCGCACGTTTCCGTATAAACATGAATAGATCGAAGGGTTCACCTAGTTTTAAAATGGTCGTGGGGGCTTTGGGATTAATTGCAGGAGGTCTGTATCTTATTAGTGCATATGGTGACAAATCTTCTACTACCAAAAACGAGCGTACTGTTGATGCAAGAGCAAATTATGCTAATCACGCACGCATTATTGAAGGCACCGTTGTTGGAGACACTCGTGAACTTAATAGATATACTTTCGCCGTATCCTGTGCTGAAAGCTCTGTACCTCTTGAGTTTTGTAATGATGGTACTTCTTGGGAAGGAACTCTTGCTGATATGCTGATTAACCCTGGAGATCATATTAAAATAAAAATCCCGTATGATGAACGAAATAAAAGGAATGATTTTTGCCTTAAAAGAGAAGATATTTTGAAACTGGACAAGCCATCAACGATTCACAACAACATTTTTTTACAAAGTTCGGATTATGATTCTAAATAATTTTTAGGAAAACATTTATAAACCTCTCTTTCACTTGTTTCCTAACCAATGACGTATTGGTATACGGAGGCCAGCTATGGACTTCTACAAACTTGTTGAAAAAGCAAAAAAAACCGGAAAAGTTGACAAAGGAAGCAATGAAGTTACCAAAGCAGTGGAACGCGGAGTTGCCAAACTTGTTTTATATGCTGCTGATGTAAGCCCTAAGGAAATTGTTGCTCATCTATCTCATTTATGTCAAGAAAAAGGCATTCCATGCCATGAAGTTGATTCTAAGCAAAAACTAGGCGTGGCTATCGGTATTCCTGTACCAACGTCCGCAGTCGCTGTAATTGAAGCAGGCGATGCTGACAAGGAAATTGCTGCCCTGAAGAAATCTAAATAGGTGACCTATGGCTAAAGCTCAACAAAATCGCGATGCCAAACCTCAACAGGAAGCAACAACTAAGACTAAATTATCTAACGATCCTCCTGTTCCTGCTATTGTTGAAGAATTCTTAGGACGCACAGGTGCTCGTGGAGAAGTTACCCAGGTAAAAGTCAATATTCTTGATGGAAGAAATAAAGGTCGTTCCATTAGACGTAATGTTAAAGGACCTGTACGTGTTGGAGATATGCTTATTCTTCGTGAAACTGAAATTGAAGCACGAAAAATCAAGAGAAATATTACAAAGGGGTCTCATAGCTAATGGCTCTTGCAACGTGTGTATTCTGTGGATGTGAACAAGAGGATTATTTAGGAACGTATTTGATAAAGAATGATGGAAACATCGTTTACTACTGTTCTTCTAAGTGTAGAAAGAATCATTTGAAACTTGGACGAGACAAAAGAAAGCTCAAATGGACTGTTGCTTTCCGTGAAACTCGTGAAAAACACGCAGCTGCTGAAGTTAGAAAACAAGCTGCTGCTGACGTAACGCCTGCTCCTGCAAAGAAAGTTTCTAAAAAGAAGTAAATCTCTTAATGCTTATTTATCGTCGGTAAAATCGATTTTTTGACGGAAAGGTTTTTAAAGGGCGTTTCATTTTCACATCTGAAATGAGTGATGCGAAAAAGTACGAGGCTTCAAATATTAAGGTTCTAGAGGGCCTTGAAGGTGTTCGACTGCGCCCTGCGATGTATATTGGAAGTACTGGTAAGGGCGGATTACACCACCTCGTTTATGAAATTGTTGATAACTCTGTAGATGAGGCTATGGGCGGCCATTGCGATACTATTCTTGTTTCTATCAATAAAGATGGCAGCGTGACTGTAACGGATAATGGAAGAGGTATTCCTGTCGAGCCGCACCCTGTCTATAAAGTACCTGCTCTTGAAGTCGTTGTTACACGATTACATGCAGGAGGTAAATTCGACAAAGATAGTTACAAGGTTTCTGGAGGATTACACGGAGTAGGTATTAGCGTTGTTGCAGCACTTTCCAAACATATGCGAGTTACTGTAAAGAAAGGTGGAAAGATACATCAACAAGAGTATAAAATCGGCAAGCCTTTACATCCTGTCAAGGTTATTGGCGAATGTGATAAGAGCGAACATGGAACGGAAGTTCAATTCTATCCAGATGATACTATTTTTTCAACAACTAAGTTTGATTATACTGTGCTTGAGACACGGTTCAGAGAGATTGCGTTTTTAAACAAAGGACTTAAAATAATTTTGAAAGATGTTGTCTCACAAAAGCAGGAGACGTTCCATTATGAAGGTGGATTGATTGAATTCGTTAAATGGGTGAACGAGACGAAAGAACCGTTACACAAACCAGTTTACTTTATCAAAGAAGAAGATAAGATTGTTGCAGAGTGTTCTGTTCAGTATAATAACGGATATCAGGAAAATATTATGAGTTTCGTTAACACAATTAATACTGTTGAAGGTGGGACTCACGTGGCTGGATTCAGAACTGCCTTAACAAGAGCGATAAATGAATATGCTAAGAAAAACAAACTTGTAAAGGATGAAGGGGTGACTGGCGAAGATGTTCGTGAAGGGTTGACGGCAATTGTATCTGTAAAAGTTCCTGAACCACAATTTGAAGGACAGACTAAAACAAAGTTAGGTAATACCGATGTTAAAGGAATTGTTGAGAAAATCTCTTTTGCGTCTCTTTCCGAATTTTTTGAAGAAAATCCACCTATTGCGCGTCGTATTGTTGCTAAAGCACTCGAGGCCCAGAAAGCTCGAGAAGCAGCTAAGAAAGCCAAGGATCTCGTGAGAAGAAAGAATGCATTTAGCATCGGTGGATTGCCAGGTAAACTTGCTGATTGCTCTAAGAAATCAAGTGAAGATACTGAGTTGTTCATTGTGGAAGGAGATTCTGCAGGTGGAAGCGCTAAACAGGCACGTAATAAAGAATTTCAGGCGATTTTACCATTAAAAGGTAAAATTTTGAACGTTGAGAAAGCTAACATTGCTAAAGTGTTCTCAAGCGAAGAAATTGCTAATCTTATTACGGCAATTGGAACAGGCGTTGGCGATCAGTTCAATCTTGAGAAGCTACGATATTCTAAAGTCGTGATTATGACTGATGCAGATGTTGACGGTGCACACATTCGTACACTCTTGCTCACGTTCTTCTATAGATTTATGAAACCTATAATCGAACAGGGCAATTTGTATATTGCTGTTTCTCCTTTATACAAAGTCCGTAAAAAGAAAGATTACTATGTGTATTCGGAAGAAGAACTTAAGAAGCTTGTCGGAGATCTAGGAAACGCAACCGTTCAGCGTTTCAAAGGTCTTGGAGAAATGAACCCAGAACAACTTTGGGAAACAACTATGGATCCTAAGGAACGATTATTGAATAAAGTCATTGTAGAAGATGCTGTCGAAGCAGATCGTATATTTTCTATTCTTATGGGTTCTGAAGTTGAACCGAGAAAGCAATTTATTGTCTCTAAAGCGCATGAAGCGCAGATTGACATTTAACCATGAGTTTGATTAAAAAACAATACTGTCCACAGTGTGGAAGCGATAATGTCGTTATAGCAGAGCCTTCAAGCGGACAGATGATGTGTAAAGAATGCTTCTATTGTGGTAATGATTTTCCAGAAGAAGATGTGGTCACAGGTAGTAGCGCGAAGATTGAAGAAGTTCCAACATTAAAAATGAGTACTCTAAAAACAGGCAAAAAACCTGCTAAAAAGGCGGCTAAAAAAACAGCTACAAAAAAAGGTAAAGGTAAAAAACGATGAGCGATAAGAAAGAAAATCACGAGAATGAAACTGAAGATAAGCTAGATGCTATGGAAGCACAGCGCCGCGCTAAATCTCAGATAGGTAATGAAAAAGGTGTGGCTGGCGCTGAAATCGTTCAAGAGATGGAACAATCTTTTATTGACTACGCGATGTCGGTTATTGTTGATCGCGCGTTACCTGCAGTTGAAGATGGTTTGAAGCCAGTACACAGACGTATTTTGTACGCTATGCATGTTCTTGGGCTTGATCCAAGTAAACCTACCATGAAGTCTGCACGTATTGTTGGAGAGACTATGGGTAAGTTCCACCCACATGGTAATCTAGCTTTGTATGATGCACTTGTCAGAATGGCACAGGATTTCTCATTACGATATCCTCTGGTTCACGGCCAGGGAAACTTCGGCTCACTTGATGGAGACTCACCAGCAGCTGACAGATATACTGAAGCAAAATTAAGCAAGATCGCTGGCGAACTTCTTGCGGACATGGATAAAGAAACTGTCAAGATGAATCCTAATTATGACAATTCTGTAGAAGAACCACAAACTCTTCCCGGAATGCTACCTAATTTACTCTTGAATGGCGCAACAGGTATTGCAGTTGGTATGGCGACAAATATGCCTCCTCACAACCTGACTGAAGTGGCTGATGCTATTGTCGCATATATTAACAAGCCGACTGTTACAGTTGAAGATTTGATGGAAGTCGTTACAGGTCCTGATTTCCCAACGGGAGGTACTGTCAGTGGAGAGGGTATTCGTGAAATGTATCGTACAGGTAAGGGAAGACTCATTATGCGTGGAGCTATAAAGCAGGAAGAGCATAAAGGACGTACTTCTATCGTTATTACCGAGATTCCTTACATGGTTAACAAAGCTGATTTAGTTACGAGTATTGCTAAACTCGCTACTGAAAAGAAATTGCCTGATGTTTCTGACTTGCGTGATGAATCTGCAAAAGGCAACATTCGTATAGTTATTGAATTGAAGAAAGATGCAAGCCCTAAATTTACTATTAACAAACTTTACACGTTGACACGATTACAGGATAGCTTCGACGCTAATATGCTTGCACTTGTTGGTGGGAAACCTCGAGTTCTTAATCTTAAAGAAATCATTGAAGAATATGTAAAATATCGAAAGCACGTTGTTACGAACAGAAGCAATTTTGAGTTGAAAAAGGCTGAAGACCGCCTTGAAATCGTTCTAGGATTAATTATCGCTCTTAAAAAAATTGATGAGATCGTTGAATTCATCAAGAAATCTGAGAACGGCCAGGCTGCCCACGAAGGGCTTATGAAAAAGTTCGGGCTTACAACTCGACAGGCTAAAGCCGTTCTTGAAACACGATTACAGCAACTTACACGACTTGAGGACACTAAACTGAGAGATGAGGAGAAAGAATTGAAGGAATTAATTGCTTATTTGAAAAAGCTATTGGGAAGTGATCAGGAGATCTTTGGCGTAATCAAGAAAGAAGTTCAAGAGCTTAAGAAGAAGTTTGGTGATGAACGTAGAACCCAAGTGCTTAAACGAGTGGCTGAAATTTCTGAGAAAGATTTGATTGAGAAGAAAGACGTGGTAGTTATGCTTACTGAAGGAGGATACATTAAGCGTGTCGATGTTAAGACGTATAGAGAGCAACGCAGAGGCGGATCAGGAGTTACGGGTGCTGATTTGAAGGAAGAAGACTTCGTTCGTACGATGGTGACCTGTTCGACACACGATTACTTGTTGTTCTTTACCACACGCGGACGTGTATTCTGGCTAAAGGCAAATGACGTCCCTATGGCTGAACGTCAAGGTCGAGGCAAGGCGCTTGTGAATGTGTTAGATATCAGAGATGAGAAAATTGCCCAAGTTATGTCTCTAAAAGATTTTGAGCAAGGGTACTTGATGTTTGCTACTAAACTAGGGATGGTTAAGAAACTTCCTCTGAAAGACCTTGCTAAGCCGCGAAGCACGGGTGTAAGAATTATGAATCTGCCTGCAGATGGAAGTGATGTAGTGATTGATGTTCGACGTGTAGAAGATACACAAGAAGTCATGCTTTGCACCTCTAAAGGACAGGCAATACGATTTACTACGGATGAAGTTCGTCCAATGGGTCGTGCGTCATATGGTGTAAAGGGCGCTGAGCTTGCAAAGAGCGATGAAGTTGTTTCTATGGAGTCATTGCCTAAAGATGGTAAAACAACTATTCTTACTATTGCTCAGAAAGGTCTCGGTAAACGATCTGAGCTTGAGGAGTATCGTAAGACCTCGCGTGGAGCAAAGGGAGTCATAAATCTTAACGTGAACGAAAAGACAGGACCGGTTGTCGCATCTCTCTCAGTTGATGATAAGGACTCGATTATGGTTACTACCACAAAAGGAATGATTATTCGCGTTTCCATGAAAGATCTTCGTGTTATGGGTCGCGCCACACAGGGCGTTCATGTTGTTAAGCTTAAGGAAGGCGACAAAGTTGCAGACGTTGTCAAAGTTCCTCTTGCCGAAGAAGTTGAAACGTCTGAATAGTAATTCTTTTAAACTCCTCTTTTTCCTTATTTAGATGGTTGAATTGTTTCCCCGAGAGAAATACTCTGAACCTATTGCGCCTTATATAGAGAAACTTGCTCTTAACATATATCATCACGTTCGTGAAGCACGTTTTAGAGGCGAATCTTTCAATGACTCTTCAACGGTGCTCTATACTGGTCCTCGTATAGGTCTTAGCATTGAAACCTTGGTTGAGTTCTCAACATCTCAAGGACTTCCTCGAGAAGAGTACCTATTTGGAGATGTTTCTTTCGTTGAGCCCGATGGTGGAAAAATAACTCCTAAAAATGAGCTTTTCTTCTCCTTTACAAAGGGCAGGATGTTTGAATATTTCTTTAAACGTGAAGTTCCCCTCTTTTATGCAGTTCACAATTTTACTATTCCTAAGAAATTGCTTACCATACCACGACCAAAGAAACCTGAGCCTGATAAGACTACTGGTAAAAAGAACACGATATATATTCCCGACCCTATCTCAACAGTTTCCCCGCGAGATATACGTTTGATGCGCAGAGATATTAAGAGACGTGCAACAAACTAAGAATTATTATAATAAGTGCGGGAGGGGGTTAGAACTTAGGGATCTATCCCCCCGCACCTATCTTCTTGTCTTTATTTGGGGGAATTTAAACCTTTGTATCTTACTTCAAGAATAATTTTTTCTAATATATCTGACTACATCCATGAACTCTCGCACTCTTTTTCTATCTACGGGAAGTTCTGTATCTTTGTCTGGTTTAAAGTAACTTCCTACGATTGCTCCATCTGCAACTAGAAGTTGATCAGTTACGTTCTCAGCAGTCACACCTGCACCGACTAATAATGGAAAAGTATCTAGATTTTTTCTAAATTCCTGTAATTTTACAATAGGCGTTTCTATTCCGGTTCCGTCGCCTGTCGTAACAACCGCATCACATCGTGATCTTCCTTCTGCAATATCTTCCTCTAAAGTATGGCCTGTTGGATCCTGGTATTTGAAACGAACTCCTCCGAGAACGGATATATCTGGAAACGCTCTTCGATTTAAGGCATATAAATTACTGTTGAAACCATGTCCTTGAATGCTATCTAATTGAATAAACTTGGCTCCAGAATTTTTTGCATATTCAAACGCTGCGAACGGATTTTTAAGCACATTAACTCCGCGAACAATGTCCAGGCCCCTAATTCTTTCTTGAGAACTTTCAAATAAAACTCTACGAACATCCAAAGTGTGCCCATGATAATCTTCTATAATTGCACCATCTACACCCTCTTCTTGATAAATAGCTAACTCTTCGAGTGCACGTCTTGCTTTTTCATTAGAATCTCTTCCAGCGAGATGAATCATTCCGATTATAGGTTTTGAAACTGGAAAGAGTGTTTTGAAATTAACTACCATCGTCCATTCATCTTATCTTCATTTATAATGATTATTGTCTGGAAATGTATACATAGGTTACACGTTTAATAGAAATTTTAAACTTCAACTCTATTAAAGAGATAAATTCCGAGAAGGGTTACGAGAGCGGCACACATTATCGTAATACCTAAGTCAATTGCTAACCCGAAGTGAGACGTATTTGTCAATATCTGTCTAAGTGCATCTATTTGATAGGAAAGCGGGTCGAAGAGTGCTATGGTTTTTATGGTCGTAGGCGCTGATTCTAAAGGATATAACGCTCCGGATAGAAAGAAAACAGGCATAATAATGAAGTTCATGATTAATGGAAACGCTTGCATGTCCTGCACTTTACTTGCAAGTGCTGTTCCTAACGCTGTAAATACGTAGGCTAAAAGGAACATGAATACTAAAGCTAGCGGAAGAAGCGTCAAACTAACGGGTCTGAATCCTAACAACATAGTGATAATAAGGAGAACAATTCCTTGTATAAGCGCAACGGTGGCTCCTCCCAAAGTTCTTCCAATAAATACACTGAATCGTGAAGATGGAGAAACGAGTGTTTCTTTTAGGAACCCTAGTTGTCTGTCCCATATTACTTCCATGCCTGAAAACATTGCGGTAAACAGAATACTCATCCCAATTATACCTGGTGCTAAAAACTGTATATAGTCTCCGCCGCCTGCTTTTGAATATATAGGGCCCAAACCAAACCCAAGAGCAACTAGAAATAAAACAGGCTGAGCTAGTGAGCCAATTATTCTTGATCTAGTTCTCCAGTATCTTATCAATTGTCTTAGCCACATTACATAAAGCGCGTTCGTCATCTGTTCCCCCAGGATTTTGCAGCTGCCCTAAATTTATCAATACTACTACCACTTTCTTCCCGTATATTGTGTCCGGTAAGTTTTAGAAACGCTTCTTCCAAGGAACGTGTGTTCGTTTTTTTCGTTAATTGACTTGATGTACCGATAGTTAATATCTTTCCATGGTCAATTATTCCGATTTTATCAGCATATTTTTCTGCTTCGTGCATATAGTGCGTCGTAAAGAAAACAGTCATTTTTTCTTCATCGTTAAGCTTTTTTACATAATCCCACATTTTGTTTCTGGTTTGAGGGTCAAGTCCGAGTGTAGGCTCATCAAGAAAAAGGATAGTAGGATGATGAATGAGACCGCGCGCTATCTCAAGCCTTCGTTTCATTCCGCCTGAGAAAGTTTTAACAAAATTGTTTCTTCTGTCCCACAATTCGACTAATTTTAACAGGTGCTCTATTCTCTCTCTAGCTATTTTTCTCTCGACACCATACAAGGCTGCGTGGAACTTGAGATTTTCGAGAGCAGTCAACTCATTGTCCAGACTGAAGTCCTGAAAGACGATACCAAAAGAAGATCTTACTTTTTGTTGCTGAACTAGTGGGTCAAAACCGTTAATTGATATTTTACCAGCGCTTGGTTGGAGCATAGTTGTAAGCATTCGTATAGTAGTAGTCTTGCCTGCTCCATTTGGACCTAGGAAAGCAAAGATCTCTCCCTTTTGGACAGTAAATGAAATTTTATCCACTGCTTTGAATTTTTTGAACTTTTTTACTAAACCTCTTACCTCAATCATTGATGACATGTTAGTGAAAGTTACAGGCGCTTTAAAAATCTTCTGCACTTTAACAGTGCGTGAAAGAATTAAAAACAGCATTTGCTTTCGTAAGCCATGGACTCTGAGAAAACAGTTTACGCTAAAAATAAGGATGAATGGAGGGCGTGGCTCGAGAAGAATCACCTAAAAGAAACTAAGGTTGCACTTATTAAATACAAAAAACACACAGGCAAGCCTTCGCTGACACACAAAGAATCGATGGATGAAGCGATATGTTTTGGGTGGATCGATACCACGATAAAGCGTTTGGATGAAGACAGATACATGCGGAGATTTGCACGAAGGAACAAGAATAGCAAATGGAGTGATGCGACACTAGGCTACGCAAAAAGACTCATTGCAGAGGGAAAAATGTCCTCCTATGGATTGCAGATGTATAAAGAAGGTCTTGCAAAGCCAACGCATGACGCAGGAATTCCCAAAAATCCGACCATGCCAGTCGATCTTAAGAAAGCTTTGAAAGAGAATCCTGCGGCTGAAACGATTTTCAAGACGTTTCCTCCGTCATATACTCGAACGTATTATCGATGGATTTTGGGGGCGAAACAGCCTGCAACACGTGCAAAAAGAATAGATGCAGTAGTTAAACGAGCGCTCGAAAATAGAAAGAAGTGGAATAGCTAACTTATTTAGCGTTCTTTCGAGAACGGTATTGCATAGCGACAAATGCAGCGATTAATCCTACAATGAATATAAGTGGAATGAAGAAACCTGGTCGCTTTAGGGTACCTATAACTGCTCCAGTAATACTTCCTCCAACGTTTTGATCTAACTGATCATTTGAATCATCGTCTGTTTTACCGCTTGTTGTTTGATTAAAACTTGACGGATTGCTCAAAGGAATAATTGTTTGATTTGTGCCTGTTGTTGGAGTAGTGCTATTTGTACGTCGATGACTGCCTCCGCCACCTCCACCACCAGAAACAGCGTCACTTGCAATTGAATAATCTCCAAATCCCGGAATGATGAACGTCCAACTTGCAGCGCTTAGCTGTGTGAGGTTTGTACAGCCGGAGCATGCCTCAGTACTATTAAGAATGCGATAGTTTTGTTGACCTTGTACAATATTATAGAGAGTTACTTGCGCAGCAAGATCAAGACTTGTATCATTGCTGAAAAAGACTAGTCTGTTATTTTCAAAATTGAATGTATCGCTGAAAGAATTACCTGCAGAAGTTACATCCTGATTGAATTGAATACTTCCGAAATTTGAACGTATGAATGTAAATGAGCTCGTAACCAGATTATATATTCCAAATGCGCTGTCGATTATTACTGTATTTGTTGAGCTTTGAATATCGAGTGTGTTGTCGTTTCCTATAAGGGAAGTATTGCTGAAGGTATTATTGTCAGAGTTATCAAAGTATACGGATGAACTCATGAAAGCGTTATTCATATATTCATTTCCTGAAACATTTTCGGAAATTATTCCAAAGATAGAGGTTGCATATATTGCATTGTTGTTTATTCTACTGTTTGTATTATGTTTGAGATTGATAGCTGTTGCACTCTTTTCTAATTGGTTGCTTTCAATACGCATGTTTGATCCACCGATAATCACTATTGGTGCTTTTGTCTTATTGAATGAGTTATGGCTAACATCGGCATTTGAAACATCTTCAAGGAGTACACCTGAATCCATGTTTCTCACTTGGTTATTTTTGAATATGCTACCTTCTGAGTTGCCCCTTGCTATGAAGGCTATCATCCCTCTTTGTTGGAATGGGCTCGATGTAAATGTGTTGCTTTGGACGTTTCCTCGGGAGACGCCTTCAAAAATGATACTTGTGTCAATTATATCTGAAAAGTATGATGAGTCGATGAATGGAAGGTTCACGTTTTGGGCTACAATGCCTTGTGCAAATTCACTTATGTTTGCTTGAGTTACAATCACTCCATTCCCAGTGATTAAAATCGCTGTTGCGTTAGGTACAGAGCTTGTGATTTTATATCCGTGGCCATTAAGGAATATTCCGTCTCCACTTATGATAAGACAGGTCGTATCATTGCTATTGATATCTGCAATAATGTTATAGATCATATTTGGTTGATCAAGCAAGCCACATGAGTCAACATCAATGCTTGTTGGTCCTGCAGAAGCAAATGCTAGAACGGAAAGGAAAAATACCGAAAAAACAAAGATGCCTCGAATATAATTAGCAGGTGTATCCATTGAAAAATATTCTTTTGATCTTATTTAAACGTTTGTAATCTATTTATATTTAAAGAGGTATTTCTTAAGTATACTATGAACAAATCTACTTTATTTATTTTTTTCATAGCAGTTATAGCGAGCACAGTAACTGCTAACGTGCCTTCTGCGCAGGATGCCTATGTAAACGACTTTGCAAGCATATTGAATTCTGACGATTCTCTTTTCGTACATTATTTGTTTGAGGAAGTCGAGCAAAATACCTCTGCACAAGTTGTTTTTGTGAGCGTTGAAAATGCGGAAGGATACTCTCCGAGTGAATATGCGACTATGATTGGACAGGAATGGGGCGTGGGAGCAGCAGATACGGATAATGGAATCGTTATATTGTATGTAAAAGACGTGGGAAAATTATGGGTGAGCACAGGATATGGTGTCGAGGGAATATTGCCTGATTCTAAGGTGGGCAGAATGCTCGATACGTATTACGTTCCCTGGCGAGACGAGGGTAATGTGAGTGAAGGTATTGTGCAATTTAGTATTGCGCTCGCTGATGAACTCGAAGCTAACCGAAATGAGCTTATTTCTAGACAACCTTCAAAGATTAACTGGCTCTTGATTATACTCGTAATCATTCTGGCGATTATTATTTTTTCATGGATTGCGCGTCATTCGCGAAGAAGTATTTGGTGGGCACCTATCTTTATTCCTGGATCACGTTCTGGTGGTGGAGGATTCGGAGGAGGCTTCGGAGGAGGAGGGTTTGGCGGTGGCGGAGCTGGAAGATAGATATTTAAAGAAATTTACACAAATACTATGATGAAACGCGGATTATGGATTGGAATTATCGCTCTTGCTCTTGTGCTCGTTATAGGGCTTTATCTTGCAAGCGCGTACAATAGGTTTGTTAGTCTCGATCAGCAGATTAATTCTAAATGGAGCGAGGTTGAGAACCAATATCAAAGACAAGCAGACTTAATTCCTAATTTGGTTTCAGTCGTCTCAAGCGCTGTGAGCGTTGAGACAAAGTTCGTTAAAGACGTTATTGCTGCACGAACACAGTGGCAGGGAGCGCAAAGCACTGCTGACAAAGATGCTTCTGGAGTTCAAATGGCTAATAGCGTGGCCACATTTGTTAATGCAGTAGCTGAAAGTTATCCTCAATTACAGGCTAACACTCAATATATTGCCCTAACTGATGAACTTTCGGGAACACAAAATAGAATTACAACTGCCCGCGGGAGATATATTGAATCGATTCAGACATACAACACAGCCATCAAGAGATTCCCCGGTAATATGATAGCAGGGATGTTTGGATTCACTGAAAAAGATTATTATCATGCTGAAGTCACATCACTAGATACGCCTGTTCTTGGAAGCGGACAGCTGCCGCAATAATTGTTTTCACTCACCATTAATTATTTATACTCGAAAAATGACTTTTTCTTATGGCTTCCGGAACTATTTCAGATACACATGATCCTTCAACTGAAGTAAGATCAAGATTTGCTCCAAAGACACAACCTAGGCCTCGCCCAGACATAAGAACTAGACCTGTTGTGCGCGCACTTGAAGGACACGTTTGTTTTGCAACTTCGTGCACTCCTGGTGCCGAGCCTGAGGCGATTAAGGAATTTCCTTTCTATGAATCTCTTGCCCAGACTATTGAGCAGCAAGTAGGGGTAGGTACCTTCTTGCCTCATCGCGATGTCTCTCAATCTTTATTACCTAATGAGGTTTATGCGCAAGTGCATAGAAATATTACAAATTCTTATTTAGTTGTAGGGGATGTGGGAACACCTTCCACTGATGCAGGCGTTATGCTAAAGATTGGCGCAGACGCAACGGTTCCAATACTTCCTTTTTATCGCTCAACTCGTATTCCTGATCCACAAGCAACTCCTCTTTGCAGGTTTCCACCTATAATGATCGCAAGCGATGAACAAGGTATTCAAGATATAGTCTCAATTGTTCGAAAAGTATACGGCAAATAATTCATTTTTCATTTTCTAGGTAGGTTTTTAAAGGGCATTTTCCTATATCTAGTATGGCTAAAGTGACACAGAAAAAAGCAGATGATTCAAAGCTTTTTGCTTTTCTTGCTGTTCTATTGAGCGTTATTGGATTCCTTATTGCATATATTGCTAAGAAAGATGATAAATACGTGATGTTCTACGCTAAGCAGAGCCTTGTGCTTTTCTTTGCATGGCTAATTGTTTGGGTAGCAAGCATGATCCTCGGATTTATCCCGGTAATCGGCTGGTTGATTATTGCTATTGCGGAAATAGGCTTACTTATCCTCTGGATCGTTGGAATGGTCTATGCATTCAGCGGAGAAATGAAGCAAATTCCTCTAGTAGGACCCTTTGCTGATAAATTTAGCTTTTAGTTTCTAGTTATTTCTTCTTAAAGTTCAACGCACAGCCGTTAATGCAGAATCTTTGGCCCGTTTTTGTAGGGCCGTCGGGAAATACATGACCTAAATGGCTTCCACATTTCTTGCAGATAACTTCTATACGACTCATACCCTGGGTTGTATCTTCTTTGAGAACAATATTTTCTTTGTTTGCTGGCTCGTCAAAGCTAGGCCATCCCGTCCCTGAGTCGAATTTTGCATTAGAAGCAAATAATACATTTCCACAGGCAGCACAAGCATACATTCCACTCTCTTTATTGCGCAGAAATTCTGATGTAAACGGAGCTTCTGTTCCCTTTTCACGCAGTACGCGATATTGCTCTTTTGTTAATTTCTTCTTAAAGTCGTCTTTTTCCATTAGTAAGTATTATCAGCGTTATTGCAATGGCAAACAGGGCAAGAAGAGCAAGTATGCTTTTTTGATCGCTTACGTGACTGCTTGATGAAATTACGTTGCCCACTATTGTGGTTTCTTTACTCTGCTCGCTAGTTTGAAGACGGAAGATATGCTGAATAGTTTGCTGTATCTTTTGGTAGAATGAATAAGGAGGAGAATTTAGAGCAGGATCGGGCTCTGGTCCGCCTCCGAAATTGAGACACATAGTACAGAGAAGCTTGTTATCATTGCGCCAGAGGTGTACGAAATTAGGGTTCCACCAGACAATACTGACAATATCGAGGTCCCCATCATTATCTAGATCGGCAGTTCGCGCGCCAAGATGACTTTCAAAACCACTTGAAACAACTGTCGGTGTGAATGTGCCGGTACCTGAGTTAGCAAAAATAGTTACATGTTTTGGATCATCCATTTCAGCCACGATAACGTCTGTGTCGCCATCTTTGTCTATATCAGCTACATCCATACTATTCGTACTTGTTTGAGTAGTAATAAGTGATTGCTGCCAATTAGGAGTTAGCGGATCGGCAGGCTGTCTAAACCACATAGTATCAGCATTATTACCTTCTTCTGTAACTACGACGTCAAGCTTACCATCTTTATTGAAGTCGCCAACCTCGACACGATCTAGCCAGGTAGCCTGTGGAATACTAGCAATAACGGTAGCCGGCCAGTTACCAGCACCAGTGCGAGGATTGCGATACCATTCAACACGCTTTGTATCTCCGGTTGTTGCAACAAGATCTAAATCACCATCACGATCTATATCTCCAACACCGATCCCTTCATCTGAAGGATTTATGTTTACCTGTACGCGTGGCCAGTTACCAGCACCAGGGTTACTTGGTATTCTGAAGTAATATATTCCAAATCCACTTACAGTAGATACAATAACTTCTTCTTTACCACCTGCTTCTAGTTGTGCGGTTCTATATCCTTGGGTTCCAAGTGTCGAGTGACTTGTCTGAGGTATTGTACCTAGGAGTACTGAGTTCCAGCTTGTTCCCTGCGCATTAGTTGCTTCAAGCCAGAATAATTGTACTTCGAAATTAACTGCAGCTCCTTGAGCAATTATGTCTGTAAATGAGTCACCATCTACATCCGTGACGAGCATCGCTTGACGTCCGGCTGGGAAACTATTCTGTGTCCAGGTGCCCATGAGGTTTCCACCGGGATTGCGATACCAGAATGCTCCTGATACAATGTCAACTCTTCCATCGTGATCGACATCAGCAAACGTAAGTCCAAATGTTTGCACGTGCGCACTAGAGACTTGCTTGTACGTCCAGTTGGTAAGTTTTAGAGGGGCGTTAATCATATTTTCCCAAAGTTCGACAGGAGGATTTCCGATGTAATTGGCGCCGAATATGTCTAAATCACCATCACTTCCTATATCTCCAATGCGTTGATTATGTAGTCCAGTATTTGAAAGACGCTGCTTCGTGAAAGTTGGCGATGTTCCTCCGTTGTTTATGTATACGCTTAGATCGGTAAGCTCCAATCCAATTGAAATGTCCATTCTACCATCTTTATTGAAGTCACCTACATTGATCTTATGTCCACCCATATTGTTATCTATGGTATGGGCAGTCCATGGTCCCGTAAGAGGTGTTGCTGATTCATACCATACAAATGCGCCGCCTCCATGTTGACGTGCGAAAATAACATCTGGTTTTGTGTCCGCATTAAGATCTGCTACGGTTCCTGTGATTTCACCTGTCCATCCACTTGCGATAGTGTGTACTACAAAGGCTGCAGTTCGAGGATTACTTGGTGTTTCTACCCATGTTCCTCCGGCTACTATATCAATATCTCCATCGCTATCAACATCTCCAATACCCATACCCTCTCCATCAGCATTTGCGACGAATTGACTGATGTCTCTTCTAGTCCACGTGCCATTATTCTGGAAGAATATATTGGTCGAACCCTTTCGTGCTAAGACATCTAATTTACCATCGTTATCAAAGTCAGCAATTTCGAAATCATGGACGTAATATCCTTGAGCACCTATTTCATGTCTAATCCATGTTGATGATGAAGGGTTTCCACTTGGGCGAGGATTTTCGAACCAGATTACATTATTGTTTAGATTGCCATCAGCAGTTATCATATCTAAATCACCATCGCTGTCTATATCTGCAAGTTGCATGTCTGTTGTGAATTCGTTTGTAGGAGTAGCTATTGTGGTTTTTGCCCATGTGGGATATTTGTACCAGTTCATGGCAGGTCCTCCAATAACGAGATCAGGATATCCGTCTCCATCGATATCTCCAATAGCTTTTACGTCTCCTGCGAATCCGCTATCAATAACAGTGCGAGAGAAGCTTAAATTTCCTGATGAACTTGGAGGAGTACATTGGGCAGTATTAAAGGTACATGTTCCTGAGCAGGTTAATGTGCCTGTACTCCCTGTTCCTACGACTGATGCACAGGTATTTCCCCCCAGATTGGCACCATCACATTGTTCACCAGAATCAATTTGACCGTTACCACAAAGATTCGGTGAGTATGTAACTGTAAAGTTAGCTGCTGCCCATGCTCCATTCCCCGATGTATCAAATGCTCGAACATTCCATTTGTAACTTCCTGCTGAAGGTATTGTAATGTTTGAGAAGCTTGTTGTGGTGCTCGTGCCGCTGATAGTTTGGGTTGTACGTGAAATAATCGTATTACCTTGCCAGAGCCATAGTGTTGCGTTCTTCAGTGCTTGGTTGTCTGTTATTTGACTTGTGAATGTTGCAGGAGATGTTGTGAGAGTAGCATTGTTTGTTGGAGATGTCAGAGTTACGCCTGGGGGAGTAACGTCAGTTCCTGAAGATGTAAAGTTAGCTATGGCCGTTCTATTGACACTCATGTTGAGTGTGCATGTTCCTGTTCCGCTACATGCGCCAGACCATCCTGAGAAAACCGAGTTTACTGGAGCAGAAGTGCAGGCTTTAGAGACGGCAATATTAGCAAATCCGTTAGGATCATTGAATACACTATCTCCTAAAGAGGTAAAGTGCCATTGACCGTCGTATGTGACGACATCGTTGATATCTGCAGGGTTTCGATTGAAGTAATTCCACCAGAGCCAGCCGACAGAATATTGTTGTGTAAGAGACATAAGTGTAGAGTAATTTATTGGATCTGAAGGGCTGTCGGCGTCATATGTAAGTCCGAGCTGAATTGGGAAGTTTTTCTGGCTAATATTAGCGAGAGCTTGTGAGAAGTTCATTCCATAGAAAGTCTGATACCAATTAGAATTACCCCAGTAAGCCTGCCATCCAAAAATAGTCTTATGAAGAGAGTCTGCGTTCTCGATAGCCTGTCCATAGATAAGTATTGCCTGTAAGTCACGACCCGAGTTAGGTGCAATAATGATAATTGGTTCATCGTAACCCATGTTACGTATATTTGTGACTGTGCTGGTTGCATCAATTTGCCACTGGTTACGATCTTCACTTGCGTACTCACCCATAACTGTTAAGATAAGGTGGTCTTTGTATTGTGCGACCATTGTTTGAACAGAAGGTTGTGCGAAATAATTACTTCCTGATGTGTGTAGATCAACAATGAGGTTGCGGCTCACTGCACGCGCAATCATTGCTTGGGTTTGTGCAACAGTTACGTCATCAGGGAGTATGCGAACAATATTAGAGTTAGTAGTATCTATCTGGTCAATTACAGCATCCCATGATCCGTTGATAGCTGTTCCACCGAAGGAAACGAGTCTCTGGTTTTGTTCGAATCCACGCGCTACAAAAATGTTTCCGCATCTGTCAAGGACATATCTTCCGTTAACTTGAAGTGTAGGGGTTAGTTGAGAGGATGAAGAAGGGGTGGCGTTAAGAATTACTTGTGTTCCAGAGGTGTAATTGGCGCTACACGCGCTTCCACACGTTATACCTGGAGGAGTACTTGTAACTGTTCCCGTGCCGCTGCCTATTTTTGAAACAGCAAGGTTAAATTGTTGTGGTTGGGTAAGAGTAAAGTTAGCAGTTACGCTTCTGTTTGCAGTCATGGAAACCGTACATGTACCTGTGCCGGAACACGCGCCCAACCAACCAGTAAATGTTGAGCCAGCAGTTGGCGTAGCAGTCAATAACACGTTAGTACCTGAAACATATGTAGCTGAACAGGTAGCTCCACAGTTAATTCCACTAACGTTACTTGTTACGGTGCCTGAGCCCGTACCCACTTTAGAAACAGCAAGTGTGAAGTTGACAGGATTAAGTGTGAACGTCGCTGTCACGCTTTGTGCTTGTGACATCGTCACGCTGCAGCTTCCTGTTCCAGTACATGCGCCACTCCAACCAGCAAAGGTAGAACCTGCAGAGGAATTAGCAGTGAGCGTTACTTGTGTTCCTGAAACATAATTAGCTGAGCACACAGCTCCGCAATTAATTCCAATAGGATTACTAGTTATCGTTCCACTACCCGTACCTGCTTTAGAAACTGAAAGAAGGAATTGTTGTTGAGCAGTTGTCGCGTTTGCTGTATTTGAATTTGAAGACGAACTAGCTGCGTTATTTGCACGAACACGGTAGAAGTATGTCGTACCTGCCGTAAGCGTTGTATCGCTGAATGATTGCGTATTAGCAGCAATCGTGAATGTCTGTTGTATCGTCGTGAACGTCGAACTGGCAGCACGTTCAAGCGTGAAGTTAGCTTCATTGTTGCTATTATCCGTCCATGTCAAATCAATGCGCGTTTGTGAAATAGCAGTTGCTTGCAAGTTGCTTGGAGCAGTTGGCGCGTTAAGAGCAAACGTTGCAATAACGTTCTGCGCTTGTGACATAGTAACTTGACATGCACCAGAACCAGAACATGCACCGCTCCAACCAGAGAAGCTTGAGCCAGCGTTGGCAGTTGCATTCAATGTGACAACGGTATTCTGAATATAATTCGCGCTGCAGGTTGCACCGCAATTGATTCCACCGTCGGAACTGGTTACCGTGCCAACGCCACCATTAGTAGCTTGCTTTGTAACGCTCAAGGTGAATGTTGGCTGGCTCGTAACCGTCAAGGTCGCACTCGTGCTAGTTGCGCTGTAATTAGCATTTCCCGACGAGGAATAATTGTAGGCATACGTGCCTGCGACCAGTGTCTGCACGTCTGGGTTGCTGACACTTGCGCCATTTCTTGTCAGAACACAAACAACTTGAGACGGACAATTACTTCCGGTTGCCGTCGTTTGTGTCGTCTGTTGAACCGTATTTGACGGTGTAAGTACCAAATTAAGATTGGTGGTATTCTTTGCAACGATGTAATTTGTCGTCGTAGTTTGATTAGTATTACTTGACAGATCGAATCCTCTGAAGGAATATGTATGTGTTCCCGCTCCTAAATTGTTTAACACATACGTGTAGGTGCTTCCATTTGCCGTCGCTGGATACGTTATGCCATCAAAAATAAAGTCAACGCGATTCATACCCTGATTGTCAGTCCACGTGCTGCTGAAGGTGTACACGCGGATAGGTGTGTATACAGCGTTTGCAGGATTTGCAATCACGTTAGAATATTGTGGAGGAGTTGTGTCAGCAGGATTACCGACGTTAATGCTTGATGTAGCGCTTCCTGTTGCGCTATCATCATCTGTCACGACAAGCGTGACATTGTAAATGCCCACAATCGTGTAGGTGTGATTAACAATCATTCCAGTGCTAGAACTATTATCTCCAAAATTCCACGCGTAACTTACAATGGTACCGTCGGAATCAGATGATCCAGAACCATTAAAGAACACATACAACGGAGCAGTACCATTGGAAGGAATAGCTTCGAACTGAGCAGTTGGTGCAACATTTGATGTTCCACCAGTGCCGCCTCCACTTCCTCCACCACCACCGCCTCCTCCGCCGCCCCCACTTGTGGTACAAGCTGCATTTATCGTCGTGCAACCATTAATATTAGAACCGGCTCCCTGAACAACAACGCATCGGTCGCTGATACATGCGAGATGCGTCTGAGGATTTGTGTCGATCGGATTTACCTGTGTTCCGTTTTGATTTCCGATTGTATTGTTTGTAAGATTTCCGTCAGGTGAAATGGGCGTTGAATTATATGAATTATAAACAAGAACTCCTGCAGTAATGAGAGCGATAAAGACGATAGAAGCAATAAGAATGGCTGTAACGGTTAACCCCTTTCGATGCATTCTTTTCTCACACTATCACGGTATATAAATATATTTTTACTCTTGTGGGCACGTGCCAGAGGTATATTCTTTAACGTTTTCGTTGTGACAAGCTTCACAACTGTTGCTATATGTTGAAGCACATGGATATTTGATACATTGCACTTTTGCAGAATCAAACCATCCGCAAACCGGGCTATATATTTCGGGACAAACCTCTCCATTTCTACTTTCTGGAGAGCACTGAGAGGTATTAATTTGAGGATCCATGGCAGGCTCAACAGACTTAACTTCACAACCACAACCGTTTCCATCTGAGAAATAGACATACCCCGGTGCACAGACAAATCGTATCTTAGAACAAGTATCAGCGTTATGACCTATGTAATTTTTAGGTGAACTTTCCATATTTTGACGAATTACACCTACGGAAAACAATATAACTAATATCACTGTCAGTCCTACCATTGTGGCAAGATGCTCTTTTCCCATTTTTTATGGAGGAAAAAGGTGTTTTTATATTTACGGGAATAACACTTAAATACTCTCCTTCATTTTTAGTGATATGAAGTTGCTTAAAGAATTTCACGAATTTCTTAAAGAGTATAAAGTTATAGGCTTGGCGATTGCAGTTATTATTGGACTTGCAGCGAATACACTTGTTAAGTCACTTGTTGATAATATTATCATGCCTCTTATTACACCATTCATACCTGGCGGAGGATGGCAAACTGCTGTCTGGAACCTTGGTCCGATAGCTCTTGGTTGGGGTCCTTTCCTTGCAGCGTTCATAAACTTCGTAGTTGTTGCCTTCGTCGTTTTTATGCTTTCAAAATACTTACTTAAGGAAGAAAAAGTTTCTAAGAAGTAACTCTCTTCTTTTTTGGGTGGCTACTTTTAGCTTGTAGGTGATGATCTTTTGTTCTTCCTATGAATTTTAGAGCCTTATGCCTTAGAGATTCATAATAATCATAGCAGGAATTGTATGCTGTCAGTACACTATCTCGAGCATATTTTTGTTCGAAGCTCGGATCATACCCTATACGTGTCCAGTAACCATGAACTAATGCCTCTAATACTCTTTGGGAATTATCTAGTTCGCGAACATATTCTTCTGCTTCATGCAACGTATGGTATTTCTTTGGAAAATATCTCTCAGGATTATGGGCATGTTTAAGGAAGTCAGGCACTAGTAGTTCTGCATGTTTTGCTGCAGTCATTATGGCTATTTCGGGAATATTTCTCTTGTTATCCATATAACTAGATCTATATTCGCTTTTTAAGCGTATTTATAGACCCATTCGTTGCAGAAAGGACAGTTTTTCTCGGGAGTACACGCTGGAAACTGTGTTTTGTAACAATGCAATATTTCTTTGGCTGTAGCAATAAGCTCTTTCTCTATCTGGTATAAATTAAAGGACATTTTACCCGCGTTGATTTCTTTCGCATTGCCTTCTTCGTCTATATCAAATTCGAGAGGGCGTTCATGTTTAAGCATGTCCAAGGTTACTCTCTTAACTGGGCCCATTTGCGATGAAGCAAGGGCATAAAACCCGAGTTGCCAGTTTCGCGCCTTCGGACTTACGTTGGAAGCCCCTGTTTTATAGTCTATAATTTCAAGACCATCATCATGTCTATCTATTCTGTCAGCTACTCCTTGAAAGCGAATTCCTTCAAGAACTAAATAGAGTCGCTGTTCATTAAGCGAGCGATCATCATATTTATTCTTATTACGCTCGAAGAAAACAGATATGAGTTTGAGCGCTTCTCGAATATCTAAAGTGTTCCACTCAGGTTTAAGATGCATTTCTTTTGCGAAAATGATAAATGGGGCAAGTTGTTTGAAGTTTTCTTTAACGCCGTATTCTATTATCATATGAACGAACGACCCGAGTTTCATTGCTTCCCATGAAAGAGGTTCAGGCTCAGGCATATTGTATACATAACGATATTCGTACCGTTTAGGACATTCAGTGTATAGTACGAGTGATGAAGGGGAGAAGAAAATTGCTTTTTCGGGAAGCGTTGCTGCGGAAACAATCGTAACCTCTGTAGGTTTATACTTATCCTCTTTGTCTTGAATGAATTCAATTGAAGAATTATGGGCATAATCTACTTCTTTAAGAAATGTTGAAGGTGCAGATGATTTTCCTCCGTAATCTAATGCGTAGGTAATGTATAACTTCTCCCGTGCTCGCGTGCATGCCACGTATGCCAGTCTTCGCTCTTCTTTTAACTGGTTTTCGCGCTCATGATCTTCTACGGCAAACTCAAATCCTGCCGTAGCAACAACATCTTTGAATTCAGAGTATAACTCGTAAGGAATGAGAGAATCATGTGAATATCTCTCAAGTGGAAATCGTTTATCTGCAAATGATGCTAGAATGACTACCGGATATTCAAGACCCTTTGTTGCGTGAGCAGTCATTATTCTAATTCCGCTCGTTTCTTGAGCCGGAACGGGAACATCTATGCCTAACGTATTGGTTATCTCTATGTATCCTAACAGTGTTCCTAGATCACCGTTTTCATGTTCTATATGTTCGAGAGCTTTTGCGTGGAAGGCTTGAATGTGCGCTAATGCATCTCGACCCTCTTTTGTCTCAGGATTTTTCTCAAGCAAGGAGTAGATTTCTTCAAGCAATATCGAGACAGGTTTAACTAAGGAAGGAATGAGTGATTTTATTCGAGATATAAGCATATCTAGCTTTCTCTTTCCTTCTTCGCTTATCTTATCTGGAAAAGGGTTGTTGATTATTTTAATGCTTGGACAGTCATTCTGTCTTAAATCTTTAAGATAACGTGCAAATGTGATCTCATCTTCTTTTGATAAGGATAGATTGTGCACAAGACCCCACCACGCATGTTCTCCTCCCTTTGATTTGCTCCCGAGTCTATGCATTACGGTTAAGTAATCAACAATTGTTTTGATTATTGGCTGTTTGTACAGTGATTGTGAAGAGACTGCCGTGTAAGGTATGTCTATTGCTTCAAGTTCACGTTTGAGGGAAATTGCTTGCTGATGTGTTCTGTAGAGAACGCATATCTCCTCTAGAGGTCTTGTTTTTGACTCGTCTTTAATTATTTCGATTATTTTACGTACCTCTTCTTTGCCATTGTTTAATTCAACTACTTCTACACGACCCCCTTCTTTTCCTTCCGCATTCTGCACAAAGAAACATTCTTCAGGTTTTTCGTAATTATGCTTAATAATCTCATGAGCAAGTGTTAAGACAGTATTAGGTGACCGATAAGACTTGTCTAAGGTGAATACATCTTCTGGTGAAACATTGAATTGTTTTTTAAAATATGAAAATGTATCAGTATAAGCTCCTCTGAATCGATATATAGACTGATTCAAATCGCCTACGATAGTCACGTTCTTGTGATGAGCAATGCTTTCTATTAGTTCAAGTTGCATTTTATTTGTGTCCTGAAACTCGTCAACAAGGAGATATTTGTATTGCTCTAGAACTTGCGGTTTTTTTCGCACTAATTCAAGAACGCGCATGGTTAGATCGCCGTAGTCAAGTGCATTTTTCTTAGTCTTAAGTTTTTCATAAGCTGCCCAGGTATCAAGGAATTTTTTACGTTGAACTATCAACGATAGCCTATCAATCTCTTCAGAGAGAGGTGTTTTTTCTTTTTTCTTGCTCTTATCAAGATGGAGCGTTTGAAGTTTGAACTGAAGGTCTTCAAGATGTTTTTCATAATTCTCAGGAAGATCTTTTAGACTATTTTGCACATATGTTTTGCACGATTCATATGTGATACCTAGGTCTTTTGCTGTACCTATTGCTTTTACATATTTATGACAGAGATTGGAAGGGAGTTTGAAACTTGTATGTAGCTTTATGATTGCGTCTTCAGGAAGCCATATCCGAAAGCTTTCATATTCTGGAGAGGATTTCCTGAGAAGATCCGCACAAAACGAGTGAATTGTTTTTATGGTAACTCCATTTTCTCCAGAAATACTGCCAATTACACGTTTATGAAGAGATTCAGCAGCTTCATTTGAGAACGTTAGACAAACAATTTCTTCAGGGAGGTAGTGGTTGTTTTGCACAAGTGTTTTTATTTTTTCTACGAGTGTGCGCGTCTTTCCTGTTCCCGCTCCCGCAAGAATAACACACGGACCCTCTTTTTTTTCAATAGCTTTCATAAGCTATGCATATATGTCAACATTAAAAAGATTGTTAGGTTAGAATTCTTCGTCTTCTCGATGCTCTTTGGTGAAGAACACCTGATAAATAACCGAGACCAGCCATTCCTGCTGTTCCGGATACTGCGCCAATACCTGCACAAGTTAACATTTTATCAATTGCTTTGCTTTCTTCTTCCCACAACTTGTTATCATAACTCTTACGTAATTCAATTAAATCAGTAACTGGAGAGGTTTTTGAGAGTTCTTGATAACGTGTCAGGTCACTTAATGGACTATCAATAGTTAACTTTAATCGCAAATCGTTATATTCTTGGCGTTCGGATCTTGGCTCTAAAAATGTTATTGCATTTTCTCTTTGTTGTTCTATCTCTCTAATTGTTAGATGATGTTCTATTATTCCGCCGGCTCCTCCTATCGCCGCTCCTGCAACGAATCCGAAAAAAAGATTGTACCCTTTAATACCCATACTTTTTTGAAAATTACTAATTATTTAAAGATTTAGATAATCTCTCCATAACCTATAAGGCGCCAGTGATTGTTAATATTTCGTGCGATGCCTATATTCTCGCCTTTGAATGGGACGACTGGAATTCTAAGGGTAAGTTCAGCATCTTGAGGCGTTACACGCTTCACCATTCCTACCGTGACTGATGTGTTAATGCTTAACATAAGTGTCTCACTTGCTTTCAAGGGATCTACCGCTGTTTTTTGTTGAGCACCGAGAATTTCTTTGAAGAGAGAATATTTCATTTTGAGAGAGAAGGCTATTTCTGGAAGTTTGCCTGCGGTTGAAACAACTGCTCCGGAGAGAACGTCTGCTTTACCGAGACTCATGTCCATTTCGGTTTCTATAGATACTGATCCACCGGGAGTTATTTCATCTACCTGATAACTTCCTTTGAAAAGACTCTTGATTTTTGTTTTAAGCGTTTTATAATGAACTTGATTGGCTTCCTTTACGGTAGTACCTGGTTTTATTTCAATAATATCTCCTTTCTTTAACGTGCCTCTTTTCAATGTTCCTCCAAGAACGGCTCCATGAAGCTTGTCTGGTGTCGTGCCAGGCTTGTTAATGTCGAAGCTTCTAGCTATAATGAAGAGGGGTTCACCTTTAGCATCGCGTGGCGGAATAGGGATTGTGCAAAGCACTTCGTATATTTTATCAAGATTGACTTCTTGTTGTGCAGAGACTGGAATGATTGGTGCATTTTCTGCAAACGTTCCTTTGAGGAGCGCTTTTATTTCCTGATAATTTTTGAGGGCTTGTTCTTTAGTTACGAGATCAATTTTGTTTTGGACGATGATAATGTTCTGTATCTTTTTTGCTTGTAATGCAATCAAATGTTCACGTGTCTGGGGTTTTATTCCTTCATTTGCTGCAACTACTAGAATTGCTGCATCAACAATAGCTGCTCCTGAAAGCATAGTGGCCATAAGCATTTCATGTCCTGGCGCGTCAACAAATGAGATATATCTGTACGGAGCACCTTTTTTTTCTTGCGTGTATCCGTTATCTGTTTTGTAAAGAATAGTGTCAGCATACCCTAACTTGATAGTGATTCCTCGTTTGAGTTCTTCAGAGTGAGTGTCGGTCCACTTTCCGCTGAGCTTATAGAGAAGCGTCGTCTTACCATGGTCAATATGGCCTGCCATAATGACATTAATAGTCTCTAATTTGGTAACGTCTAATTCTTTCATTTAAGTACTGAGAAGGAAGGTGTTTTAAAGGTTTGCCGTGTCTGCGTTCCTAACGAGTCCCTCAATAGCCTGTATGTTTTCTTGCCAAGAGGAATAGTTCTTATCACGCGGTTTTTCAGCAGATAATCTTTCATATCTATTTTTCATTGTCCCCAAATGAGTAACTATCATAGACATAAAATCCTCTTTTGGCAAGCCGTATTGTCTTATTTTCTCATGTTCTCTATCCACAACTTTTGTAAGCCTTTCTGCAAATCTTCTATCTTGATCATCAGCCATTTTTACTAGTAAAGCTAAGTTAATCGAAGCCTCATCTATTGCCGTATATATTTCTGTTTGAATTACCTTCTCTTTTCTGTGAAATTCTTTTGAGTGATCTCTTTCCACGTATCTTTCTGGAACGCTTTTTAAGGGCTCATGGCGCATTCGCTGAGTATATGCGTTTCTTTCATAAGCTTGATGTATTCTTTTCATAAGAAAATGTAAAAATTAGGGTTTATAAATCTACTCTCAGGTAGTAATTTATTGAGCAGGAGCTGGTGCTTCAGCCTTTGCTTCTTTTGGCTTGTTCTGGTCTGGGAAGATATCTTGAAGTTTCTTTGAACCTGCTTTGCTCACGTTGAGATTAAGTTGAGTAGTCTTTTCAGAAATTTGCTTTCCTCGAACTGTCTTTCGGCGTCGCATTCCTTCAGTGTTATCGCGCATACCCCATCCTCTTGTTAAAAGAACACGTCTAAGAGCGCTTCCTTCCACATCTATCTTATGTGGGAATCCCGCAATATCCGATGCGCCTCGTATCATGAACTCGTATCCTTCAAGATCAGATGAAAGCTCACTACCTTTGATAGTCTCTCCAAGAGATTTACCAATTAGAGCGTCATGAGCTACCTCTATTCGCCAGGTTTTTCCTTTATCTGCAATATTGACTTTTATAGGCATACGAGTGTATGCAAAAGTGGGTTTTTAAAGATTGTCTTGTGCAAAGGCTGCAACACTGCGCTTGATAGAATTGAAGAATTTCTTGTCTGTAGGATGGGTGAGGGTTCGTGCTACCTTGGAAATATTAAACCAACGCGCTTCAGGATGCTCTTTGTGAATAGGTTTTAGTTTTTCTTGATGTGTGGTACAAAGGAATAAAGTGAACTTTTTGTTCTGATTTTTCTCAGCTTTGGTCTTTGGATTAAGTTTTGGACGTTGGTATACTCCTATTTCTTTTATTACTACTAATGAAGTGATACCTGTTTCTTCCCATATCTCGCGGAGGGCTGCTTGAAGAGTGGTTTCACCAGATTCTATACGTCCTTTAGGGAAGGACCATCGATTGTTTTTCTCACTCACGAGCGCTACTTCTCCTTTCTCATTCAGAACGATCCCGCCAGCAAGACTTATTTTTCCCATTATATTCCCCATTCAGGATTTATTTTTCTCTTTTTATCAGCAATTTCTTGTAAAACTCGAAGTTCATCTGAGCTTAGCAAGTCTTTATGTTTCTTAAATGCTCGAAATTGGATTTCGGAAAGATTCGCGTATAAATGTGTAACTGTTTTTAGTTGTCTGTCAAATGTGACTCCTGGCAATGAGATGGCTACTTCCATACCTGCCGTTGCTTCCTGAACTGAATGCTTATCAGATTGTATTCCTTTAACGTGAGCTACCTCTTCATTGTTATTATCAATAAGAGGGATGCCTACCTTTACGGTGCCCGAGATCATTTTTACTCCGAATATGGCTGGATTGGAATTGCGAAATACGTACTGCGGTAAAATTTCCATTTTACAAATAGTTGCAAGACCCATGAGCTTTTCTTTTTCTATTTCTTTTTGCTTGTGCTCTCGCCATTCTCGCAAATCATCAATTAGCTTATACACTACTTCATTCGTAAAAACTTTGATTGATCCAAAATCAAGGTCTTGTTCTGACTCAACATTAAATCCTATAATAAGTGCGTCTAAGGGATTAATGTCTAAATTTGCCTTTGCCGCAGTAATGTCTACTTTGCCAATGGGGCCAATTCCTGCTTTAACGACCTGAATATTTGCCTGCCGTAATAACGTTAGTAATGCTTCAAGACTTCCTAAAGAGTCTGCTTTGGCAATAATTCCCATCTTATCAGTCGTTATCGAACCAGAAACTTCTTTCTTGAATTGGGCCCGGATTTCATTTAGGTTGTTATGCACATATTGGAAAGGCATACCTGGTAAAACTCCTGTTTTATCAGTCAACCGTAGACGTAATCCTGTTGCGGCTTGTGCTTCTGAAACGGTTTTGTACTTAACACTGAGGGGCTGCATCTCTTCCATAGCACGCACTTTTGTTACAATTAGATCATCAAATGTTGCAATCGCTATTTCGTCTCCTTCATGTAACGTACCATCATAGAGAATTGCTTCTACTTGTTCCATCGTTTTTTCCTTTTTTATCTCGAGTACGACTCCTTTTGCATCGTCTGCAAGTTGAAGTTGCTTAGAAAGGAATTTTTGACATAATCCGCATAGAACGAATAGCAATTCGGGAATGCCCTGTTTTGTACGAGCCGAGCATGGTACGAGGGCAATCTTTTTACTGAAATCAGTCATTTCGTAGAATAAATCAGAGTCGAATCCGTGTGCTTGTAGTGCTCCTTGAAATGTCAGCAAGGCAGTATCGAACTCTTCACGCACGTTGATTGTTTGTGATTCAATCGATTCTTTTACCGTGCTTTTACGCTGCCATCCGGATAACGTATCTATTTTGTTTAACGCTATAACAAACGGTGTTTTGTTTGTCTTTAGAATTGAAATTACTTCAGCAGTCTGCGGTTTTATTCCTTCTTTTATGTCAACGACTACGATAGCAAGGTCTGCAAGTGAGCCTCCACGCTTACGTAGGTGTGTGAACGCTGCATGACCTGGTGTGTCGATGAAGAGAAAGCCAGGAATTGTCAGATCGACACCTTTCTCTTTGAGAAGAGGACACATGGTGTGAATTTGCTCCAGCGGGAACTTAGTAAATGAAATCTTCTGGGTTATTCCACCTGCTTCCAGCTCTTGCAATGAGCTACTGCGGAATGCATCCAGTAAGCTCGTCTTACCATGATCTACATGGCCTGCTACGGTTATGATTGGCTGGCGGATATTCATAGAAAAGAGTACGAAATAGGTATTAAAAAGGTTTTTAAATCAATTCTAAGCTTTGTTTATATGACTGAAGGCGAAAAAGAAATAATTTATTTGCTTAGAGTTAACCCTGATCCGCAAGGTACTCTTGAGATAGATGGAGAGAAATTTAGAGTTTATGAGGAAATTGATTCTCGTTACAAAGATCATTTTGAAAAAACAGGCCTCACAGCTTCTTACTTAGACTCTTTTAAATTGGCTTTTAGACAATCTAAGCAAGCGGGAGATCCTAAACGAAATTTAGAGGTTAAAACTACTATAGAAGGTTTGTTAGACTAAACTATAAATCTAAGATATTGCTTATAAGGTAATCTAGGTAGTCAGAAACTGATTTGATTGGCTGGCGAATATTTAAATATAGTAGGATTAAGAATTAGTGTGGCACAAATAACTCAACTACACGATTATGATAGTATATTGAGAGAAGAATTTGCGAAAGTAGGTCTCATTCCTCGATACATGGAGGACGCTATGCTTGGCCAGATCTTTACACACATGATAACTCAAGAAAAGAGATTTCTAGGTCTATTTCCTTATGTAAGGTATGTTGGAGAAATAGTGCAGGATTTAGATGTTGCAGGACAGATACATCCAGATAGTGCGTTGAGACTTGGAGATACTCTCAAAATTCAATTAATGGATCCGAAACAAAGACAGAATATCCAATCAGTGGCTAAGACACTTGAAAGAAGGCTAAGTAGACCAGCCGAAGTTATAGCTATTTGATTGCTCTTTTAATTTGTCCAAAGGTAATATATTTTCCAACGCAAGCGTATTTTTAAAGCTTCAGCCTTAGTTGTTTTATGGCTGATATTACTAGCGATCAACAATCTTCTTATCAGGCAAAGCTTTTCAATTCAAAGAGTGGGAAAGATAAATATGTTGTTCAGCTTTTAACTGCCCCGGCAGAATACACTCGATTTATTGGAATGAAGTTGGAATGCGATTGGCCTCGTGTGCGTTATCTCGCAGTAGGACAGATATCTAAAGAAGGGGTTTTATCATATAATCCTGAACGTTTAACTCACTTACTGATTAAAGCGTTTCCAAAGGCGTGGGCTGCAATTCAACGTGAACGCGCTTCGCAATTAGAAGAGCAAATTGGTGATGATTTAGTCGCGTCTCAGGATGATAGTGTTGATGAAGATCCTGCTCCTACTGGTGCTTAGTTGTCTCTCTTTTTTTGTAGTATTCCATTTCAGTAATTCAGAGACTTTTGAGAAAACGTACACTGAAGCATTATGTGAGAATAATGCTTGTCAGGACTATTTGATTGAATGCTCTGGAACCGAAGTAAAGAGTATGCGACCGATTTCAGGTCTTGTGACGTTTCCTACTGATTGGAAAGACGCGCGTCCGAAAAAAGAACTATGCTCGTAATGCTTTATCTACTAATTGATTAACTTGTTCTGAAGTAAGAAAATAACCTCTTTCTGAAGGCAGACATGAGACGCTTGTAGGTTTTCCATGAGCACGTTCAGCTGCTTCTCGTTGAATGCTTAGAGGAGTGTCACGAAAATATGTAATACTTGACCCGGTTGCATATTCAATAGTTCGCTCAATGATTGCAATTGCGTTAGAACTCAACTTCCTCTATCTCCTCGGTTGAAACTTTTGCCTTTTTTACGTCTTTCTTTTCAGGAGTTGGTGCTGATTTTGCTGGGAAGCTTGATTGAGTCTCGGCAGCACCTTCAAGATCTTTTTCGTCTATTGAATTGATGGCCTGCTTGAAAATCTTGAATTTATCTGCAGGAATACGTGTACCTGCCTTTGTAAAGCCCGTGTATCTTTCTGACTTAACGAACTCACGGATCGTGAGACCTTTCTTACCGTTAAAATCATCGATGCGAATCACAATATCTGTTTCTTGGTTCTTTTGAATTCTATCAATATCTTTTTCCATAATTATACGTGAAGGAAGCATTATAAAAAGATATGGGTGTTTTTTATACAATCATCTTTTTATAGCCGAGCGATATAGAAAATCTATGGACTTTAAGTTTATTGACCCTCATGTTCATTTGCGAGATTTTAACGAATCTGCTAAGGAAACGGTTAAGCATGGTCTCGAGGTTGCTCGTGACACAGGTATTGATGCTGTTTTTGATATGCTTAATACTAGTCCTCCTGGAATCACTGAAGAGGTTATTGATGAACGATTTAAACTTGCTAGAGAAGCAGATATTCCCGAAGTTACATACGGTGTTTACATGGTGCTTACAAAAGATTCTGAACAGGTTAAGAAAGCGGTAGATGTTTATAATCGGCGCAATTTGCATGTTACTAGTCCAGGCCTTGTAGGTTTCAAAATGTATGCAGGACATTCAACTAATAATTTAGGAGTTATTGAAGTTCAAGATGAATATAATGTATACGCGACTTTAGCAAGAGAAGGGTATGAAGGAGTGTTGGCAGTTCATCCTGAAAAACAACATTTTATTAAAGACAGAGAATGGAATCCAATGATTCCGGTGTCACATTCTTGTGTAGTGCGCCCTGAAGCTTCTGAAATTGAATCTGTTAAAGATCAAATCGCTCTTGCATATACTACCGGATTTAAGGGAACATTGCACATCACACATATCTCTTCTCCAATGAGTGTTGAATTAGTAAAAGGTGCTCGCAAGCAGAAAATGAAAATAACCTCAGGAATTACACCACATCATCTTTTGTACGACTGGACCTTGATGCAGCAAGAAAATGGGGTTCTCTGGAAGATGAATCCCCCTTTACGAAAGCCTGAAAGTCAGCACAGCATGCTGGAATATTTACGAAAGGGACATATTGATTGGATAGAAACAGACCATGCACCGCATACAGATAAAGATAAACTTGAAGCGTATGCTTCTGGCATTGTAGGCATGCCCTGGCTTCCATGGGTACAGGCTTACTTACACGAAGTTGGATTTAGTAATCCTCAGATTCGTCAAGTTATGTATGAAAATGTTCAAAAAACATTTGGCTTTGAAATACCTCATCATCCACGCCCTTTCAAAGATAGAAGAGCAGATTATTGGCACAACCCACATAGACAACTTGAATTGATTGTTGATATGTGGAATAACTAAACCGCGATTTTATTAACTTGCTTTTCTCTTTTTAATTATGAAATCGCTATCTATTGGACACGTTAAACTTGCTAATCCTTTATTTCTTGCGCCCATGGTTGATGTTACAGACTTGCCCTATAGACTGATATGCCGTCGTGCTGGCGCAGCAATGACTTATACTGAGATGTTAAACATCGGCGCGATATTACATGAAAATAAGAAAACGTTGAACATGTTAAAAACATCACGTGAAGACTCACCAAGTGGGATTCAAATAACTGGGCCGCGTGTTGCTGATTTCAAGAAAGTCGTGCCTTACTTAAAGAAGTTTGAGATTGTTGATATTAATTGTGGATGTCCTTCTATAAGGATAATGGATAATGCTTCCGGCAGTTATCTGCTTAAAACGCCGTTGAAGATTGCACGATATATTGAGGTATTAAAAGATGCAGGCTACGTTGCCACAGCTAAAATTCGTTTAGGTTTTAAGAAGAATAATGTGTTGACCGTGGCAAAAGCGGTTGAGAAAGCAGGCGCTGATGCACTCACGCTACACGCTCGTCTTTCACATGAAAGCTATAAAGTGCCAGCACAGTGGAAGTGGATTGCAGATGTTAAACGGCATATAGGCATTCCTGTAATTGGCAATGGTGATGTTGATTCTGGTGAAAAAGCTGGAGCCATGCTTGACTGTGCTGACGGTGTGATGATTGCGCGTGCAGCTATTGGAGATCCTCTTATTTTCTCTCGAGTGTTACATTATCTACAGACAGGGAAAGAGCAGGAACGGGATTTTAAGAAAAATATACGTCTTTTCTTAGAATATCTTGAACTTGCGAAAAAGCATGATGTTGTTGAACTACCAAGAATTAAATCGCTCGGAGGATACTTCTTACGAGGGGTCGATGGAGCTGCTAAACTGCGCGGGACATTTATGCAATTAAAAACTATTGCAGATATTAACGGGTTCGTGGAGAAACTCTTATAACTGCCATTTTCGTACGTACTGCATGAAGCTATTCCTCTATAACACGCTAACGCGTAAAAAGGAAGAATTTAAGCCTATCAAAAAAGGGCAGGTAGGACTGTACACATGTGGTCCAACCGTGTATTGGTATCAACATATTGGGAATTTGAGAACGTACATTTTTTCTGATATACTAAGAAGAACGCTTGAATATAATAAATTCAAGGTAAAACATGTAATGAATGTAACTGATGTAGGTCACCTTGTAGGTGATGGAGATGTGGGGCGTGACAAGATGGAGGAGGCGGCAACCAAAGAGCACAAGACTGCACGTGAAATTGCAGACTATTATTTTAAGGTATTCAGAGAGGATATGCATAAGTTAGAGATACGTGAACCTAGTATCTGGTGTAAAGCGACTGAGCATATTTCTGAGCAGATTAAACTTATTCAGAAATTGGAGAAAAAAGGTCTAACGTATAAGACGAGTGACGGCATTTACTATGACAGCATGAAATTCAAAAATTATAGTGCCTTTGCAAAATTGAATATTGGGGGCCTTGAAGCAGGAAAACGAGTTTCGGTCGGTGAGAAGCGCAATAAGACTGATTTTGCGTTATGGAAATTTTCTGATCAACCCGGAACGAGACAACAAGAATGGGATTCACCATGGGGTCTAGGGTATCCTGGATGGCATATAGAGTGTTCTGCAATGAGCATGAAATATTTGGGAGTACATTTCGATATTCATACCGGAGGAGAAGATCATATACCTGTACATCATACCAATGAGATTGCTCAGAGTGAGGGTGCAACAGGAAAGAAGTTCGTTAATTATTGGTTACACGGCGCGTTTCTCACGTTTAAAGGTGAGAAAGTATCTAAATCGAAGGGAGGACTTTATACCGTAAGTGAACTTGAGGAAATAGGTTACAAGCCGGAACATTATCGATACTTGTGCCTTCTTACGCATTATCGTAAGCCTCTTGATTTCTCGCTTGAACATCTTGATGCCGCGCGAAATGCATATGAGCGAATGAAAAGAAAGGTCATTGAACTTCGCTCAAGCAAATTAAAAGGAGAGAACAAATCTAAAGATTACGTAAGTCAATTTGTTCAGAGCATTAACGATGATTTGAATATGCCTGCAGCTATGCATGTCATCTGGAAAGTCGTTGAAGATGATTCCTTTGATTCTAAGAAAAAACTTGCGTTATTGGAAGAATTCGACGAAGTTTTTGGACTGGATATAGTTAACATGAAAGAATCTATAACGGCAATTCCTGGTGAAATTATGCAACTTGCGAAAGAGCGAGAAGCGGCACGAAAAGCAAAGGATTGGAAAAAATCAGATCAACTGCGTGACGTGTTAAAAGATAAAGGATATGTCATCGAGGACACTTCTGAAGGCTACCGTCTGACACCACGGTAGGTTTTTAAATAATTGCTACTCCTTGCTTTTATGAGAAAAGGGTGGTTATGGATTGAATTTTTTATTATTACCTGTGTTTTTTTTAGTTTTGTAAGTGCGCAGAATATTGGAATTAATGTCCTCTACCCTTCAGGAAGTCTTTCTGTTCCAAGAAGTTTGTTCTTTAATGTTACTTTAAATGTTAGTTGCACGGTAGGTACATGTGGCCCGATGACTGTTAGTCTTGACCCGGTTGCTGGGAGTTCACAATCAAATAGTAATGAATGGACTATGCAAGCAGGGTATTTGAATCGTACAGGGTTTAATCCAGGAGTTGTGCCTGGAAACATCTCTGACACGACTATTGTTAGCACGAGTATTCCTTCGGTACAGGCGTTCAGCTCTTTTGCATATCCCATCACATGGAATGGATATGTTTATATTAATCTAGGCGGAGTCTTTCAATTTAATGCTTCTAATATTAGTCAGTTAATTGCTAACTTTTCGTTGCCTGGCGGGGCAACTTCAACGCCAGCTATATCTGACGGATACATATATGTTGTGAACCATGCTGGAAACGTTTCATATCAGTTGAACGCTTCTAATGTTACACAACAGATTGCTAATTTCTCTACTCCTATGGCTAGCGGAGGGAATCTTGCCACTGTTCGAGGCTCGTTTGTAGTTTCTAATAAATTTGTTTATCTTATTACTCCGTCTGCATTATTTCAACTCAACGCCTCTAACTTTACTCAGCAGATTGCTAACTCGACAAATGGCGGCACGGCTAGATTTGGATCAGTTGCTATAGATAATGAAAATGGGTATTATTTCGCAGGTACTTCGCTAGTTCAATTTAATGCTTCCAATGTCAGTCAGACATACAATACTATTGGTATGGGAACTACTTTCTCAGGCGCACCTGCCCATTACACATATCCGGTAGTTTCAGGAGGATATGTCTATCTCGCTTCTGAAGCAGGAGGCTCAAATTCGAATATGACTCTTGTACAGGTGAACGCAACTAATATCAGTATATGGTTTGCTAACTTTTCTATATCTAAGAGCTTTAGCTCTTCTATAGGGATAGGTAATGGGTGTGTCTATTTCTATGTGTCGGGAAACAGCCTTGTCTATCAAGTTAATGCCTCTAACGTAACTAAGCAGATTGCTAATTTTACAACTACTGGTCTCTCAGGAGCGAACCATAATCCTCTCGTGACTCGTGACTCTGTATTTATAGGAAGTTATCAACTCAACGCTTCTAATATAAGCAACGTTATTACTAAAAACAGTTCTCTTAACAATATGATTGCTTCAAATGGATACATTTATGCTTCAGACGGAACTAATCTTTATCGTTTTGGCAACGTCACGCACCCTCAGAAAACCCTTATTTCTAATACGACGGGAGCTACACCGTTTTATACTAACGGTAGCAACCCAATAAACATTTCTTTGAATCAAGGAGAATCGCAGATCGTGACTTTTTGGGTTAACGCCACGGGTGAGATTAATTCAGAATATACTTTCTTTGCTTTTGCAAATGTTACTAACAATGCTTCCGCCACGAATCAAACTCCTGACTGGTTTATGACTATACGGCAGTCTCTGTTAGGAATATCTCTCAACAGCCCTTCTGCAAATGCAAGTGTCTCAAGTAGTCCGGTTGGATTCCAAGGATCATTTACTTCAGAATACCCTTTGATTAACGCCACCGTATATTTATGGAATTCAACAGGCGATTTAATTAGTCAGACCACTTCTAGTTTGAACGGGACAAGCGATAATGCGACAACTTCGGTAACTTTGCCATATGATGGTAATTTTTCATGGAACTATTTTGTTACTGATACTATGCATAGCTCTTTTAACGAAACGAACTACACATTATTTTACACTGCTTCTACTAGCTCAGGGGGTAGCTCAGGAGGAGGAAGTTCAGGAGGGGGTGGCGGTGGAGGAGCTTCTGCGATTCATGATATTGATGCCAATTCATTGAAGAAAGGATATTCTCATGATCTTCGCGTTGGAGATGTATACAGATTTAGCTATTTGGGACAAGGACATAATCTAACTCTTAATTCTTATACGCCAACAACCGCGAAAGTTACACTTCGATCGACTCCGACAATTCTTGAATTAGTTAAAGACGTTCCTATGTTTGTTGATTTGACAGGGGACTCTAACCCTGATTTGAAAATCGAATATAATGGCATGGTTGCAGGATTAGCTTCAATATTTATTCAAGACATTTCTACAGCTACTATTCCCGCTGAAAGTGTTTCCACAAATTTAGAATCTAATGAAACTGCAACGACAGATAATTTATTCAAGAAAGGAATTTCTTCTTATGTAATAATTATCGGCTTAATTGTAATTGTTATAGGAGTTATTTCACTGATTATGTTAAAACGATATAAAAGACGACGTGTCAGAGAAGGATATGGAATAACGACGACTCGTGTGAGTTTTCTTGTTTTTTAGAACTATTATTTATGGAAAAGGTATACTGCTCCAACCATCACATCGAGCACCCACTTTCCTCTCTAGTTTGCTCTTGCCTTGAGCATCTTTAACTGAAATTTCATATGTGAGTTTTGGATAGTACTCCATGCGAATCTCTTGAGTTTGAGGATTTACTATGGTACTTGTTTTTCCATCATTTTCTCGAATTGCCTTGGCCGATGCACCGGGTACTTTTCCTAGATACATTACTAAGCCTTGCTTTTTTCCTTCAAGTAGATACCCTATTTGGTCTGTACCTACGTTAACGCGGTAAGCTTGGAAGTGTTCATAATTTTCTGGAGGACTAGAAGAACCTATTTTAATCGCGCCAGTTGTGTTCTTTTTTATATATTCAAGAAAACGCTTGCATCGCGTATCAATATTAACTTGGGTTGCTTCCTCAGCCATTCAGTTTTATTTTCTGAGGCTATTTAAACTTTTATTTACTCTAAAGATACTTACCGATTTTACACGTAATGGTCGCACTTCTGACCTGCGCCTGAAAAAGGCGCTAGAATGAAAATATAAATAAAAAAATAAAAATTAAATCAGGTTCTTACATTTCTTCAGAACTTGATTCGTCTGATGATCCTTCAGGTCGTGAGGTTCTTCCATTCTTCTTTGCAAAGCAATCTCTGCAGAAGACTGGAGCACCTTCACGAGGTTTGAACGGAACTTCTCCTTCTTTACCACATTCACTGCAAATTATCTTATGCATTTCACGTGGACCGAAAGAAGGTCGTCGGAATCCGCCGCCTCCACCTCCTCGGTTGAAGCCGCCTCCTCCGCGTCTGAAGCCTCCGCCTCCGCCGCCTCTGTTATCTCCAAATGCCATTATTCTACTATCCTCCTTTCACACGATAAACATAACTTAAAACTTGTATAACTCATAAACTTACTAGAAACTGATCTTCTTACTCCTTCATCTTACAGGAATCTGACTTTTTGAGAGTATATAAATGTTATGAAGGACTTTTATTAGCTTTATCGAGTAAATACGCTTGGGTAATGTTTAGACGGACGGTGTACCCGATGTTTTCTATGTCTTTGGCACTAATGTTGTATTCTTTATGAGGGAGTTTTGTTCCAGAATTCACAAGAATGGATTGGATTGCTTTTCCAGAGGATGTTAGCACGAGATCTTTGATGGTGCCGAGTTCTTTACCATTGACGTCGAAGACGTGCATACCTCGGATTTCATAGGCTATTCGTATATTCAGAAAGATAGCATGCTCTGCGATACGCTCAATGTATTCTTTACCTATAACGAGCCCTTTCCTGAGAAATCCTTTGTCAACAGCAATACCTACAAATTCAATTGTATCGGGGTCGATGAATGCTTTTTCAGCTACACCTATGAATACGCCTTCTGCGTCAATGACATCTTTTCCAAGCATGTCATCTGATGTGATGGCTTTATTTAGATCGCTTAAAGAGATGCTTTTTAGGGGCATTGAAAGAGCTGTTGAGAATTATTGAGTGACCAGGATATTTTATTGCTGATCTTGGAACAGGATATGTGCCCCGCAGCCATGCGCTCACTTCAAGTGATTCAATTTCATTCGTTGTACCCTTACGATTGATCGCAGTAACTGTTCCAATTACTTCTCCAGTAGAAGCAACTACTTTTCTGCCTTTAAGGAAGGTGACTGGATCGATGCTTAGAATAAGTCCATCGGCGGACATTCGATCGCAGTATGAAATTCCAATATACATTGGCTGACTAAATAGTCCAAGACTTACAACAAAACCTTCTATCTTTGCTGAAAGAGGATTGATTTGAACATGTTTTACACGACCGACTTTAATACCATTTTTTGAGAGAACGCGTTTGTTACGCAGAACGTACGTATCAAGAGTGTTGTCGAAAGACGCTTTACCCTCCTGTAATACAATCATAGTGATTTAGAGACTTTCCACTATAAATAACTAGTGGATCAGTACGAAAACTCCTGCAATAATCGCGTATTTTAATATCGTTCCGGCAATGGTGAATAAGAATAGACGGTATTTGTTGTAGCGCGTTATTCCTAATGCAAAGGTTAGAAGAGGAGCAGGCAACGGAGTAACGTTAAATATAAAGACGCCGTACTGGCCGTACTTGTTTACAAATCGACGGGCTTTGTATATTTTTCTTTTTGAAATTAATGGAACGATGAGCTTCCCTATTTTGAGGCCAAGAAAATAATTGACTACTTGTGAAGCATAATGTCCTAGGTTTACAAGCACAATGCTAAGAATTATGGGATTTCCTTTAAGTAATGCGAGATAAAAAACGATTTCTTCTGCTGAGGGCACAATAAATATTCCTCCGAGAAATGAGGAATAGAATAGCCCAATAGGAGTCAAATTGATAATTTCGTTCTGAATAGTCAAGACGAAGCTAGTGAGAAACGAATGCTCACTCGAGTAGCTTGTCGCAACAGTATATACAATGATGGTTACTCCGAGGAAGAGCGCAAGAAAAAGAAGAAGACCTATAGCTACTTTTATTTTGTAATGATTAGATGCTTCATAGACAAATGCGTAACCCACGTTATAGGAGGTTTTCGATTCTTATAAATTATGCTGACTCTTCTTTCTCGTAAAATATGCGTCAAGAGACCAGGCGTCTGGGCCTTGCAGGAATAGAGCAATTGTCGCAAGTGAAAGACCGAAATCACGCACAGCTACTGCTGAAAACCCGAGAGAAAAGGAGATGTTTATAAGATGCAGGCCGAGAAGAGCTGCTGAAAAGCGTACATACATTCCTGTCAGAAGCATAAGCCCTAGTACGACTTCAAATATACCATTTGATAAAATTATTGTGTTTGCTGAGAAAAATGATGTAAGGAATGAGGGTACATATCCTATCCATTCTCCGGGAGCATAAATTTGATTAAATCCAAACCAAAGAAATACGAGCGATAATGAAATTCTTAGAAGTATTTTGCCGTATTCTTCAGATTTCATGCGAGAGTACCCATTAAGATTCCTTTACTGTTCAGTTTCCTTACCTGAGAAGTTCCGTGCTGTTGAGTGAATGCCTGAGTAAACTCCGTGGCAGTTCCGCAATATGGAAGAATAGCTTGGGGCGATCCCGGATGTACTGGTAAGAATGAGGTTATGTCATACACATTCCCTTGGTATGAGACCCAGCAACTGTTCATTGAATTATGTTTTGCTAATTCAGCTAAAGTTATTGAAGAGGACGGTTGTGTTGTAGGGACGCTTGCAGGTGTATTGCCTCCGCTTGAATTTACCGAAGGTGAAGGTTGATCGGTAATAGGTGCAACAGCATAACCTGTATATCTGGCAACTCCAATAAGTGCAAATGCAGCGATAACAACAATAATCAGTGCTCCAAATTTATTCATGATACTCTTATTTTTTTAGGTTATTTAAACTCTATGAAACTTAATTTTTGACTTGCTGATTGAGAACAATTATTTTTGATGTAAACAAGAGAATGATGCCTAAAGCGAAAACAGTACTTCCCAATGTGACACGAGGCAACGTGACAAGCATCATTACAAAACCTAGAAAAATAAGAATGCCGCTCATCCAGTACATTTTTGATTTGTATAATTGAGAATGGTATGTTCGTAATACGTCCCAATAAGTCATCTTTTTCATACTTTTTTGAGGAAAGCGTGTTTTAAATAAGTATATCTTTCTTATCCAGGCGCATCTTTGCACGCACAGTATCTGAGGTATATCCTATTGTGCAGAGAGCGGTAGGGATGATATTTTGGGGCAGATTGAGGATTTCTGCGAATGCTTTCGGATCAAATCCTTCCATAGGACATGAGTCAAAACCTAGTTCTTTAGCACCATTAAGCGCGTTTCCCAACGCTAAATATACTTGACGTTGAGCCCAGCTCCTCTTTTGGTCAGGATTCATTCCTTTTTCGAAGTTACGCATCATTCCGACTACTTCCGTAGGCAGATTTGCTTGCTTTAGTTGATTCTCAAGCATGTCAATATGTGACACAATGTCCGTATTGGCACAGAAGACGAGAAGATGTGAGCAGGTAGTGATTTGAGGCTGATTCCATGCAGCAGGAGCTAATTTATCTTTGATAGTCTGATCTGAAATTATTTTAATAGCCCATGGCTGAATGTTATATGATGAAGGAGCATATCGTATTAACTCTAGAAGTTTCTCAACTTTAGCTTCATCTATCTTTTTACCATCGAATTTTCTTGCCGCATGACGCGACATAACTATTTTTTCAAAGTCCATACTCTGTCAAGTACGTGAATGTATTTAAACCTATCGGATATACGATAATTAGAATATATCAAATATTTTGTCTAAGAAAGATCTCTTTCTTGATCTAAGCATGAATGCACTTACTCCAATTGCAACTGCTGCGCCAACTCCTGCAGCTATAGCTATTGATTGTATTGGATGGTCGCGTAAGTACTCGTCTGTTCTGTCGCGAGCTTCTCCGACTCGTTCTTTAGTATTTTCATACGCACTGCTTATTCGGTCGCGTATTCCTCTGTCCTCGTTTTTTCTTTGTGCCATTTAATTGAACCTCCTTTTAGTTTAGTGTTTTTATCAGTACAGCTATGAGTAGCGCAATGACTCCTACGGCTAGGAATGAAATGGTTTTAGTAAGATGCAAGTATTCGATTCCCGCAAAAATTAGCGCAAGTGAAATACATAGAGAGGCTATTGCGAAGAAAATTCCTATAAACACTTGTTTGAAAACGAACCTTTGAAAAGCATGCATGCGTGCTTCGACATTTCTACGCGCATTTCTTTCGAGTTCCTGAGCAGCAGTCTTAAGTGATTTTCCTAGGAAAGAGGTTATTTCTTCAATAAAGGTCATAGTTTCTTTACGTGTCTTTTACTTTTAAACATCCATGTGATGCACAGGTCATAATTAATCAGTACCTTCAAGTAAGTAATAAGCACTTCTTGCTCAGTTTTTTAGATTGTCAATACCTTTAAAAAACGGCTCAGATATATTTTTCTATGGAACGCGATGTACACATACTTTTATTTTACAAGTTTGCCCAGGTAGAAAATCCTGAGTCTTGGAGTGCGAACCATCTTGATTTTTGCAAAAAACTTGGAATTAAGGGACGCATACTCGTTGCTACAGAGGGTCTCAATGGATCAGTTTCAGGTACTAAAGAACAAATTGAACAATATAAGGAAGAATTACGCAAAGATGCCCTTTTCTCAGATATACAGTTTAAAGAAGAACGTGGGACGCATCATCCGTTCAATAGGATGATTGTGAAGGTAAAAAATGAGATTATCAGAATGGACAAGCAACTTGATATGAGCAAAACAGGCAAATACCTAACGCCTAAGGAATTTCTCGAGGTTTATGATGATAAGGACACGATTATTCTCGACACAAGGAACGTATATGAGTCTCGTGTTGGTAAGTTCAAGGGAGCAGTTACCGCAGATACTACTAACTTCAGAGAATTCCCTGATTTTGTGAAAAAACTGGAAGACAAGAAAGACAAGAAAATCGTCATGTATTGTACTGGAGGAATACGGTGTGAGAAAGCTTCGGCATACATGATTGAACAAGGTTTTAAAGATGTGAGTCAGCTTCATGGAGGGATCATTACATTCTGTCAGGAATTTCCTAATACTGTGTGGGAAGGAAGTTGCTTCGTCTTTGATAAGCGAATGACTTCACGAATCGATCAGAATGCGAAGCCGATAACCTCTTGTATGCATTGCAATAAACCGTGTGACTTATGTGGTGACTGTCCAAATCCTACTTGTAATAAATGGACATGTATTTGTCCTGAATGCGATGTTGAAATGCATTCGTGCTGTTCTAGCGCCTGTAAATCAGCGATTTTATCATGTGTAATCGCATAAAACCGAATGATTTATAAATCATATTAGTTTATTTTTGAAATGGGGAAGACATTATACACAATTGTACGCATTTTACTGGGACTTTCATTTATTTTCTTTGGAGTGACTAAGTTCTTACCGTTACCTTCACCTACCTTGCCTAGTGCTGGAATGGCTTTTCTCCTCGCTCTTGGAGCTACAGGATATATGATACCTTTTGTAGGGATTTGCGAGACGCTTATCGGGCTTATGCTTGTCTTCAATCAGTGGGTTCCGTTCTCCATGGCTCTTCTTACGCCGATTATGGTAAACGTGTTGTTGTTCAATATCATACTTGCGCCTAGTCTTATGAGTTTTGTGATGATGGCTATCTTAATTGTTTTGCAAGTGTATGTAATCGTTCATACGTGGAGTCATTACAAGCCATTGTTTGCACGAAAGACAGAAGCCTGATACTAAATCTTTAAAAGCGTTCTTTTCCTATATTCTTCGTGGTTAAAGAGAGACGTTTTATTTCGCGACCAACAGCGTATGTTTGGGCTGTGCTTCGTATCTGTCTGGGACTTATTTTTCTTTGGGCTTTTTTTGACAAACTTATTGGGTTAGGATATGCTACATGTCATACCGATGCAGGAATTCAACTCCTTTGTAAGAATGCCTGGTTGCAAGGAGGAAGTCCTACGACTGGATTTCTCACGTTTGCAACAAGTGGTCCTCTTGCACCATTTTTCAAATCACTTGCAGGATACGCTTTTGTTGATTGGATATTTATGCTTGGACTTCTAGGAATCGGTCTTGCTCTCATCTTAGGAGTACTTGTTGATATCGCGAGCGTTTCCGGAGCAGTTATGCTCTTTTTGATGTGGGCTGCGGTATTTCCTCCAGAAAATAATCCTCTTCTTGATGACCATCTTATTTATCTTGTTCTGATGGTTTCGTTTATTTTAGTGCACGCAGGTCGTCGTATTGGACTTGGCACCTGGTGGAGACATCACTCTTTTGTAAAAGCTCATCCGTGGCTTGAGTAATTAGCATTTGTATCGATTCAAGCTTTTCGTATTTTTCCTGTTTGCCAGTCTTTGAGAACAAGACGCGCAGCACGATCATGATCTATGACACCCTTTTTCTTTAGGAAATGGTTGCGCTTCCCTAACTCATCGAGCAACACTTCTGCATCACCCATTGATTCGATTTTATAGAATGACTCTATTATTTTGGCATGGTCTTTCATTAAATGAACGACGATAATTTCAGGGTTTTTGACGCTTGAGAACATTTTAACTCCTACTTCAGCAGTCTTTTGCAAATCCTCTTTCTGTGTAGCTGGTGCGTCTTCAGGAGCAATGACTCCCGGCGTATCAATTATAAGTATATCTTTGCTAAATCTTATTTTATGCATTCCCTTGGTAAAACCTGCTTCAGCTGCAGCACGTGAACGTCCGCCTCCGGCTAAAACGTTGATGAGTGTGCTTTTTCCCGTATTAGGATACCCTATGATGCCTACATGTGCTTTTGCATGACTTACATGGAGACGTTTAATCTCAATTTTAATCCTCTCGCGTAAGTTCTTCCTACCTTGAGGAGATTTGCATGAAATTACAACATACGGAAAGAGATTAATTTGTTTTATCGTTGAATGGATTTGTTCTTGATCTGCCAAATCAGCCTTATTTATTACATAAATCAGCTTCTTTCCCATTTCATTTACCAGTGTTTCTAGTTCTAAATTACGTGTTTTTTCTATAAATCGCGCATCAAGAACTTCAAGTACAACATCAGATATACGAATTACTTCCTTTACGATCTTTGGAAACGCGATAGCATGACTATTGTTTGGATCAATTAGTCTTGTTCTTCTAGATGAAAATGAATATCTTACTCTCATGAATTATACACGTAAATGTACTTTAAGAGGCTTGTTATTTTTCAAATCCCATGAGAACTCTTCTCTTTGATCTAAATCGACTGTACCAGGCAATAAAGAAACTTATTCCTGTCAGACATGCTATCAATACTACAATAAGTAAACCTTTGGCAGAAGAAGGGCATGATGGTTCTATACAACCTTTTGTAGCGATATCTATCGGGGGCGATGCGCGATCAACAACTTTTTCGATTGCCGCTTGGACTTTCTGAACTGATAAAAATAACTTACCATTGCTTACCGACTCGTATTTTAACATAATATCTTCTTTTCCATCTTTATCAATGTCTACTTGTTTTGATTCTCCGCGGTTAATAATTACCGTAATTGGATCAGATTGAATGAGAATTGTTGCATTCTTCTCAGTGAATGAAATTACTCGGATGCTATGATTATCATTTCTTAATGTGAATTTAAGAATGCTTCCAACTGAGACATACGCAGCATATCCTTCGGTAAGAACGCTATCAGGGATTTCATACGCAGACGCTTCGCCTGCGCCACTACTTGAACTACTGCCACCGCCACCACTGCTTCCACTCGCTCCAGAAGTAGTTACAAAGAACGTTACGTTGCTTGAGTTAGTATTGCCTAGACTATCATTGGCATACACTTGCCAAGTATTTGTCCCTGTAGATGATGTGAGGCCCGTTACATTTGTACCACAAGTTAGACTTATATTTGTGACTCCACTATCTAATGTGTACCAACATGATTGGATGTCAGTATCATTTAACGTATAATTGAGTTCCGTGGGTCCTGAAGAATATGATGTGTTTGCAGGATACGTGATATTGACGATTGGACCTATGTTGTCTCCACGAATGGTGAAATTATTTCCAAAATTGCTTACGTTAAACGTTACAGTGGCAGCATTTAAGGAAGTAAAATTGTAGCAAGAAGTACAATTAGAACCGTCCTTGAATATTCGAGGATTGACAAATGTCCCAGGCATGTTGTAAAACGTGATGTTTGCACTCCTGTTCAATCCAGGGTTGCTTGTAACATTGATGTTGATGAGATTGAAAGAGATATTTAAGTTTGAGCTCAGATTGCTTCCTGATCCATTGATGCTCTGAAGGAATTTGATATTACCTGCTCCTGATTTACTAAATGAATATATTCCTCCAGAAGAAGAGAAGATGTATCTATTTATTGATGTATCATTGAATCGTGAATTATTGTATGTTCCAGATATATTAAGATCATAGCCTGTTGTATTGATGAAGGATACATTCACTAAGTTTATTCGAGCAGTCGTTGCTGATGATTGGGCTGCAATCCCGTCTGATCTTGAGGAGTTTATAATCGTCCTTGAGATATTTACATCTAAATCAGTAGTGAGAAGAAAACCATAAGTATTATTATAGAAATAGCTATCTTCTACAATAATATCTCCTACGGTTATTCTAAATCCGTTTGTGTTAGAGAGTAGCGTATTATTATAATAACGACTTGCTGTACCTCCTGATTCGAAACCTTGTGTATTTCCGTAAACTGTGTTATTTACGTATGTATTGTTCGTTCCGGTAATTGAGTATCCTCTGGAATAATAGCTCAACGTATTGCCTCTAAATGTTGAGTTTGACGGAGTTCCGCTAACACCACTGTCGACTCCTGCTGAGGCGCTACTATTGATTATTGAAACAACGTCTGTCGTGCCAACGTTAAACCCAAATCGAGCATATAATATGGATACGTTAATTATGGAAGAGTAATTTGCTGAAACTAATTTAATTCCGGTGCTTGCAAGTCCCGATCCTCCGGTTAGATTTTTACAATTAATAATAGTTGTGTTGAACTGATTTGAATAAATAATCGTGTTAGCATGGGTTACATTATAGATAGTGTATCTTCCACAGGTAAATGTTATGTTTTGGGCAGTGATGTTTATGCATGGACTATCCTCGGTCGGATTAATACTCGCATTAAGCACGTAGGTTTTATTTGTCTGGTTAAGAGAAGTACATGTTCCGACGGTGAGCGCGTTAGGGATATACGTGAATGAGACTGTGCTAGAGTTTGTGTTACCATCACTATCATTGGCATACACTTGCCAAGTATTTGTCCCTGCAGATGATGTGAGGCCTGTTACATTTGTACCACAAGTTATTGTCGTGTTTGTTACGCCTTGATCAGTAGAATACCAACATGATTGTATACTATTGTCTTCTACTGTATAATTAAGCGCGCTTATTACTGAAACATATATATTGCTTGTAGGATATACAATCGTTACACTTGGGAAATCTGGAGGAGAGTGGCTTTCATTAGTATCATAATTGCTTGAACAGTCTGTATCATTTCCGTAATCAATAAACCCGTCACCGTCATTGTCTATTTCGTCGAAGCATTGTGCAAGTTCTGTGTTAAACGCCAGAGGGCCTTCACAAGAGTAATTTGTTTTAGGGTAGACTGAACTACTGACTGTGACGAATGTAATGTTGTCCATCTTACAGTTCATAGCTCTAAAATTAGTATATGTTACATTAATCGTACTGTTTAATGTTTCATTAATTATCTTGTTAAGAGCTGCATCAAAAATTCGCCATGCAGCTACTCTGTTAGACGCGTTTGTGACTGAGTCTGTAAGTTGGCCTGTACAATTGAAACGTGCGTTTGCAGAACTACTATAGAGGGCTGAACAATTAGCCCCTGATCCTAAAGTAGTCTGTCTAAACGCTGCCTGTATTGCGGAAATGGAAGTAGTATTTAGGTATCTTGGGAAATCGGTAGAGGGATTAAGCAGTGAAGAAACATTTCCTACTGTGTTGTTAATAAATAATTGATAGTTTGATTCATACGTTGCGTTTGTTCTTAACGATAGAACATATGCGTCAAATCTTGTTGTATTTGCCGCCTTTACAGTGTCAATAAAATCGAACATCTGTTGCAGATCGTTGGTATAGAGGTGGTTGAAAAATAAGGCTGCGTAACGGTAAAATGTAAAACTGTTATAACTTGAACTATTGAATACATCGCTTACCGTTAATCTAGTACCATCACTCGCGATTAATTGAACGAGCGTCTTTCGCGTTTTAACACTGTCTCTCTGAGTACTCCCCGTAAAGAATTCAGCCATCCCCTCATCAAACCAAGTCATGCGTTGATTATCATATATGGGGACTTCTCCCCAGTTTCCTTGAACAATATATCTTCCAACGAGGTAATGCGTGTATTCATGACGCAATAATTCTTCTAAGGTATAGAAACTTTCACTTGTTGTTCTTTGATAACTGAAAAAAGAGCCCCATTGTTCTATGTAAATTCCTCCATTGTTCGTTCCTAGACCAAATAGAAAGGGCTGGTATAGCGCGTAGTCAGTTGGAGAACCGTAAATGTACATAGTGAGAACACTATTATTATCTCCAACTACCGGTACGGTTCCTGCGACTCTTCCAAATTCCCATTCAACTTGCTTAATCGCATGGTAGAGCGATTGAACGTCAGAATAATTAAGAGCTGTTATGAATACTCTTGTTCCGTTATCAAACGAGTAGTTATTTGGTAAGGCGACGCTAAAAATAGGAGCGGTTAGATTTGAAAGACAGATACTTACATTCTCGTTTGCAGTATGGCAGTTATTATAATAATCAAGCATGTATACTGCCCAAAGATATGGCAGAGTTAGTGGCTCGTAATGATTAATCACTTTTGTTAACGTATTTACTGAACTCGCATTGAATTCTGAAACGGTAATCATATATCCTAAACTGCCGATTGCATTGTTTATCAGAGAGGTACCTGCGGTTGGAATCATGGTATCGTTTAACGCAATATCTTCGAGTATTCCACTTACATTCTGTTGTTGCATTGAACTTATCATTTGTGTTCGATTAGGGTGTCCAATATAGAGTCCTCGCGGAATAGAATACCCTTCTATTGAATAGATATTGAACAACTGCGTCAGCCGAGACCATCGATTAGTCTCATTCATGAACGTTCGCATGATTGTGTTAAGTTGCGGCACAAGTGCGTACGAAACGCCTGCAGCGTCAGCACCGTTTATCCAATGATAGAGCGTTAACTCTGCATCGCTGCTTGCGTTGTTAAAATACGTGGTGTTTGCAAACTCTCTATACACGTCGATAGTACGAAGAAGCGTAGCATTAGTAAAATTCGGGCTTGAATGATATGATCCGTGATAATACGCCGTTCGTATGTAAAATATGAGCTGCTGTATACTTTGATTGTTTGTTCCGTCATAGGTGGCGACACGATCTTCAGTGGCATTAAGGGCTGCTTGAATATGCGCATCGGTGAAAACACTCAGCGTGTTTGCGTCATATGTCCAGAAAAAATAAAGACAGTCCATCGAATGAGTCGTAACATAATCAACAATTTGAGTAGGCGTATAATTGGCGATATCTGAAGTGCTACAAGCATCATCTAAGAGAGTATATTCGCCTGTTGGAGGTTCTGGAATACGTGTTAAAAATCGAGGAGAGGGAGCAGTAAATGTAATATTATATTGATCACCATGTGGTTCAGTGATATTAGGCGTGTAGATAGATGATAACGGAGGTAGTTGACCAAAGTTCAATTGATCTGAAAAACTAATACTATTTGTTTTCATTAGAGGTAATTGAGAACGCGCCTCAGTAGGGCTTGGTGCCAGAGTACAAAAAACAAAGGCCAGTAAGATAATGCCTATTGTTGTCCCTCTTTTCATGATATCTTTATCGATGATTGACAGGTATTTAAGTTTTATAGCCGTTTATCGTACGGCTTTTTTTACTAAATTATAGAGCTCTTTTTTTCGCATTTCGACTTCTTTTCTGTCTCTCCCTTCAACTACCATCCGTATTTTTGATTCTGTTTGGCTTGCGCGGACGCTTAACCAATAGCTTCCACAGTCAACTGATAAGCCATCAAATGAATCAATAGGGCGTCGGTACTTTTTTTGTAATGCTTTTTCAATAAACGTTAGTGCCTGCTTAGGATTAGACGTTGCAAAACTCACTTCTTCAGTCATGTAATATTTTACTAAGGGGTTGACGAGTTCTGAAAGATTCTTTCGCGAACTTGAAAGGAGAGCAATCATAATGAGTGAAGTTATAATTGCGGATTCAGTGTAAAAATTATCGCGATAGAAGTAGTGTCCTGTATTTTCTATTGCAAATAGTGCTCGATGTTCGCGCATATGTGTTGCCATGAAACTATGACCTACTCTCTCTCGTATTGCGATGCTGTGGCGACGCTCGATGAGTTCAGGGACTATTCTGCTACAACGTATGCTATATAAGATCGTTTCTTTCTTATTTGATAGTAACTCCCCTGCAAGAAGAGCTCCGGTAATTGATCCTTCAATAATTTTACCATTTTCATCAACAAATGCGACACGATCAGCATCGCCATCAAAAGCACACCCCATGTCTGCCTTTACGGCAAGTACTTTTTTCTGAAGTTCCCGCAAGTTTGAAGGATCAGATGTATCAGGTCCTCTATTTGGAAAACGGCCATCTGGTTTGAAATTAAGCGGGATAATTGTGAGATTAGGCATTTTACGGAAAATGCGCGTTGCAATGTCTCCCCCTGCTCCATTGCCCACATCAACAACTATTTTTAGTGGTTTGATAGACGCAACGTTTAGGAATGAAAGCACATGTTTTTCATACGCAGGCCAGATATTCATAGTCATATAGTTACCTTGCTTTCTAACGTATGGCTCATTTGCAAACTTCTCGATAGTAAGCAGACCATTTTCGCGATATATGGGTTGTGCGTCAGCTTTGCATAGATAAAATCCGTTATGTTCTGGAGGATTATGTGATGCGGTAACCATTATGGCAGGTTTTTGTAAATGGTGTGAGGCAAAATACAATCCTGGAGAGTCTATCACTCCTATGTCTATCACGTCAGCGCCAGCTCTTCTTAATCCCTTAATAACTGCCTTTGAAAGAGCAGGGGATGATAGTCTCGAATCTCTTCCCACCACAACTGTCTTGCATTTAAGAAATCTTACAAATGCTCCACCTATCAGTGTGGCTTTTTCATCGGTCAGCTCTGTGCCATATACTCCTCTGACGTCATTACCTCTAAAAATAGTCATTGCATCCCTCTTGTTATCTTCATGCGAGGAGATTATTTAAATTATGCCAGAGTCGACAGTACCTTTAAATATTAAATTCTTCTCGTACGTGTGAGGTGTTATGAAAAAGATTTCTAGTATACGTGAGCTTGAGATTCTTGCAGATACTCTACGGGAAGATGTAATACGCATGCTGACTACTGCAGGGTCAGGGCATTCTGCAGGCCCTCTTGGAATGGCAGACGTGTTTACAGCACTTTACTTTAACGTTATGAATCATAATCCTCGAGATGCTTCATGGAAGAAGAGAGATAGACTAGTGCTTTCTAACGGACATATCTGCCCTATTCTATACGTGAGTCTTGCAAAGGCAGGGTATTTTCCACAAAGTGAACTTAAAACGTTGCGCAAATTAGACTCGCGATTGCAAGGACATCCTCATAGGGGTTCGTTGCCAGGTATAGAAACGAGTACGGGGCCGTTGGGACAGGGAACATCAGTCGCTGCTGGAATAGCCTACGGTGCTAAGATGGATAAGGAAGATTATCACGTCTTTCTCTCAATGGGAGATGGAGAGCTTGACGAAGGACAATGCTGGGAATCCTTCATGTTTGCGGCTAAGTACAAATTAGATAACTTGATCGGTTTTGTTGACAGAAATCATATTCAGATAGATGGAACGACTGAGGATATTATGCCTCTCGAACCAGTTGCAGGTAAATTTAGAGCGTTTAACTGGAATGTTATCACTATTAATGGAAATAATATGAAAGAGATACTTGCGGCGTTTAAACAGGCAAAAGAATATCGTGGAAAGCCGACAGTGATTATTTGTGAGACTATTCCTGGAAAAGGTGTTAGCTTTATGGAGAGGCGTTTTGAATGGCATGGCAAACCACCTGTAAAAGAAGAAGCGGTTATCGCGCTCAATGAGATATGTGCTGATGAATGCAAGCTTCGTGGACTGGACGCTGGAAAATGTAAGGAACTTATAGATAGATGCGGGAGGCTTGAATGAATCTCTCTGACGTAAAGAAAATAGCTACAAGAGAAGGATATGGAAAAGGTCTTGTAACACTGGGCAAGAAGAACAAAAATGTTGTCGCATTGTGTTGTGATTTGACTGATTCAACGCGTGTTGAACTTTTCAAAAAAGTGTATCCTGAACGATTTATTGAAGTAGGCGTTGCTGAACAGAACATGGCAGGACTTGCAGCAGGATTGGCTTTGACGGGAAAAATACCTTTTATTAGTTCGTATGCTGTTTTTAGCCCCGGGAGAAATTGGGATCAGCTACGTGTGAGCGTATGCTATAACAATCTTAATGTGAAGATACAGGGAGCTCATGCTGGAATTAGTGTAGGTCCTGATGGAGCAACGCATCAAGCGCTAGAGGATATTGCTATTATGCGTGTACTTCCAAATATGAAAGTAATTGTTCCTGCTGATGCTCTTCAGGCTGAGAAAGCGACTATTGCTTCAGCCTCAGTCAAAGGACCTGTCTATCTTCGATTTGGAAGGAACGCAGTTCCCGTAATAACGGATGTCAATACAGACTTTCAGATTGGCAAAGCTAACATCTATAGGAAGGGATCAGATGTTTGCCTTGTCGCATGTGGAACGATGGTATATGAGTCGCTTGTTGCTGCTGAACAGCTTTCAAAGGAAGGGATTAACGCGATGGTTATTGACTGTCACACTATCAAGCCGCTTGATGAAAAAACACTAATTGCGGCTGCTGCAAAAACAGGGGCAGTAGTAACTGCTGAAGAGCACCAAATTCATGGAGGTCTTGGAGGAGCTGTTGCTGAACTATTGGGAAAGAAACATCCCGTGCCTCTCGAAATTGTGGGAATACGTGATACATTTGGAGAATCTGGTGATCCCGGGAAATTGCTTGAAAAGTATTTGTGTACTAGTAAGGAAATTGTTATTGCTGCCAAAAACGCGATACGGAGGAAAAGATAATGGAAAATCCAATTGATGCACTTAAGATAGGATTCAAAGGAGACGTTTTAGCGGATGAAGATACGTTGAGAGAGTATAGCAGGGACGCTTCAATATTTGAAGTGAAGCCTAGCGTGGTTGTGTTCCCTAAAGATACAGAAGACATTGAGCACCTTGTAAGATTCGTTAAAAATAATCCTGGTCTTTCACTTACTGGAAGGGCTGCCGGAACGGATATGACTGGAGGACCACTGACAACGTCTGTTGTTGTTTCATTTACGAAATACATTAATCATATCAATGCTATTGATTCAGACCATGCAGTTGTTGAACCAGGAGTTTATTATCGCGACCTTGAAAAAGTCATGAACGAAAAAGGAGTCATGTACCCAAGTTATCCTGCAAGCAAATCTCTCTGTGCTATGGGCGGGATTATCGCAAATAACTCCGGAGGAGAGAAGTCACTGGTATATGGGCAGACAGTTGATCATGTAAGAAAATTAAAAGTTGTGCTTGCTGATGGTAACACGTACGAATTCAAGAAATTGAACAAGTCTGAGCTCAAGGCTAAAATGCGAAAGAAAACATTCGAGGGTAAGATTTACCGTGAAATGTATACGTTATGTGAGAAAAACTATGATTTAATCAAGGCCGCTCAACCAGCGGTTTCTAAAAATTCTTCAGGTTATTTGCTTTGGAAAGTATGGGATAGGAATACATTTGACCTTTCAAAAATATTTGTTGGTTCTCAAGGCACGTTAGGTCTATGGACTGAGGCAGACGTTGATTTAGTGAAGAAGAACAAACATTCAAGACTTGTAGCGGTATCTCTCAAGAATCTTGCACAAATCAATCCCCTTATTGATATTGCTAAGAAATATCATCCTGAGTCTCTCGAAAGCTTTGATAAGCACACGCTTAAACTTGGGATAAAGTTCATGCCTGAAATAGCGAGGAAAGTCAACAAGAACTTATTTTCATTCATGTGGGGATTCAGAAGAGAGGCTTTCAAATCATTGTTACATGGTCTTCCGTTTTTTATTGTACTTGTTGAACTAACAGGAGATGTTGAGCAAGAAATACAGACACAGGCGAATCTTTTAGGTAAAGAACTTGCTCAAGCCAAAATAAGTAACATTGTGATGAGAAGTGAGGAAGAAGGAGAAAAATACTGGATTATGCGTCGAGAATCGTTCAATCTTCTAAGGCAAAAGGTAAAAAATAAGATGGCAACACCCTTTGTTGATGACTTTAGTGTGAAACCTGAATTTCTTTCTGAATTTCTCCCTAAATTGTACACTTTATTGGAGGAGAACGGAATAGAGCCAACTCTTGCAGGACATGTTGGAGATGGCAATTTCCATATTATCCCCTTAATGGACCTTAAAGAGCAAACTCAACGTGATAAAATACCCTTAGTACTTCAGGCATTTACCACACTCGTTAAGAAGTATGAAGGAACAATAACTGCAGAGCATAATGATGGACTTATCAGAACTCCTTATTTAGAGAAACAGTTTGGGCCTGAAATGGTACGTATTTTTGAAAAAGTGAAAGATATCTTTGATGAGAAAGGAGTATTTAATCCTGGAAAAAAGGTTCGCGGCGACCTTGCTTTCGCTCTTTCGCATATAAAGTCAAAATGATTATCAAAAACTTTCGCTCATTGGCTACCACGCGAACTCGAAAAGATGCTCTTGAAATAATTAATGCCGGTCTTGAATCTGCACTCGTTAAAAATGTTATGCGTAAAAATGTGACTATTGTAAAGAACCGACTCAATATTCAAAATAAATCGTGGAATCTCGCATCTTATCGGAATGTGTATGTTGTGGGTGCTGGAAAGGCGGCTGCAGACATGGCTGAAACTCTTGAAAAAATATTGGGGAAACGTATTACACGTGGAATTGTTATAGACACAAGAAATAAATCACTTTCACGAATAACTGTTGTGAAGGGAACACATCCTATTTCTTCAACAGTTAATATTAGAGCAACGCATAACATAATTAATTTGTTAAAAGAGTGTAATAGAGATGATCTCGTGATTTGCCTCATTAGTGGAGGAGGATCTGCACTGATGGATGCTCCACGAATATCTTTAGAGAAACAGAAGCAGGTTAACAAGCTGTTGTTGAAAAAAGGTGCGACTATTCAGGAAATTAACACAGTGAGAAAACATATTTCGTATGTTAAAGGGGGGCAACTCGGTGCACTGGCCGCTCCGGCAACGATGATAACGCTCATCATTAGCGATGTGATGACAAACGACCTGGAAGTCATTGCTTCAGGACCTACCGTACGGGATTCAACTACTGTCAAAGATGCCGAAAGAATACGGAAGAAGTATTCTCTACCAGCATTGAATTTCGCTGAGACCCCTAAAACGCGACTGACACATGTAACTAATTTGCTGCTCGCTACTAACTTGTCAGCTTCTCAAGCTATGCAAGAAAAAGCGCAGGTGTTAGGATATAATACGCGAATTGTGACTACTCAACTTAAAGGGGAAGCTCGTGATGTTGGGAAAAGATTAGCATCACTTGTTAAACCTGGGAAGGCACTTATTTTCGCAGGTGAGACGACTGTTCACGTTAGGGGTACTGGAAAGGGTGGGCGAAACCAAGAGACAGTACTGGGGGCAACAGAATACTTGAAAAAAGGAACGATAGTCAGCTGCTCAACTGATGGAGTCGATTTCATAACTGATGCAGCTGGAGGAATTGTCGATGAAACAACTAAACTTAAAGCTGCGCAACATAAATTACAGGTGAGCAGTTTTTTGAAGAATAACGATTCATACAATTTCCTCAAAAAAGTCAATGGGACAATTGTAACAGGTAAAACGGGAACGAATATAGGGGATTTAATTCTTGTATTAGGGAATGCTAGTGAATAAAGCGTATGGTATGATGTAGAATGAACTGTTCCCAGTCAATTCTTACAAATAAATAGACTATGAAGAGAATTACTAACTCTGCAGCTATAAACGGTCCACTAAGAAAGGATAAATTGCTTATCGAGCTAGCTCCTAATTGCTTTGCAGTCTCTGTGGCAAGAAAAACCCAAAAACTATAGGTGAATGCTCTTCCAATGATGAACGGAATTATAGCATATCTGAGCTTGAGTCCGGTAAGACCGTAGGCTACAAAAAGTTGATCTGAAGGCAAGGGTGTAAATGCTTCCAAGAGGAAAATGGTCGATGTTGTCAAGGGCTTTTTTTCAAGATGCTTTTTCAGGTGAGTTACATTCTCCCGATATTTTCGACCTAAAAAACGATTTCTTAAAATTCTTTCTGAAAAATAGGTAAGGGTAGACCTTCCTAATGCTGAAGCACATAGCGCAACGATTACGAACAGAGGGAGTGAAGGAATTGCGTATGTGAGTGTAATAAACGAAAGAACCATCCATGTAGGAGGGCCAAAAATAGGTATCAAATTAAGAGCGAAAATTGCTATAAATGTGTAAATAAATATCATGAGCTCCATCTATGTCTCTATTTAAGAGCTTATTTGAATGTTTTGTCAAGAATAGATTTTAAAAGGAGTTCTACGTGTATAAATCGTCATGGACATACGGAAACTGACTGAGGGGTGGCTTGAACAGCTCACGATAGTATTCATTCTTGCTTTAGTAGTAGTGAGCGTTACCTACTATTCTTGGGATTCTTCTGCAACTGTAAGTCAGAATGTAACCTTGCTTAACACTACAACCGGACAGTCCCTTGATTCTACAACCGTAGCAAGACATAATAGTCAAAATGACTGCTGGACAATCATTGATAATAAAGTCTATGATATCACTTCTTACATCCGGCTACACCCGGGAGGGGAGCAAACGATACGTGAGGCTTGCGGCATCGATGCAACCCAACTTTTTAACACGAAAGGTGGACGCGGATCGCATAGCGCGTATGCACATACCCTCCTTAACAGTTTCTTTATAGGTAACTTTGGTACGACACTTGTTAATCTTGGAAATCTCTCGTTGAATTCTGCAAACAACTATGATATTCCTGATAGTTTGCGACAGGCTTTGGAATCTTTGCCAAATAATGAGGTCACGAGCTATACGTTTATTGTAAGATCTAATGGAAGAACATACACAGTCTATTATTCTAACGGTGTAGTTCGTATTGTAGAAGGAGTTTACTCTTTCTTTGGTAATCAATCAAGTTCGAGTAGTGGTTCGAGTTGTATATCTCGATCTGCACTTGTTAGCCATAACAGTCAGAGCAATTGCTGGCTTCTCATTGATTCGAATGTCTATGATGTATCAAGTTACATTTCTATCCATCCGGGAGGAATTCAAGCTATTGTAGATAATTGTGGCACTGAAGCTACTAACGCGTTTAATACGAAGGGTGGAACCGGAGGAACGCACTCATCAACCGCCCGTTCACTGCTTGCTACCTATAAAGTTGGTACGTACTGCTCTAATGAGACTGCTCCGACGACTCCCGGTGCGAATATTTCCGCAACTATTACTTCACCTAGCTCTAATCAGGCATTCAACTCGGGTACTACAAGTGTTTCTTTGAACGTGGGAACGAACATTATTGGTACGTGTAAATGGAGTAACACTGATCAGACGTATGATTCTATGAGCAATTCACTGACTACCTCTGACGGGCTTTCGCATGTGGGAACGATTAGTGGATTAACTGATGGATCTAGCATGACTGCATATGTCAGATGTCAGAATTCATCTAATAATGTTATGACTTCCAGTCAATCAGTGAGATTTAGCGTACAACAAATGACTTCTATCAGCGCCACAATCACAAGCCCTGCTAACGACACGATGTTCCCTGCCGGAACAACCAGCGTGCCTCTTAGTGTATCGACAAATCTGGGATGTACGTGTAAATGGAGTAACACTGATCAGACGTATTCAAGTATGGGTGCAACGTTAAGCACTATTACAGGGACAACTCATAGTGGATCAATCACGGGATTGACTAACGGAAACAATGTTACCGTGTTTGTCAGATGTCAGAATTCATCTAATAATGTTATGACTTCCAGTTCAACAGTAAAGATTGGCGTCGTGAATACGGGCGGAAACCAACCACAAGTAAACATCTCTGCCACGATTATTAATCCGGGCAATGGGGCTTCCTTCCCTTCTGGCACAACGAGCACCGCTCTGAATGTAACGACTAACATCGTGGGCACATGCAGATGGAGTAACACTGATCAGACATATGCTACTATGGGCAATACCATGGTTACTGCTTCTGGATCGACTCACGGCGGCACCATTACAGGATTGACTAATGGAGCTAGCATGACTGCATATGTCAGATGTCAGAATTCATCTAATAATGTTATGACCTCCAGTCAATCGGTGAGCTTTAGTGTGCAATCCTCTAACCTTGTGACTCTTAACATAAGCACTTTGAGACAACATCACACACTTAACGATTGCTGGCTTATGATTAATCTAACTACTAACGTTGGCAAGTTCTATGCTATACCTGGCACATATATAACAAATAGTCATCCAGGCGGTAGAAATGCTATTCTTTTCAGATGCGGTAATGAGTCGACCAATTATTTTGTAGGCAATGCTGGTGGACACTCACATAGCGGCACTGCGCGAAACTTGATTGGAAACTATTATATTGGAGACTTTGGAGCGACAATAACATGGCCTTAGAAACAAAACTAGATCCTCGTTTTCAAGCAGGTGTAGCTATTCTTCGGTTTGGGATTGCCTTTGTATTTTTTTATTTTGGAATAAGTCAACTTAGCCATCCTGAGACGTTTGTAGGCTGGCTTCCTCAGTTTATTTCAGTCGTGCCTATTGAGCCGGTAAAATTTGTTCTTCTTAACGGAGCATTTGAACTATTTTGCGCCTTGCTCCTTTCACTCGGTGTTTTTTCACGCGTCGCTGCGTTTCTATTGGGAATGCATCTTGCTGGAATAACGTTCTCAATAGGGTTTACGGAGATTGGAGTGCGTGACTTTGGATTGACTATTGCTACGTTAGCTCTTTCTTTGACAGGACCGGGACTTTGGAGTATTTCTAATTTCTTTATGAAACGAGCCGCTAGTTCAGATTATTAGCACAGAGAAACATTCCCACAGTAAGAACGAAAAAGATTATTCCTAGAGCATATTTTTCTATTATCTGCTGTCTTCGCGATGCGTTTCCCTTTATCGCTTGAAATCTAAGATAGATCCATTTTGAGAAGATGGCTAGCATAAGGATATCTAACGTGAGCTTTAGCGTGATTGTTGCTGATAGTGGGTTGGCAGGCAAAGCCATATATGCGTACCCGGGGAAGAATATTGCATAATGGAATGGAAAGTAGAAGTACAAGATAATATCTCTCCATGCAAGGCTTGAAAGATGTATTGCAAGCGCTCCTATACTTATTATGATAAATGCAATCGTGTAATACGCCCAGAGAGGTACATTGAACATAATCTTGCGTTTCTTTGAGAGGTATGCATCAATAAGTAATCCTGCAAGCGCTCCGTAAAAGAAATAGGGGATACATGCAGCGAGCCAATCCACAATACCGTACATGCTGTCTCCAATATATTTTGTATCGAACGTCCCTATGCCACTTCCAAGACTGCTGAGAAGAAAAACAACGAGACCAATGTAAAACCAATATTTGGGCGTTATCTTTGAAGTGGATTTGACCATGGAAATAATCCGGAATGCTTCTTTATATTACTTTTGATTTAATTTTAACGTCGTAGACCCATAACACTATATAGTTGATTACCCTGTCAATCTATGATAGATGAATCGATAGTCAAAACTTTTGAGGCAGTAGGCATTCCCAAGATGCAGACCCTTGTTTATTTAGATCTCTTGAAAAATAAAGAATCTACTGCTACAGAAGTTTCAAAAAGAACTAAAATGCATCGTGCTAACTTTTGCATACCGACTTGAGAGCGGTTTGTTATTTAAGCTTTCTCTCATTCCATGCAACGCGGGATTTAATGAGCTTCTTAATTAGAGAAATAGGAAGTTCTTTCTCTATTGGGAAGCGTATTGTGGCTTTTGACGTGCTGTACTCTTTCAAATCTGCTTTATGCTGTTCAATTGTTGGCGTTGGAATATACATGCCAATATGTTTCTTTGAAAGGCGAAAATAAACAAGACGTCCTTCGTGACCGTAATAAGGCATCCCATAACTTATTTTTTCTATAGCGCGAGGTGCGGCTTCTCGTACTGCCTTTCGTAGTTGCCGCAATTTTGGTTGTGCATCTTTAGGCATTGAAGCGATATATTCGTCAACGTCTTTCGGTCGTTTCATATGTCTCCTTGTTTTTCGTCTACTCCTTTATCTGTAGTATAAGATAAAATCAATTAATAAACATTGAGAGAGGATAAATAGCTTTAAAATGCCCTTTCCCTTGTAGAGGTATGGTGCTTTGTTTCATAGCGCTTCCCATATTTGCACTTCTTGGATTGTTTAGTCTTAAATATAGGAAATTAGCAAAGGAATCATTCGAATGTCTCTGGCGAACGGCACTTCTCAAACCATGCAAGAGTAGTCTTGATCAACGGTTGAGAAGCGATATAACGGGGAAGCTTATTCACGTCTCTCCTCCTATTGCTCGAACTTTTTATAGATATTATAAGCTAATTGCCTTCATCATGCTCGTTGTTTTCATTGTTAGCGGATACTTTGTTTCTGTTGGAATATATAATTACGTCCAATATGGCAACTGTAATGGGCCTAACTCAAGCGCGTTCTGTATTATTAACGAGCTAGCTGGCAAGCCGTCTCCAGCAACAAGTGCGCAAATTTCTCCTTTAAACGGGTCATGTGATAATAGTACGGTGCTACCATGAGCCTTTTCGGATTCAAACCAGAGAAATACCGGTCTGATTTTCAGTTGCTTGCAGACTCAAAGTACGTATATCTTGATAACGCATGCATGACTCTCAAACCGAAGCACGTGATTGAGAAAATTAATGAGTATTATACAAAATACCCTGCGTGTGGCGGTAGAAGTAGTCATTCTCTAGGTGAACAGGTAGATGCGGCACTCGCTCGCTCACGTGATCAGGTGCGAAAGTTCATCAATGCATCACGCTCCGAGGAAATTATCTTTACGAGAAATACTACTGAATCTATTAACCTTGTCGCTCACGGACTTGCATTGAGAAAAGGGGATGCAGTCATTATAAGTGATAAAGAACATAATTCCAATCTTCTTCCGTGGTTACAACTTGTTAAGGAAAAAGGGATCAAGCTCCTTACCTGTTCGACAACGGAGAACGGTCTCAATATTGAGGAATTTAACGGTTTACTCTCAAAGAATGTGAAACTCGTTTCAATTGTTCATACATCTAACGTCGATGGTACTACTAACCCTGTTAAAGAAATTATTGATAAAGCGCATAAGAAAAACGTGAAAGTGCTAATAGATGCTGCACAGAGTGCGCCTCATCAGCCGATTGATGTGCGTGCACTTGACGTTGATTTTCTCGCTTTTTCAGGTCATAAGCTTCTCGGACCCACGGGCACGGGCGTGCTATACGGTAAATATACGTGCTTAGAAGTACTCGCACCACTTATTATCGGAGGAGGTACGGTAACCAACACAACGCAAACGTCCTATGAGCTTGATGATTTACCTATGCGACTCGAGGCAGGTCTTCAGGATTACGCGGGACTCATTGCGCTCGGTGAAGCGTGCGCATATCTGATGCGCATTGGTCTCTCAACAATTGAGAAGCATGAGCAGAAGCTCAATGCGTTGGCAACTTCTCTCCTTGATAAGATATCTAAAGTTACTATTATCGGCCCACATGATTCGACAAAACGCGGTGGGATTATCTCGTTCAGTATCAAAGGCATGGACTCGCTTAATGTTGCGCGGCTCTTATCGTCTCAAAAAATATTAGTACGTGGAGGAATGCACTGTGCACATGCATGGTTCAATAAGCACAAATTATCTGGAAGCGTACGTGCTTCATTCTATTTTTATAATACTGAAGAAGATGTACATCGATTTGTGCAGGCCGTAGAATCTATTGCTAGACTGTAACATATTATTCTGTTGTTTTACCGTCGAATTCTGCTTCGTTTGATTCCGCTTCTTTCTTTGTAGCGCGAACAATTCCGTCTTTATGATGTGCTGGCGAGTATATGGTGTACATCTTAAGATCTTCGCTTGAAGAGGTGTTAATGATGTTGTGCTCTGCTCCTGCTGGTACAATAACGGCCGATCCGTCTTTTATAGCATGTTTAGTGCCATTAATTACACACGTACCGTTGCCTTTCTCGAATCTAAAAAATTGGTCGTTGTCTTCGTGTGTTTCCAGGCCTATTTCTTCTTTAGGCTTAAGACTCATGAGTACGAGTTGACTATGTGCCGATGTATAGAGTACCTTTCGAAAATCAGTGTTTTTCAGCGTTGCTTCTTCAATGTTCGTGATAAAGCCTTTTACTTTTTTATTTCCGACCATGTAGTTTTCCGCCTAGCCAAACACAAGGGATTGTTAGGACTGCAAGTAATATCGGATACCATGTTGGTCCAAGGCTTTTGCTCTCATTGAGAAATATTCCTGCTATGGCAAATACGAGACCAATACATGCAAGGGTCATCGTGTGTTTCATAGGATTAGAGGGTGCCAATCGTGCAGTAATGTATCCGCCGAGAACTGCGTATGCGCTTCTGTACGCAAGCGCGAGAACGAGCATCCAGGTAACGAACAATCCTTGTGTTACCGGTGGAAATATTCCGAGGGATTCTAATATAAAATCAGTGGCTGTAGAGAGGATAAAAACAACTGCAAATCCTGCAAACACTGCCCAAATACTTTTGACAACTCTATTCATATCACTTATTAATTGAAATAGTTAATAAAACCTTTCTTGTGAGAAAATCAAACTAGAACTATACTCTTACTCTTCGCTTTCTTCTTCATCAAGCTCTTCTTCGTCTTCGATGACTTCTAATGTTTCTAGAACTGCAATAATCTTGTCAAGTTTTGTGTTAAGCTGATTGAATTGCTCTGAGGAGATACCTGCTGATTGACCTGATCGTGATTCACGTGGAGATTCTTTTTCAAAGCAGTCACTGCATAAAACAGGCTTGCTTCCGGTTGGTCTGAATGGAACTTGGCATTCTTTGCCACACTTACTGCATGTAGCGTTAAACATTTCACGTGGACCTCTGTCCTCTCTGTTTCGATTGAATCCACCGCGGCCTCCGAATCCTCCACCACCAAATCGGCTTCCACCAGAACGTTCTCTGTTGAATCCTCCGCCACGACCACTATCTCTGAATCCCATATTAAGCTTTAGAAACCTTGACCGCTTTAGGCCCTTTTTCTCCCTGTTCTACTTCGAAGGTAACTGAATCGCCTTTCATAATTGAAACTCCAGAAGTCAAGCTACTTGTATGAACAAAGTATTCCTTTCCATCTTCGCCTGTAATAAAGCCGAATCCCTTCGACTCATTAAAGAACTTTATTGTGCCTTTCATGTTAAATAAGCTGGAAACAGGGTTTATAGAGCTATGCTTTTTATTTTTTTATGAATAATCTAACTTTAAATGAGACTTTTAACTTTTTTTGATCTCTAGGGATAAGAAATTTTTCCCCTCCATTAAATAAAGGATTGACTAGAATGAATTTTTTCTCATCTAGATTTTTTATAACATAGCTACCTTTTCTCAAATGATATGCTCCTAGTGTAGCAAAAACCAGTCCCTTTTGACTATACTGATTAATTATTTTGCTTTGCCTTGCTTCTCTGGTTTTAGTGACTTTTCCCCAATGCCCTCTAGGAAAGGATTCATTCATCCAATTTTTGCTATCACAGCACATGTTTTTTACGTCACACCCGATAATAGGTAACTTAAATCTTCTGGCTAGTTTTATAGTAGGCTTTAGATCTCCGTAAGTAGAGATAAATGAAAAATCTTCCTTGTTAGGCCTATCTAGAAATGCGTGAGCCTCTTGATCATTCAAAATTTGGCTTTCTTCAAGCATCTCATAGAGAAAAAAATCAGGATTTGTGCTTTCAATTATCTTTCTTTGAATTTGAGTCTCTTTAAGAAATCCATGTGTTTCAGCAAATAAGACTAACCGTATATTGTTAAGTCTCATAAAATTTCTCAATTCGTGAATGCTCTTACAATGCTTAATGTCTACTTTTATGGGATACATGTATCTGCTTAAATCTGACCGTTTTGAATGAATTTTCTCATTGCTTGCTCTAGAATTACCTGCGGAGCAAATCCCTTTCGGCTACATGCTTTCATGAACTCATCGAATGTCGTCTGGTCTACCATGTAGTCCATCTTTCGTTTCTTTGAGCCCGGAGGTGTTGATGCCATGATACCTAGAAATCAGACGGCTATTTAAATTAAGTTATGCCTGTTCAACATATCGTTTAAAATTATTCAGAATCGCTTGCCAGCCCTCGCGCTGCATTTCAAGAGGATTGATACCTTCTGGCTCGAACGTTACGAGAACGTTTGTTCTTGCATCTTGTTCGGTGAATTGAACGCGTACGGTTCTCCCGTCTCCAATTGTATACGTAATTAGTTGATTTGTTTTTATCTGAGTGTATGTGCCGTTAAAGTCGAATCCTTGACTGCCGTCCCGTGCTTCCATTCGAAATAGGAATTTGCCGCCTACCCGTAGATCGTTCTCCGCGCGTGGTGTGTGCCAGTCCTTTGATGCGCTATTCCATTGAGTGATGTGTTTCGGCTCGGTGTAAAGTTTCCAAACATGCTCTAATGGGGCATTGATGGTTGTTTGAACAGTGATTGATTTATTCATAGATTGCTAAATAATAGGGGCTATAAAAAAGTAGTTATTTACCTTAGAAAGATTTAAATAGATAATATGTATCTAACTATCATATGATAAGCAAAAGCATATTAAAACAGCACGGACATCATATGACTGAGGAAGATTTGTATGGAGCCTATAAAGTATTCTTTGGTACAATGGTCTCTGAATCTCGACTACGGATAATTAATTTGTTAAAGGGTGGAGAAAAGAACGTTTCTGAAATAATGAATGTTTTGCAGATGGATCAGACAGCCGTTTCTCATGATTTAGCTCGCCTGAGAAAATGCGGGTTTGTACTAACAGAGAGAGAAGGTAAATTTGTTTATTACAAACTGAATGGGGAGACTATAAAACCACTTATGGATATTATCGAGAAACACATGTCTCACTATTGTGTTCACATTCTACATTCTGAGGGAGGACACGCACATGAATAATCAAAACACCTGGATAGTTGTCATTCTTGTTGTTCTTGCAGTGTTATTGGTTGGCGGATTTGGAATGATGGGCTTCGGATACGGTGGCTATGGGAGCAATTACGGATACGGAATGATGCGTGGATACTATCCGTATGGAATGATGTCCGGAACATATGGAATATTTGGATTTGCGATGATGATTCTCGTTACTCTAGCGTTGGTTTTGTTTATTGTATGGCTTGTTAAACAATTAGGAGATAAGAAATGAAAAAAGTTAAGGTGACTATTGAAGGGATGCACTGTTCTTCTTGTGCAGGCAATATAGAAAGAAGTGTAAAGAAAGTTCCTGGTGTTAAACAAGTATCTGTAAGTCTTATGACTCGAAAAGGAATTGTTGAAGCCGAGGATAGCGTAACTGAAGAAGATTTGAAGAAAGCAGTGGCACGAACTGGATATAAAATTGTTAAAATAGAATAACATGGAACACACGCATATGCTCAACGTTCAGGAAGAGTCTCTTGATGAAAAAGAACTAAGGTCGTGGAAGAGGAGACTTATCGGGGCGTGGGTGTTTACCGTTCCTATCGTTTTTTTAATGTATGTGCCTCGATTATTGGATTTTATGCTTCTTTCGGATCAGGTTATGACGGTTCTAATACTGATTATTGCCTTTCCGGTTATTTTCTTTTTTGGATTTGAAACATTAAAGGGTGGGCTTAAAGGATTTGTAAGTTTTTACTTTAGCATGGATTCTCTTATTGCTCTCGGAACGGTTATTGCGTATCTGACAGGCATTTTGACGCTGTTTATGGCTATACAAGATTACTCAGGCATTAGCGCCATGATTATGGCTATTTTCATTACCGGAAAATATGTTGAAACCAGAGCAAGAGGTCGAGCAAGTAAAGAAATTAAGAAACTTCTTGAACTTGGAGCTAAGAAAGCGCGCGTGTTGAGAGGTAGTGAGGAAGTTGAGATAAACATAACTGAGCTGAAACTGGGTGATGTGATGATTGTTAAACCGGGGGAAAAAATTCCTACTGATGGAATTGTTACTAAAGGGGAAAGTTCAGTGGATGAATCTATGGTCACCGGGGAAAGTTTGCCAGTTGAAAAAAGAGTAAAGAGTCCTGTTATTGGAGCTACTATCAATCAGGATGGAATACTTTACGTACAGGCGACAAAAATCGGAAAGGATACGTTCTTGGCACACATTATTGAATTAGTTGAGGAATTGCAGGGAACAAAAGTTCCTATACAAAAGATGGCTGATAAGATAACAAGTATTTTTGTACCTGCCATTCTTGTTCTCGCGGCATTAAGCTTTGGAGGATGGTATTACTTCTCTGGAGAATTGAGTAAGTCGATTGGCGTCGCTATTTCTGTTTTGGTAATTGCTTGTCCGTGTGCTTTAGGATTAGCAGTACCTATTGCTCTCACGGTCGGTTCTGGGATGGGTGCTAAACGCGGAATCCTTATCCGGAAAGGAGAAGCAATACAAACTATGAAAGAGATACGAATAATCGTTTTTGATAAAACCGGAACAATAACCAAAGGAAAGCCCGAAGTAACCGATATCTTTTCTAAAGTGAAAGAGAGCTATCTTCTCGATGTTGCGGCTTCTGTTGAGACATTAAGTGAGCACCCTATCGCACGAGCTATTGTTGCCAAAGCACAGCTACGAAAATATCTTGCGGTTAAGAAATTTAATGTATTACGAGGGAGAGGGGTGGAAGGATATATTGGAAAGAAGTATATTATCATCGGAAACAGAAGATTGATGAACGAAAATAACATTTCATTAAAGGGATATGAAACTCAGATTGAGAAATATGAAAGCGAAGGGAAAACAACCATGATTGTTTCTGAAAACAAGAAAGTCATTGGAGTGATGGGCGTTTCTGATGCAATAAAGGAAGATTCAGTTAAGGCAATTAACTACCTTCGAATGCGCGGATATAGAACGGTTATGATTACAGGGGATAATGAAAAAACGGCTAAAACGATTGCCAACCAGGCCGGAATAACGGAGGTTATTTCGAATGTCTTGCCTGAGGACAAGGCGAAGAATGTTGAACAGTTGCAAAAACAGGGAATGGTTGCCTTTGTCGGCGATGGCGTAAATGATGCTCCCGCATTAAAGCAGAGTAATGTAGGTATTGCCATGGGAACCGGAACGGACATCGCCATTGAAGCAGGAGATATTGTTTTGACTAACGGTTCGCTAGTCGGTGTTGTACAGGCAATTAACCTGAGCAAAGCTACCTTTAGCAAAATAAAGCAAAATTTGTTCTGGGCTTTCGCTTACAATGTGATTGCTATTCCAGCGGCTGTGGCAGGTATACTTCACCCCGTTATCGCTGAAGCCGCTATGGCTCTCTCTTCTATAACAGTCATTATGAATGCTAATTTACTGAGGAGAAAAGGAATATGAACGCTAACGTATGTGTAACTTTAAATAATAAAATAGGAGCATATTACCATGTCATTTAAGCAATTTATTAAGGAACTTAATGGAAATCGCATAGAAGGCGAGTTGGTTAAAACGATATTTTATTCGTTACTGACGTCATTTGCCTTATTGGGATTGCTGTATTTTATTAAATTTCAGTACATTCCTGACTTTTTGCCTAAATACGGATTCTATTTGTTTTTTGCTGTCTTAAGTTACGCGTTAGTCGTTCCAACGGTGCGACAAATTAGAGCTTACAAGCAGATGCATTGCATGTCTGGGATGATGGTGGGAATGACTATCGGGATGATGGCTGGATTCTTAGGAGGATACTTTGTAGGAGCAACCAATGGTTTGTTTGTTGGGGGCGCGTTCGGAATGTTCGTTGGAATGATATTAGGAATATGGATGGGAAGCTGTTGTGGCGTGATGGGCTTTATGGAAGGGATGATGGCTGGATTTATGGGGGGTTGGATGGGCGCGATGACCTCAGTAATGTTGCTCAATGATCATCTTAAGACGGCTAGTGTGCTCATATTCGTTGCGTGCTCAGCAATACTCGTATCTCTGAACTATATGATTTACCTCGAGACTAAAGAAAATGAAGTCCAGAGAAAAGAAGATCACTTTATCACTGGTTTGATAAGCTTTATTTTAACAACCATAACTGCATGGCTTATGGTGTACGGGTCAAGGAGTCCGTTGTTCGGATGAGAAGGGAGGTAGTTTGAGCGTTTAAATTATAGTTTAATAACGTATATAAAGCTCTAAGAACTAGGATGCATATGAAGAACTCGACGATTTTAGTCAGTATTGTTTTGCTCGTTTTGGTAGTTGGAGGGTTTGTATTTATGAACTCTAACGCGTCAAACTCCAACACGGCTACGACGCCTGGCACAGTAGTTTCAGGAGAGACGCAAAAGGTAATCATTAGTGAAAAGAATAGTAATTATTATCCTGATACGATAACGGTAAAGAAAGGGCAGCCGGTTGAGATAACTTTGGACAATAGTGTTGCTGGATGTTTGAGATCGTTCACTATCAGAGACTTGGGAGTTGCTAAATATGCGAAAACGCCTAGAGATACCATCACATTTACGCCAACCCAGAAAGGAACGTTTAACTTTGCTTGTTCGATGGGTATGGGTTACGGAAAAATCATTGTAGAATGAACTTAGTTTTTAGGAAACCGTACATATACGCTACGATTAGTGTCTTTTTTGCGTATGTGCTGCTTACTATCTTTCTCAGTGGTTTTTACAACACTATTCCCCTTATCATAGCCTATGCGGGAGCAGTTAATTGGGTTAAACTTGGTTTGTCTTTGTTTCTATCGCTTGTCATAGGGTCTCTTGTCGCTATAAATGCTGTATCTGTTTATATCAAGTATCGCGAGAGAAAGAAGTGCGCAGAAGCGGGGACAGTTGCTACTATCGGGACAATGGGAGGTTTGATAGTCGGTGTTTGTCCTTTATGCATTACCGGAATAGTTCCAATTGTATTGGGAACGCTGGGAGTTTCTTTTTCGTTTGCAAGCCTGCCCTTTCAGGGCATAGAGATTCAATTAATGATAGTTATTATGTTACTAACAAGTTTCTGGATGTTACATAGAAAATAGCTGTTTTAGAAAGATACTATGAGGATAATGAATGCTATGAACGTTATACTTATCAGCATTCCGAGCGTATAGCCTAATAATAGAACCGCTTCTCTCTTTTTTCCATCCACATACAACATGGCTGGTTTTCCGAATACTAAGAATCCGGTGATAGCTGCTGAACAGACCAATAACAGAAGCGCCGAAATGGTGGTGATTATGGTGTCTTTCTGATCGGAAAAGGAACTTTGAAGGAAAAACATAAATGAGGCTACCAGAACGATATATCCGGCGGTCCCAACAGAGTCAATGAATGCTCTTTTTAGTATGTTACTCATGAAGGTAGATGTTGCTCATCCTTATATAATTTCCTCATTTAACGGTGTGGACACCCAGCCCAACAGCAGGGGCGGCGCATTCCGCCCTTTAACTTAGAAATAGCCTTTTCTATACGAATATCTCTTGTCTCAGCTTTTTTGCCCGACGTGACCCAGCATATCCACTCATTCTTTGCAAGAGGTGTAATACTTTTCCAGATCTCATCGAGCTTTTTAGAAGATGAGATCATTTTCTTTAAATCTGCAGGCATCGAATGTAACTGTTCTTTTTTTCCCATGTTATCTATTACCAAATTTCCTATTTAAGTCTTTTTTTCATAATTTTATACGATTGATACGTTTCTTGCTAGAGTTTTGAATCTAATTCCATTTTTTTGTACAACGGTGATTGTTATGTGTCCCGTCTTACTCTTTTTAATGTCCGTAACCTTGCCACTCTTTCCAATATGAGTTCCGTTAATTACTTTACACTCGTCTCCGTCTTTTAATGTTTCCATTTTTTATGAATAATATTTACATTTAAATCTTGTTTGTTTTTTATAAACGTATGTAGCGTGTAAGGCTACTTCTCACCTTCATGCGTTACTGAACGATAACCGTCGCTTTCATACCAGAATGGAATGCGCAATGGTAGGCGTAGGTGCCTGCCGTGTTGAATGTGTGACTATACGACTGGTCTTTTCCAAGAGTGCTTGAGTTTAGCTCGCTTCCTGCATTGGACGTTACGGTGTGGGACGCAGAATCCTTATTGGTCCATGTCACGCTGTCACCTACATGTATGGTCAGCGTTGCAGGAGAAAACGCAAAGCCCGTTATATCTACCGTAAGGCTTTGAGGGGTCGAGGGAGTCGTTGGGTTTGTTGAGGGCGTTTGAGGATTACTCGGATTGGTTACGGGAGGAGTTACATCGCTACTCGTTGGAGCAGGGTTTGCATTCATATCTTTGTCAGTCTCAGGTGACTGCATATAGAAGTAACCTACCACAGCAATAACCAATAATGCCACAACGAGCATAATAATGAGGCTCTTTTTCATTCTTACAGAAGGGGTGGATTATATTTAAAGTTCACTAAGGCCTTGATGTTGAACGCCCGGACCAGGAATCGAACCTGGAGATCCTTGCGGAAACCGCATTTCGAGTGCGGCGCAATTCCATTATGCGATCCGGGCTTGCTCTTTTGAATAATACTTAGGGTTTTAAACTGTTATGCCTTAGTTTTTGGATGCACAGAAAATGGATACGAGAAGATGATCGACTAACACGGGAGTTTAGATTTGGAAACTTTAACGAGGCGATCATTTTTGTGAACAGAGTTGCTGGAGCAGCGGAGAAAACCAAGCATCATCCGTTTATTCAGATTGACTACAATACCGTGAAGCTGGTTTTATGGACGCATAATGTTGGAAAGGTTACGGCTAAAGATTTGAATCTTGCTGAAGCCATAGATGAACTTATCTAAGACAGCATATCTTTATATACGACTAGAACATATATATTATTGTGACTGAAAGGAGGTGTTGTTATGGCACAAGGAAAAAGTAGCAACAAAATCGGAAGCTGGGCATTTTTACTCGGAGTTATTCTTGCGATTGTGTTCGGAGTCTTAGGACCTTTCAATGCGACGTGGATAATGATTCTTGTAGTAATTGGCCTTATTGTAGGACTTCTTAATGTCAGCTCAAGCGAGACGCAATCATTTTTGTGGTCTGGCGCAGTGCTTATCTTTGCAGCATATGCAGGAGGAAGCGCTATCCAGAGCATAGGAATGTTGTACGGAGTACTGCAGGCAATGCTTGCGATATTCGTACCAGCTGTGATTATTGTCGCTATCAAGAATGTCTTTAGTCTTGCACGACATTAAGCAAGCTTTATTTTTCTTTTTTTACTTTTTTACTCTTAGGTTTGTATTCCCCTAATATATGCGGGAATAAAACGGGATAACTTTTTCACGTGTCGTTTAAATACGTTTATTCTTGATTTCATAGATGGATGGACTTTTTCTTGCGGCGTTTCTTGGAGGGATTGGAGGACTGACGCGCGGAGTTGTAGGACTGTTAAAAGCGCTTTCTCTTCGGCGGCGTATCTTATGGAAATATTACCTGATTACAGTACTGGTTGCAGTTATTATTGGAACCTTTGTAGGCATTGTATTCAATTTTGATCCCCGGCTATCCTTGTTGTCCGGATATGCCGGGACTGATATTCTTGAAGGAGTTTACAAGAGCTTTGCAGTTCAGAAGGTTTATTTAACGCCTAAGAAGAAATGATTCACAAAGAACTTGTTACGTTTATCAAAGAAGCCCGGAGGAAGGGGTATGACGATTACCAGATAAAAGAGCCGTTGATGAGAAATGGATGGCATATGGAGGAAATTGAGGAGGCGTTTGCATCATTGAAGGCGCATCCTAAATTCAAGAATAAAGTCTGCATATACCTTGATTCTGACGTGTTGAGATTGCTTGATCAGCGTGCGCGGAGGAATATGTTCACGCTTACTGAGCAGATTGATGATATATTACGGAGAAGTGTTCTTAACGCTAAAAAGCTGAGACGTGAAACTGAAAAATTAGATGATATGCTCGTAGGTCTTTTCTCGAGAAAACGGAAACAGTAATGCTGCTTACTCAGATGATTTTGGAGAAATTTTAGACTCAAGAGACAGGGGACTGACTTTACCTGCCCTTGCTAGTTTGATTGCCTTGCGCATTGAGATGATGTCAAAATCTGTAAATGATGGTTCTTTTGAACTTATTACTCTGTGCATTATTAAGTAGTACTGACATTTGTCGGCATGTGTCAGTACTTTTTGCCCTTTTTCATAAGCAATAGGTCCATCTGTAATTGGTTGCCTACAGTTAGGACTGGCGCAGTACAATGTGGGATTTCTATTTTTTCCAGACCTCCTTAGAGGATTGTAGCTTGCCATATTACTTGTTTGAGTATGGATTCTTAAGTTTTACGGATAACGTGGATTCATAAGATATATTATTAAACAATAAGCCCTTAAAGTAGACATGAGAAAATCGACGCGAATTGCGCAAAAAAAAAGAGCTAAAGCAATACGAAGGAAAAATCAGGGTAAGAAATAATAACCGCCGGTGGCAGGAATCGGACCTGCATATCCTTGCGGAAGCCTGCTCTCCAAGCAGGTAGGCTACCACTGCCCAACACCGGCATGAGGAGATTTAAGGAACGTGCTTTTTATGTCTTATGTTTCACCAGCCATATGTTTTTATAGGGTATTTGACTCGTGATATTTTGATGGAGAAGTATCTTCCTATGTTTAGCCTTTTACAGGAGGCTGTTCCTTATTTTCACGCTTACGCTTCTTATTCGAAACGTACAACTGGGGGAAACGGCAAGTATCGGCAAGGTTTACATGAAGCGCGAGCATTTATTCGAAAATTAACTGATAATGGAGTTAATCTTGCAAAGGCAACTCCCCAAGATGTATCAGTTAGTGAAGTGCCTGAACGATTTCTCCATTTTATGAGGACGCGCTTTAATCCGTATTACTTAGATGGATTAGCCTCTCCCTTGAAAGATGAGTCCGTACGTGCATCTGCTCATGAACCTTCTGCGCTTGAGCGTGGATTGGTTCCCTCGCCTGTATCGGCTAAATAGACTATTATGGCTTGAGGCCGTTACGAGTACAATAATCTTCGAGACAGCTGATAACGTCTGCCGCTACAGTCTCTTCATCCCTATTCGCATCAATTACTCTATGCGTTCTCGGTTTGGCTTTTGCAATTGAGAGATATGCTTCTCGAACTTTACTGTGGAACGTTTGACCCTTTGCTTCCATACGATCGAGAAGAGGGCTTAATCGTTTGGCGGCAACTTCTGGGGAGACGTCAAATATAACTGTTAAGTTTGGATGTGTATTATCACACGTTATGTCACAGATTTCATCAAATAACGCATCGCTCATTCTCCTAGAGAAACCTCCTGCGGCAAGCTGATATGCTTTTGTCGAGTCATAAAATCGATCAGCCATTACTATCTCTCCTCGTTTAAGAGCTGGAATTATTTTTTGCTCGACTACTTGTGCTCTCGAAGCCATGTATAAAAAGAACTCGGTAGGGAGAGTCATCTCTTTATGAGCGTGATCAAGGAGTAATTCTCGTACACTTTCACCTATACTCGTTCCTCCGGGTTCGCGAATTTCACAAACTTTGTACCCTTTGTCTTGTAAATAGACAACTCCGCGTCTAAACTGCGTTGTCTTTCCTGATCCATCTGGGCCTTCAAACACAATAAAACGATTACTTGTTTTTGAAATATCGAGCATTGATTAATTAGTTAGCGGAGAGTATAAAACGATTATGGTGTTTACGTAATATCTAACAGCTTGCGCCTTCTTGAAAATTAGAATCAATTGAACAGCTATCGGTCACTTTCTTGTCTAACTTGAGTGGAGCGTCTTGCGTATATTCTATACCTAATTGCAATGCGATTTCTGCTTTTGTAAGCTCTTCACCAAGGTATGATGAATGGTAGGGATCGTTGGGATGCTGAGATGAATTTATTTTATCGTTTATTTCACGTGCGGTCTTCCCTTCAATAATTTTAAGAAGTTGGCTCTCAGGAGAATAGTGCTCGGCCTGAATTTTGCCGCTCTTTAAGCTGATGATGTAATATCCTCGAGGATCCCAGAAGCAGTTTGTGCTTGTGTAATATTTCTCAAGTATTTCCTTTGTATCCTGCCAGTTGTCCTGATAGATATGTGCGCTGCATGAGATGAGCGTTAACGAACCCATGTCTACGCCCAACCCGTTCGCGATTATTTTCTGTAGTTTGCGAAGGCCGAACGCGTTTAGAGGCCATGCGCGGAACATGTCATTGCTTCTAATATATGTTGTCAAATGTAGCACTCCATCTTGAATATTCGGCTGTACAAGAATAATGCATGGGCTATTCTTGTCCTTATTCAGATATCTTCGAGTTAACTCATCTTCAACAATCCATGTCTGTGCAATGGCTGATTTTCTATACGTGTCCTTTTTCAAATATTCAATCATGTCGGCTATCTGATCTATCTTTTCTCCTGACGGAGATTCCCATGCTCTAAATCGTGAGCCGTACGTGTAAAGCGTGCCTTGTGGGACGTGGGGGCTGCAGATTTCGTCGTAATAGCTTTTCAAGTACGCTTCATCGAACCTAAAATAAGGCTCCATGCGAGGAGCGTCTGGATCTTCCCCTTCTATAATTGAGACAAAGTTAACACATTCTCTAACTTCCGTTGAGTCGTTATATTTCATCTTGGTTATTTTACCATAATCATAAATTGTTCTTAGGAGTTTAAGCCAGACCTCACCGACATTTTTTCCGCGAGTCATGAAACCGCTCCTCTCAGCAGAGTAGCTGTCAGTGTTTAGTACAGGCTTTTCGAAAAACCGTGGTTCGGCGTATGGATCTTGAGGTTGTAACGTGGACAGAATAGCATTTATTGCGGCAGCGTATTCATTTGAATCATCGAGATTTTTTATCTGATCGGTAATATCAAACAGCTGTACGTGCGTTCTCAGTTCATTAATAATATCTAACGGAATGGTTGCAGGTATTTTTGTTTCTGTACCTGCTACTTTTCCTTCAACAATTCCTTTTTCGAAGAAATTAACGAGAATTTCACGGCTTTTTGCTTTATCGTTACCCACTAAGATGACATATCGAATATTGGGATTTGCAAGACAATTACGTATAAATGGTTCGAGTGCATTTTGACGATCATAGAAATTGCCTACTAACGCATATGATTGCGGATCAAGATTCTTGTAAACAACGTCTTTAAATGTCCATAGAGTTGCGATACCTACGTTGCTCTGAAGATTTCCAATATGTAACTTCTCATGAAATTCTTGCGGCCAACCGCTCTGGAGTAATGATTTGATGTAATCGTCGTTTATCATTTAATACCTGTGGATTGGAATCCTCCTGTTCCACGTGTTGTTTTTGAGAGCTCGTTCACTTCTTGGAAATAGGCCTGGAAAATAGGCATGAGGATGCCTTGCGCTATGCGATCTCCTTTCTCAAGTTTGACGGTTTCTTTTGTGCTGTTGTGTAATACGATATGTATTTCTCCACGGTAGTCTGAATCTATGACTCCGCCTGCTTGTATAATCCCTCGTGAAGAGAAGCCACTTCGTCCTTCCATTTTGAGAAAGAAATCTTGTGGAATTTCAACCGCAATGCCTGTACGGATTTTTTTAGTTTCGCCTGGTTGTAATGTGATTTCTTCGATAGAATAAAAATCACAGCCGGCGGAACCATTTGTAGCGTAGAAAGGGATTTTGGCGTCTGGATGCACTTTCTTTAATTTGACGATCGGCTTATCATCCATAGCCTTTTGGAAAGAGAATTATATATAAAGTTATAGCTGATGAATTATTCTTTCATCTCTATCTTGATTTGAACAGTTCTTGGGATCTTAAGCATCATAATTGGGTGTAGAACACGGTCTTCAGCAGGTAAGTCGATAACACGCTTATGTACTCGCATTTCGAATCGATCGAAGGTAGCTGTTCCGTTGCCGCATGGAGACTTGCGCGTTGTGACTTTCATGTGTTTTGTAGGTAATGGGATAGGTCCGCGCATCAATACACCGGTTCTTGTAGAAATATCTTTAATCATAGTTACGATTGAGTTCAATGCGTCGATATCCACGCTGCTTAGTTTAATTCTTACTTTACCCATACGCACATGAGATAAAAGTGGTTTTTAAAGCTTTCTTAAAACGAATTAGATTAAATCATCTAGCCTTAATGAGTCCAGTGCTTTTCTTGTAGGTTCAGATACTTCAAAAGAGTCTTGTCTATCACACCACTTTACTTCAGTTATTTCGGCTGAAGGATTCCCAAGTGGACCATCTAAGTCTGCAAGATAACATACAATCTGTATCAAATCTCCTTTATTTGGACTTTTCCCATCAAAGGACTTGTAAGCGCGTATATTCTTTAAATTCGTACCAGACAATTCTTCCCTTACTTCTCTTCTTAAACATTCTTCATCAGATTCCCCCGGTTCTGGCTTACCTCCAGGAAATATGTAATTATCTTTCTTACGTACTAATAAATAATCTCTGTTTTGGATAATGATTGCGCTAATTGCTTTTCTCATTGTGACTTTAATTTTTTTCAGTTTATATTCATTTATATCGTTTAGAATAATAAGGTGGACCTCCCGCGCCGCTGCGAGAGGTCCTGTCGTCGCAGCCGCATGTTGCACGAGGCAACATGTTGCGATGACTATGATAGTTATGGAGCTGAAAAGCTGTTTAAAAGCCTTTTGTTAATCTTAGAAAACTACCCAGAAGAATAATCCTATGAGTGCAAGGAGGACTATCGCTAATAAAACCCAGATAATTTTTTGATTCTTTTTTGCGCGTTGCATTTCCATCTGGTTTTTCTTAAGAATATCTCCGAATGGATTCTTAGCGCTTTGTTCGAGGTCTTCACGCGTCTCATTCCAGAAAGGATCGTTTATATTTGAAGGATTAGGAATTGCTGGAGTGGTTGAAGGTGTGGGAGTGGCTGAATTAGCAGGGGAATAAGAAGTGACTGAAGGTTTCTGTGAGGATTTTGTAGACTTTTGAGATTTAGAGATTGTCTTCTTCTTTTTTGCAACCATATTTTATTGTGGGTGAGGAGGTATTTAACTTTTGCGGGAAAGGTATTTAAACGGATTCCCTGTAAAAAGAGAAAGATGGTAGAGGTTATTCTTGAGCTGAGTTTGGTGGTCGCTATTGCCGCAATTCTCGCGATGCTCTCGCGGTTTATACGTCAGCCGCCGATTATTGCGTATCTTGTTGCTGGAATTCTAGTTGGCCCTCTTTTCTTTAATCTTGTCGGACCGACTACTACTTCGGCAGAGTTCATGCAGGTTTTTGCACGCATAGGGGTTGCATTTCTTTTGTTTATTGTTGGTCTGAGTCTGGATTTTCGTGTCCTTAAAGAAGTAGGGAGTGTTTCGGCACTTGCAGGATTTGTACAGGTATTTGTCACAGCTCTTATAGGGTTTGTCATTGCTCACAGTCTTGGTTTTAGCACGTTGCCTTCAATATATCTTGGTCTAGCACTTGCTTTCTCTTCGACCGTTGTCGTTGTTAAGATACTGTCTGACAAGAAAGAGATTGATACACTCCACGGACGCATTGCCCTCGGTATCTTGATTGTGCAGGATTTTGTTGCCGCAATTGTGCTCATGATAATTCCATTTGTCGGAAAAGCTGTAACGGTTTCTTCACTTGCACCTTCTCTTGGACTTGCCCTTCTTCTCATAGTTGTAATATTTCTTCTATCGACCCTTGTTTTCCCACGGCTTCTTCACATGATTGCTTCACATCAGGAAGTGCTCTTCCTCTTTGGAATCGCCTGGGCGCTCGTTCTTGCGACTGCGTTTGATTTGTTAGGGTTCTCGCTTGAAATTGGAGCGCTTATTGCGGGAATGTCTCTTGCATCAACAAAATATACGCTTGAATTGGGTAGTAAGATAAAGCCGTTGCGGGATTTCTTTGTTGTTCTCTTTTTCGTCTTCTTTGGAAGTCAGCTTGTTGGACCTATTTCTGGGCAGCTTATTACACAAGCTCTTCTTCTTTCCGCATTTGTGATTATTGGAAAGCCTCTGCTCGTCATGGTGCTGTTGCGGATTGCAGGATATCAAAAAAAGACCAATTTCCTTACTGGGATTAGTCTCGCGCAAATTAGCGAGTTTTCACTTGTGATTATGTTGGCAGGATTTACACTTGGACACGTGGGTCAGTCATTCATGAGTCTTGCCGTACTTGTGGCGCTCGTAACAATTGGAGTAAGTAGTTATGGAATTTATTACTCTCATGGAATGTTTAAACGGATTCAGCATTTGCTTGGAGTGTTTGATGGAGCATATTCGTCTGAAGTAGACACATCAGGAAAAAAATATGATGTATTCCTGTTTGGATATCATCGAATTGGATATAAAGTTCTTGAAGCGCTCAAAAGAACGAACGCATCGGTAGTTGTAGTAGATTATAATCCTAAGGTGATTTATGCACTTACAAAGAAGGGTATTGACTGTATTTATGGCGATTCTGGTAATGAGGAATTTCTCAGTGAACTGGGCATTGAAAACGCATCGATTGTTATATCAACCATACCTGACACATCTGTTAATATGAGCATACGGGATGTGCTCACGCGTTTAAAGAGTAAGGCTACGTTTATCGCCACCAGTGAGCAGCCCCGGACAGCCATTGACTTGTATGAACATGGTATTGATTATGTAATCGTTCCGCATCATCTGGGAGGAGACTATATTGCTTCTATGATTGACCGGTTTAAGCTGGATAAGGCTCAATACAAAGCCGCAGGCAAAGATCATGTACGTGGACTTACTAAAAGTAAGAACGGCTCTTCCTACACGTAGGCTTTAAATAAGTCTGTTTCTTTAAACGTGTATGATTGACGTTGCGTTACTGCGCGATAATCCAGCGCTGATAAAAGAGACTATACAAAAGAAGTTTCAGGATTCTAAGCTTAAGCTCGTTGATGAAGCTATCAAGAAAGACGCTGAATGGCGCAAGCTCAAAGCACAGGGAGATGCCCTGCGAGCTGAACGCAACAGCGTTTCGAAGCAGATTGGAGACGCGAAAAAAGCAGGCAAATCGGCTGCTGCGATTATGAAACGTGCTAAAAAGATACCTAGTGAGATTGAGAAATTGGAGAAGAAGTCTGATAAGCTTGAGAATGAAGTTAAATCGTTACTTGTGCAATTTCCTAATATAATGCATTCTTCTGTTCCTATTGGAAAAGATGCGTCTCAGAATGTTGAATTAGAAAAAATAGGAACTCCTCGCACGTTTGATTTTGAAGTCAAGAACCACGCTGAGATTGGAGAGAGCTTGGGCGTATTGGATTTTGACTCTTCTGCTAAAACGTCAGGCACGGGATTTTATTATATGCAGGGCGATTTAGCTCTCTTGAATCAGGCGCTGATACGGTTTGTCATTGACACGATGGTTCAGAAAGGGTTTGTATACGTTGAGACTCCTCTTCTTCTAAGAGGGGACGTGATGAAGAATGTAACTGACTTACACGATCAGAAAAATCAGATCTATAAAATGAATGAAGAGGATTTGTACTTGATTGGAACCAGTGAACATTCGCTTATTGGGCGATATATTGATACTATTCTTAATGAGAAGCAATTTCCTATCAAACATACGTCTTACTCTATGTGTTTCCGTAGGGAAATAGGAAGCCATGGAATTGATGAGAAAGGACTCTATAGAACGCACCAGTTCAATAAAGTAGAAATGGTAGTTATTTGCAAGCCTGAAGATTCAATGAAGATGTATGAGGAAATGCAAAGTATTACCGTTGATATATTCAAGAAATTAGGAATACCTATTCGTGTTTTAGGAATTTGTTCAGGCGATCTAGGTGATTTAAAACACGTCCAGGTGGATATTGAAGCATGGTCCCCTCGTAAGAAAGAATATTTTGAAGTTGCCTCGTGTTCAAACTTGACAGACGCCCAGGCAAGACGCTTAAAGATTAGATGTGATGGGCCTAAAGGTCGGTATGTGCCGCACACACTTAACAATACGGCACTCGCTACGTCACGTGCACTGGTTGCAATACTAGAAAATTACCAGCAAAAGGATGGGACAGTTAAGATTCCAGCTGCACTTGAGCCGTACATGCATGGTAAAAAGGCAATCGGACACATTAAACATTGGTACGATTTTCTTACTAAGTAAAAAGCCTTCTATCGGAATTAACGTTTCTAGAATAAAATAAGTAAAAAAATAAAAAATTGAAGAATTACTTCTTCTTGTGACTGGCTGAACCTGACTTCATCGGGTGAATACAGCAATCATCTCCATTGCAATACCAACCTATAAGCAACAGATTTGAAACCGCTGCAAGGTGAAGCAATAATCCTGATGGATTGCTCAAATTCATTGTGAAGGCAGCAATCAGTAGAATTACTACTGGAGGCCAGATTGCGTATTGCAACTTGAAGTTCGCAAGGATAGCAAGACCGGAGAGAATTTCTGCGGCAACGAGAATCCATGCGATAACTCCTGGAGCTGGAAGGTGAAGGCTGCTAAGCATGCCCGGTACAAACCATGTATCAGGAGTTTGAATGTAAGCCCAGAGCTTCATAAGCCCAGGAACAAGCATTAACAATCCAAGAAGCATACGATTGATGAATTTAACGCACATATAACTATAACCTCCTTTCATCCACTATCTTCGCATCCATGCGAGCACAAGGCCCACAAGAATGGTGATAACTATGATCCAGCCGGCTACGCCTGATATTATTGGTGGAAAGAATGGAAGGAATAACGTCCCAACAATCAAGTTAGAGCCTACAATAAGTGCGACAAAGGTAGTGGTTATCCACATAACAGTCGTATAGAGGTTATCCATAAACTCTGCTTGCATACCGTCTCTTTGCATATGTCAAGATATGACTGGATGTTTATAAATGTTAAGCATTCCCGTACTGCAATTCACGTGTTGCGTCAAGCACACGAGTATCAGGTGAGAGAACGTAGACATGATCTTCAGGCGATCTGAGAGCACGATAGAGCCTCTGAAGGAATTCGCGGCGCGCTTTATCACGATAGAGGTCCCAGAAGTAATTTGCATGTGTACGCTGAAGGATTTTCCAAAACGTGTCGTTTGGGTTTGGGTTTGGATATTTGGTAAAAATAATTGCATTACACATTTTACCCGGGAAGTCAACACCGCGCGAGCACTTGGTGCTGAACAGGACGTCTGTCATACCTGATTTGAATAAACTTACAAGGCGATTGTTTGTGTCGTTGTATTGCATATCCTTAAGTTGCTCACGAGTCATGACATTTTTTAGATTGTACATGACGCGTTCATCTTCTGTTGGAAGATCTTCAAAGGCGTTTACGTGAACAAGTGTTGGCCGTGGAGCACGAGCAACACAGAGATCGAGAGATTTTAGATAGTCTTCGCGCGTAAATTTCTTAGCATCAAAGTTTGAATAACGGCAGTCAAACTCTTTACCGGTACGCATTATTTCAATGGTGCCAGGTAGTTTTGTCTCTGCGTTGATAAGGGTAAAATTAGGGATGCCGTAGACATTCTTAAGAACCTCTGGACTATGTAACGTGCCAGACATTAAGACAATAGCTTTGTTTTTGCTTACGATTTCTGCGAATTGTTTGGATAAATTTGTCGTAACCAGACCTGCAATGATATCTTTCTCATCTTTCCTGAACGTCAAGTACGTTTCATCGAAAAAGGGTTCGAAAATACGCGCGACTTCACATGCGTGGGCAACGTAGTTGAACTCATCCGTACTTACTGTATCTTCTATGTCTGGATTGTCAACGAGTAGTTGTAATATTTTTTCAAGTTTGGTTTCGCCTATTTTCACAATTTGGTATTCATTTACACCTAATGCGGCTTTATTGCGCTCCTCAAGTCTGACAAGTTCTTGTATTTCTTTTATCACGCGATTAACGTCTTCATCTTTACTTGAGATAACACTTAACGCTTGGGCGAAGCGACCAAGGTTGAGTGATTGCTGATTTGAGAAATTGTCAAGAAATTCATCTGCTTCATCTATTATTTCTACTTCTGTAGCAGGCTTGCGATTGAGCGCTGTCTCTATCTTGTATTTTGCTGCATTGAATATAATCACGTCTGCGTCGATATACGCTTGATATTGATCGTAATAGGAACAACCTTCTTTTCTGTGATAGAAGATAAATTCCTTATCTCCGAGACCTTTGTATCGTTTCTTTTTGGCGTCTTTCAACTGAAGATCCATGTGTGCTGGAGCAATCGGACTCCAATACGGGTTGGTAGGAGCAATAGAAATACGCCGGATATCTTTTAACTCAGGAGTTACTTTATTTTCAATAAATGGATTCTCCATATAATAACTTTTGATGAGGTCGTAGTTTTTCTCATTTATTTTTATCGTGTCTGGTAAGAATGGATCTGCACAGGTTGCATTGTCTTTGAAACGAGATATATGATTATCGCGACCGGTTATCATAGATATTTTCATTTTCTTTCCATTTGCTTTGAGAACGTATTTCTTCCCCATGTAATCATCTCCATACTGTTGCTGTAAGGCTTTTACCGGGACGACGATTGATGCGCGTCCGAGTTTGCGGGCGATGTTAAGGGCGATAGCTGATTTACCTGTACCGCACACTCCGTGTATAAAGACGACTTTTGAACCACCTTTTATTGCATGTACAACCTCTTCAACAATATCTGCCTGTGTTTTTTTATTTGAGAATTGTAGAGGGTCTAGAGGACGTTCATCTGCGTGAAGTGACCAGGGGCGATTATCAAAAACGGTTTCAAGCTGAGGGCCTTTTGGGTCGTTTATCGCACCTACTAACTGATTAAAATTTTCAACAACCTCTCTCATCTTTCGCTCTAAAGAATGAACTTATTAAACATTATGATAGAATACAAAACGAGCAAGATTAGTAAAATAAGGGTCTATCTTTTTCTCTGAGTGATGAGAAAAGAAGACCTGCTCCTGCGAAAAAACCAAGTGACCCTGCTAAACCCAAAACTCTGGCTCTTGGAGAGAATAAACCCTCATAATGTTTCATTTCAGGTGTGCGCATCATGGTTTCAATATCATACGGTTCTATATGGAGAGATAGATCGAAATTGCCGAAGGTACTTACAATCTTATCCAAGAATCCTGTTTCTACATTTCGTGGATATCCGTGCGCGTAAATCGTGCGATTAAAGGTCTTGTTGACCATTACGTACGAAGGGAACTGCATGATTTCGTGTGGAAAAAATCCTTGCTTTGCTTCAAAGAATTGCATAATCAGTTTCCGTAGCTCTTCTGTGTGCAAACGAGTGTTCTTGAGACCTAATGCGGCAAGTTTACTCTGGCAGATTTCTAACTGTATGTTGATATCTGTTTTTTCAGGAATAACGAGGTAGAATGTTCGATTGAGAATATTATGTTGTTTCGTAACTGATTCTATATGTTGTTTGTAATGGGTAAATAGCTCTTGGAACTGCTTCGGAGGGATACGTTTCTCTAAACTCGTAAAGTAATCTTTCAAATCAAGATTATCCGTATTCATCATAATTTGCACGGGAAAATCGAGGCTATTGAGAAACTTTTGGAAGCCCAACGTAATAGCATGCTTGGCCTCTTCAGGCTTAATCGCAAAGTTCAACGGATTTATCTTAAGAATCGCAAGTTTGCGCTTATCGCGCATGTAGATCAGATTATCTTTAATGAATTCTATGGAAATAAATCGTGCAAATTGTTCATGTTTGTTTAGCCGTTTGAAGCGATACCAAATAACCCAATTTCGTAAGTGCTTTTCTAAATCCAGATAGATGAATCCAACCGCCAGCGCAGCAAGATTCGTACATACGAAGATTTTCAGCACGAGATACCACTGCGTCTTGAATGCTACATAGGAAGCGATTGGAGCAAATGCAAATAAGTATGCAAGTTGGCGAAACGTAAGGCCAAACATGATCTTTTCCTTGTACTCAAGCTGCTGCGGTATTTCGTAACCCATTAGAGTTTCCTCCCAATGCGCTTGATATCGCTGTATACCGTAAGTGCTGCCCTCACAATAGCAAAAATAACTAGAAATAGGGTGATACTATCGATTACGAGAAAGGCGGCGATAAGCAAGATGACTTTCAATGAACTAAAGAGGCCTACATTCACGAGCTGCGAGAAGCCGATTAGCAAGATGGCATCAAAAAACGTGATAAAGAGTGCGGTTCCTAAGAAGTTCATAATCAACAGGCCATATGCTTTAAGCGGCGGAAGGAAGTAGAGAAAAATCGCAATCGGAAAGAATACGACTCCAATAGCTACAATCACGTATCTAATAACGAAAATAGTACTGGTAATCAAGATCGTGGCGAGATACGCAAAACTTAACGAAATTGCAAGGCCGAGTTCTGAAATACTGCTTGCCGTTATGAGGAAGAAATTACCATCGACAAGCGTTAGTGTAGCAGAGGTCATGGCTGCCGCTAGGTCTAAGATAAGCTGATAAATAAAGAACGATGCTTGCACAAGAATAATCATAATCACGACGTTTTTGAGCCACTCTTTCGATTTCTCTCGTTTTTCTACATCGGGGCCTGCGAGCATCATGCTAAACCCTGCAGACACGAGCAATAGTGCGTAGAACATCGATAGCATGTACACAATAATCGCCCAAAAGTGCATGAACAGGTGTAGATTGATTGGTTCTGATAGCAAATGGAGCGTGAGCTGCAGAAACGGCTGAATCGGTGCGTTAATGATTCCGAGTACGAACTCAAAGAACATCTGCGGCAGACACGAGCCGAGATTAACTAAGCTGCACGCCATCTCGTTGTAAAGGAAGAGCGAGTGAGAAAACAATAAAGAAAATAATTGAATACAATAAAAGTAGTTATTTTCATAGCGGTGAGGAACCGACTCGTATCTATTTCTTTATACGATAACACAAGACTCGTGTTTAACGGAGGGTAGTGCGGCGGTTCGTAGCCCCGCCATTCGTACCCATAGTCCCATAGGGTACAGAGTATTTCATGTTGTTCTTCAAACGGAAAATGCTGCGAAACGATGGTATTACAATCAGTTCGCTTCATCGGATCAGTAAAGTTGGAGCAATAAATACGGGAAGGGCATGCGAGAGCTGGCTCCGCACACGCAAGAGCCAGACTCCACGCGACTATCCCTGCTATAAGGAGTTTATTCATATCAACCTACAATAAATTGTACCACTAATGGCGCTGCCCAGATCACAATCAGTCCAATAATAACGTACATAACCGTGCTCTTTGCGTTCTCCCGTCTTTTAGGGTCAGAACCGCTTACCATATAGCTAATACCCGCAAATAACAGAATAATTACGGCAATGAAGGTCGCAATATATTTTACCATATTGTACACTTTCATCACGGGCTCCAGAATATGGTCAAACGTTGCCTGTTCTTCAGGAGTTATTGTTTGATTGAACGGATCTGCTCTAACGTGAGGCATAATAAGCAAGATTGCCACAACCATAAAAGCCAGTAAGTGCTGTTTCATTCTTCCACCTCCTTTTCAGTTGATCGCCATGTATTCAAGAACGCTTTGTGTTTTCTGAAGCGTCCCAAGCCTTTCTTGAGTCTATTTTTGTATTTTTTATGAAAGAAGCCAAAACAGGTGCTGCACAAATCAGTTTCATAGTTTCCGAGTTCAACGTCACAAACCAAGCAGCAATCTTTCATGATTACCTATTCGTAACATATTATAAAACGAGTCGGGGAGAAAACAGACTACTCAATGGACTACTGGTTAGATAACTAACTTTTCCCCGATTTGTTTTAAGCAATTCTGGATAGTAGTTAGCATGACGAAAGAAACCGTTACGTGGAAGGTCAATCTTCGTAAGAAGTACAATATTATCTATGCTGATCCTCCGTGGAAGTATAGCACGAAAGTCAAATATCCTACTATTCCGATTGAAATCATTAAGCAATTTCCCGCTCAACAAATTGCTGACGAGGATTGTGCACTCTTTATGTGGGCAGCCTATCCGATCCTCCCTGAGTGTATTGAAACGCTAAAGAGTTGGGGATTTAGGTATATTACGGTAGCCTTTACATGGATTAAGACGAACAAGAATAACGGTCGACCTTTTATGGGTATGGGAAACTGGACGCGAGCTAACGCAGAAGTTTGTCTCTTAGGACTAAAAGGAAATCTGAAGCGAAAATCGAATAAAGTCCGACAGGTCGTCCTTTCTCCACTGCGTGAACACAGTCGAAAGCCTGACGAAATACGCGATCAGATTGTTGAATTGCTCGGAGATCTTCCGCGTATTGAGCTTTTTGCACGGCAAACGGTCAAAGGATGGGATTGCTGGGGGAACGAGACGAGGAAATTCAACAGGAGTGTGCATGGAATACAATAAAGTTGATCCTGATACCATTATTGAAGAATTGCGAAGGATAATTGACCGGCTCAAAATAGAAAAGAAGATTGTAACAAATCCTGATGAGAAAAAACTTTCAAATCCATCTTAGAATAGAAACAGACGTTATAGAGTCATTACGAAAACAAGCGCTAGACAGTGGAACTTCATTAGGAGAATTATGCAGGCAGAAACTGAAAGGGCAGTCACATCTTGCCAAGATTGAATTGCTTCTGACTGAAATTAATAAGAAGTTAAGTTAGTATTTATCGACGATAAAATCGCCCGCTGCGGGAATCGAACCCGCGTTCCGACCGCGACAGGGTCGTGTACTAACCACTATACGAAGCGAGCAACAAAATACCTTGTTTTTATAGACTTTTAAATCTTACCTCTCAAAATATTCTACGTCTTAAAACGACTACTTTTTGCAAAGAACCTTTATCCTATCCTGAACTTTTTTCAATAAAATTTTAGTTGTTTTTGTATCTTTTCTACATTCAGCTTTTGACAATTCGAAAAGATGATGAGTCAGTTCTTTATCTAAGGTGAACTTCTCAATAGGCATTTTTCTTTCAGTAGCTACTTTAACTAGCCCCATAATATGATTGCTGTAAATCTCTTCTTCCTCAAGTCCTAATTGGCTACGGCTCTTTATTCCTTGAGACTCGAAAACTCCTTTTCCTTTAACGGTCTTGACAACTTCAACTATTTCTGTTACCAGGAGATACTCCTTAAGCAATAACCTATTTTTCCTAAAGTGAGACCATCCTCTTTGTTCGATCAATTGATTCACGTTTAACAAATCTCTTTTGAGGAGAGTCACATTTAAGCTTGGGAGATATCTAATCAGTCCTATCCATCGTGCTTTCAAGCCGAGGCGAGAATAAAGATAGGAGGTTATTTGATCAAGTTCTATGTAAATATCTTTTTCAATTTCGTTATCGGGTACAGGCCCTCGCTGCATTGAATGTAATTCTTTGTTGAGTCTTCTGAAATTATCTTTCCACGTTATGTGTGCCTTAGATATGCGGTAATATTCTTTTAGGTAAGGGAGCATCAAATCGAATGCCTTTCTCATGTCATCTTTCGTTTTTATTTTAAACGGGATTGCAAAGTAATAAACTCCCCAGCGATTTTTCTCTATTTTTGTAATGATATTATGAGAAAAGGCGGTTTCTCTTCCCCACACGATGCCTGCACGTGAGCCGTCTGGAGCCTCTACATAGGCATCTCCAGAGTCGTAGCCTTCTTTAGTGTTTGACTCAAATTGGGTAATCATTCCATACGTAAATCCGTCCTCACTTATGTCCTTTACAAGTGGAAATCCATGATAAGCCTTTGAACCCTTAGGCGGAGTAAGAAATGCGGGCAAGTTTTTAGAAGCTGATTTCGCTTCTGGGTCTAATCCTAACGGTATTCCTTGTGGATTTTTCATCGTTTATACCCTGAAAAAGAGATATTTAGCATTTAATAGACTTTTCTCTACTTGGATTATTCATGTTTTATTTTATCCCAAATAATTTTTGTGATATCGTCTTGACCATCGTTTTATTTTTTCCTTGTATCGTATATGGGCGCGAACGCACATAATACTATCATAAGATATGCCGCTTACTTTTAACCGACTCTTTATTGTTGTGAGAGTATCACTTGAGTTTCGTATATAGGGTAAAACCGTTACAATAGTTTTACGCGGAAGAATAGACCAAATAGACAACCATCCGTATTCAATTAATTCTGCATAATGTTCCCAGACCGTTCCTTCTTTTATTTTACGAAGCGTAGCTATTTCTGTGACTGACATCTTTTTTCTTGCTAGGTCGAGCGTTTTTTGAACGCTTCCTTGTATTTTACTTGCAGCTACTTTTTTATAGAAATTTCTCGCTCTTTTGGACAACAGTGCTTTTTCTATTTTAAAGGGAAAAAACCGATTAAAGTTTCGTAATATTTCTTTTCGATAAGTGTACGTATCGGCGTGTTCGGCATAAGCCAACCATCCTTGAAGTCGATCAACCACTTGATCTCGTGAAACTTGCTTTTCGTGGTATAAAACTCTCAATTTTCCCATCTTTCGTTCAAACGCACGCGCGTTACGTTTTCGTAATAGTTTGTGATGCGGAAAAATGCGATACCCAAGAAAAGAAACGCCCGAATGTAACGAGAGAATATGAGATTTTTGAGGATGCAATTCAAGTTTAAGATGCTCTTTTAGAAACACATTGATGCGTTCCTTGTACTGTAGAAGCATTGAATACGAGTTAGATAAAATGGCAAAATCGTCAACGTATCGTAAGTAATACGGTGCTTTAAGAACGTGTTTTGCAAATTGATCTAGTTCATTCAGATAGACATTCGCAAAGAACTGTGAAGTATGATTGCCTAAGGGCATTCCCTTGTTAGTACTCTCTCTCTCTCTGCGTCCTAAAGTTCGCATTAAAGGAAAGATGTACATTGTTAGCGAGAATCTGTTGAATGAGCCACATCACGCGCTCGTCTCGAACATATTTACTAATAAGCTTGAGAAGAATAGCATGATCGACTTCTTCAAAATAATGCCTAATGTCTGATTTAAGCACGTAACAGGGACGAGTATTATTACGAGACACTTTTCGTTTAAAGAGCTCGAAACGTTGAACTGCTTTTAACGTTCCTTTACCAACCTGATTCGCATGTGAATCATAAATAAAGCGTTTTTGTAGAACGGGGCCGATAACATTAATGAGTGCGTGATGTACTACTCGATCTCTGAATCGAGATTTAGAAATTTTACGCGTCTTTGGATCACGAATAACAAATGTTGTTAGGGGCTTAGGTTGATAGGTCTGAGTACGTAACTCCTGTTCTAGCTGCTTTAGATTTTTATCTAGCTCTTTTTCAAATACTTGCACATAATGTCGCTGTGTCTTGCCTTTCCGCGCTTTGTAAAATGCACTAAGAAGATTTTCTTCTGAGCACAGTTGTTCGTACATAGTATGATATCCTAGCAGCATCATGGGCTATTCGACCAAGCGACCGTTCCTGTTGTCAAGATTATTGTTGCCATTGGCCTGCGACCTGTTGTTCGCCCTGTTGACAAACCAAGCCCCAGGAATAGCCCTTTCATGGATACCCCTTCACTGCCGCTTCATTTCTGTTGCAGCTGTATTTTATGACGCCGAAGCGCCGTCATGAAAGGACGTGTAGCCCCAGATACTCTATGCATCCTTGTTGCATAGTTAGCTAGGATAGAAGAGTTTAGAAATGAGCTATAAAAGATAGATGATACTCAATTATGTATGTTGAAAAAAGATTATTCTTCTAAACATATCGCTTTAATTTTTTCTAGACCAAGTTCAATTGCAGCCATGACTCGATGATTACCCATTAAAACCTCATATAACTCTCCGTACTTTCGTACTATGGGGAATGCTTCATCTAAGAAAAATGGAGAAAACTTTTTAGGAAAATCAATCCTTTCACGCAATTCAGATAAGAGATATGCTTTTTCCAAGAGGCTTGATAAAAGAGTCCCTTGAGAAACAAGATGGCTATCTATGGCTATATGTCTATCATCCGCACATGCTTTTTCTATAGGAAGTTCAATCTGAGTACAATTTTTGTTCAAATAAGCACACGACCAAAAAGTTAAAGTCTCAGAAAGACGAATCTGTTTTAAGATGTCTTCAAAAGACATAGAAAAAACTCTTTCAGATAGTTCATTGAAAGTAGAAGAAAGGAATTCCAAAGAGATAGGTTCTACATTTTTTGTTGACTTAGTAAAGAGATGGTCTAGATAAAATAATCTAAGTGCTTCTTCGTTAGAATTCATTTATTGCTGTTGCAATTTCAATTTGTTTCCTATATGTTGGTTCACAACAGTCAATGCAGTTTCAAGGGAAGGCATTACAATAGCCTTACCCGGCGCACTGAGCGCCTCCGGCGCTACCCCGACCAAGCGACCGCTCCTGTAGTCAAGATCACAGTCGCCACTGGCCTGCGACCTGTAGTACGCCCTGCCGACAAACCAAGCCCGTGCATGTGGTTCTTTCGAGTCATCGAGATAAACACCCATGTTTTCAGTGTAACCAAAACGAGCTTTTGTATCAGCAAACGTCATATCCGTATAAGCATCAAGTAATCCTTGATCACCGCGAGCAAGCGCTTGCCAGACGGGATGTTTCTTAGCATCGGCAGCAGTCAAATCTCGACCCATTACTTTAGACAAATCCTTACGTGAGAATTCAGTGCCGTCAAATGTTTCATATAATCCATCGGCAAGCAGTACCGCGCCTGCTTTCAACCGAGTGTTTGCAGTTAGTTCTCTCAAGAGAGGTGCATCAGCAACAACTTTGAAAGCATCTCCTTTGTACGCAATGGCATCGCCCATGCCAAAATAATTATCTCTCCATTCAGCGGTTTGAGTAGAATTGAGGCGTCGTTCCATAAGACCGGCTACCGAAAGAGGCATACGCTTGTCCGCCAAGAGCTTTGGCATTTGTGCTCGTACTTCTCCGTAGAATTCTTCATACGGCAATCGTACTGCCTGATCATTGAGGTTTAAGGCCATATTTTCTCTACAAATAATAGGTATTTAAGCTTTTCGATACATTGTATCTTAAGAGTAGTAACTAAATTGGCAATTATTGCATGACGCCGCGGGCTTTTAATTTCTGATGTAATCTAACCATTGATTGCGGTTGGGGTATAACGAGAGGAACAGTATCGGAAGCTTCTGAAGTAATGACAAGAGGCGTATCTGTAAAATGAGCAATTCTATAGAACGGCGGTTCTTTTAATCTAAGCATTTCTGCGAAACGTTCGCCTTTTGAAAACGTGTACGGATATGCATGCCCATCCATAGCTGATTTAGGCTGGTGAAAACATACATCTCCAAATAGCGGGAACTGCTCTCGACGATCTGAAGTCGTCATCCAAAATTCAAGACTCGTATCTGCTGAAACACCAAATTTAGTTCTCGTTAGAAGCACTCCATCACGTATCTCTTCCCTAAACGTAAAAGGTAGTCCGCTAACAATATCTCGATACACAGTTGTTGCAAAAGCATCAGTCGTATCATTAGGAGTGTAATACCCATCATCCATCGAACCGCGTATCTTCCGAGGTTGCAGGAGAGGCATATAATTCGAGAGAGGCGAAATTTATAAAGTTACTCTTTCTTAAGTGTCCATGAAAAAATTAGATGTTCTTCTGTGGATTGTCTTTTTTGTAAGTTTAATTACGGGATTGATTAACCTATTCGCTGGATTTAACGATCCCTCGATCTATATCGTTACAATCATTGCTTTCCTATTATCTGGAATTATTATAGTTGTGAGAGCAACGCACTAAGAATAAAGTTTAGAAGAAGCATTGTAGAAATGCTTAAAAACCATTAAGAAGACCTTTTAGCATGGCAAAATCTACGGTTTCCGCGGCTCAAAGTAATTCAAAAACCCTGATCGCCCCCCCCCCCTCGCGAAAGGGACGTAACATTTACGCGTAATCTCGGAAGCAATGCTCCTGATCTTATTGCCAATCTCGTTGTAACGGGTACTATTCCTGCATTAGAAGAATTAATCGCAAATGCGTACGATGCTGATGCAACACGCGTTGATATCGACTACCGTCCTGAATTGGATGCACTGCGGCTCAAAGATAATGGTTCAGGCATGACGGCCGAAAAAGGTCTTGAATCATTTTATCGATTAGGCGACAGCCCTAAAATCAAAGAACCGATTAGCGCGGCGGGACGAATGCGCATTGGAAAGTTTGGAGTTGCAACGATTCTTTTACGTTCGTTATGTAACGGCTATAAGTTAACGACTGAGCAAGAGGGTAGAAAAACCATTATTCATGAACAGCTTGAAGAGCGCGTATCTTCTGATAAGCCTATTATGGGAAGAGAAGTTTCAACCGATCCCAACGCGCATGGAACCAGTTTATTACTTAAGGGCCTTAAATTTGCTGAAGGAGATAATTTCTCGCTTGCTGAATTAAAACGCCGTATTCAATGGGATCTTCCGTTGCTTCCTGATTTCAAAGTCTACGTTAATGGAGAAGCAGTACAATCCAAACAAATTGAAAGTGCCACCATCTTCAAACTGGATACCGAAGGCAAACACATGGGTTCTATTAGAGGTAATTTATATTTAACTAACAAAAAAGCACTCATGACGGGAGTACATGTGTATGTCAATGGTCGCAAGATTGGAGATCCTAAAACGTTCTTGAGACAAGATCGATTATCGATGCGAGACCGCATTATTGGCATTGTCCATGCAGACAGTCTCGAGGAAGCAATTCTCTTTGATCGTGGACGCTTTAGAGAAGATCATCCGGGCGTTGTAGAACTCGGAAAGACTCTTGCAAAGGCCGTCGGAGTCGTTGAACAATATACTCGCGATACGAGCGAGCGTTCTATGGTTACCAAAGTACAAGGACAGCGCAATCGTATTACACAAAAAGCACTCTCACAATTAGTACGCGCCAAAGTCGAGGGTATTGATAAGAATACATCAGTAGAATTTTCAGATGATATTGATGCCATCATTCCTGGCAGACACTATCCTGATACAAATGCAATTTATCTCAATAATAAGCATCCTTCGTTAGTTCCTACATCCGTAACTACCGTTCCGCGATATGAACAAGCCGTCATTGGAGCAGTTATCGATGCACTCGCACTCGAAGATACTGAGCGCGGAAAAAGCCCGTTGCAAGATTTCCTTAAACGACGCGGAGAGCTCTGGGAACAATTACAAGCAACTTCTGAGCGAGAAACGTTGAAAAGTGAGATTCATCCGATGGTGATGTATCAACTTACTGATCTCGGACGTTTATCAGAGAAAGGTCTTGGTGCTATTCGGTATTTGGCTGAAGGAAGTGCATTCCATGTACAAGAGGAAGGAGTGCTGGGGAAGGACTTTTTGGAAGCACAGAAAATGATGCATGGATTCACCACACTTTATGAAGTGGTTCATGACAAACTCGCTGAAGCCAATGGTTCATCCCGTGGAGCTGCTAATCTTACGACAGTAATGGAACGATTCCATGGTATTCTTAATCAAGTAGGGAAAAAAGTTGAACCGTTTGTGTATCGAGCAGGAGAAAAAACAGATCATCATGCTTACGTTGTTGAACAGACCTGTATTGATCGCGTGTATTCTTTGTTACGCTCTCCTGCAGTAGACATGCGGCGATCCGATGCTAACCCTGAACAAGCGTTTACTGAGGCATATAATCAAGCCTATACGATTCCTGAACTTGCACGAGCAAGCGGCATTAAAATTGACGAAGTCACCAAAGTGTTAGGGTTTGCCAAGCAACGAGGATTGAATATTGCTCTTAATAATAAATCAACCCCTGTGAGGTTTAGGTTTGGTGATTTTATTAGAGTCTATCAAGTTGGACGGAAAGAAGCTTATGAGCGAACGACCAAATCGTGAGATAGCTGAGCAAGACTTACTCGCGATTCTTTCGGAAGCGGACTTGAAAGCTCGAGGATTAAACGGAACCTTCATGCAGACGTTACGTGATGATTCTTTTCAAGCACATCAAGATAAGAAAAAAGGATATTTAGGGGCGCTTGTCGCCAATTTACTATCGCGGCAGTCAAATATACCTCCTGAACAAACACCTCTCGTCTCAGCGTATCTCCTTGCTGAGCAGGTAGGTGCGCCTTTTGACGGATTACTTAATCTTGAACGTGATGGAAGAAGAATCGTTGAAGAACATACGATTGAAGGTGTTCCTGACTTGTACATTCACGTTGGGGATGTTCATATTTGTGTTCCAGAGACGGGTGCTAAAGGACTTACTAATCTGGCAAACCTCTATGCAACAACGCATAATCAACTCTATCGGAGTAAACTTGCGGTTGAAGGACAGAAAATCGTACGTGACGTGGCTCAGCGAATGCACACTAAATTGCCTGATTTTGTTGATTTGGAGGATTTGATAGGAGAAGGAAATGTTGGTCTGCTTGATGCGATAGAAAAATATGATCCTGCATGCAATGTGCGATTTGAAACGTATTGCGCTCCCCGTATACGCGGAGCCATATTAGATGGCATTCGTGCAAGCGATCATTTACCCCGTTTAGATCGAACGCGTCTTGATGAATTTTCCAAATTTGCTCATACGTTCAAGGAATCTCAAGGAATTGTTCCCTCTAAAGAAGATTTGTATGCTGAGTGGGAACGACGAGCACTTCCGATTGATTCCTTTGAACATTTCTATAGTGATGTGTGGATACGCGGTGGAAGTATCGCAAGTCTTGATGCAGATCGAAAGCAACGCAATGGGCATTCAAGAAACGACTATCAATTATCTGAGAGAGTTACCGCGCCTTTAAAGGATAACCCTGTTGTAGAATGTGAGAATAATGACTTGATGAATTGTTTCGAACGAGATTTACGCGCTATACCTGAGCGCTATCGTGATCCCATACGTCGCGTTATTATGGATGGAATTACGTTGGCACAAGCAGGTGATGAAGCAGAACCATCCCTTAGCGAGTCACGCATGTCACAGATTACGACATTGTATCTCAAATCCGGATCTTTTTTCCCACGCACTCGTGCGTATCTTAATCGCTCCAGCGTTATTAAAATTAATTTATAGAGACAAGTTTATTCTTTCTTCAAACTTCCAACCTGCTTAACCAATTCCATAACGGTTGCCATTTGTAACTCCATTGCATGCATCTTTTCTTCCATAAGAGCTTTTTCATTTTCGGCTCTTTGGAGGCTCTTCTCAATATCAGTTTTAGTGGTATCGATTAGCATATCTTCCTCTGAAATCGTATCCTTCATACCTAACAACTCCGAGTAATAATGAATCTTGTCCGATTTTTTCCAGCCGAAGCGATACTTTAATGCACTTTCAGACTTATAGCGAGGTAACCAATAACAACACGAGCAGTGCCTGAAATCATACATGCTTAATTGCCAATAGCTCTGGCCCGCAGGACTTGGTTCGTCTTTGAATATGCGCTTAGCAAATCGCTTGAGTTGTCTATTGGCAACCGTTGCATTGATCGGAAAGAGTTGGTCTTCAGGCTTGAGATTATTATCTTTGATGTATTGTTTTACCAGTTCAGAACACAGTAAAAGCTTTATTCTTCTTCCAAACGTTTTCGCGGATTCTTCCCGAATATTGAGTTCTTTACAGTCATTGTATAAATCGGAAACACGCACGTTTACCAATTCCGTAGGTGCTCGTATGCCTGAATCGAATAAGAACAAAATAAGGACTTTATACTTGTATTTTGCAGTCTCTGCCAGATGCTTGACTTGTTCTTCGGTTAAATAGACCCAATCGGGCTTTTCTCCACGCGTATCCAAATCTATCGTAATATCGGGGATGTCAATACCTTTTTTCTTATTGGATTTCATATGCCAGTGCCAAAACGCTTTGAACACGCGTCCAAAGGTATCTATTCCGGTATAGGGCCTACCGTCAGCTTTTTTGAATACCCCGTTTCGCATATCTGCGAAGAAACGGATAAGCTGATCTTCGTTAATATCGATAATGTGATCAAGACCTAATTGCTCCTTGAATCGTTTGGAGAAAAAGCGCATCTTATCTTTTAAATCGTTTAAACGCCCGTAACTTCGTGCACCTTTGGGGCTTTTCGACGCAATATTAACGCCTAACTGCATGTCTGCAAGGTAACGCAACAGAATATCCGCGTTCTCCTTACTCATGTCAGAAATGCCGTGCTTGATGCTTTCCTGCCACCCGAGGTAGCGTTCTTTGTTTTTCTTTGGATCTATTTTCATCGGACTCTAAGGCTGCTTTCTTAAAAAGCAGTTTGCTATTCTCTGCTTTTAACGAGTCCCTTAGGTTCCTCAAGAGGTATCGCGCTGTCGCGCAGGAGACCCGGGTCCGATTCCCGGTTCGGGCGTTTAGAGTTGGTTGCACGCCCGTCTGATGATCGTGCTATAAAAAGCACCGAGGATGCGTTATCACATGACACGATGATGACGATAGACTTACACGATTACAAAGGGCAGCTGGATCGCCAGATTGCACTCATTAAGAATTCTATAGATATGAGCCCCATTAATAAAGAAACGGCTATCGCGTTCAAGGATTATCTTCTAAGTGAAGGGATTGGTGTCGCTAAGATTGGACGGTATTTGCTTGATGTACGAAAATTAAGCAAGATGTTGGGCATGCCGTTTGGAGATGCGACTGAGAAGGACTTACGACGCGTTATTGCTGATCTTGAACAGACAGATTTAGCTCCTGAAAGTAAGAAGTGCTTCAAAGTTATGACTCGTAAGCTCTATCGGTACATGCGAGGCATCACTGATAAAGGCGTTTATCCGTTGGAAGTCAAGTGGATTTCTATTGCGCTGCATGAAAGCACTCGAAAATTGCCTGAAGAGCTGCTAACTGAAGAAGAATCACTTCAAATGATACAAGCGTGCGATACCTTCCGCAATAAGGCTTTGATTGCGTCGCTTGCTGAATCGGGATGCAGGATTTCTGAGATTGGAACCATGCGTATTAAGCATATTTCGTTTGAACAACATGGTGCTCGCCTTACTGTCAATGGTAAAACCGGTATGCGCAAGATATTAGTGATTAATAGTGCGCCGTATTTACAACAATGGATTAATGTGCATCCGAAGAATTTCGATCCTGAAGCACCGGTCTGGTGGAATCCGCAAAGCTCTAACGGTTTTTTGACCTATACTCGTATGGTAGATGTGATTAAACTGGCTGCATCACGCGCAGGCATTAAGAAACATGTGCATGCACACTTGTTTAGACATAGCAGAGCCACACATCTTGCTAAGATTATGAGTGAAGCAGCTATGAAGCATTACTTTGGGTGGACACAGGGATCTAAGATGGCAGGCATTTACGTGCACATGTCGGGCAGAGATGCAGATGATGCAATCTTGCGTGCGAATAACATTGCGACTGCACAAACGATTATTGAACCAAAGCTTAAGCCTCTTTCATGCTTACGCTGTCATCAGTCTAATCCTACAACTAACAAGTTCTGTAATGTTTGTGGCTTCGTATTACACAAAGAGGCAGCGCAAGAGATATTAGTCAAGGAAGCGGAAACGAAAGGAATCAATAGTATGCTCGATATGCTCATTAATGATAAGGAGGTGTACGAAGTTCTGGTTCGTAAGCTTAAGGAACATGCAGTCTCTCCCTAACGTAGAAATAGTCGAGGTCGAAACATTTAAATATAAGTTATACAAGTATAACTATATGAAACCAGTAATAGCTCGAGTCAAACGATGGGGAAACTCACTTGGAGTTATTCTCCCTAAGCATGTGGTAGAGCAGCAAGACCTGAGCGAAGGCTCTGAAGTGGAACTCATGGTCAATAAAGGTAAAGTGTCTACGGTAGGAGATGTATTTGCGTTTGCACAGTCGATGAAACTTGGTAAGTCTCGTAAGTCTACGGAAGAAGTGATGCGCGAGATAGACAGAGACTTCTGGCCTGACAATGAGTAGTTCTGGTTATTTCTTTGATTCGTATGCGATTATTGAGATTTTGAATGGTAATCAGAATTATTTAGGGTACGATGGAGACGCGATCGTCACGAATACGTTGAATGTTGCCGAAGTGTACTATCATTTACTGCAATTACATAATGAAAAGACGGCTGAGGCGTTTCTCAATCAACTGTCGTTTAGCCTTATAGAAATAAGTAAAGAGATCGCTATCGAAGCCTCTCGCTTTCGGTATCGCAATAAGAAATTGAAGATATCATATGCCGACTCAATTGGGTATGTGACTGCGCTTAAGTATAATCTGAAGTTTTTAACAGGTGATCGGCAGTTTGAGAAGATGGTTGGTGTTGAGTTTGTGAAGTAGGGGGATTGAAATTAAAGGAATGCGCCTAGAATCATTATAGCAATGCCTATTCCGGCAATATCTTTTCTTCTTGATATTATTCCTCCTACGAACGCAGCTACACCAATTCCAGTAATTATATTGTTTGTCATCTTCTAAACCTTATAACTCTCCATAATATAATCAAAGCTATAACAAGCCAGATTACAAATATTATTGTAAACAGATTAACAAAATATTTAGGAAAATCAAAAAATCCGGTTAGTGTAAAGGCGATAGATATCAATATTACAATCAAGCTATAATTGAATAAAAGCTCTTGTTGATTAACCATTTATGCCTCCTATTATCGAGCCAAACAATGCGCCAGTAACGTATTTGAAAATATCCCAAGCGAATCCGAGATATTTGTCTTTTATTCCGAATCTTCTTGCACCAAAAGTCATTGCTGAGACTAAAATCATACATATTGCCCAAATTATCAATGCAATAGTAATCATGGCTATATTCATGGTTGATTGAATTAAACCATCTATAAAAAGTTAACTTCTTAGATAGATAAATCAATTAATCCTATTGTTTAGGAATATTTTCATCAGTCTTTGTAACTTTGGCAAATGAGAGAAATATCGGTAAAATCTCTTCTGATTTAGTCGCTTCCTCAAAATGGCGTTTCATAGCCTTAGACGTTCGAGGGATCGTGAGTCTATAGGTAAAACTAGCTTGTTTGTCCTTAAGTTCTGGAAATTCGTGCAAGATGTCTTTTCTCAAGCGAATGATGTTCCAAGCTTGCGCGCTTTCATTATAAGTCATAGGTCCAGAAATCTCTATAAGCTCACGCAAAGGACTAAGGAAGGATTCTTCCTTCTTCGCTTCTTTCTTCAACGGATTTCGTGTTTTGTTAGGCATTCCATAGGAACACCTCTTTTATGATTCGCTTGATCCAATATAGGAATATTGACACACAGAACCGAATAAAGAAAGAGTATCGCGTAGATCTGGAGGTTGTACGTGTGGCTTTTGTGCCGCCATAAGTACTTTTTTAACTGGAGAGATTGTATATAAAGGTTTCGCTTGGATTCGCTCTGGAAACCAAGATTGCCTAACGAAACCTTTTAATACCTTGGAGATGATAATTCCCGTTATGGGAAGACGTTATAAGCACACCATCACGGTTCGAGTACCTGATTCGGTCTACGAAGCAGTTATGAAACGCGTGAAGCATAAGCGACTGAAGTATCCTTCTTATTCCGATGCGGAAGTCATTAGGAAGGCGTTAGTTAAGCATCTCAAAGAAAAGGGCTTATTGGATAAGGATAAGACGTACTTGTAAGATGGCTGCTCGAAAAAGAATGACTCGTCTTCAGTGGATTGCACCCATAGGCGTTTTTTGTGTTTTTTTATTAATACTTTATTTATTATCTAACTTTAAATTCGTACTAGATGTTTTTCAAGAAGCGCTTGTGCGAAACTTAGGCAGTTACAAAATCGCTATTATCACCCTTATAGGCATTTCTCTTCTATTTTTGGCATTACTCATTTTAGGATTTTTCTATATGGTTAATAAAATAGACGTCCATCTTTTTAACTCTGAAAGAAGAAATGTTTGGGGCCTTGCAATGATTCTCACCATGTTATTTGTTTTCTTATATGGAGTAATAGCCTATGATACGTTATATGGGCAAGAAAAAATATCTCTAATCTTAAGAAATGAAAGCGGACATCCTGCAGGAACTCTAGACTGCAAGTCTTCTGGCCAAATAAAAGTAATTCTCGAAGGCCAAGGAGTATTCTGCAACATTAGTAATTCTGGAAAAATTATAGGAGGGTATGTTAACCAAAAGTTAAAAAATTCCTCAATAATCAGTCAGGATTTTAATGATTCTATCCATTTCACCAGTGTGAAAGACGTCGATAATATCTATTTCTTAATAAAAATACAACAGGATCTAAAAAGCTATAACTTATCAACAGGTAATAAATATTATTTTCCTACTCAAGACGAATATCAAGATTTAGGAATAAAATTCATTAAATTTTTAATTCTATTATTAGGAGTAATATTCATAACAATTCCAACTTCTTTTTATTATATGCGGGAGATATTCACTAGATAAATTAATTTATCTTCTATTCTTATTCTGAAAAGATTGCTCTCTTAAATTCTTCTAGTGAAGAAGTTATAGTTTTATTGTAAAGCTCATCAAGTTTTGCTTTTTTAGCTAGATCTACAAACATATTTTCCCCAAATAAGATATCACAATAACCTATTCCCATTGTAAAGCTCATCAAATCACTTAAATCATTAGCTTTAATTTTTCTATCAAAGTCCCTACTTCTCCGGTCTTCTAGGCAGAAGTAAGTATATGTTGCAGGGAGTTTCTTCATTAATTCTTGTAAATCCTCAAGAGTCATATCCTGCCTTAGAATAGTAAATCCATATTTTAAGAAAAAACGAATACATCTTTCAACAATAAATTCTCTAAAGAAATTTTTCAAAACTGTCTGAAATTGAGTTGTTTTATCTTTTTGGTGCCTCTCTTTTCGCCTTATTTCCTCATATCGACTGATCTGTTTTTCCATATATGCAGCATATTCTTTTGCATGATCTATCGATTCAGGAGTTGAGAAAATTAGCTTAAAAGACTCGAAAGAATTAACTTTCTCAAGGAGTTCTTTTTTAACATTATCTGGAAAATCTCCTTTCAAAGAAGCTTCCATCCCGATTATTCCAGGAATGCCTTTCCTAATAACTTTATTTTGAATGTTAATTCTCTTTCTCAACCTTTCAAGAAATAAGTTCTCTACTTCATCATCGGTCACCCAATTTCTAAAAGGTGCAACGGTGTTTCCTTGAGATAAATCAAATATAAAATTCAATAATCTATTCCTACTCCCTTCGTCCATTCTTTTCAAAGTTTCCTTAAGATTTATTAGAGAAACAACGACCATAATTTCTTTATTTTCTATTTTATTCTTTAATTCGCAAACTAGATCAAATATCTCTCCTTTTCCCTCGTACCATCCTCTTGATAATAGGATCCACTTATTTTGATCTAAGTAAATATATTTCATGTATGAACTAAGTTTTAATTAAACTCTTCCTCTTTAAATTCAGTCCCTAAGATAGTTTGAAAAACGTCTCTGATTCTTAAAAGATGAAACGCAGGAAAAATAGGTTCATTAAACCAATGAGTATGAATGTTTTCTTTTTCATGACTGTTATCTAATCTATAGGGTGCTTGTTTCCATATATCTTCTTCAAGATATAATGGTTGGAATCTTATTTTGACTTCTTTTACAGGCATATCAAGAGAAATATTCTTCCCGTTAAGCGAGGTCATTGCTAGGTTTAGCTTAGTTTTCGAGTGAAGAAGACCCGTAATTTTGAATTGAGTACTGCCTTCTTTGATCTGCCTTATTAATTGTTCTTTAAAAATTTCTTGCTTCATACAAATAACCCCTCGTCGGATATTATAAAGATTTCTATTCTTCTGGTTGTTCTTGAGGCTAGGGAAAAGTAGGAGAAACATATCCAGATTCATTTAACAATTTTGAAAAATAAACTTGTACCTTTTGGTTACAAGATGGCTAGGCATACGTTCGAGAACCCATTTTAAATATAGTTTCCCACAGCCCTTCTGCTTCATAAGCCTTAAAGCGTTTATCTACTCTTCCCAAAAGTTGCACTAATTCTTCTCGCGGCTCAATAGAGCTGAACGTTCCATATAACTCTGGGCGTTGCGCTAATGTCTCCGCTGCAGCTACCATAAGTTCGGTACCTGCATGGAAATCTGCTTCGTTGATTTCTTCCGGTACAAAGTTTGCTTTTCCCTCTAATGCGCCATTATTATGGTAATGTTTAAGCGGAACTGCAATACCTGCGGCCCGATAACCGTGCGCGCCATAAATTCCTGCTTCACATGTGCCTCCGGTCATAAGTCTTTCTTGCGTCTTACCTCGTTCCATAGAAGTACTTGCTTGTCTTAACAATTCAAGAGCTACAGGATCGTACGCAGGCAGGGTCTTATCTCCCGTACGGATAATAATTCCTCCGCCCATCTCTGCAAGCTGTTCTAATTTTCCTTCAGGAGTCTTTTTCTTGTAAGAACTATTTTCAATAGAGTATACCAAGCTATTTGGAGGAATTCCTTTAAATTGAGCAATAGCATGTGCTCCTAACAGTCCAACTTCTTCCGCTCGATGAAATACGGTATAAATATCTACAGGGATTCTGCGAGAGGCTATTTCCTTCATAGCAGCGAGACTCATCGCAATTGCGGAAAAATCATCCATTACGGGAGAATGTAATAGGCCATCCTGTGTGCGAATTAAATTGTTTCCACCACTTTGAAATTTAAGAGTTGCATAAGCAGGAGATATCCCATGTCGCGAAATAGGCGATACGAGGACATATCTTTGCGATAAATTCCCTTCAGCTTCATCAATACCTCTTACAAGACGACCTTCTCCAATAAATGAATCTTCTAGGGTGTGTAAATCAACCTCGGCCCATTCGACTAAGTCAGGATTTAATCCACCCATCATTTTAGCCCACAATTCTCCGTTTCTCAAAGCGGTAACGTGAAAAGCAGGATGATCTGTATGTACGACATTCGCTATACTTCTTGGACTTATTCTATTGGGATCTCCAATATAATGCCAAACGACATTTCCGAACTTATCAGTCATTGTGGTCATATGGTTTATAGCCAAGAATTCTTCTTTATAGATTTCATCTAACTCATCATGCACATTTCCCTCATAGAAAGAAGCAGTGGGAATGGGGGCAAGTCGTTCTAATATCCTGAAATCTAACGATTCAGCCATGCAAATTAATATTCGGTTGCTTTTTAAGGATTGTTGTTATTAAAAGCCTATAATTAGGCAGGTTTACATCATGAAAGAACAATATCAAAAACAACAAATCCATATTTTTCTTGCTCTTCTTTTGAATAATAGTTGTCCATATTCGGATAAGCATTTATTTCTTTTCTATTCAATACCTTTACTTTAAGCTTCTCTTTTAATTCCGGACGCTTACTGAAGACGATAGAGTCGCCAATTTTAATTTCTTTCCGCTTTTGATCATTTAATCTAACTTCAGTTTTCTTAACGCCGGACTTTACCCTTTCAAAAGGGCCTGAGTCTAATTTCATATTATGTTCCATTTGCTTATATTCAACAATAACTATAAATAATCTCTTCGGGTACAAGATGTATGAATGATTATAATCCTTCTTTATCTTCTTCAACAAGAAAGAATAAACTTGCTTCCGAAGCTAATAAAAAACATGCTTTGAACGATCATGACTTAGATATCTTATTAAGAAACGACGGATACGGCTCTGCAGAATTTTCTACGTTAGACTCCGAACGCTCTCTCTATAAGGATATGTGGAGAAAAATTGGTCCTACAAGGGTACCAGACATTCCAATCGGCCGTCGTTACGATATGCTTGCTCCCATTAATTGCGAGTCGCTTATTAGCAATCGGTCGTAATATTCTTTCTAATCTAGAAAACCTCGTCACATTTATATAGAGATTGTAGTTCGCTTATTAAATGAATTTTGAAGAATATTCTTCTTCCTTTGAAGACGATCTTTTTAGCGAGATGAGAAACCGTTTAGGAGAAAAGCTGAAAACCTTTTCTTCTTTACAAGATCAGCTCGCGCACTATTCTCCTTTTTACCCTCGAAGTAATCATTTAGACAATGTACGTAATTTTTATGATATCGCCGTTTCTACAGGAGTTAAAGAACTCATGAACAGATCCGACCCGCACACCCCTTGGATTGCTGAAGAAATAAGTAAGGCGATTAAAGGAGACCGAATTGTTGATGTTGGGTGTTGCGACGGATTTTTTACTGTTTTTTATGCCGTTAACAATCCTCATGCGCAATTTAAAGGAGTTGATCTGTCTGAGACAGCCTTGCATTTTGCACGAAAGAGGGCTGAGAGATTCGGCGCGGGAAATATAGAATGGGTTCTTGGAGACGCACTAAATTTGGCCACTGAAGGGTTTTTTAAAGAAAGTAACACTGTTCTCCTTCAGGACGTTTTATATCAATTTTTTGGAAGAGATGAGCAAATGGAACCAAAAATGATGCGCTTGCTTAATCAGAGTGGAGGCAATATTACTTTACTTGCACAAGAGGGAAATTTTTTAGACCTTAAATCTCCTCTTATCTGTCGCGAAGGATACTCTCTTGATAGCCATCGTCAGAAAAAACTGTTCGATAGACACAATTCCTGTCTCGTTCCTTACGAGATAGCTGTCTTTCGTAAGCTTTCCAATGAGAAAGACAATCTGCTTCAAACTGTTCAAGATATTCAGGAACATCCATAATTTCAAAAGAACAAGATAGTGCTTAAGAGACTTGCCGACTTTTTACAATAATCTTTATATATTCAGAGACTATCTCCTCGTATAATGAAAATTAGGACTATTGCCTTACTTGGTCTTGGTGGATTAGCAGCGGGTTGCCAGTCTACTTATGAACCTGTTCGCTTTATTAGTGGTCAAGTAGTAGGTGAGGCACGATATCCTAAAGATCCTGATTTCCCTTACGCATTTACCCTTGAATGTGTTGATAAAAGCGATAGATTCTTTCATAACGGATATATAGACTCGGCCCTTATGCCTATAGCAGTTCCACGAACAATAAGTGCAAGTGTTGATTCTCTCGTAAATGTCGGAGACTATATTGTAATCAGATCGGACGGAATTAAGCGAGACCAAAATCAGAATGTGCTTGTTGGAACAAAGTATATCGGTGCTACCGTTAAAAGTTTTCGATTACAACAAGTAAAACCGAGAGGGATTCCCGATTTCTATGTTGGACCACCACTTAGATAGGTCGAGTACTTGAAAAACGTGTGCCAAACCTTTAAAAATCAAATCATATTGGGCGTTTCATGGATATTAACTCAATTCTTTGATAATCCGCTCTGTTGAAAATCTCTAACGAACTAGCCTCATGCTAAAATTTATAAGTACATTCTTAGTGTATTTAAGATGAATAAAAAAGCGCTATGGATTATTCTTATACTTGTTGTTATCGCTATCGGTTCTACCATTTACTTCCAAAATAAAAATACTCAACTATCTCCTCCTTGGAAATCTCCAACCTTCTGCCCTTCTGCTGGGAGCCCTCCAGACTGCGCGGGTGTAAGAGTTAATTCTGGCTGTTCTTACGAAGTAGGAAATAAGACGTACAGGGGAACCTGCTTATATTCGTCAAATCCTCCTCGTTGTGTATGCACATAGTGAAGTGCTCCTGAACAGAATAAGAGTTACAGGAACAACCCAACAATCAGTAATTCTTTCGATTTTACCGCGGCCCCATTATAAGGTTTTAAGCTCAGTAACAAGATCGGGCATTGGTGTGCTTGCTACCGTAATCCTTAAATATTTCCTACTAGTTTGTTTATTATGGGTTCTCATCTACATTCTTGCCCGCATTGTGAACGAGAGTTTAATGACTTAAGAGATTTCCCCCGTATTTATATTAAGTCTTTAGAACAATTACCCGTTCCTGAATTAATAGCTGGAAGCGATAGTGAATCAGACAAACCTATTTACATATTTAATACACCTAATTGCTTATGGGGCATTATTCCCAACCGAATAGTCTTTTCTGATCTCTCCGTCTCTCGGACCTTTGCTAAAGTTTTAAGGGATTCAGATCAAAAAATACACGTTTACAACGGAAGAATTTATTCTCTAATAACTGAGGGGCCCCACCCATTTAGAAGAGAGTTTAGGGACGCGCGAATCTATTTTTCTAAGCCTGACGTAACTGAAATATTCAGGACGGCTCTTAGTTTTCCTGAAACTCAAGAATTGTTGCAACAGGCAAAAACTTTTATCGGACAAGAGATAAAGCCGGACGACTTTATAAAAACAGTTACAGAAGAGCTAAGTCGAAGCCGTATTGGCTCGCAATCTAATAATTATAGGGAATTAGTATTGGGTATTCGCCCGATTAACCCTGACTTATTAGAAAAAGGGTTGGGAGAAATCTCTCTTAGAGGGCATTATTATGACGGCAAGTCTCTTCCTCTTGAATTTGGTCATCCGGTAGCCCGGTTTAGCTTTGAAGGTAGAATAAATGACTAATCGAAAAGCTTTAAATAAATAGAAGCCTAATTAGAAACATGACACAACGTGAAATCCTTCCACTCATGTGCCTTGCTGCGATAGGCATAAGTATCACATTTTCATCTGTGGGATATTGTCAGAGACATGAGCGTCGTAAAACAGAAAATTCTACTCTTTACAAGCGAGCCGAGCAATATGCAGTTACTGAATTTGGAGATAAACGCGCTCCCCTAACTTCTGAAGAAAAAGAAGCTTGGTATAGTTCTATGGGTGTTTCAAAATATGGAATTCCATCAAAGGGTTCGTTGGAGGAATATCTTAACGAACATCTTATTCCCTCTATCCCTTCACGAGGGGATCCTCCACGAGGTAAGTATTAGATAGATAGTAACTTTAAGTGAGTAAATGCCTTGGTAACTTTTGGGATTGTCAACGATTAATATTAATCAAAAAATCTAAGGGCATTTTCCACGCAATATCGGGGTCCTTCATTCTTCTCAAGTACTCCTTATTTGCTTCTTTTCTCGAAATAAGCTGTTCTTTTTCTGCTCTTTCAAGTTTATTTATGAGAGTAAACATCAATTCGTGTGTGCCTCGTGGATCGCATATGATCGCATCACATTCCTTCAATAGTCTAATGAGTTCTGTTTGCTTTTGAGAGTTAAACCCGGGCACACGCATTCTTCGACTAAAGCTAAGCACGCCATGATAGCTGCTCTTAGGATCAATCACTCAGTAACTCCCTTTTATTTTACCTTCAACTTTAGAGATAAACCGCTGTGCTTCCGGTTCTGACATGAGGGGACAGTCATCAAATATTCTAAGCCAATTTTGCGATACATATCGGTCAATTTTATGCATAGCTTGCACGCGAATATCAGCTAGTTTTGGATCGCTTTTATATCCGTCAAAATCTATTTCCCTAAAGCCGTCCGATGGACAGCATCCAAAATAAAATGTAAGCTCTGCGTAAGGATTTTTCATATAAAGATGTAAGCGATTAGTTTATAAATATTAAGAAAGTTCACACACGATAAAGGATTATGTCTTGCATTTAAAATAAGGAATGCCTCATGAAAAATTATTACCATTGGGTTGAAGATAAAGATGATTCCATATCTGATAAGAGAATACAGAATTTTTTATGTCGACTACCAGAAGCGACTCTCAAGGCAATTCAACATCCTCTATTTAATGACTCAGAAGATTTAGCTCATGAATTTCAAAAGGATAAAGCTTTACGCTTTTATATGGATGAGAGCTATCTAGCGATTTATAGTCTTGAAAGTTATAGAGATTTATACGTCTGGAAGAAAAGTAGCGGTGAAGAAGGAGATAGAAGAGAACTTATTCTGATGGCTCAAAACAGAATTTATATAGAAGATAGTACGGGGCTACCTACACATGTAAAAGATAATCTATTGAAAGCGTTCTTAAAGCTTGAGAAGCTTCTGCAGCAATAAAATCTATTGACTCTGTTTCAAATGCGCTCATCTGTTCGGGCAGATATCTTTAAATAAGAAGTAAAATCATATCTCACATGACAGCAAAAAGAGCGCTTCTAGAGAGAAAAATTATAGGTCTCCTCGGCCACTATAGGGCAAGTGCGGATCAGATTCGCTCGGTTCTAGACTCAACGATGCCAGAGATTCCAAAATCCTATGTAAATAATTCCGTACAGTATAATCGTCTTTTAGTTGCAGCAAAACGTCAAGGTATGGACTATTCTACTGTTAAAGACGCATGCGATTCCGAAGGATTTTCGCGTTTAACCCGTATGCGTGTTGCGAACGCGTTTGCTGCCCAAGAAGATCTGTTAGCACGTACCTTTAATCAATGCATTGAAACGGGATTTCACAGCGGCTTTGGAGACAGTAACGCTTACCATTACATTTCAGGCAACAAAGTATTTGAAAAGATGGTGACGAGAACGTTAACGCAGGAGCAATACAGGGAAGCCGTGCTTTCTATGTCTAATTACCTGTCTAAAGCAGCTTAATAGTAGATATTTATGCAAAAGTAGGCTGTCAAAAAATTTATTAACTGTAATTTCCCCGCTTTGTGATGCCATCTGTAACTCTGGATGAAACTGTATTGGAATCGCTAGTTGAATTATTTCGAATACAAACTCGTTTAGCTTCGACACTCGTTTCGGCTCCGCACTTACTCGGAGACCGAATTGCTGAAGCTCGAAGAGCTTATTCTGCAGGAATTGAACAAACCCTCGCACCTTATCGTAGTGTATCAGTTATTGATAACGTAATACGCAGGTACGAAGAATTAGTAGGTACGCCCAATACTGATAAGGCAATTACCGCTTTGGAAGATCCCAGTCTTCTTTTATAACGAAAGTTAAGAAGTAGAAAAAAATAAGTGATCTTCGTATAAGATGTTGTTAGTTACGTTAATCTTCTATATACTGCTCTAGTAAGGATTCTCTTGTCTCTAATTCCGATCCAACGCCTAATCTTCCATGAACTAGTGCTCTAAAGTAAGGCCATCCCTTTCCTTTTTGAAAAGCGTCTACAGCACCTACTACCGCACCGTATCCAGATCTTCTAAGAGTCCAACTTCCAGGTAACTCTTTCCAATTTTTTTCTTCCATCGCCTTCATCAACTCGCCCACAATCGCGTCTTCACTATCCCAATAACCGTTTTCTCTTTGCGTTAGATCATAACCCATCGTCTTTCTTAAAGCGATTAATCCTCCATTCTTGGCGATTCCTTGTAATAGAGAGTGCTTTTTAAGTTGAGCAAGTTTTTCTCTGGTAGGGAACTTTCCATCATTCTCTCCAATTATCTTTTCTAGTTCTTTTCTAATATTCCTCAAGTCTTCCCTAACGCTTCTTTCGACACGCTTTCGAGAGAACGGAAATCTTTTGCGCCAGCCGTTATTCTGACTTTTAGCATACCATGCACGTTCATCTATATCTTGGCTATGCTCTAGACTTGCTGGATTTCGCTGATGATATCCGCATTCAAGGCCATGTTTCTTCCATTCCCCAAAACTATTGTAGCGGAGTTTACTCTCCTCTCTTTTACCTGTAAATGGAAAATCGTTTACCCACCCCTTTAACCAACCCTTTCTATACCATGCACGGTCATTTTTATCTTCGCTTATACTTATCTGACCTGGTCCTTGAGCAACATAACCCCTATTTACTCCATATTGTTGCCAATCTTCTTGAGTAGACCATCGAGACTTTTGAGGCCTCGTTCGAGATTGTTTTTGAACTACGGTACCTTTAGCAACTAAGGTCTTAAGTAGATTCTTTCTCCTAATATGCTGCTCGACTGAAGGAGATTCTTTCTTTATCTCGCTTATGCTTTTACCTGAATAATATTTTTCAATATGTGCAACTAATTCGTCTTCAGACATTCGCGCTAGAGATCCGTACGGTTTAGACTTATTCATTGTCTCTCCACATATGATTCTAAAAGGGATTTATTTTGTACTCCTTTTGTTTTACCCAGATGATCTTTTAACATTTCTCTAAAAATAGGAAATCCGCCGTAATATTTATTGATAGCTTTCGCTAAACCTCCGTACCCTCTTTGTCGGAGAACGTTTGAACTAGGCAATTCTTTATGCTCTGGGTTTCCTTCTAAAAATAGTTTTCCTTGCTCTAATCCAAAATCGAGACTCTTCCACTCGCCTGGAGAAACTTCGTTATTTCTCTTTTTTATCCCATGGAGCGCAAGCCAGCTACCTACCGTACTGTGATTTACATTATATTCTTGCGCAATGGCCAACATACTTAATCTTTTAACTTCATACTTTTCTCTCATCTCTTTCTCTGATGGAACTTTTAAGCCGGCAGGCAATTTTGCTTCCGAAATACTTCTTCTTTTTATGCCGTTCTCTTCCATCCATCTACTAATGGTGCCCTGACCTACTCCATATTTGTCTGAAATATCAATCAAGTCAAGCCGTTGAACGTTATATAAGTGGTTTAATTCTTCTTTAGAAGGGCGCTGAAATCCAAGAGGCAATGCTGCTTGACTTCGATCTCTTAGTGTAATTTCATAATCCCCTAGCCATTTTTTTATAGTTTTGTCTGAGACCTTGTACTTTTTAATTAGATCTTTTAAGCTAAACCCTTCTTGAACGTATAATTTTTGTAACTTCGCTCTAGATGGTTTTTTCCTTGGCGGCTGTATTTTATTTTTTTGATACTTTTCTCTTATCGGTATTCCAAATCTTTTTAACCATTTAAGCGAAGTAGCTGGGCCAATCCCTGTTTGGTCGGCTATCCAAGTCGAGCTTCTATCATTCTCTTCATACTCTCTTCTAAAGTAGTCTGCAACGGGTTCTCCAATTATTCTTTCAACTTCTATCATTTTCTTACTCTTCATGAGCTTCTTCTCCCACATATGATTCTAAAAGAGAACTTCTATTATTTCCTTGTCTTGCTTGTACTTCTTCTTTAAATCGACTGAAACCGCCATGTTTCTGATCTATTGCTGACATCATTCCACCGTATTTCCCGAATGTAGCTATATAACGTCTAGAAGGGACTTCTTCCAATCCTTGTTCCTTCATAATTTTCATTACTTCATATACACAATTGTCAAGACTTTGCCATCTTCCTCTCTTATGATAGGGGCTTTCTTCTCCGAGCAGTTTTCTAAAATTTTGATACCCTCCATGATGCGTATAAATAGCACGAACAAGATTCATATAACCTAATTTAATGAGCTCCTTGTTACCAGGAAGTTTTTCAAACCCATGCTCTTTCATTATCTCGCGAGCCCTTGCAATAGCATACTCTTGACTCTTCCACGAACCGACTTTCGTAATTATCTTTTTCTCTCCAAAGGACTTCCTTATTTTTCTAAATCCTCCATGCATTCCGATAGCTCTGCCCAGGGAGCTTTCTCCCGCCTCATCAAGTTGTTTTTTAGAAGGAATTGTTTTAAAACTATAAGCAGTCATTACTCTTTCTAATTCTGAGGTTACATTTTCATATTTTGTCCAAAAGTGATCTTCTTTCTTAGTTGCTCCGGTTCTAACTTTTCTTTCTTTTGCTGGTTTTGGCTCGGTCATTAGATAGTCTCTCCTACATACTGCTCAAGTAAAGAATTTCCGCCACTTGCTATACCTCGCGCTGTGACGAGACCAAGTTCTACTATTTCTCTCACTAAATTTCTTTTATAGAGAACTCCGAGCAAAGACCCGTCTAGGCTACGCATTTCTTTTAATGTTTTTCCTCCATAATGCTGTCTAACGTATTCAATCAACTCCCCATCTTGCATTGTAGAAAGCGTTCCATGCGCTCTTTGAGATTCTTTATATCCCATCCTTGCGCGTACTGCAAATATGCCCTTATGATATTTATGTAATGCTATAGCTAGACTATGTTTTTTTAGTTGACTGAGTTCCACTGCTGTAGGAAAATGACCTAATTTCCCTATTACTTCCTTTAATTCAATTTGTACGTTTTTCCAGTCTTGCCAATAGCCCGATAACTTGCTAACTTGCTTAAGACCCAGCTTTTTTCTGAAATATGGATAGCCTCCGTGTTTGGGGATAGCTGAAGCTAGTGGCGCTAAACCTAATTTAATAAGTTCTCCATTTGAAGGCAAATATCCTTTTTTCTCAACCACTCTCCTACATTCTTCTGCAACCTTATCTTCAGTCCATAATCTATTGGAAGGCTCACGCTCAGCAAATTGAAAATGATCTATCCATTTTTCCCGTTCCCCCTTTGTTAACCACGATCTTTCTTGAAAGTCTTTACTTTTTCTTAATGTATGACATACTCTATCTTCGTATCCTCTATCCACGCCATATTGTTTCCAAGACTCCTGAGTTTGCCAAGTAACAGGAACACACTGCCTATTAAAATTGAAATCCTTGACCCAATCTTTTCTTTGCCCTTTATTGTACCAACTTCTTTCGTATTTATCTTTAGAATCCGCCAATTCCTTTGGGCCTTTACTGTCATATCCTCTAGCATTTCCGTCGCTTATCCACGTCTGAGCATCTTTCCATTGGCCTTCAATTCTCTTTCTCTTGAAATCAAAATCACTTATCCATCCTGCTCTCTGGCCTTTTTTGAACCATACTCTATCTTTCTTCTTTTTGCTATCATTTATTTCGGTAGGACTCTTCTTATCAAAGCCATTATTAACACCGTATTGTTCCCACTTCTTAAAATCAGGCCAAAGGGATTCTCTAGTTCTTTTATCTACAGGCTTATCGTATCCCAATGATTCTCTTACGGCGTTTACACCTCCATGATAAACTACTGCTGCCCTAACTATATTAGAATATCCCATATCGTCTAATTCGGTAGTAGTAGGAAATCGTCCCATTTCTCCTGCTATTCTTCTAAATTCTCTTTCAAGATAGCTTCTATTTTGCCAATAGCCGTTTGGTCTTTTCTTACTCATTTTTATCTTCTCCTTGTTTTTTTCTCACAGAATGAACATTTCCGCTGCTATCCGCTAAATGAATGAAATCGTTCGTTTCGGTAACTTTTGCTCTTGGTTCTCTCTTTATTTTCGCTCCTTTGCTCCTCACCTTTAAAGATGATAGCGAGGAAGGTCCTTGAAGGGTTTGCTCATGAGCCTTATCTTCTTCTGCTTCGGGATATATGGTTTCAAACCAGAAATTATCAGAGTGGACGTGAACAGGATTGTCCATTTTTTGTGCTACGAGCAGATAAGTATTAGCCAATTTAGCAGCATACGCTTCTGCAAAATGTTCACCATGCATATCTTTGAGTCTTCTCGTAAGATTTTTGCTTATGGCAAATCCTTCATTCTTTCCTGTTAGAACCTTAAATCCGAGTCGTTCTAATCCTGCATGAAATCCAATAATTTTGTCATCTTCACCGCTGTCCAAAAATCGTTTATTCTTAAGAGTAAGTTCAAGTAACCCTTCTGGCTTCAAGATACGATGAGATTCGAGTAATGATTGATAAACCTCTGCAGGATTTCTTAATAGAGCAAGAGATCCGTTGTCTACCATATCAAAACTTTCTGCCTGTAACGTGCTATCTTTTCCAGTCATATCGCCGAGAATCTTGTTCGGATTGGTTCCTTCAGCCAACATAATCGGAGATAAATCTCTATCGGTGACTTTAGGCACTGCAAGTCTTCGTTTTTCTATAAGAGGTCTTAATTCTTGGTAAGCACGATAGAGCATCGATGGCCCGGAAGCTTCAGCAAGAACGTTTCCTGGGAACTCTATCTCTCCTCGTTTTGCTCGAGCTACTAAATCTGCAACACGGGCAAGATTAGTAACATGTGTAGATAAGTTAGGAAGTGCTTTCATGTAAAGCTCTACAAAGTTAGGATCGAACCAGCATTCTTGTGGCTTTTGACCAATAAGACGCATAATTTCTTGAGCTTCAGTAGTAGTATAATCGAAAACACCTGTTCCATAATGCTTGCCCCCTCTACCAGTTCTTTTCTTTGCTTCAAAGTCAGAGATCTCTGTGATGGGCGCATCATATACGTTAATAGACTTTCCACCTAGCCCTCTTTTTATTAGGTCTCCTAGGCGCTTACCTTCTGTGTCATCAAGCAGCTCCCATTCTTCTTTCGTAGGAGGATGACCATCCATTGCTATTTTTGCTGTAAGTCTTTTCTTTTCTACATATACATCAAGCTTTTCTTCAAGTGTATCTAGGGCTTCTAGATGCCAAATATTAACTTTTCTTTTTTGTCCCCGTCTTAATTCTCTCCAAATAGCTTGCTCTTCTGTGTCTGGTTTAAAGTCTTTATCTAAGAAATACATCCAATTAGCTGCTGTAAAGTCTAAACTTTCTCCGCCGGTTTTTGTTGTGCATACAATACCTGATAATTCACCAGCAAGGCCTTCGACCACCTTATCTCTTTCCTTAGAAGCGTCTACCGTACCATCAATTACTCCTATTTTAAAGTCTCGCTGATATTCGTCTTTCAGTGCTTGACTTAATAATGAATCTATTGATAGGTCAAGCTGTAATTTATCATATTCTTGTGCTATTCCCATTTCAGCATATCTCCTCTGAAGATTTTCATTTCCTTTCTGAGTTACCCCTTCCATTAACATAGAAAACACCACGAATTTCTCTCCGCGCGCTATGGGCCCATCATCAGATTTTAACAATTCCTCCAATGCCTTATACTTAGCCGAATTTCTGTGGGTAATTTGTCCTAAAACTCCTACATTCTTTAAAATTTCAGGATCGACAAGTCGCGGATCAGTAAGCGCTTTTCGAGCTTGAGTCATCCAATTTCCAGGACGATGTGTAACAATATGATCGTAAATTTGCCTTTGAACTTCGTCTAACTCGACCTCACAAATATCTTCTGACCAATCTAATTCCTCATTAATGTCTTCTGCCGTTCTACGCACTGACTTTTCATGAAAGAACGTGTAAAGTTTTCTTGGAGAATCTTTAATTTTATCCTGAAATTTCTTTGGGTCTTTAAGTTCTTCAGGGTTAATAAGATGATAGAGGACTGCAAAATCATCAAGACCATTTGAAATAGGAGTTGCCGATAATGGAACAAAACATTTTGCTTGAAGAGCTAATTGTCTTGCAGCGGCGCTTTGAGTTAACGTTGGCTCTCTTGTGCTTCCGCCACGAGTCATATTTCTCTGTCCTTTAATGTGCTGCGCCTCATCAAATGCTACTAAGTCCACACCCATATCAGTCAATACATCTACAAGAAGTCTGTCGTCTCCATTAACGCGCGTTATAAGTTGCTCATAATTAGTTACGATCCACTTAGCCTTGCCCATCCTGTCAAGTAATTCGTCAGTCTTTTGTTCACCGTTAATAACAAACACATTTTGCGGCTCAGCTAAATATCTCTCAGTATCGCTTCCTATCAATCCTTTCTTCCATGCTCTTTTTGAAGGATTGGGCCCCACAATCACTGCTCTGTTAAAAATATGTCCTCGCTCCGCTAACTTGCGCTCTATAAGCGGCTGTGCCAAAATAACTTGTGCTGTTTTACCTGTCCCACCGCCGTCCCAAATTCCAAATCGTCCGTTATCATCTAAACTTTTAACAATCCCATAAATACCAATCCTTTGATGTAACGAAGGCAAAACATCTTTCTGCCCCGTAGTTGGATCGACAAAATTAGGGTTTACACCAGGTACTTCAAATTCCAGATATTTTTGATAGACATCTCTTAATGATTCATATTCTTGACGAAGATGCAGATTTTTCTCTTTACCTAGTAGCTTCTCTAATTGTGAAAATGCACTGCCAACATCATGCTTAAAGAGAGGGAAGACATCTCTTTCTGCTCTTTTGTGTATAAGTAGTTTAAGTGCTTTTTGATTCTCCTCTTCTTCAGTTGTTTTAGCTTCCGGAATGGACTCTAACAATGCCTTTAATCGTGGAGAGACTACGTCTCCGCCGGCAAAGGAGGGTCTTGACTCATGAACAGGTAGAGTATAACCTGAACGTTTATGCGAACCCACGCTTAACACTGCCTTATACAATCCTTCTAATCTCCCATCAACATATTTTCGTACTTGTGGATCAAGGACAAAAGCCCCTGTAGCAATAAGATCGCTATCTCGGGCGGGATCAAAAGCATCTAATATTTCAAGGAATTTGCCTGAAGAACCTTTTCTATCACTAGAATTTTTTTTTGATATAATATCGCGTACTTTTTCATATACTCTTTTTGCTCCTTCATAGCTCATAGAAAGGCTACCATCAAGTATCCCTAGTTCTTCTGCTCTTCCTATTTGGGCTCGTAAGTCTCCGAGTGTTCTTGTCTGTTCGCCTGTTTTTGTCACTACTTTATACGTTTCTATACCTGCACGCTCGTATGATTCAAGCCTTTTTCGTTCATAATCTATTTCGATCTGTAACGGAACACCTCCAGTATCACTCGCTCTTCTCAGTATATACGAGGCATGTTTATCCCCGGCCCTTGCCTTTTCCTCACATAGTTCATTAAAATTGGGTCTTTTTTGCATGGAAATAGGGCTCCCAATAAGTTTATAAAGGTTATGTTATGTTACCATTGATGAGTTATATCAAATCAGGGGATCTTTACATTTCTTCAGAAAAGAGCAAACTTGATAGAAGTTTTTTCGCTAGACCTGCTGAAGATGTTGCCAAGGATCTTTTAGGAAGAATTATTGTGCGAGAGAGACCATCGAGAGCCACGTTATATGGTAGAATTCAAAATGTGGCTGCTTGGGAAGGTAAAAAAGGCATGGTAAAAGATTCTCTTGGTGCTCCAGGAGCGCTTATGGTTTTTACGAGTTTCGGTAAAAGAATGTTCGGAATAGCAACTAATGATATAGGTCTCTATTCGTGCGTTACTTTTTTAGGAGCTCCCGTAGGGGATAAGGCAGGGTTGAGAGAATACGCTGACGGTCCTTCAAAACTTGCTGTAGCTCTAGAAATTGATACTAAATTAAATGGGGTCCCTATAGATTTCGGGCCCGTTTGGATTGGTGGTGAGGCTGTCGATTCGAAGATAATTCGTAAATCAAATCCAAGCACTATGCCGGAAAATTGTAGAGGGACTTTTTATTTTAGATAAAGAATAATCTGTTTCATGTACTCGGGAAAAAGCCTATAAACGGCAAATTTGAGCTTTTTACGGCTTATAAAAATCAATCAAGTATCGGAAATTTAGACCTTTTTAATCCATTTTGAAAATTGTTTAAGAAACGTCGTTCTTGTGAATGTTTTTCCTAATGTATTGTAAGTTGGAGCAAAGTTCTCGTTCGTAACTACAAAACACCATCTCTTTTCGTATTCTTCATTGAGTACAGCTATTTTCTCATCTAACTGTTTTCTAAAAGTCTGAAGTGTTTTACCGGTTTCAACTTCAATCGCATACCTTTTTCCCTTAAGTTCGAAAACGATATCTGGTTTAGTCGTTTCATACAAATAAACTTGGTCTGTTAAAGTCTTCAGATACTCGGCAATGTCAAACGTAAGAAAGAAATGTTCCATATTCTCATTTGCTCGTTTCTTTAAGAGATAGCTTTCTTTTTTTCCATGAATATTCTTATGAGCAGCTAAAACGTAGCCCTTTGAGAGAAGATAGTCTCGATTATCTTTGGATACATTACGCGATAAATAGAATCGCTTATCTGAATCTACGGTTATACTGACTGACTTTTGTTTTTGAACATGATCTTGAGGATTAGTCTTTTGCTGACTCAATCGCTCATCCGCATTAGTGGTTATAACTGCATGTTCTTCTTCAGACGCAACAATACGAATCTCTGAGTGTTCATCATCTAAGATAAGGAGGCCTTCTCCTACGGCTGCGGTAAGAAGAAACATGCGCTCTGTCTCGCTAAGTGAGAACGTATTTTGGATGCTTTTGATAACGGCTGGTTTTTGACGCATCAATAGAGTATACGAACTATTAGCAAGAACTGACTTTCCTGCTTCAGATGTTAAGAGCCCTTCTACTTCTTGATTAATAAGGAACAGCGCTAAATTGAACTTCCTGCACGTTTTGACGATTTCAAAGATGTACGAAGCTTCTTCTGCACGGCTCAGAATAGACCATGCTTCATCTATTACTAAGAGCTTTCTTTCAAGATCGCTCTTCATCTTCATGTATACATAGTCAAGCACCAGAAACATCATGACTGGCTTTACTTGCTTAGGTAAGCTTCCTATATCAAAACAAACAAACCGATTATTGAAATTGATTGTCGTTTGCTTATTGAGAAATGAGAATACACCATCAACGTACATGCGTAATCGATTGGAAATGCTTCGAATCGTCATCTTTTCTAAGCTACTGGCCTTTCGTTCCATACTAGTCAATACGCGTAGGATATCTTCTAGAATAGGGGGTTTGTTATTCCATGTTTCAGGATTATTTGTAATGCCGCAATTTTCATAGGCGGTTGTAAGAGCAACATCAATAAACGATTTCTGGGGTTCGGTCAGTTCACCCAGCATTAAAGGCATCAGATCCATCAGCGCAAGACGTTTCTCCGCGTACTCATGTCCCATAAGGTCTAACGGATTAATAATCGTGTTAGAAGACCTGCTTAAATCAATACGTTGCCCTTTAAACCGTTCTACCAGACCGCGATACTCTCCTTGTGGATCAATAACCATGACCTTCGTACCATTCATCAAATGCCGCGCAATGAAGAGTTTGGCCATATAGCTTTTCCCTGAACCAGAACTTGCAAGGCAAAAACCATTAGGATTGCTCAAACTAAAGATGTCTTTGATAATAGGAATGTTATTTTTATTGAGTCCGAACCAAATACCATTTGCATCAGCTTGTAGGAATGAAGAAGTAAAGGGAAAGAAAGCCGATAACGCACCGGTAGGCACGTTTCTACGGATTTTCAGATGATTCATCGCCAAAGGAGCACACGATTGCAAGGCTTGAAGCATCCTAAAAGAAGGTTGTTTAGGAATAATGAGCAACGCATTAAGTTCTGACTCTACTTTTCGAGTAAGCAGGTCAAGTTCTGCTTTGCTTGCAGCTCTGCAATTAATATAGAGACCTACATTGAAAAGCTTCTCTACACCTTTCTGAAGGTTGGTAAGCACTCCTTTCGTGTCTTTGTATTTGATCTCTAAACTCGGATTCAAAATACCTTTGGATTTAGCACTAAAGAGGTCAGCTCGCTGCTTTTGAAGCTCTTTATTGATATCTACCATCATGGTTTCAATATCATACGGTTCAATATGAATCGAAAGATCAAAATTACCTGAACTGCTTACGATTTTATCTAGAAAACCTGCTTCTACGGTTCTCGGATAGCCATAGGCTGCAATGGTTCTATGAAACGTAGTACCTACTTTCACATAGGAAGGCGTATTTTCTATAGTAGGGGGAATAAGTGATCCGTCTTCTTCTACACATTCAAAAAAGTGATTCGTTAGTTTGCTCAGTTCAGCATTAAGGACACGAGACGTTCTGAGGCCAATACTTTCCAGTTTATTCTTGCATAATTGTAGCTGAATTTCTATATCGTTCTTTTCAGGAATGACCAAGTAGAAGTTTCTGTTCATGACTTTATTCTGTTGTGTAATTGCTTCTAAATGTTCTTTATATTTCGTAAAAAGCTCTGCAAACAACTTATTTTGCTGTATTTTCTTATCAACTTCGGTAAGATAGTCGCGTAAATCCAGTGTTTCTGTATTCATGACGATTTGAACGGGAAAGTCAAGGCTATTGAGAAACTTTTGAAACATGGCCGAGATTGTTTCTTTTACATTTTCGGGCTTTATGGAGAAATTAATCGGAGTGATCTTGAGAACCGCAATCTTCTTTCCTTTTTTATTAATAATTATGTTGTTTTTGATCTCTTTAATAGGAATGAGCTGTGCTCGCTTCTCTGGTTTTACGATTTTTCTACTTCTCAACCAGATAGTCCAATTCTTCAGATGTTTGTCTAGATCGAGAAAGATAAATCCGACCGCCAATCCTGACAGATTGATAGAGAAGAACATCTTAAGATAGAACGGAAGACTTGTTTTGAAGAACAAGAACGCAATAAATGGTGCAAAGAGCAACGCGTATGCAAGTTGCTTGAACGTAAGACCAAACATGATCTTTTCCTTATACTCAAGTTGTTGTGGTATTTCGTAGACCATTAGGACTTGAACCTCTTTACTTCATGATAGACGCTAAAGCCTGCTTTGACAATACTAAAGCAGAGAATAAAGAGCATGAAGGCGCTGATACATAGAAAGGCTGCAATAAGCACAATTACTTTCATATTGCCAAAGATACTCACGTTTACCAATTGCGAGAAGCCGGCTAATAGTATTGCATCAATAACCGTGATAAAAATAGCACTTCCTAAGAAATTAAGGAGCAACGAGCCATACGATCTTAGAGGCGGCATGAAATAAAAGAAAATAGCTACGGGAAACAAGACCACGCCGATCGCTACAAACGTATACCGAATAACCAACACCAAAGACGTTACAATAAGCGTCATGATGTAAATGAGTCCGAAGAGTAACGCCATTCCCAGATCGGAAATACTGTTGAGCGTGATGAGAAAGAAATTGTGATCAACTAAGGTAAGTGTAGCAGAGGTTACACTTGCGGACAAATCAATAGCGAGTTGGTAGATAAAGAAGGATGCTTGAACCAGCACAATCATAATAACCACGTTTCTGAGCCAGCTCTTTGCGTTCTCTCGTTTGGCTGAGTCATAACCTGAAATCATGAAGTTAAAGCCAGATGCTAAGAGCAACAGCGCATAGAACATCGATAAACAATAAATGACAATAACCCACATATTCACAAAGAGGTTAAGATTAATGGGTTCTGATAAGAGATTAAGTGTTAATTGCAAGAACGGCTGAATAGGGGCATTGATGACACTAAGCAGAAACTCAAACAGCTTTTGAGGCAGACACGTGCCGAGATTAATTAAACCGCAGTCGACCAATTAGGTATATCGTGCTTTGGTAATTTTATTTTCTCAATTAATTCTTCACGACGACCATTTCTTTTTACGTTCCATGAACCACGCCCGTCTTTAGATTCATATTTTCTAGCAAGTTTCTTGGCCGAATCGTATGTTCTTGGTAAGGTATCTATCTTCTGATCATCTAGATTTACATAAAATCTCACTACTTCTTGTCCTTCTTGAGATTTAACGAAGAAATGACATGGATACATTGTGTCTCTACCGAGAACTTCAACATTATCTGATCCAAACATATTTCGAGCAGTAGTAACCTGTTCAAGAGATCGCTGTCTTGCCTTAATGTAGTCCGGTACTCTTACCATAAAAATCCACTCTGGGGGCGATATTTAAGCCCTTCTAAAGCACCCTCCTTTCAATTAACATCATAAGCCGAATAACCTCAGTATAAGTGACGATTTGCCAATAGAGACTACGCAATAATTGACTAATATGATCGTTAGGATTTTACCTGCAAGAATAAACGAACCATTGTCTATTTCGCGATAAGGTAAAGAAACGGTTGTATTGATTGAACCAGAAGGCGGTTGATAGAGACCATTAGTGCCATACGTTTGATCCCATAAAATACACAAGAGATCTTGTTCTTCTTCGTGATGAAGGTTCTGCTGAAGGACATAGTGGCAATCTTCTATCTTGTCGGGTTGGGTAAAGTTAGAACAATAAATATGCGAAGGGCATGCTAGAGCGGGCTCTGCATATAACGCAAGAGCCACGCTTCCAGCTATAAGAAACAACGCAATAAGCCATTTCATCTTAGCCTACTATGAATTGAACCACTAACGGGGCTGCCCAAATAACGACTAAGCCAATTACTGTATACATCGCCATTCCTTTGGCATTATCTCGTTTCTTGGGGTCTGATCCTCCAGTAATATAACTAATGCCTGCAAATAAGAGAACCATAGCCGCTACCCCTGTTGCCGTGTACTTTACTAAATTATATATTTTCATTACGGGCTCTAGAATGTGGTCAAAGGTTGCTTGTTGCTCAGGCGTTATGGTTTGATTAAAGTCAAACGCAACCACTAAGGGTAAGCCGTAAAGCATGACTACTAAGAGGCCTGCTAACAATAAGGATTGTTTTTTCATACGAACCTCCTTATACGTTTTCATAAAAGGTCGATACAAAAGCAAATTAAATATGTCCAAGTACAAAAAGTGATAGAAAAAATAAGAAAAGATCAGAATTGAAATAAAATTAATTTTTACATTATTTTTTGTTCCTGTTTTTTATAAACTATCTAATCAAACAAAGTAGTATGGAAAAAGAATTGAAGAGTAAATCAGATCAGGATGTAGAAAGGCCGCATTGGGTTGATGTTCTTATGAAATTATGCGAAGAATGTAATATTGATTTAAACAAACCACATGCAGCAACAAAAACAAATTGATACCTCAAGGGGATTGTATGCTATCTTTCTTCAGAGATTGGAAGAAGTTCAACGCGATACGAAAAAGATAATTGTTCCATTTGCAGATGTCTATCAGAAAATATGCAGAAACTTTTCTATAACTAAAGTACAATGCCGTGAAGTTTTGTATTTACTTAAAGAAGAAAAAGTAATTGAAATCGTGTTTGCCCATGGAATCAGATTGCTCAATTAGCGACGGTAAAAAGGAAAAGTATTTATACTACGATGAGTATAATAAATTAGAAAACGCATCTTTCAAAGAGAGCGTTCAATCATCTCTATTCGTTCGCATCGGGCGTTCGGATTTAGCTTCGTTCCCCCATGTTGAGAAGGGCATCGAACAAACCGAGGCTGTCCGGTTCGGGCGTAGGGACGATATGTCCCAGAGATAAAATAGTTGTAAAATAATCTAGAATAGCTACGTTTTTAATTTTCAATCATTTTGAGGAATTTTAGGAACGTATCGCGTTAGATCGTTTCTTTCCTTCTGTAGCATTTCAGCTAAAACCGCATACCTGTGGTGTCTCCAAGGAGCGCCATCTGGCCCACGCACATGAGGAGTAACCCAGGTTACCAATCGGATAGTGCCTTGATCGTCTCTGTACTTTCGATTATGTCCTCTTACGTACACCCTCCATGGAAGGGTCCCAGTAGATTCTCTGTCCTCTTCAACATCAATGAATTTAGTATCAATGCTTACAATATGGTAAGGTGCGTTCGCTTCGTGAACAATAGGGCGATTACCTGGACGTAGAATTCGAGTTCTTACTTTTCTATCGTGGGGAACCAAAGTAACGTTTTGTGCATTAATGAAATTAATGATATTTACTCCAAGGGTATTCAAGCTACCTATACATGAAGTGACTTCCGTTAAGTCTACATTTTCTAAAGGAAAATCAAATTCAGGAGGCTGGTTAGTAAAATGATAAGGATGATGCGGAGGCATATCTTTATCCCTTCTCCAGTTTGAGATTGCCCCTAGTTGAGCAAGTTCCCCTTCTGTTTTGATATCTCTTGTCATGACGAGTCTTTCCTTATTACGAGGAAGCCTTACACATACTTCTAGAGACAGTTGCTCTTTTTGGAGAATTGGCGCAACTATTTCTCCATACGTTCCATCTTCTAAGCTGAAATAGGTAGCAAGATTATATATATCAGTTTTTTGGCCAGAGTCTTCATGATAAACTGGAATTTTATTAAGTTGGAGACCACATATCTTGGCAGAGAGAGAATAACCTGGCAAACGATGATCAACTGGTTCCATAAATTCAAAGAAAACATCATCAAAAGGAAATTTTCCTTCTTTAATATAGTCCATACGATCTGGTTCTGATTCGAACAAACTATCGAGCGTTGCAGGCCCAATAAGAATAGGATGAGCTTTTCTGGTAAGATCATATTCCTTAACCGCTTTTTGAGTGTAATCTTTTTTTAGAGTTGTTTTACCTATGGCAACATTCTCAGCGGCAGTTTCAGGGGTTAATCCATGTTTGGCCCAGCTTTTAGTGCGTTCAATAATTTGATATCTCGCAAGATTTTCTTTATTTAATCTTTTAATTCGCTCTTGTTCAGCATACGCTATTTGAATTTCTCCTTTCCTCTGTGTAAGTATTCTATCGTAATGCCAACCCGAGATTACTTCTTCCATAAAAAAAGTGTTAGAAGATAGTATTTAAATTTATGTATCTATCAAGTGGTAACATATGACAAGATTTATATAGGGTTTTAGACGAGCTAAACTATGAAAAATAAAATAATCTTACCTAAAGACCTAGGAGATGCACAAGCAAATCGTGTACGTTTGATTTGGGAACAGCTACCCGTTAGTCTATGCTCTGTGAGAGACGGAACGTATCCTGCAATCAACGCTTCATTATATCAAAATGGACAAAAAAGAATTGCACGCTGGTTACGATTTACTCCTCAAAGCGAGCCAGACATGAGGGCAGAAATAGAATTGTATGGAGAATGCCCTAAAGAGCGATGCTTGTCAGATAGTATAACCGTAACGCGTAAAAGAGTAGATATGGGAGATGCTAATCCCGAAAGATATATTCTCACTGCGCACGCGATTACACCTCACGGAGCTCATATGGCTCACCATGCAATCTTAGATATTCCTGTAAGTCGTATCCATGATCTCCCAGAAGGGGAAACGCTGCTCTATAAGATGGAAAGACTTAGCTATGATATGATGCTGGGCTGGTTTAAACCTTAAGAAGAAACTGTACGTCTTAGTTCAACAATCCAGTTCGCACAGTTTGTTGTTTACCCTGTTGTGAAAGATATATCGCACCACCGAAGCATTTTTAATCTCCACTTGTTAAAGTAGAGAATGGCACGAGCAAACGATTTCAAAGATCCTGATTACGACCGCAAACTTGAAGAATTTAAGGCGGCACGTGACAGAGCTCGAAGAGAAATGGGTCAACAGAACGTGAAGAAAGATACAAGTTCACGAGATGCACTTCGCAAGCAAGCTGGTTTTTGATTAGTTGCTTCTAGGCTCGATAAACTTATTAACGCTTATTACTGGATTGTTGTATGAAAGGGGTTCAGTTTACTGTAATTCTTTTAGTACTTGTTGCTGTTGCTGCAATAGTGTTTTCAATTCTATACCCTTCAATTAACTTTAGCCCTCCTGTTTCAAGTTGCGATAATCAACCTGATGGAACGGCTTGCGCGCTTTCCAGTCAGAGTGCTAAAACAGTAATTGCGGGTAACCTTGTGCTAGCTGGTGGCTCTTTAGGGATATGTACAAATGGAAATTGCGTCACTCCGCCCACTAATTTTACATGCCCTTCCGGAACATTTGAGTGTGCAAAATCAGCAGGTAAAATATGTTGTCCGGGAACGAATGGTGGATTGTACAAATGTAGTAGTGTTGATAGTGAACCGTACTGCCAACCTAATAACAAAACGTCATGTGAGTCTATTGGGACTGGATGGACTCTCTGCAGTAGGTGGAGTTACTCAACGGATACATGTTGTCCGCCGGGAACGAAATGCACAAGTGCGTATGGGCATGCAATATGTACAACAAAGACGAAAAACGGATGTCCTACCGGAACTAGTGCGTGTGATGAGTTCTGTTGCACTTCCTCTCAGACATGTACTACCATTCAAGCTCCTGCACCTATCAACTCATTTCAGGTCTGTTCAGCAAATAGTTGCGGAACAGGCCAAGTGCTCTGTCCGAGTCAAGAACCTACTCCACCCCCTGGAACGAATCCACATTACCCTTCGATATGTTGCGCTAGTGGGACGTGTGCTCATGGAACAAGTGGAAGACCATTCTGCACTGACGGAAACCCTGGTCTTTAACGCTACTCTCTTTTTATAACGCAGAGCGTTATATCATCTTGTTGAGTTGAATAACTGACAATATCTTCTGTGAGCGCTTCAACTATATCTTTTGCTGATGATGTGTGTGTTCTTTTGAAAACACCTTCCGCAAATCCGGGGAACCATCGTTTATCTTTTGGTCCGTGATCCATTAAGCCGTCACTGTATAAGAGCATACTGTCTCCGCGTCCAAGTGTGAAACGATTCAGAGAAGGTTGATCCCACATAGGGCCGGGGATTCCTGCGCTTTCAGCGTACGCTTTAGAAGGCAAAATACCGAACGGAAAACTTCTATCCCACTGTTTTTGAATAGACATATCGAACTTTTTTTCACCCGCTCTAAAAATATATGGTGTTGGATGCCCTGCAGTGGTAAATATCCCCTTGCCATCTTTATTGATGATTGTTCTTACAGCGGTAACCATTTTGACATCTAGCGGGTCAACATAGGCTTGATCGTTCACTCGTTCATCTAGACCGTGCGTAATCTTGCCATGGGTAGCTAGTTCATCAGCAATACCCATAGAATATGAGTTGTAAACGAATGCTGCAGGGATTGACTCTCTTCTTGAATGTCCTGATACATCAATTAATACGAGTCCAAATCGTGACCGGCTCTTCTCCAGCCTTCGAGCCATTACATCGTCGCCGCGATCTCGTGCTCGGTTAATAAGCAGATTCAATTTATACTGCGGATCATTGAAATTAATGCATTTGACTAAGTCTCCTCCATCATGTCCATCTAGGGGGATTGACTGTCCATATACATCAAATCCTCGAAGTAAACCATTGTAATTTGGGGGTGGTGTGTGTTTCCTGACTAACGCAAAACTTGCGTCAAGTTCGTCTTTTATCTCCTTGATTTGCTTCCGAGCTTCCTCTAGGTCTTTGAGCGCTTGCTCTAAAGGGCTCGCAGTGTGAGCTGGTTCTCTCTCAGTTGGAAGGGTTTGTGTTATAGTCATATAAAAGTTGAAGTCTGAAGCCGAAATGCTATCTTAAGATAACATCCGTTTAAATCAAGCAGACTAGTGCTATATTTAGTACGTGTAAAAAACCTGGAGGCTATTTAAAGCTTATTAAACAGACTTTTAGCAACCGTAAGAAACGAGCAAACATTTAAGAATCACTTTTTTCTGTAGATAGTATGAGAAAACTAATACGAAGAACACGAAGAAAGCATCAATTAAAGAGAAAATTGAAAAAATTGTAATTATCTTTTCTTAATAAATGAACGTAATGCGTTAAGTACGTGTTTCTGCTGTGAAGGTATGAACTTGATAGAGCCTGCGTTCTTGTGTCCGCCACCTTCTGGGAAGGATTCTGGAAGTATTTCTTTCAAATATGCAATAAAGTCATGAACTGAGAAGTTTGCGCCGTCTGTTGCACGAATAGTTATAGCATCCGTTAACAAGCCAATTGTAACAAGGTTAGTTATTTTCTCGATTTCTTGAAGAGAGTCATGTAGTAACCCAACACATCTACCTGGTTTTGGATAGGTGCCTCGGGAGAACGTCTCTTCAATAGGCAAGATGGCAAAAGTAGTCTCATGAATATGCTCTTTCTGGAACGCTGAACGTGCTACAGCAAGTCCGTTTGCCTCAAGGCGACGAATGTGTGGAGTCATAATCGCTAGAAGTGCTTTCTGCTTTTCCATATTTTCACCGAAAACTGCCCGTAGGTATTCACGAGCTTCCATGAATCGTAGTTTTGAGCTGACATAATCTATCAAGCCGCCAATTTCGTAGAGCATTTCTCGCGAGTACCCTTTTGCCTCGGCCATTTTGAGATATTGCTCTAATACGGTTGGATTCTTTATTCTGTCAGCGAATCCAGCCATTGCAGGAATATGGTCGATATGATCTACAGCTGGATTGATGAATTTAGCAAGTTCTGTGCATAACATCCCTGCTGAATACGTGCTACCATCTTCTCCGACAAGAAAAGGATTAATATGTACTAACACTTGAGAGGAAATAACATCTTGCTCAAAGAAGTGATGGTCAACGACTATGAAATCTGCTCCATGAACACGGCCTTGCTGTATACCGAGTAAGTCTTCCATACCTGAACCATTATCAACGATGACAATAAGAGGCATTGTTTCAGAGAATTTTGCTACATTGGATAATGCGCGAGATATATCTTTGATGGAATCTTCGATTTCATAGAATGGCGCGGCACATGGTGCTCGAGCAAAGTGTTCCCATGCTGCTTTTGGATCGGTGTGATGCTGCTGAATAAGGGGGATGATTGCGCGTTCTAAGGTATATCCTGAGCTGTAACCGTCACAGTCGTTATGATGTCTGACAATAATAGGACGTCCTTTAAGAATAGCCATGCGTATCTCGGTAGCTGCGGCAATGAAACGATCTTTCATTTTCTCAAGTAGTGGACTTGAAGCCATAAAATTAGTATTTGTTGGGCGAGCGTTCTTTCTGAATTCGCTTTCAATCATATCATGCACTTTCTGTCGTTCGTGTGGAGGAAGTTTATGGAGTTTCTTTATTTCTCCCTCAATTTCTCCGTTGTACTCTTGGAGTTTTATGAGTGCATCAATAGCGTCTCCCTCATTAACCTGTGGGAATGCACGGACGCCTGCTCCGTCAAATCCTTTTAGCGCAAGTGTGCCGGTACCGTCTGAAACGACGAATAACGTAGGTCCACCTGTCTGGACGACTTTCATTACAAGCCCTCTTACGTTAAACGACTTGTTTGTGTGTTCTTGTGTTAAATCTTTTATGGATGTTTCCATGATGATAATGAAAAAAGCGTATTATACGACTTCTATTTCTCTATTACCTCTTTATAAGAAATTCTCATTTTAAAAAGCTTACGTTTCAGTCAATTCGAAACGTATAAGGAAGTAATAGGTTGCCCCCATCATTGCTAACATTGCAATAAACCAGAAAAGAGGATACCATACTGTCAACGTGATGAATGTGATGCACGAATGATATACGCAGTTTACATTGTCAATGCGTTGTGTGAATGCTCGCGAGAGGATAAAGACTATTACAATAGTCATGCTTCCTAGTTTCCATGCATCTTTGTTGCGCATTTTTGTGTGCGATAGTGCGTAAAGCAGTATTGGAATAGTAATTATGTGTTGCAAGGTAGTTAATTTAGGAAGCCATAAACCTGGTATGAAGAAGTAACTTGTAATTCCCCATAAGGGTGTGTCTGTAATGAGCTGATAGAAGAAATCAACGTTCCATGCAATATACGGCACGGTTAGCACCATGAGTTGACTTCCTATGAGTGTTCCATCTCTTCTGAGTAACGCGATTCCATTGATTATGAGTGCGGCATAGCAGTACCAGATTACCTGCGTAGTCATTCCCGTTGTAATGCTGTAGGTTATGGCTACGGCTCCTGTTACTATGAACAATGCGCCAAAGAATTTGAAAAATGTCTTTTGTTTCACCATCTATAATTATGGAGAGTATTCTATTTAAACGTGTTTGAAATATAACTGAATTCCTATTTTTTAAAGTATATAAAAATTTTTAAACTGACTAAAAAAGAATAAATATGGGCGAAAACAAAACAACTTTGCGTCTTACGATAATTGCTGTTTTACTAGCTATGTTGTTTGGAATTTTACAATATATTCCTAAGGGGACTAAATACGAAGTTTTTACTGTAGAAGGAGTTCTATTTGTTTTATCACAAACTCTTTTTCCCACGGCTCTTTTTATTTTCTTCATATATACTATAATTGTTGCGTTTCGCGCAGGTTATGATCGTTCTTTGGAAAATTCTTTGAAACTAAAAAAGTTTGAAGCTTTTTCCTATGACTTAGGAATGACTGTAACCTTTATTTCTTTATTAATTGCCACAGGTTTAGCACTCTTAGCAAATATAATTAATATCTTTCCAATATTTTTTACGAGGCATTTGATTCTTGGAGGTTTATTACTAATTGCTCCTTTGGTAACAGGTATATTAGCTATTTTCTACTTAATGAGTAAATCTTTCGATCTATACTTTCCAAAAAATAAAAGTAAGTAATCTGAATAATCTAATATTTTTAAAAGAATGAAAAATCAGGTTTCTCTGTTAATGGGAACACCGGGATTTGAACCCGGACCGTGCACACCCCATGCGCAAATCCTAACCAAGTTGGACCATGTCCCCTGAGCGAGTAAAAAAGCACAGATATAAAAATCTCATCTTTTTATTTGAATTATGCGAAAAAAAGTGATGCGAATTCCTAAAAGAGTTACGTTGCTCTGTCCGTTATGCAATGAAAAATCCAGATTAGAAATAGCGTACGAGGCTAGCTTGCCGTTCTTCAATTGTCCTAAGTGTGAACAACGTATTGTGACACCCCTGGCGCAATGCTGCGCTATTTGTGCTTTCTCAAAGACAAAATGTCCTGCGTCACTTGTAATGGAAGCTAAAATAAAGAGACTTGAGATACGATATTAGAAACCTTTCTTCTTTTTTAAATAAGTGAGAAGCTTGGGACTCATCCGAGGTTTTCCGTCGACTATTGGATAATAATAGGGGAGATCAATGGATTCTATTTTATTTAGTTGGATAGTTATCTTGTTCTGAAATGGAATATCCTCAAGTTTTTTGCCATTAAGAATTTCATGCGTCACATAGACTGCGTTATCTGTGCTAAACTGTTTCTTTCCAATATTTCTCACAGACGCATTGGGAAGAAATTTTGTGAGTTCTTTTTTTGTTCTTTTCTTTGGAGGATAATCTCCTAAAATGCCTCCAAATACAAAATAATCAAATTTATTTTTGTCTTCAGACGTTAGCGTCTGTGTAGCTTCTGGATCAAGCACGCACACTCTTTTCAAATCGAGTTCACGGACTGAGCGCTTAATGACTTTCCCATATTTTTCAAGAGGTTTGCTACCACGTGCAAGATTAGTGAACCATACGTGATCAACTATTTTAGATATGCTTTCGTATTCTATTTCACACCATCTCCAGACACGCGGCTCGAGATGTTCTATGATAAAAATTGGTTTCATGTTGTCAGTTTCCTCTCAAAGTATATCCACTCTCTTTTATCTTTCTTTAGAAGATCGTGTGATTCACGCGGACCATTCGTATTTTTTGCATAATCATGTAATGGAACTCTTGTCTGTGTGATAACCTTCTTAAGTGCATCAGTGATTATCCAGCTTTGCCTTATTTCTTGCCAACTTGGGAAGAGCATATGATTGCCGTCTATCATTTCAGAGAAGAGACGCTCGTACGCCTCCGGAGTATTGACTCCGAACTCGCATCTGTGACAGAACTCCATGGCTACTGGTTTTAATTGATTATTCGCTGCTGACTTCATATCGAACTGGACTGCAACTCCTTCCTGTGGATTAATACGTATACTTATCACGTTGTTACCGCGCGAGTTATGGTTCTTGAGTACGAGATTTATTTCAGTATATCTTTTATCAAGATATTTTCCTGATTTAATATAGAATGGAACATTTTTCCATCTTGGAGTGTTTATGCCTGTTTTAAATGCGGCAAACGTCTCGGTTTGCGAGTTAGAAACGTGAGAGTCGCTTGCATAATCTTTATACTGTCCGAGTATAATGTCCTGAGCTCGTACAGAGGTAACTTTTTTTAGTACATCGCACTTTGCTTTCTGAATTGAATATGCGTCAGTTTTTTTGGGGAGTTCCATCGAAATAAGAGAGAGCATCTGCAACGCATGGTTTTGAATAACGTCTCTGATTGCTCCTGACTTATCGTAATACTCTCCTCGTCCTTCAATTCCCATGTCTTCCGAGATAACAATTTGGACATTGTCAATGTGTTTGGCGCTCCAGAGAGTATTGAAAAGATAATTTGAGCGGATTGTAAGAATATTGTCAACAAGCTCTTTGCCTAGATAATGGTCAACGCGATAAATCTGATCTTCTGTGAAAACACGTGTTAGAGTTTTGTTGAGAGATTCTGCTGAAGCAAGATCAAATCCAAATGGTTTTTCAAACGCGATTCGCTTGAAACCCTCTCCTGAGAAAACCTTTGCCTGCTCAAGCGTTTTGATTGTTGGACTGAAGAGATCTGCGCTCAAAGCAAAGTACATGATTTTGTCTCCTTTGCATTGATATTGCTGATCTATATATGAAATATCATGTGCAAACGCATCATGGCTAGTTTTTTCAAGGTCGAGGCGGACATAATAAATACTGTCTTTGAAACGACGTACATCTTCATACGAAAGACTTTGTAATTTCGTAAACTCTATCAAATCGAGATATTGATCTTTTGTTAACTCACGTCTCCCTATGCAAACAATGGGCACATTAACAAGTTTCTTTTTCTTGAACAATAGTGCGAGTGCAGGAATCAATTTTTTCTTTGCAAGATCACCTGTCGCACCTAAGAGCATAATCATAGGAGCCATGATACGTGACAGTAATTGCATATTATAAGGGTTGTGGAAACACAATGCTTATATAGAAAAACTAATTAGCTAATTGATGAAACGGCTTCTTGGTTTAGGCCTTGTTGGTTCTATAATTGCTTCCTCTTCTTGCTATAACCCTTCTCTCTCCCAAAATCGACATCTCGTGCTTGATGCGCCTTCGTTTACTATTTCAGAGAATAAAGAATATGCCTTTGTAACTTTGAAAGACGAAGAGAAGAAAATATATCGTGTACAACCCTCGATATACGGCATGATTAAGTCGCGAATTGAAGACAGAGATATGGAGAGACTAGCAAAGCCGTGTAAGATGGGTGAGTTACTTGAGACTGCGGATGTTGATGGAGACAGGGTTATTAGTTATATTGACCTGTTTGCTATTACTCTTTCAAAAGAAAGACTCTCACGTCTTGCAAATATTGTAAACAGTCATTACGATTACCCTCGCGTGAGTGTATCTCCTTAACGCTGAAGAGAAGCGAGTGTTTCTAGAAGTGATTCTGTTTGTGAGAGCGGTTTTGCGGCGATAGCTGATGCAATTAAAACTCCCTTGCAACCTAACTTGTACGCTGCTTGAACGTCCCCTTCGGTAGATATACCTGCGCCACAAATAGGAAGTATTGGTTTGCCTTTGAGAAGAGCGACGAATTTCTGAATATCATGTGCTTTTGAGGAAGTGATTGATTTTCCTGTGCTAATAAGTGCAGGATCTTCGAAAGCTATTGCGGAAGGCTTTAACGGGAGAATTTTCTTGACAGATTGAAGTGAATCTGCGCAAACAACCGTTGTAAGTTTAGCACGAGTGCATTGCTCAATTGTTTTCTGTAGGATGTCGTATGAAATCGGACGTTCAGAGTGATTAAGTAGTGTCCCAAATGCTCCTGCATCACGGATTGATTGTGCACTTACATGGCCTGTGCTTTTATCATCTGCAACGTAGTCAACGTGTTGTGCAAATACCGTAAGTGCGCTCTTGCCTGCGATATACCTGACATCTGAAGCAGGAACAGCCATGATCATCTTTAAATCGTGCTGTTGTACGAGCTGTGCCAATTTAAGTAACTCAGCACCCCTTTTGTAATTCTTAGTGTTGATGATTATCATCTCTTTTTATAAACGTGATAGCGGTTTATATATCTTTAACTGATAGAATTAATTTATAACGTATGCTTTTATTATTTTAACATCTCGTATTGGTTTGTCTTGAGAGTTTCTGCTGACGCTTGAAATATCATCAACGACTTTCATTCCGTCAATAACTCTTCCGAATGCAGGATGTTTTGTATCTAGGAAATTATTGCTTGCGACATTTATGAAGAACTGGCTTCCACCTGTGTTTGGACCGGCATTTGCCATTGCGATCGTACCGCGATCGTTGCGGTTGTTAGAAGTAAACTCATCCTTTATGACGTAACCAGGTCCACCCATTCCTGTGCCTGTTGGGTCTCCGCCCTGAATCATGAAACCAGGTATAACTCTATGAAAAATAGTGTCATTGTAAAATCCTTTTTCGACAAGTTTTTTGAAGTTGCCTGCAGTAATAGGCATATCTTCATAGAGTTCAATAGTTATGTTTCCTCTCGTTGTTTCGAGCATAACTTTTGTAGGTCCAAAGATAGTTTTTGTTGGATTTGATACGGAGGGTGATGATTTCATAGTGAATATAACTACTGCAATGACTGCAAGAGCGATTATAAGGATTGCGATGTGTTTACTTTCAAATTTCATCCCCAAATGACTCTCTGAAGCTTTTTAGTTATTTCTACTGGCTTAGGATGTTGCCATATATTGCGACCTATTGCTAGGCCGGTTACACCTATCGAAAGTGCTTCTTTAACCTGCGTTAAAAATTCTTTCTCGTTCGCCTTGAGACCGCCTGCAATAACTATCTTGCATTTGCCTGCTGCTTTAACTGCCCATTGCAAATCTTCTTTTTTACCGTGCCAGTGAATTTTAACCATGTCTGCACCTATCTCGAGACCTACTCGGGCTGCATACGCTAACAAATCTCTATCTGACTTACCTTCAAGCGATTTTCCTCGAGGGTAAACCCATGCAATTACCGGAATGCCTTTTGCATGCGCTTCTCGTGCTATCTGCTCGAACTGCTCCAGCATTTGCGCTTCATGCTCGCTTCCTATGTAAATTGTATATCCTACTGCGCTAGCTCCTAACGCCAAGGCTTCTTTTACTGTGCAGAGCTGTGTCGAGAAAGGCTCTCCTGAAGCAAGACTCGTCTTTCCATTTAATTTGAGAATAAGAGGAATTTTGGAGGACTTTATTTCCTTTTGATATTTTTCCGCAATCCCTTTTTGAAAGACAAGTGCATTTACACGTGATTTCTTTCCTATATCAATAATATATGCAGGATCAACGTTCTTGTCGTTGAAGTCTGTCGGTCCATGTTCAAGTCCTTGGTCATATGCGAGAAATAAGCAACGTCCTTTTGTAAGGAGCTTACGCATTGAAACCTCTTTACTCATAGAACTATAACGCGTTGTATTTTATAAAGCTAATTAGATGATGATCTGATCTGATTTTTCGTCCTTCTCATCATCGAAATCTGCTATTAGGCCTTCGGTTGTGACAACCATCCCTGTTATGCTTGCGGCGTTTTGGAGGGCAGTGCGAACTACTTTCGTAGGATCAATAACTCCGGCTTTAAAGAGATCTTCATACGTGCTTGACTTTGCGTTAAATCCGTACGCAGGGTCTTTTTGAGATTTGATAGTTGCAACAACCTCTGAACCTTCCTTACCTGCATTGAACGCAATTTGACGGAGCGGTTCTTCGAGAGCGCGACGTACGATTGATATTCCGATAGTCTCACCTAGTGATAGATTGAGATTGTCTAGAACTTTTATTGAATGGAACAGTGTGAGACCGCCACCAATAACGACGCCTTCTTCCACTGCCGCTTTCGTTGCATGTAAGGCATCATCAATTCTCAATTTTTTCTCTTTGAGCTCGGTTTCTGTAGCAGCACCAACATTTATGACTGCAACTCCGCCGCTTAACTTTGCAAGGCGTTTTTGTAATTCATCTCGTTTATACTCTGCGTCAGCTGATTTTATCTGAGATTGTATGCTCTGAACGCGTTTATCGATATTGTCTTTTGAACCTTTTCCTTCAATAATAGTTGTTGCATCTTTAGTTACTTTAATCTTTTTTGCGCTACCTAGTGAAGTGATATCCATTTCTTCTAATTTGTCTCCGCGATCTGATGCAACTACTGTTGCTCCTGTAAGTATAGAGATATCGTCCAGAATGTCTTTACGTTCGTCTCCGAATCCTGGGGCCTTTACCGCGCATACTTTCAACGCGCCGCGAATTGAGTTGATAACCAACGCTGTGAGTGCTTCGCCCTCTAGTTCGTCGGCTATAATTACGAGGGGTCTGCTTTCCTGTGCACACATCTCTAAAATAGGAAGAATTTCTTTAACTTTGGATATTTTCTGATCGGTAATAAGAAGGTAAGGATTTTCGTACGAGCTTTCCATTTTTTCATGGTCCGTGACAAAGTACGGGCTCAGATAGCCTCGATCAAATTGCATGCCTTCTACGACATCAAGAGTTGTATCTATGCTCTGAGCTTCTTCTACGGTGATAACGCCGTGATTGCCTACCTTGTGCATTGCTTCAGCAATAAGGAAGCCTATTTTCTCATCATTATTTGCAGAGATAGTTGCAACCTGTGCTATCTTCTGCTTGTCCTTAACTTCCGTTGATTGTGACTTTATGTACTGGACTACTTTTTCGGTTGCAATTTCTATCCCTCGTTTTATTTCGACAGGATTAGAACCTGCTGCAATGTTTTTTAGACCTTCAGTAATCATTGATTGTGCGAGAACCGTGGCAGTTGTTGTTCCGTCGCCTGCTTTATCCTGTGTTTGTGAAGCTACTTCCTTGACAAGTTTAGCACCAATATTTTCAAACTTGTCTTTCAACTCGATTTCTTTCGCTATTGTAACCCCATCATTAGAAACAAGTGGAGTTGTAGCTTTATCAAGGATAACGGTACGTCCACGTGGACCGAGTGTAACTTTGACAATGTTTGCAACTTTGTCAATACCGCGTTGTAATGCGCGTCGTGCTTCTTCGCTAAAAATTATTTGTTTTGTCATCTTTTGTTTTTGAATAATATGTTGAACAGCTGTTCGTATCCAGGCATACTTTGAAGAGTTCTTGTCTCTACGGCCGCAGTCATCGCGAGTGACGTTCCGTGAGCATCGTTTTGGTGTGGAATAACTACTCGTGAAATATATGGTTGACTTCCGTCTTGATCGTGAGAGAGAAATATTGAACGTCTGCTTCCTCCGTCGGCAAACTCGTCACCGATATACTTTAGGCGTTGACCTCCGAATCCGTATCGGGATATTTCTGTCTGTTCTGGAATAAGTTCTACAGGTATTCCCCAGACACGAGCTGTTACATTTTTTTCTAATCCTGTGTTTGCTTGAACCATTTATTCTAACCTCGCTAAGATATCCTTAAAGTCAATGATTAAATAGGTTTTCCCTTCAAATTCGAACTCTTCAGAGCTATATCCTCCATACATGACGCGATCTCCTTTTTTCAGAGGTAACGCGCGTCCGTCTTTATCTGTGCCGACGTCTTCCACGATTCCTTCTTTCTTTTCTTTTTCTGCGTCTTTAGGCAGATAAATTCCTGATTTTGTGCGTTCTTCTCGTTCAATTGTTTTGAGTAATACGCGGTCACCGATTGGTTTTATAGTCATACCTTTCTGGAAAGGAATAAACTTTTAAAGATTTCGGTGAAAAACGATACGTTTAAATTTGTCTAAAACACGTGTTTTTATGATAGAACCTGGATCATATCGTCCATTCGCCGCTGAAGAAATCACTGAGGCAGATGTAATTGGGCAATATCCTGAAACTTCAGGTCTTGTGAAAGTCATCAGTACGGGTGTAGCGATTGCTCTATCTTGCGTTTATGTACCGACCATCTGTGCAACAATGATTGTGAATAAAGGTTTTCAAGAGGCTAAACGAGCCTATCATAGCCTCCGTGGGCGAAGTGTAGAACGTTTACAAGATCATGACGAACTTCTTTTTGAGTACGTCGCCGCTGATCGTGCGCACTGATAGTCATCTTTTAATACCTTGATTTCTCAGAATTGTTAGGGCCCATAGTACAGTGGTAGTACGCTCGGCTGGCAGTCGAGAGGCTTGAGTTCGATTCTCGGTGGGTCCACTCAGTATTCTAAGCCTTTTCGGGCTATAAATCCCGAGTCATATGGATGTTTAATTTTCTTGATTTCAGTAACGAGATCTGCACGTTGGAAAATGCGTTCGTAGGGCTTGTGAGAGCCGGTGAGAATAAGCTCTTTATCTGCAGGTTTGCTATCGATTAAATTAAGAATATCATCTTCAGTTAGTAGACCGAGCTGAATTGCATATAATATTTCATCTGCGATGATAATATCATAATCTTTTTTGAAACATGACTTGACGTATGCTAAGGCGTCTTTGCACGCAGCTATCTGCGCGTCTGTTGGTTTCTTAACGACCCATCCTCCTGTACCGAATCGTTTGTACGTGAATTGTGGAAAATGTACGAGCGCTTTGATTTCACCAGGTATTTGCTCTTCTAACGTATCTGCGCCATTTTTCATGAATTGAATAAGATGTACACGATATCCATTGCCGCATGCGCGTAATGCCGTCCCTAATGCGCTTGTTGTTTTACCTTTGCCATCGCCCCAGAATACTTGTACGAATCCGAGACCGTGTTGTTTCATTTCTTTCATGAACTTTTGAAGAAAGAGTAGTTTTTATGGATTATCATGATAGAAATGTTTTTAATCATGAAAAGAGCTGTTTTAGTATGAGTTCTTTACAGGACTTAGATGCTCAGTTGAAAAAAGCTCGCAAAAAATACCCGTGGGCTAAACGCAGAGCTTATGCTTCCTCTCTTGCAGGTCTCCTCTCGCTTTCTTTTGCAGCAGGTATGGATTTGACGGAGTCTCCTTATTTTCGATTTACTGAAAATGGATTTGTTGGTTGGGGATTGTCCTTTGTTCCCGTTATCTACAGTCGCTCTCAGCATAAGAAAAAACGTGAATTGGAGAGAGAACAAAGAGAGTTACCTCGAAGCATTAGAGATAGAGCAGAATACTTGCTTAAAGAGACACGCGACGGACATAGAGGTCTCACTAGGAGAAATGAGATAACGTATGGAATTCTAAACGGACATATTGATCAAGAAGAGTATCATCTTACGTATATGGAATCTGAAAATAAAAGAAAAGCTATCCAGGAAAATGATGAGAGAGCCTATGATGAAATGGGAGGCGATGATGAATTTTTTGATGGTTTTGACGGATGGATAAACCCTCAAACGTAGTTATGCTGGAAGAGGACAGGACGTTTTCTGGCTTAATTCTTCAAGCGTGAGCTGATTTGTTCGCGAACCATCTGCGAATATCCATGTAGGATAGCTCTTTATTCCAATATTGTCGCATACAGGATATTGAGAATTGCCGTCTGGTGTTGAACACTCTACGTAATTTATATGTTTGAACGAGGAACCGAATAGTGCCTCTTGATCCTTGCAATGTGGACACCACCATGCACCATACATAGTTGCGCCTTTCTCAGTTATACATTGTGCAAATGAGTCGTACTTGCCTGGTGCAAGAAATAGAAAATACATTACAATAGCTGCTATTCCGAGTAAGACGAAATAGAAAATATACTTTTTTGATTCCTTAGGCTTGTAGGATGGATGAGCTACCTTTGTGTGCTCTGTCAGTGCTTCTTGCGAGGAAAATTGTTTACTACATACGGGACATGTTATCATATGACACATCCTCCTGAGGTAGTGCAGCTTGATTCATTGCTTGGTGTGCCTCGCTCGGGGCAGGTACCTGATTGAATACATGCATCAGCAGTTATGGACGCGAGTTGTAGATCTATTTCTTCGGAAGACTCGTTTCCGTAGGTAATAAGGATACGATCATCATCTTTAAGCTCGTAGAGGTTAAATTCCATGTTACGATTACCGTTTACATAGAATTTAAGTGTTTTTGTTTTACTATTGCAGAAAGAAGTGTCCGTTACAAAGCATGTACTGTTAAAAGTCATGTTCAGCCCTTTGAAGAAATTCCCTAGAGTTACACCGTTTATATGCTGGTGGATGATGTTTCCTTTACCATCGTGCATATGAATAAAACGGTTTGTTGAGAACGTATCATTTGACATATATTTCAGCTGAGAGAAGTTGTAGGCCTTTCCTTCGAGGTAAACTTTGAAATCTGCATGTATATGTGTTTCGCCTAGAATATGATCGTTAGAATAGAAAGCAAAGGTTACCGCGCCGCCTATTAAGATAATCCCTAATAGAACAATCCAATACTTTTTTTGCCTGGCTATGTTACGAGGGTTCATTTTTTTAAAGAGATTACTATAAAAAAATAAAAATAAATAAAAAATAACGTTACTTGAGAGCGGCTTCAATTGCGCTCTTGAACGATGAGTAAGGCTGTGCTCCTGAGAGCATTTCTCCATTTACGAAGAATGTAGGGGTTCCTTGAACTCCTGCAGCTTGTCCGTCGGCAAGATCTTTTGCAATCTCGTCCTTGTACTTATGACTTGAGAGGCATGAGGATATATCATATCCCAATGATTGTGCCCAGGTCTTAAGTTCGGCTTCTCCATACTCTACGGTCTTTGTGACTGCGCCTGTTGGGCTTCCGCTATCGAGCTTATTTTGCTCTGCAAGAATTATGTCCTGCATTTTCCAGTATGCGCCATCTCCGCCCTTTTCACGTACGCATTCAGCTGCTTCTGCTGATATTTCAGCTGCAGGATGGAACGGTAGGGGGAAATCTCGCAATACGAAGCGGACCTTTCCCGTGTCAATATAATCTTTCTTAATAAGAGGCAATGTTTCTGTAGAGAATTTTCTGCAGAATGGACATTGATCATCAGAGAAAGAGATAATTGTGACAGGTGCATCTTTATCACCGAGTATAGCATCGTCATCTATTGAAACGTCTTTTACGACGGCAGGGACAGGTTGTGGATTGTCAGAAACGACATTTCCGGTATAGCGTCCGCCTATAAAGGCTAGAACACCTACTATAACAAACCCTACAAGAACAATAAATGCCCATTTCCAGGGATTGCCTGACTCTGAAGAGGCTACTTGTTTGGATTCCATATGTGATGTCCTCCTTTCATCTTTCATAAAGCTAGGGAAATACGTGCCCTAATAAAGGTTTTGCTAACTACGAGTGCATCAAAGGATTTATAACTAGAATTATATCTTTTTTATCATGGATTCAAACAACTATGGAGTTGATATGGACATTCCTGGAAGCCAGGAAACAGATTCTTTGCTTGAAACATTATTAACGGCTCCTTTTGTAAGTATAGGGATTTTTGTAGGAGGGGTTTGTATGCTTGGAGCAGCACTAGGGAATAAAGGAATTCAGGAACTACGTCGGAGTTATCATGTTAGCAAAGGAAGAGTAGTAGAGCGTGTCGATCAAGAGGAATCTTTATTTTTTCACTACCGTGTAAAATAGAACTCACGGAAATCTATTTAATACGCATACTCATAGAAGGTATATGTATTTTCCTTACCAAAACGCGATTATAAGCGGGTTAGTTCTTTTATTGCTTCTGTTAATCGTCGCCCTCTGGATAACCTGGCTTACTAAACAAATTAGAACTCCTGAATTAACAAGAAGACGTTAGAATCCTTTCTTAGCGCGTTCTAGTTCACGAGCTGCATCCTGCATTCGCTGTTCGGCTTCTCGAACACGCGTTATTTTATCAAGCTCTTCCTGGGCTTGCTTGACTTTTATCTGTGCTTGACGAAGACTTGCTTCCATTGTTGGACTTGGCGCTGTTTTCTGACTCTTAAGAATTTCATTACGTGTTGGAGGGCGTGGACCAGGTGATGAGTGCGTCTTGCTTGTGCGCACATATCGAGTCACAAAAAATCCGGCAATACCTAGTAATAATGTTCCAACAAGAATGTACCACATGATAGCTGGGTAGGATCCTTCAGAACCGGTTACCTTGCCCGTTATTGTGCCTGTTTCTGTTGCTGGCTCAGTCGTAGTGGTAGTGGTAGTTGCAGGAGTTACGTTAGTAGATGTGCTTGTTGGAGTAGTTACAGGAGGAGTCGTTGGTTCATCAAAGAATGAATATGCCAGCTGAGAGGTTAACGTGACATTATCAATCTCTTTTGTATCTTTTACGATTCCTTCCTTGACAACGTTAATTGTGAAAGCTGCGCGAGTAAGAGAGGTTGTATAATTCATGACTGCCTTCCCTGAAGCGTCAGTGTACCCGTAAACACTGTCGATGATTTCTTGACTTGGAGGACTTTTGACTCGAATAATTACTCCGTGTAGTGGGCTCTTTGTCTGAACAGTGATTACAGAAGTAATTGCTGCGACGGATGGAATCACAAAAAGAATTACTATAATGAACGCTGCAAATGCAATCGACGCATATTTCATTGAATATCCTGGAGTTTAAGATTTATAAATCTTATCCGCTCGGAGGGGCAACGGCAACTGCATCGATATTACCTGGTGAACCTGCTGAACTTGCACCGCCCTGCGCGTAATAGATTACATTAGGTGTATCACGAGGAAGATTTATTGAGAACACTTTCTCAAATGTTGAAAGGCTGTTTGCCTGGATAGTACGCGAGGACAGCGTGTAAAGTGTTTCATCAATGTAAGTACTTCGTGCAATTTGAGCTTCGTAACCATATGAAGCGTATCCTTGTGTGCTCATTTCAACCAGTTCAGAAGCATTAAGGTGAGTTATCTTTCCCTTTAAAGTAAATCCGTCTGTCGTATCAACGTGATAGACATATAATCCGTTGAACGTCTCCCGTGAACCATAGTTATTTGACAAAACATACTCGTTTACGGGAAGAGCAAGTAGCCCTGTCTGAGCATCAAAGAGAAAGGCTTTGTGATCGTAAAGTGCTTGTGAGTACGTGCCTTGACTTCCAATAGTAGTGTGCGCGAGCTCTTGAGGATGCTCGACGTCACTTACATCGAACAGTGCGATCTTGAGACCTGCTGGAATAGCTGCACGAATTGAGCCTTCCTGAATATCTCCTGAGGTGTCTTGACCTATTCCGATGATATGTGTTGCATCATACGGATGAAGATATGTTGAATAACCTGGTATCTTAAGTTCGCCGAGAACGCGAGGGTTTGTTTCATCACTTAAATCAATAACGAAGAGTGGATCAATCTGCTTAAACGTAACCATGTACGCACGGTCGCCGATGAATCGTACAGCATAGATACGCTCTGTTTTGGCAAGGTTTTCGAGGCTGCCTACGATATTCATATCTGTGTCGAGAACGTATACATGATTAAGAGAGGATTGTGACCACGTGTCTCCAGTGGTTGTTGCAATTCTCAAATAACCCTTATGTTCGTCAAGAGCAAATTGGTTGATTAATGTGCCTGGAACTTCAGCCTTTCCAACATAATCAATACGGGAGCCATCAAGAGCGATTTTATCGATGATCGTCTTTTGTGTTTCTTTGGCAACCCACGCATCAAAATCCTGTTGTTTAGTAGTTATGTCTTGATTGAATGTATCTCTCTCTTCTTGTGAAAGATGATTATAGTACTCTGCAAAACGTTCTTGAATATCCTGCGCATCTTGTGTGGTAAATGGATCTCGAGCAAGTATTGCTTCAATGTCATTACGTGTGGCGCTGTCTACACTATCAAGATAGACTCTGCTCATAAACTCTTTCTCATATGAAGGGTATGAGAGATATTTTTGCGAAGCCAGATAGATATTATTCTCTGAAACGTAGATTGTTTGCGTTGAGCCTGTAAGGAATGTTGCATGATTAACATTCTCTGAATCGGAGGCGTCAAACGTGAATATCGTTGTAAGCTGATAAGATGAGTCTGGAACGCCAAAGTAAGATATATCTCCTAGGGCAATCTTTGATTCTGCTCCACGATACGCAACAGCTGGGAAAACTACATTTCCGCCCTGTGTGAAAATAGGCTGTTGCGTTATAGCGTACACTCGTGAGCCAATCATACGTGCATCATACATTGTTCCATCATACGTTATGTCCTGTTCCTCTATCGGTTCTGAACGAGAGGAAATGTCATATACAAGAATGAATGATTTTGCTGAACCGTAACGTGTTGGGAGAATACCTGGAGCGATTTTTGAGTCTACTGTTGGTGCTGTGGCGTCAACGGCTACTGCTGGTTCGACACAATCAAAGCATCTTCCATATCCATATGATTCTTGACCGAAGACAATGAGTTTATCATTGCTGATAAATATATTTTGAACAGTTCCATTTATTTTTATCTTGGAGATCAAAGAGTGTGATGAAGGATCGATAATTGAAACGTAGCCTTCTGATACGACGTATAGATAACGTCCGTCATTCTTCATAATATCAGGCTCATCGACATTTTCGACTTGGACGTTAGTCGTGCCGTAATGTGAAGATGTTGAAGCTGCGTCTGAAGCAGGAGCGGTTGGTGCGGGCGTGCCTACAGAGTCTTTTTCAGCGCTTGTGAGTGCTGCTCCCTGTCCACCCATCGTATTATAACCTCTTTCGTTTGAATATGTATTGCTCTGTTCAAGGATATTCTTAAGTTCATCAACAGATGAAAACGTTTTACCTGCAACAGCCGGAGATTGTGACTGATAGAGTACTGCCGCTGCAAAGAGCACTACGACAATTCCTGCAATAAGATATGCTTTTTTCATGTTCTTTTGTAGAATATATTCTATTTAAACATAGAGATAGCTTCAAGCGAGTTTGAAGCTGAGCATGAATACGTATGAATTTTTCCAGCGAATCGTTTATATAATCCTAGTCTATCTCATAGATATGCGCGCAGCAACGGTCTTTCTTCTTGTAATTTCTCTTCTCGCAGTCAGTGCTATAGGCTATATTATTTACTCAAACGCTCCCGGCGAAATGCACGCGCTTGTTCCCGTTGTTCCAGCTGATGTTGAGCGGCCACAAAGACCTTCAGATCAAGCATCTGATGAGAGCCAACAGTTTTATCCTAATATGCGATTCCCCTCATCTACAATCACTTATTATATTGAGTCTGCATGCAATGATAATAAGAAAACGCAAGTACGTGCGGCTATGGATTATTTTGAAGATAAGACAAGCCTGACATTTGATATGGTTTCCCGCGATGATGCAGAGCTTACTATTACGTGTTCGCAACTTGCTCCGGAACCTCAGATAAAGAATCATTTCGTTGCAGGAGAGGGTGGTCCTACGGAAGTTCTCAATACTTCTGTGTATGCAGTCATACTATCAGGCAAAATATCTCTTTACCGTGATGAGCGATGCTCTCAGCCCGCTATTGCCCTTCACGAGTTGCTTCACGTTCTTGGATTTGACCATAATACTAATCCTGGAAGCATATTGTATCCAACACTTGATTGCGATCAAAAAGTGGATGATTATTTTATTGACAAAATAAATAAGCTGTATTCTGTACCGACGAGCTCGGATCTTTCTTTTGTTAGTGCTAATGCAAGCAAATCAGGACCGTATCTCAATTTTGCTGTTGAGATGATTAACCAGGGACTTGCATCTGCTGATAAAGTAAAACTTGTTGTTCAGGCTGACGGTCAGACTGTGAAAGAGTTCTATCTAGACAACTTAGAAATTGGTACTAAGAAAACACTTACGGTTGAAAATCTAAAGATTCCACGATCAGCGACCAGAGTCACATTTGTACTTGATCCAGATCATCAAATTAGCGAGCTCTCAGAGAGCAACAATCAATTTGAGCTTATGATTTCAAACTAGAAACGAACTTTATTCGTCGGCGAAGCTGTCGCCATCCGAAGAATCTTCGCCTTCGTCTTCATCATCGTCGGCGTCATCATCGTCCAGCTCTTCTTCCCAGTTATTTTTTCCTTTCATGGTAAAAAAGATATTTTAGTTAGTGCTTTGACACGCAAGAAGTTTTTAAATCTTTTTGCGGACATGTTTTCTATTGTGACTGACTATACGTGCTGTTATAACGAGTATGATCAAAAGAACAAGGCCAAAGATAATAAGAATGAGCGGAATCAAGTAATATGTTTTAAGTTTTGCTGGTTCTTTAATAATTGGAAGAGTGTATGTTGAACAATCTATATCTGTGGTGAGTGTGCTTCCATTTGCTTGACTGTATTGTTTCCATGAATTATCAGACGAATCGTACACGATTCTATGATTGTGGCCTGCAAGCCCTTGTGAAGCGATTGATGAAATTGACTGTATATCTGATGGTGAAATTGAAACGATTCCTCGTGCGTCAAGAAACACTAGTTCTTGCTTGATGGCTTCTCTCCAATCAGTTGAGACGCTTTCTGTTGGAGCAATATCATCCAGTATAAGATAATCTGAATCTCCGCTACGATATGATTGAAGGAGCGGATCAAATGTTGAACTCGCGTTAAGATATCTTACTATCTGATCAAGATCGCGTTTTATTGGTAAGGCAAGACATTTTGACTCTTTTGGTCCTGCAAAACAAGTACCTAGACAGGATGATGAACAGGCAGGAAGTTCCATGTTAAATTCCACAATAACCTGATTTGAGGATCTATCTCCCGTTACTCGCACATTGTTTTTGTCATACGCGCAGGTAATATCATTACATACACCAGACCAGCCTGCAAATGTGGATGCACCTGAGGAACGTATCGTTCCTGGTACGCTGAATGATACGAGTCTCGTATATGGCTTTCTGATCTGCGTCGATTTAGTTGGAATTTGTATCCGAACATCCAGTCCAGGTATATCTTTTGATTCTTTAAACTGGGCAAGAAGTTTAGGACTATACTGGCTTAGTGCCTGGTAGGATGTGCCTTTAATCTGAGCGAATTGACTAATCCCGAAAATAGTGTAATTGGGGACGACAACTTCAACTGCATACTCATCTGATGAAGTAAGACAGGCTGCATGGGCAAATGGAAGAAGCATCAAAAACGCGAAAATAACAAGATATTTCATATTTTTCTATGTTGCTTCCTTTTATAAGATTTGTTGGGAAGAATTATATTACAATGCATTGCTTTCATTCAACATCCATGTAATGAAAGACTCTGTAGAATCGAATGTTTTTATTGACTTATCGTTGTATAACGCTTGTAGTGCACGTTCATCTGAACGAATGCCGAACTCACTGAAATAGCCTTTGAGGAATGCTCGTGCCTCGCGACGATTTTCCTGCGTTATTAGTTCATCATGTGTAGGATTTGGAATAAATGAAACTGCCTGGCGAGTATGTTCTTGATCATACATAATGAAACTGTTGTCTACGCTGCAGAACACGCTCACGTGTGTTGACCAGAGAGCATCGTAACATTCAACCGAAGGGTAATATGCTCGCATGAGTGAAAGAATAGTTGTTGCCCAGTCTTCACAATCTCCTTCTTTATGCATAAGTGTCTCTCGGGGAGTCTGCCAGTAGTCGCGTCGATTGAACAATGAACTGTCTGAAATGTAAGCTAGAGGAAATTGTGCAATTCTATCAAGATTTTCAACCATTGGATTATTACCGTTAAGGTTAACACGTGCTAATGCTGGGCGCGCTTCATCTGGTCTGACGAACTGTTGCATTGCCGTTAATGTTGGTGGTTGTCGTGGGCTGACATATGAGTGAAATGGAACCGAGGTATTAACGAAATAATAGTAGTCTCCATTCGTTAGCGTCCATGACTGAAAGAAAGACATGTTTGAATCTTTTCCGAAACACGGACTTGTTTTACCCGTGATTGCGATGAGAGAGTTAGAAGGTAATTCAGTTACTGCGATTTCCCCTTCCTCGACAGCACCGTAGAGTTGATTGTTAAGATATAGATCGCCTGATAATGAGCAGTTAGTATTTGTGTCTTTAAACGATAAAAGAACATTACGGGCAGATGTCTGTTGCGAAGGCTCAGCAATAACGCTTCCTGATATTGCTGCATAGGGCTCTTCCATTGCAATAATAGGTAAAACTGCGACTAATAGAATACTCACAATAATCCCTGCGGTGATAGTCTTATGCTCCATGTTCTACACGAGTGACATTTATATTTAAATCTTCCTATTTGTTGTCACTCTATAGGGGGTATGAAAATGGTTATTTGACTCTGCGTATTCTGGTAAGTCTTATACGCCTTATAGGAGTTAGTCTTGCGCGAGGTATACGAGTCAGTCGCACTGAAGAGAGAGTATCGGAATGATCTTGAGGAGAGTATTTTCTGCCATGTTGAATCCGGTCATATGCTTCACGATTGCCTGTGAAGATATAGGAAAATACCTCTCTGAAAAACCCAAAGTAACCAACTCTTCTTTCCCTTCCAAAATATGATTCTTCTGTCATGTTATCTCTCTTTAAAACGCCTAGTAGAATTAATCATCAGCTAAGGCAAGCCCTATTACAACCCCTATTCCTAAAGGTAAAAGCGCGCTACTGTCATCATTTGATGCAGAACCTTGACGTCTTCCTTCCTCTCTCGCACGTCGAAGCATGGATTCAATCTCACTGTCTCTTTTAGACCTTGCAATCGCGGCAATTTCTTTTAACTCATCGATGGTTTGTACTACTGAAGATGCATAACCTTCTTCAGATAACGCGAAAATAACTGGTGAAGGATCATACTCTTTAAACCAGTCGTATTGCACTTTTCCTTTTACAATTACATTTGGCACTTCCTGATATATTGGAACAACTCGATCGCTTCTTTTCATGAACAGTAAATTTTTCCGAGGAATAGCCCTCTCACTGATCTTTTTCTTATCAATATTATCAAAGAATCTATAGTCTGCACCTACACGACCGTCCAAATTATTAAGTTGAGAATTTAATGAAACAGAAATTGATACAGGATTTGCACTGTAGAAAGTAGCGGACGAGGTTCTCTGAACATCAAATCCTTTTGAGGTTAGTCTATCTTGAATTCCAGTGGTTAATCTTTCATCTAGAGCTTGAAGATTGTACCGAAATTTCTCTAAGAAGGCTTCTATACGACGACTATATTCACAATATGTGTCTTCAGGCAATTTCTTTAAAAGATCTTGAGGATATTCCTTGTCACGCAGAATCTTGCTGAAATTTATTCTCATGTTTCTTAAAAGTAGAACATATATTTAAACTTTTGTTTTAACGTAACTTTAAAGTAATAACTCCCCCCGCGCAGAATCGAACTGCGGTGCCTCGGGTACTGTCGTACGCCTCTACTCTCACGAGTATGGTCTTGTCGCGCTTCACTCTTATCCTGAACGGAACGTCTGCGCTAGACTTTTGTCTACAGCCGAGTGCTCTACCATTGAGCTACGGGAGGATAATGAGAACAAAGGATAACGGTATTTAAAGGTTTTTTAGATAGGTTTAAAAGTCGACTTTATTGAATATTCTTATGACCGATGAAATTCCTGGAAGAAACGAACCAGAAAGAGCGTATCCAGAGGGAACTCTGTTTACTATAGAAGGAATGCCTATTGTGCAACAGCCTACTGCAGATATTATGAAGCGAGACTATAATCCCAATCGCCCAGGTACCGATCGCCCTCTCTCACAGGCTACCTCTCCAATCTATGAAGAAAATCCTCTGTTTTATGGACTAGTTGGTCGGATTTACACGCAACTTATAAAAGATCGTGCAGGAGAAAACGGTGAAGGAGATTTACTAATGATTGAGGATGTAGGAGGGTCTCACGAAATGCGAAATATTCTAGAGGGTGCTGGTCTCGCATATCTCGTGATAAGCAGAGCATTGCATGATAATAGTGAAAAATTTTTCAGCGGACTAGAAAAGCAGATAGTTAGCCAAGAAAATTACGACCCTAGAAATGTACTAGAAGAGCTTAAAGTAAGAACTCTTGCAAATCCCTTTTTATCTAAAATAGGTGTTGATCGATATGTTAGTGCCATTGAACTTGCACAAGGTTATTTATCAACTGATGTTTCTAACCCTTCTCTAGAACAGCTCAATAAAAAATCAAGAGCTCTTAACCTAATGACTAGACAGGGTGAAAGAATTTTAGAGTTAGCTTCTTCTGCACAAATGTCTGAAAAAGGATATGGTGAATTCGGGCCTCAGCCAGACGATTTTGAGTCTTTCGGATAAATTATTCTTCTTTATGCATTGTCTCTGCGACAAAATACGTTGTATTCGAGAAGACTTCATGTGTTTTACCTTCACGTTCGAATACTGCGGTTGCTGCTGGAAGTTCGAACTTACCGACAACGCGAAGCTTAGAATAGACGATATACGAGAATACGCGTTCTTCTCCAGCATTAAGTCGTGAGACAGTCCACTTAAGACGGCCGGTGCGTTCATCAAATGATTCTGGTTGGATGCCGCTCTGAGTGTAAAGCTTCATAGAACCTGGAAGGCGATCCATAATCTGAATAGTATCTACGTGTGTGCGTGCTTTCACGTGTATTCTGACTTTAAGAGCGAGTTCACCACCGCGTGTCTTGACAAATGAGACGCGCTTGGTTAGAGTGACTGTACTTGTTGTGTACAGCTTGACAATACCCACAGCGACGATTATAAGGATTGCAAGTATGAAGGGGAAGGTATAATTTGTTGTAGAATTTACGGTAAGAGATTCATTAGGTTTGATTTCCTTTTGCCAGACATACTCTACTGAAATGCCTTTCTTTACTGATGAAGTTGGTCGTGGATCATGTTCAGTAAATAAACGCGTTAGGATACTCTCGCTTGCTGTGACCGTTGCTGTGACTGGGACGTTTCCTTCATTGGTTTTTTGTGTGATTGTCTTTCGGATAAGCCAGCCTGAAGTTTTTTCTGATACAGAGATTCCTCCACGCTCAAGATATTTTATATTGCTCTTAATTTCACCTTTAGCGTCTTCTGCATCGACAAATGTCTGAAGATCATATGTGCCAGCTTCCAATTTTTTTAGCTTGGCTTCGTCAAGAGGAATTGTAATGTTAATGACTTCTTGAGGGCCAAATGAAGCTGTCTGTTCCACGTCGAAGAAAGGCGATTTAAATCTGAAATGTGCGTCCTTGATATATGCCTGTTCAGCGTTTCTAACGACTAGATTAATTGATGTCTCTCCTGGATAGATATTTGCTGTATCAATCTTCAAGGCTGAACCTAGATCAACGATTTTGATCTGTAATTTGTCTTTTGTGATTCCACTTGAGGGGCTTTTGAGTTCATAATCAAACACAACATAGCCGCGATTATCTCGAAGCATTTGCTTTGTAGGATATGCTTCAATTTCAACCGGAGTTATTTTTCCTGATTCAAGAACAAAAGTACCTTTAGGGCTGAAAGAAACACCAACAAGAGAGTAAATTTCAAAGTAATCGGTTGGACCGTTGTTTGTAATAAAGAGAGTTATCTTTGCAGGGTTTTTTGTACCTGCGACGACGGTAGAACCGCGATCTTTTTGTTCAATAAAAAGCGAGGCAGAGACTAGCGGATATGCGATAAGAAGCAAGAGAAAGAACATCACTATCTTTTTAGTCATGTGACATCTGGTAAGAATTTGTATTTAAAGATATCTGTCGTGTTGCGCTACTTTCTTCCTGTGAGTTCTAAATAAGCCTTCATCTCTTCTTTGAATGATTGGACGGTTCCTACGACTTGACCTTCTTTTTCATCTGTCCTTTGAGGGATTACGTATTTATTGTAAACGTCTTTAAAGAACTTGTTCATGGCGCTCCCTTCCCATTTGTTGCTGTAATCTTTTTCAAGGACGCCTTTTATCTCGATACTGAAATCAGCGAACTTGTTCATGTTTTTCTTTCGACCATCTATCTCAACTTCAACGTCGCTCATCCCTAAAATACGCCACTTTAATTTGAGAGTGACTTTAAAGTAGTCTGTCATCTTGCGGGCAGCGGTCCATTCTATCTCTATTTCTTTAGAACTGCCCGAAATCTTCTCAGAATATGAATCTTCAATCAAGTTAAAACCCTCATTTTCAAGCCACTCTCGTGCATACTTGTAAGCTGATTTGAGATCGCCCAACCCAGAATATTTTATCTTCTCTTTAATTATAGGATCTTTTTCAACCATCTTTTCTCCATGTAACGAGAGAAATATTCTATTTAAAGATTCCCTTATGAGCTATTTTAATAGAGTTCGTCACGACAGTCAGGGCAGAGCACGCGATTTTGGACTTTAAGAAGATCTGCAAAAGCACCGCAAGCGTCACAGAAACCTTCAGATTCCCACTCTTCTCCTGTGAGGCGCTGCATTTTTTGGGATTCCTCTCTGACGTCAATCAAGTCTCCTGTTTTTGCATAGTAAGCTGGTTCCATTTTAAGAATATCTTTGAGCGTGATCATACCTACAAGCTCACCTTTAGCAATTACAGGAAGACGCGTAAAACCTAGATGCTTCATCTTGCCAAAAGCGTGTGAGAGATCAGCAGATGGTTTTATGACTGCCACTTTCTTTGTTGCGATGTCCATTGCCTGTAAGGTACGAAGGTCTATACCTGGTTTCTTTACAATAGCCCAGAGAATATCTCGTCTCGTTATAATTCCAAGAAGTTTATTTTTTGAGGCTATGAGAAGACTTCCGACACGCTGACGAACCATTGCCCGAGCACATTCAAGGACAGTTGTGTCAGGTCGTATGGCTGCAAAATTGCGTGTCATCACATCTCCGACAGCAATCTTGCGAAACATTACTTTACCAGAGAAGGGTGATTGTTTTAAAGATTATTGCGATAGATGAGATGTATGAATATATATCGCCTATATCTTTAAAAATGTGGGCTGAGGAGAGGGAATATGGCTGGAAAAGACGTCCCTGATCATGTTTCTAGAACTGTTGGCAAGGAAGCGCAACGTAATAACATTCTGGCTGTCAAAATTATAGCTGATATTGTCAAGACAACACTCGGTCCTAAAGGAATGGATAAGATGCTTGTTGATGCCGCAGGTAATATGACTATCACCAATGACGGAGTTACCATACTTGAGGAAATGGAACTTGATCACCCTGCCGCACGGCTTATTGTGGACATTGCTAAAAGTCAGGAGCATGAAGTAGGAGATGGGACGACAACCGTTGCACTGCTTGCAGGCACGTTGCTTGAGCGAGCCGAACACCTTCTTGAGCGGCGCATACATCCCACCGTAATTATACGTGGATTTCAACGCGCGGCTGAAAAAGCATGTGAACTTGCTCGGGAAATTTCTAAAGAAGTATCTTCTCGTGAAATGCTTGAGCAGATAGCAATTACGGCTATGACTGGAAAGGGTGCAGAAGGCAATCGTGAACAATTTGCCAAACTTATTGTCTCTGCGATTGATCAGATCTCACGCGGGAAGGAAGTTGAACTTGATGATGTGATGATACAGAAGATTCCTGGTTCACACACTGAACAGAGCGCACTCATACCTGGCGTGGTTATTGAGAAAGACGTTGCACATCCTGATATGCCTCGCTCAATGGCTGATGCTCGCATAGCTCTTGTTGATTTTCCATTGGAAGTACGGACGCCTGAGACGCAGACAGCTGTTTCGGTATCAAATCCTGAACAGCTACGTCAATTCCTTGAATCAGAAGAGCGATTTTTGAAAGATCTTGTCTCCCGTATCGTTACATCTGGAGCTCGTGTCGTATTCTGTCAGAAGGGAATTGATGATGTTGCGCAATACTATCTAGCGCGTGAGGGAATAATGGCTTTTAGACGAATACCTCGGTCATATATGGAACGTCTATCTAAAGCTACGGGAGCAAAAATAGTGTCTAATAGTGCTGAGCTTGGCGCACCTCATTTAGGAGTTGCACATGTTGAAATTATCAGACAAGGAAATGAGGCGTATACGTACGTGCGAGCTTCAAATCCTCGGGCAGTCACTCTGGTTGTGTATGGGAGCACGACGCACGGAGCTGACGAGACTGAGCGCGCATTACGTGATGGACTTGGTGTAGTTGCTGCGGCCGTTCGAGATGGTCGTGTTGTTCCAGGCGGAGGTGCTATTGAAATAAGCCTTTCCAAAAAACTACGTGAGTTTGCACGCACTCTTTCAGGACGCGAACAGCTGGCAGTTGATGAGTTTGCACTTGCGCTTGAAGCCGTGCCTGAGACTCTCGCGGAGAACGCCGGACTTGATCCTATTGAAATTATTACTGAACTGAAGAAACGACATGAGACAGGGCGCGGACTTGACGGAATTAATTTGCTTACAGATACTATCGAAGATTGCTTTGCGGCTGGAATTGTTGAACCGCTTCGTGTGAAAACTCATGCGATAAGTGCGGCAACAGAGGTTGCTACGCTTATCTTAAGAATTGATGATGTGTTGATATCATCTGGTAAGAAACAGAAGCAAGAATCGCCACTTGAAGGGCTTGATTAATCTTCTTCGTATTCTGCTGTATCGCCCTGTGAAAGAAGTATCATCGTTTCCTGAATAAGGTCTGCAATCTGATCTATCTCTTCATCATCAAGATTGTCAAGATTCCATCCTTTTATGCAGGTGTTGAAATCCGTGATATCTCGTTTTACTCGTTCAAAATCTTCAGACATGTTTTTATTTTAGAAATGAAGTTTATATAGATTTGCGCTGGGCAAAGATATAAAAAACGAGGGTTCTTTTTTTGAGTATGGTAAGTCATTCTCCTCCTGATATCGAGGGACGATTTTACGACGCTCTCATTCATGATGAAAACGATGCATGGAGTCAATTGAGGTATATGTGCTACCCTAGTGCAAGAAAATACATCAATAATGCTCCAGAACGTGAGGACGTTATACAGACTGCTGTGATAAAAATTTGGAGAAATATTAAGAGTTACGATGTTAAACAATTATTTAAGACATGGATTAACACGATTGTTGAAAGGACTGCGATAGATGCTCTACGAAAAAAATATGGATATCGGGGCAACCTTCCGCGCGAACATGGATTGGATGATCTGGCTGGTCTAGAAATTAGAGACACTCAGCCAACTCCGATAGAGGTAGCCTTACGCAAAGAAAATTCTTCTGAAAGGTTCAAACGTATTGACAGAAGCAGATCATTATCTGAAAAAAAGAAAGAAGTTATTGAATTACATTATATGCAAGGCAAAACGCTTCAAGATATTGCTAAGATTCAAAACCGTCCCGTTGGAACTGTCAAGTCTTCATTGAACTCTGCTCTTGAAACTCTTCGCAAAGCCGAATAGATTGTATTCTTCTTCGGTTACTTTTGCCCCTTATATTTTGGATCAAAGTCCACTGTCCACTCAATACCATATTTGTCTCTAAACATTCCAAAATAGGAGCCCCAAGGACTATCTCCAATAGGCATTTCTACTTTTCCACCTTTTGAAAGCCCATCAAATAATTTGTCTGCTTCTTCTTTACTTTCTGCACTAATTGCTATTTTACTTCTGTTTTCGTTTTCGCTTACTCGCCCCATACTTTCTGGAACGTCATTGGCCATTAAAAGATTATTACCTATAGGCAAAGCAATGTACATTATTTTATTTGCTTCTTTTTCTGCTACGGGGAATTCAGGGCTTGATAGATCTTTGAAACGCATAATTTTTACGAACTCTCCGCCAAATACTGACTTGTAAAAGGTAAATGCTTCTTCGGCATTTCCGTTGAAGTTTATGTAAGGATTGATTGTTGCCATAAGGTATCTTTGAAAGTTAAAGATTATAAAGTGATCGGAAACGACCGATGCGGCCATCGGGAGTCGGACCCGACCTTGCTCGTTGGCAACGAGCCGTACTAACCGATATACTATGGCCGCTTAGCGGAACATAAAGAAGGCGTTATTTAAAGGTTTTTGAAACTAATTTTAATACGTAGCTTAACTGCTTTTCTTATCAAGAATAGGTAAATGTTCTATGTTTGAATAGATGCGTTCGCCGCTTGTATCTGAAAAAGATATTGTGCTCTCGTCTAACCGATCTAATTGGTAAAAGCCTCGCTTACCTGGTACGTCACTGTGATATGCGTGGCTAAGCACTAGTAAGGCGTAAGCTCCTCCTTGTCTAAGATTAACAAGAGTTCTTCCCGGAAAGATGTGAGGGAAATTTCCTCTAATTTCAATACCTGGTGACTCTTTATTTTTTCTTTTATCTTCGATTAGGGCTCCTACAATACATGCAATAAGAGCACTTTCTCCCTCATGATTAGTTCGTGTCATAGAATACCCTTCGTAGAGTGCCTTTTAAACCTTCGCCTTTTACGACTAAGGAAGATTTAAAAAACATCCTGTGGTCTACTAACATACGGCCCTGTAGTCTAGTGGCAAAACGCCTCGTTTACACCAACTACAATGAAAATCTTATCCTCGGTTTTTGCCTGTTTTTTGTGTTGTACTCGTGGTTAGAGAGCAGTCAGCCGCTAAATCGGTATTGTACCAAATTTTATCAAGAATTATCTCTCACTGGACAACTTTAGTAGTTGTGCCTTGACCAGTTATATCGCGGTTTTGACAAGTTACACAAGCGTCTGCTTCAAGCCAAAGATAATAATCATCAGATGTTGGTTTATCTGTACAAGTTATGCTAGCGTCTGCCCCAGAGAAAGAAGAAAGAGAACAAGAGAGTGGGAGAATTTTAGTTTTATATGGCCTTAAATTAACAGTCAAGTCTAGAAAAGGCACACACCTAAAGTTATTTAAGGGAGTAATTGATGTGTAGATTAGATTACTACGATGAGGAAAATATTTATTTTCGGTTTGGTTGCTTTTTTTTCACTCCTTGTTTTGGTGAATGCAACTACGGATGAACAATTGAGCGAATTTTTCAATATGTATGCCAGTAATTTTCAAATTCAAACTGTTTGGGCAGGTCAAGCCGTTACGCCTTCTGGTCAAGTAGCAAAACTATCTATTGTCAACATAAAATGGACAGATAATCACGGACAGGTTTTCCAGCAAAGACGGTTTTATGCAAACTTTCAAGGATCTGCGTCAGACGTTGTTCGCCATTTTAGCGATGGGCAGGATGTTACAACTTTAATGACTTACCCTCAAGGTACCTGTGAACAGGAAGCACCAGACGGAAGTTGTGGTGTTAAATCATTCTGGTTTATGTATTCTTACAATACTATCGGTGACAAACGTTACTATCATAAGTATATCATTGATGTTGATCCGGCTACGGGTCAAGCAACTGCGGGAGTAGTTAAAGAGATTATTGTCGACGCTACTTTTACCGGAAAAGCAGATATTGAAGATACACCTCCAAATATCCAGAATAATCCGTTAACACTGACTTTCGTGAATCAAAATGGAATTCTTTCTAAAGATACTACTTCCTTCGTAACACAAGTTCCACCATCTTAAAGTAAAAATGAAAAAAATATTTCTATATCTTATCGGCTTGCTGATTCTTGGGTTGATTTTGCTGCTTATCTTTACACAGTTGTCAATCAACCAAAAGAATACACAAGGAAAAATCAATTCTCAGATATACGATGCGACAGACAAGTCTGTAAACGATTTTTTATCTCAAAATCGGTCGCAAAACCAAACTTCGGGCCTTTACGACTCTGTTGATGCTTCCGTTGAGCAATTCTTAAATAAATAGAGGGTCTAGGCCAACGCTTGCAGCGAGAAATGTAGTCTATAGATGATAGGCAACAATATTGTCAAAGATAATTATTTTTCTAATAGTTTCCTTGAGGATCTTCCTTCAAGTAAAGCGCAGGTAACAAACTACTCGCGCCAATTCTAATCATCTGCGGATCCAATTTAATCAACCCGTCATCGGTGCGACTTGCAGCCCTCAATAAATCTTTATAATTATCAGGGGTTACGCCACCAGATATTTTTATTCCTCTTCCGAAGTTGTGTCTCATTATATCTAAGGCTTCAACCGTAGCTCCACCATTTGAATAACCTGTAGATGTTTTTACGAAGTTTACTCCTAGCTTATCGGCTAATTCGCATGCTTCTTTGATTCGCGCTGGAGAATTATGACTTACTTCTATAATCATCTTGGTAATTAAGCCTGAGGCTCGAGCAGCCCTATGAATTCCGCCTACATAGCTTTCAACAGTAGGCCAGTCAAACGTGTCCGTTGGGAGAACAAAATCGATTTCAGAAGCGCCGTTATCGTCTGCATCATCGATTTCATTTCTTACCATCTCATGAAATCTTCCTGGTTGCACATATGAATTAGCATTCGGAAATCCAACAACCGCTGCAATTTGTGTGGCTTGTAACCCCAAAGAATCTAAAATCGATCGCGTTTCTGCAACATCATAATGTCTGACACATACGGCATAGGGTTCTAATAATGGGGTCTTATTGAGAAATTCATTCAATGCAGCCTTCCTTCCCCGAACCGCCCCCAATTCACTCTTCGCAAAAGCATCTTCGGTCTTTAGAAAGGTGTGATCAGTTATAGAAGCAACCTGGTCAGCCGCGATTGAATCAATAGAAACTATTTCCATAAGAACGATTGAAATGGATCGTTTAAGAAGATTGTGGCGATTAAAGATATTAAATAAAAAGCGTTCCTCTTCTGGGACAGTTTGTCCTTACGCCCGAACAAAGCCGTTGCAGATAGTTATCGAAAGTATTTTGAAATTATGGAAGATTGCTAAGAAATGATGGCCCTGAAGAGAATCGAACTCCTGACTACTCGGTTCTTACGTTCGTGCAAAGCACTATTGTTGTAAACGAGTCGTTTTGCCACTAGACTACAGGGCCTTAATTAGGAGTGTTCATGTTGATTTTTAAAACCTTTCGTTAGGCCTAATTCTGAACGAATATCGAAAGATTAAATAGATAGTAATATCTTTATAGAAATGAAAAGTTGGTCTTAGGAGATATATGACTGAGCTAAAAACAATCATAATCGATGGAAATAAGTTTTCAAACTTAGAAGAATTTTGGGACTATTTTAGGAAGATTTTCGGATATCAGGTCAATTATTTTGGTAGGAATTATAACGCTTTTGATGAGTTCCTTTATGGAGGATTTGGCCCCTATGAAGATGGAGAGCACATTATCCTGATTTGGAAGAATTTTAAGAAATCTAAAAAGGAGTTAAAAAGAAAGGAAATGAAGACCTTGCTACATTTTATTTCTGAAACTCATAAATTTCATATTACCTTTGTGAAAGAATAGCAGAGAAAGACTAAAGTCTATGCCCTATGTAAGAAGTTATGCTTCAAGCAACATTTTTCGGCTTTCCTGTATCTTTTCTGACAAATCGCTAATCCTCTTAAGAACAGTAGCTAGAGGGTCTTCAACAGCGGGAAGCGTTGTTTGTACTTCCTTTGCTTCACTCAGGATTTCCATACATTACTCATAAGCTGCTTTTTTATAAATTGCTTAGTAAAAAGATTACTGAAAAGATTAGAAAGCAATTCTAAATATTTTCTATAAAATTTTCACTAGGCTTTATTTAAACTCGATATCGGTTTTGCTTCTATGAAAACGTATAAGGAGGTTCGTATGAAAAAACAATCCTTATTGTTTGCAGGCCTCTTCGTAGTCATGTTCTACGGTTTACCCCTCGTAGTTGCGTTTGACTTCAATCAAACGATAACGCCTGAGCAACAAGCAACCTTTGACCATATTCTAGAGCCGGTAATGAAAATCTACAATCTCGTAAAATACACGGCAACCGGAGTAGCGGCTATGGTTCTCTTGTTTGCAGGTATTAGTTATATTACTGGAGGATCAGACCCCAAGAAACGAGATAATGCCAAAGGAATGGCTATGTATACCGTCATCGGCCTGGTCGTTATTTGGGCAGCCCCGTTAGTGGTTCAATTCATAGTAGGCTAAGATGAAGTGGCTTATTGCGTTGTTTCTTATAGCTGGAAGCGTGGCTCTTGCCTTGTATGCGGAGCCAGCTCTAGCATGCCCTTCCCATATTTATTGTTCTAATTTTACTCAACCCGATAAAATAGAAGATTGCCACTATGTCCTTCAGCAGAACCTTCATCACGAACAAGAACAAGACCTCTTGTGTATTTTATGGAATCAAACGTATGGAACTAATGGCCTCTATCAACCGCCTTCTAGCTCGATCAACACAACTGTCTCCTTGCCCCATCATGAAATAGAAAATGGTTCGTTTATTCTTGCAGGAAAGATAATTACTCTTTTCTTGGTTAACTATTGCTTTGTCTCAATCGGAAAATCTTCTCTTATACTGAGGTTATGCGGCGTATGATAATAACTGAAAGGAGGGTGCTCTAGAAAGGCTTAAAAGTAGACCAATAGTGAGTTTTATATGACTGCAGGAGACTCAGACCAACTATCCGAACAAGATAAGATTAGAAAGTCTTATACGAATCGATTTACTCTTAAAACCGTTCTGACTGTTGGCACTATCGTCGTAGCAGGACTAGGGAGCGTATTGTATCAAAAGAGCATAGACGATAAAGTAGACGAAGCAAGTAAACTAGCCCTATCCCAAATCGCACAAGCACAAAACTCAATGTCTACTCTTCTGCAATCCAAGGCTAGTTTGGTGAAACCATACGTATCGTATCGATCTGATAAAATAGAGTCAATCTTATCAGAGTATCCTACAGACAACAAACGAATAGAAGTGTTAGATCGTGCCGTAGATGTATTACAGACAGAAATTCTCGCTCTGAAAAAATCTCCTGAATATCAAACATACGTTGCCGCGCAGGAAGAGTCTAAGAAATTTAACAATAGGTTTTTATCAATCTACGTACCTTCGGCTTTCGTTCTCTTAGGTGGTCTTTTTCTGAGCGATCTAAGGGCGACAAGAAAGAGAAACCAAGCACTTAGTCAACTAGAAGCACAAGTCGCTTAATTGGTTGATTGCGGATTAATTAATTTAGGTACTTGCTTGCCTCAAAAACTGTTTGAGTTTCTTCTTACAGTTATCAACGCACCCATTCAACCGTTCTTACAATTAACGCTCAATCTCTTATCAGAGCCCATTAATCTTAATCTCTTTGTGAGTATGTGGGTCATCGTCATCTATTGCCTATCTATGTTCTACGCGCTATTGCTTTTAGCATCGGGCTTTAACTTCATGATCTCCGGTTATGACTCAGCCAAACGAGAGAATGCAAAGAGTTGGCTGCGAAACGTGGTTATTATGATTGTACTGGTGCAAGCATCCTTCTTTATCTATCAACTCGCGATTGACTTGTCTGCAAGTGTAACGTCCGCCACGCTTACGCTAGTAGATCACAATTTCTTTCTGATCACGCTTAACAGCATTTCTGATCTCGGAATGGCGTTACTCTTCGGACTCATCTACATCATGACGCTTATTGTAACGTCTTTGGTGTTGGTTATTCGGTATGCGTTTGTAGCGATCGGCGTGGTCTTGTTCCCCGTAGCTATCTTCTTTTATTTCATGCCACCTCTAAGATCGTATGGCTCGTTGCTCCTTAATTTCTTAGGAAGCGCTATTTTTATCACGGTTATTGACGCCATACTGTTAGCCGGCTTCTCTCAGCTTGTGAACGTGAGCATCTTTGGAAATATGAAAGTAATTGTGCTTATTGCAGCTTTCCTCTGTATCAGCGCCTTCATGCTTTTCATCTTGTGCTTTAGTATTGTCAAAGCCGGCTTTAGCGTCTATCATGAAGTTAAGAGGTTCAAGCCCTAATGGTCTACGAAATACCGCAGCAGCTTGAATATAAGGAAAAGATTATGTTTGGACTCACGTTCAAGCAACTTGCCTACGCATTGCTCTTTGCACCCTTCATTGCGTTCTTATTCTTCAAAACCAGTCTTCCGTTCTATCTTAAGATGTTCTTCTCTATCAATCTATCAGGACTGGCGGTCGGATTTATCTTTCTTGATCTGGACAAGTATCTGAAGAACTGGACTATTTGGTTGAGAAGTAGAAAAATCGTAAAACCAGAGAAACGAGCGCGACTTATTCCGATTAAAGAGATCAGAGGCGATCTCATTATTGACAAGAAAGGAAGAAAACTGGCCGTTCTCAAAGTAACGCCTATTAACTTCGCTATTAAGCCGGAAGACACCAAAGACACTATTTCAGGTATGTTTCAGAAGTTTCTCAATAGCTTAGACTTTCCTGTTCAGATTGTCATGAATACCGAAACGCTTGATTTGCAAGAGTATCTTAAGAACGTTGATACGAAAATACAACAAAATAAACTATTCGCAGAGCTCTTTACGAAATATAAACAACATCTGGAAGAGATTACTACTAAAAATAAAGTAATGAATCGAAACTTCTATCTCGTTATTCCTGAAAAGAACGATATTACTATTCAGGTTCAACTCTGTAAGAGCAAACTTGAAAGCATTGGGCTGCGAACCTCTCGCGTTCTAACGGCTGAACTTACTAAACTTACCAATCACTTCTTTGAATGTATCGATGAAAAGGGAGTTCTCATACCTCCTGCACTAGAAAACACTCCTTCTTATCTCAAAATAGGCGATACCTTTCATAGAACGATTGTCGCCTATGGCTATCCGCGAACCGTAGAAGCAGGATTTCTCGATAAGATCGTGAGTAGCTCAGGTAATTTTGATCTTTCGATTCATATTGAGCCATATGATATTGAAACGATGATGGTGGATATTAACAAAGAACTTCAAAAACAACGTGCAGATTTGTATTCTGCTAAATCCAAAGGAATACTTAATCCGAGTTTAGAAATCAAATACAAAGACACCAAAGGAGTGCTTACCAACCTTCAGAAAGGTGTAGAGAAGCTCTTCAATGTAAGTCTCTATATTAATTGCAGAGCCACAACGAAAGCAGAATTGGATCTTCTAACACGAAAAGTAGAATCAGAACTGAATTCGCTTCTGATTATTCCGAGACGTCCTTCATTCAGAATGTTACAAGCTCTTAAGTCCTGTGCTCCATTAGCCATGAACCATCTTAAAATGCGTAGAAACGTGCCTACGAACGCGTTATCGGCGTTCTTTCCCTTTACCTCTTCCTTCTTATCAGCAGATCTATCCGGTATTTGGTTCGGCCTTAACAAAAATAACATTCCGATTATTAAAGACATTTTTTCCCTCAGTAATCCGAACGGTCTGTGTTTGGCTAGCTCTGGCTCCGGTAAAAGCTATCTGTCAAAGCTCATGATTGCTCGGCATCTGTTGAATGGTACAAAAGTAATGGTTATTGATCCGCAAGGAGAGTATAACGCGCTGGTAAAGCAGTTTAAAGGGCAACGTATTGATTTGAGTCGAACTTCTGAGACTATTATCAATCCTCTGGACTTAATGGGTCACGAATATCCTGAAAAACGTCTTGCCTTGATGGATTTGATGCCGCTCATGCTTGGTGAGCTTACTGAACCCCAGAAGACGTTTATCGATCGTGCTCTAACAACGGCGTATGAAAAGAAAGGCATCTTTGTTAATGATCCTGAAAGCTGGAATAATGAGCCGCCGATTATGGAAGATATACTGTATTCCTTAGAATCCTTAGAACGAAAAGCAACGACTATCGAAAAACCCACCATACGCAGTCTCATTAATCGTCTTTCACTGTACACTACAGGTGTTTTCTCTTTTCTCAATACGCATACTAACATCAATTTTGACAATCCGCTCGTTTCCTTTGATATCGGCAATATGCCTAAGCAAGTGAAGCCTGTTATGATGTTTCTCGTATTAGATTATGTATATATGAAAATGAAAAGCACGTTAGAGCGTAAGTTTCTCGTCATTGATGAAGCGTGGTCGCTCCTTAGTCGGGCTGAAGACGCTTCGTACATATTTGAGATCGTTAAAACGTGTAGAAAATTCAATTTAGCACTGTTTTTGATTAATCAGGAAGTCGAAGGCATGTTGGGAACCGAAGCAGGTAAATCTGTCTTAGCCAATAGTTCTTATACCATTCTTCTAAGACAAAAACCAGCCGTTATTAGAAACATCAAAGAAACATTCTCCTTGAGCGAGACTGAACGGGCATTTTTGCTTACTGCTGCCGTAGGTGAAGGCATTCTGCTTATGGATGATGAACATTCAGAGCTGCGTATTGTGGCATCAGATGAAGAACATGAATACATTACTACCAAACCTGATGAGCTCTTGCGACAACCTACCGAAACAAAGAAAGCCATTCAACGAAAAGTGAACATCGCTATTGATGAGTCAAGACGCCACCATGTAGTCAGCTCTCTTAATCTGGACGAAATCAAATACTTGCGCTCAAAGGGATATCAAGAAAGAACATTCTTTGATCTTAATAATAAAAAAGCACGTTACCTGATCAAACCGCGAAGAAATGAGTCTGAGAGTCATTGCTTTCTTACGTATGAGTTAGTAGAATATCTAAAGAATTTCACAAACAAGATATCTTTATATGAAACGGTAAAACCAGACATTGTTTTTGAAGCCGGCGGCCAGCAATACGCAATTGAAGTTGAAACAGGTAAAGTTTACAGTAAAGACAGGAAAAAATTAATGGAGAAAATAAGAAATCTTAACAAAGGTTATAGTAAAAACTGGTTTTTCGTGGTAACAGATAGGAACTTATCTCCGTACTATAATGAATTAGGTATAACCTATACGAAAAGGAGTGTGGCAGATGCAATCACGCACTTATTCAAAAAAGACTAAAAACCCGGTGTTGAAGACAGTCGATTTTTCATGTATTTTAGCGGTTTTCTACTTATTTATAGACGATATTGTATGCGCTTTATTTGTTTCGAGACAGCCCACTAATTAGTCCTTAGTAGATTTTTTATATGCTTAACACTCTTCATAGTTATGAAAGTAGTTGCAGTGCACAATCGAGATTTTCATGCAGATGATGTTTTTGCGGTTTCAATATTACGATTGATTTACCCAAAACTTAGAGTAATTCGCACTAGAGATGAAAATAAGCTAAAAGAAGTAGACGCTCGAATAGATGTGGGAAGAAAATATGACTCTGCAACTAATGATTTCGACCACCATCAAAAAGGCGGTGCTGGAGAAAGAAAGAACGGTATTCCTTACGCTTCTGCAGGACTGATTTGGAAACATTATGGAAGAAAACTGACTAACTCTGATGAAGTTTTTGAGCATATTGACGAAAAGATTATTCAATACGTTGATGCAAACGATACCGGTGTAGACACGTACGAGATAAAGAAGTTAGACCCATATACTATAGCAGAGTTCATCAATGGTCTAAACCCACATTGGCCCGATGAATCAGAAAAGCTGTTTGATCATCATTTTGAGGAAGCAGTTTCTATAATCTCGAAGTTGCTCAATAGAGAAATTGAGGCTGCGGAAGGATTAGTAACGGGAAAGAGAGTACTCAGAGAGAAATTGAAGAAAGCTAAAGGAGAATATCTTGTTTTAGAAGAATATCTACCCTGGAGAGAGACGCTTGTAAAAGAATCGAACCTAAAATTTATCGTTTTTCCCGACTCGATAGAGAAACATTGGTGCGTTCTTGCAGTCCCTGTTGCATTAGGCAGTTTTGAGAATAGAAAAGATCTTCCAAAAAGTTGGGCAGGCCTTGCAGGAGAAGAATTACAAAGAGTCACGGGCGTGAGTGATGCTAAGTTTTGTCATAATAAATTGTTTGTTGCTATTGCGTCTTCTAAGGAAGGAGCAATTAAGCTAGTTGAACTTGCTCTGAAAAACAAATAACTATCTTTGATGCTCTAAAAAGGAGAGCTAATTTTTCTAAACTCAATTTTTGTACCCTCGCTTTAGCAATACTTAAATATTGAGTTTAAATGTGATTTTGATGCAAATAAGACCTTACCAAAGCGCTGACTATCAAGCGGTACGACATAATCTAGATACCACTAAACTTACTGACGAAGATGTAGATACTAAAGAAAGACTCACCGCAAAGATTGCACGTGATCCGGAATCCATCTTAGTAGCTGAAATAGGTGGAAAAGTCGTTGGCAATGTTTTCTTTCTTGAGGATGGATGGAATTCGCTCATCTTTAGGCTAGCCGTGCAAAAAGAGCATCAGGGAAAGGGAATTGGCGGAGCACTTTTAGAAGCGGCTGAGCAAAAATTGAAGTCTAGGGGGCATCGACAAGTAATGCTTATGGTTCGCGATAGTGAAGACGACCTGAAAGAATTTTATACAAGAAGAGGGTATGTTACAGGAACTACCGGCCCCCATAGGTTTTTCTACAAATACTTGAATGAATAGCTACTTTTTTATACGTCTGCGCCATATTCCTATATGAAAAGAGTTGTATATATCATTCCAGGCTATGGCGGTTCTGAAAAGCATAAAGTTTTGAAGAAAATAGAATCGTGGTTCGAAAAGAAAGGCATTACTCCTAAATTTGTTAAAATTAGATGGACGTACAGAACGCATGACGATTATCTTAACGATTTCTTTAATCACCATACCCCGAATGAAGAAGTATATTTATTTGGTTTTTCCTTTGGAGCCATGACTGCGTTTATGGCCTCTACTCAAATAAAGGTAAAAACGCTGTTTCTGTGCTCGCTATCTCCGTACTTTAAGGAGGATCTTGACTATATTCCCGCATCCTATAAGATGTTTATCGGGAAGAAGCGAATGAGCGTTCTTAACAAACTTTCTTTTAATGAATTAGCGAAAAAAGTGCGTGCTGATAAAACAATTATCATCGTGGGAGTAAAAGAAGGCGGAGATAGCATGCGGAGAGCACAAGAAGCTCATAAGCAAATTAAGAATAGTGAACTCGTTGTCATTAACGCTCGACACAAGCTTGAGTCTAAGGTATATTTGGATGCGGTAGAGAAAGTGATTAGGACGTTAAATTAACGAGCTCGCATGGTCTGCCAAGCTTTAAACGCAGCAAGTTGGCCTACGGTAAAAGAAGTTGGATAAGTTTCGTTGATTTCCCTTGGCGCAAGGCCTAAAGACAATAAATCTAATGCTTCATCTTTAGTTATTTTTTTATCTTTTTCTAAAATAAATCGTCAATCCTGCCAATCCGATTGAAACGATTCAACAATTTCCTATCCATGAAATCGCAGACGATAATTGTGCGTTGTTTATGTGGGCTACGTATCCCATTCTCGCCTGAACTCTCTGATTTTCTGCAATTAATTAACTCGCTTACTGAGATGATATCTAAAAATAAAAGAAGTTAGGCTGCTTGCTCAGTTTTTACAATAATACTTAAAAAGAATTAATCTTCGTCTTTCTATGGAAGAAAGAATTGCCATCTTCAAAAGAAAAAATCCTGCTCATTTAGAGAAAGATACTAAAACCTTTGAAGAGGAACGTTTGCTTAAAAATGCGCTGGAAGAATTAAGAATTGGGACTTTCTTCGATGTTGCAGAAAAACAAAAATGGAACATCTCCGCGGAGTTTGATACTCATTCTAAGCTTTATGGAAATTTAACCATTTATCTTCCTGAGATGGTTAATCCTTGTGTTTTAATTGACGGAAAGGAAAAGAGGCGGTTAAACGAAATGACTTTTTATGAGGGGGATAAAAATGAAAAAGTCAACCCATCCACTATTTCCAGCCTTGAACAGAGGATTTTCTGCAGATTCTGGCTGAATCGTGATAAGCTCTCTTTAGCAGATAATGTATTAATAGATGCTGAGGTTTTCCAACAAAAGCATCTTTTTAGGAATAATGGGGACTCCGCTTATTTTTCTCTTTCAAGATTTATTGCGAACGAAGAGAGGGAGATTGTTAAAGAGGTTGATTCTCTGGGAAGGTTGGGAAAATATGTAAGGCCTTTTCAACAAGACTTTACAGGACCTCTGGGTCTAGACAGATTTAAGTCTTGGAGATTAGAGCCTTTTCATGGAAGACTTGCCCAAGAACAAGTCTATGGTGCCTTAGGAGAGGCGAAAGCACTCTTTGCTAAATCAGCAGAAGGATATGAAGATTATTTTGTTTTAATGGAAGGTGTTTTGCGAGGTTCTCGTTAAGTAACCTTCTATGGAAAATTCTTACCGTTGGACCGAAAATAAAGATGATTCAACATCTGATAAAAGAATACAAACGTTCTCACACCAACTTCCAGAAGTAACCATTAAAATAACTCAGCATCCGCTCTTTGGAGACTCAGAAGAGTTAGCTTATGAATTTCAAAACGATAAAGCTTTACGTTTTTATATGGATGGAAGTTATCTATCGGTTTATAGTCTAGAAAGCTATAGGGACATATATGTTTGGAAGGAAGGTAAGGGTGAACAAGGCGACCGAAGAGCGATTATTGCTATGGCTCAGAACAAAAGGTATGTGGAAAAAAGCACCGGTTTGCCAAAACACATTAGGGAAGGTTTATTGAAAGCTTTCTTAAAACTCGAGGAGCTTATATCTTATAATGGAGACCTGCCCTGATCAAAAAGCCAGTACAATAGCCTTAAATAATAGTTGGGAGTAGTATGAAAATATGCTCAGCAAGCTAGAGAAATTGAAAGTCAAGACTTAGAAAGTAGAGGCGATAGATCGAATTCTTAAGGATAGTAAATTTAAAGGCATTAATAATCCCCAGTATATTGGATTTCCAGTGCCTCAATAACATGGCCAATATTAACTTTACGAGCGTGTTCTTCTTACATATTTCCTGACTTGTTCATACGTTGAGTCGGAAATACCTTCAAGTTGTCTTCCACCGTATGTGCGTTGTTCAATGCAGAAATGAGTTTCTTCAAGAATTCGTGTCAGTATTTTTCTATCTATTCCCAGTCTTTTCATAACTCCTTCCAGTGAATTAAATCCTGGCTCAGCTAATAGTTCCTTTTCTTGCACAACCTCGACCCATACTTTTTTTGCAGTGTGAGTTCGAGGAGGCTTCTTTCTTGAAACGACTTGCCTTGACTCCTGCCCTATTGCCGCATCGGGGGTCGGCGAATACGATTGATTCGCAGTCGTTTCCATTGGACGTCTTCCCATGATATATTCTGCTAGAGAGGAATCTCTGTATAAACTTCCTATTTCAAGGAATAGAGTTGCGCCTTCAGCAATCGCTTTATTAAATGCTCCTTGTTGTAACGTCTGGTCTCCTTCAATGTAAGAAAAATATTGTTCAACCACTTGACGTCTAAGACTTTTAGGTTTTTTTGACATATTAACTAATTATTTCGTGAAGATAACCTCCTTCTTTATCATCGTTAACATCTAGAGATCTCATCACATTATCGCTCCAATCATAGTAGCGACCACTTCCAATAGATTGAATAATACTGTATACTCTACCAGGCAAGGGTACGGGGCATACCTGCTTTCTCTCCTTTAGCCCTCCAAACTTAATAGCATACATATCAAAGTTTTCACAGTATTTACTAAACGTATCATATCCTTTTGAGATATCTGGAATGTTGCGATTAGCAATTATTCGTTGAAAGGTAGGAGTATATAGTTCAAGAATTTTATGTCCTGCAGCTGCTCTAATAGACGGGTCAAAACTATAAAGCAAATGTCCTGCTAAATTAGTAAATGCCTCATCACCAAATTCTGAAACTTCTTTGAAGTTTTTAATAGAAGATAACTCTCTCATATCTTTGGCGTCTTGTGTAAGTATTTCTTTAATATTTTTCTTAATTGCTTTTTGTTTGGCACCTGCATACAATTCAACAACATGGTGTGCTGTGTTCTCATTAACCATGCGTAGACCATATCGTAAAGCGAGATATTCTCTTTCATCTTTACCTAATGGACTACCCATAGAAGGTAAACTGCAACTTTCAGCCATCCTTTCTAATCCTTGGCCAATAGATTGCTCCATATTCTTCATGGTCGGATAAGCTCCCTGTAGCATTACATAAGCTTTACGAGGCCAGGTGTCTGCAAATCGTTTATCAGCAGATCCCACTAATTCTCCAACAAATTTACCATCATTTAAAATTACTGAAAAAACAGGAGGATTCTCATTGATACCTAAGGCTTCAGCTTCCTTACCTAATATAATCGATCTTAAAGGCTTTCTATAATAATCGAAAAAGGTATCTGGATTTTTATCGAATTGCTCCTTAAGATGAGTAGAAATAGCACGGAACTCATTGAGATTGAGAGGAATGTTAGCAGGATTCCACTTTTCACCAAATTTCGGATCGCGAATACCTAAAACTTCTTGAATGGAAGGCCGAGCAACTAAATCGTATATTCTCTCCATATCTCCACTTGCCAACATGCCCCCTTCATTTAAATCAATTGCCAAATTATAGATTCCTGCCCTAGACCCGTATCGATCAAAGAATCTTTTACTGTCAGCGAAATAGGAACGTCGTAAGAAATCAATAGTAGGTCTTAATTGTCGCGAAGATATACTGACCTTCCTAGGAGCCCATTCACCAAGGAATCTATCATCTTCAACCTTCATTAACTCCTGTACGGTCTCTGGATCTCCAATGAGATTTGATATGAAGTGTAAATTGGGATGAACATCGTCTTCTTTGAGCCGCTCGGCTAAGTTGACTATTCCTTCTTTCCCACCGTATCTTTCGAAAAACAACTCTGGATCTTCGTGATAAGCATTTGTTAATATATCTGTAATTCTTGAAATATGAGTTCTTTTCATTCCAACATGCCTGCTTCTCCAACGTCCTTCAAATTCAGACTCGGGGATGCCAGTTAATCTAGAAACAAGACTTGACTTTCCAATTAGTGACCCTAATTGCATAAGGGGGATTTTAATGCCAGTTTTACGAAGATCTTCTAACATTAAAACTTGGCCAGTCTTTCCACCATAGCGCACAAAGAAGCGTGTTGGATCTTGATCATACTGAGTTCTCAGAAATTCTCCAACTTGATCGGGGATACCGTTTTTAACCTGAATTGAACGAATATTCCATTTACTATCAAAATTAGGGTCATTTATTCCGATTAGCTGTTGTGTAGCCTCGACATCCATAAGTATATTTCCTAACCTACTTGAAGATAATCTAACGCCTTGCTCTTCTTCCAAATCTCGCGATAGTTGTAAAAGCCCGTCTTCTGCTCCGTATCGTTTAAAGAAAGATTTAGGATTAGAATCATATTTGTCCTTAAGAAATTCTCCAACTTGATCGACTTGCTGTGAATTAAGCGTTAGACTTCGAGGATGCCATGCGCTTGAAAATCTTGTATCTTTAATTCCAAGTAAACGGGACAATCTTTCTCCGGAATAAGCAATACCTTTTAAATTTTGATCTGGTTTCGTTCTCAATTCAGGTACGTCGCTTAAATCTTTCATCAAATAATAGAGCCCGAGTTTAGAACCATACCTTCCAAAAAACGCATCTGGGTTTTTTTTGTGCTTGGCGCGCATAAATTCTAATACTTTTTCGGCATCATCGTAATCTGGAACTATTTGTGATGGGTGCCAGTGAGTCTTGAACCGATCATCATTAATGTCTAAAATACGTGAAATAAGTTGTCCTTCCCTTATAATTCTGGAAACAACTTGCATTTTAATTGACTTTTCACCCCCTTGCCCTTTGAGGTCTTGAGCGACATTGAAGGCCCCTATATCACAACCATAACGAGAAAAGAATGTATCGGGATCTTTATTATAAGCCTCTTTAAGTCTTTTCATTGTGGTATCGAAAATAGGATATTCATCGCTAAACTCTTTGACATTCCACCTTTTTTCAAATTCATCATCCCTAATTCCAAGAATGCTTGAAGCTTTATCCGTATTAACCAAAACAGAAGATAATCTTGCGGGACTGATATCCAATCCCTTTGTTGCAAGCTCCTTACTGAGAATAACAGTGCCGAAAGCAGAACCATAAACGGCATAAAATTTATTTTTATCCTCATTCAATGAACGATGCAAAATATCCCTTACAACCTCTAGCTCAGAAGGAGATATCTGGATTACCGAAGGGTTCCATTTCGTCTTAAATCGCTCATCTTCTATGTCAAGCATTTTGGAAAGAGATTCGCCATCTCCAAGCAGAGTATGAACTTTTCTAAGATTAGTTTTAAATTCGCGTTCTGGCTTCATATCCTCAACTAGATTATTAGTTCCTTGAGGAGAGCCGTATCTTTCGAAAAATGCATCTGGATTCTCTTGATATTTCCTCCTCATAAAATCAAGAGAAGTTTCTATTGCGTCTAAAGTCATGTCAAATCTGTGCGGTTTCCAATCTCTTTTTATCTTAGACTCATCTTCTTCTAAAAGAGCAGCTAGTTTTTTCCTTGAATTTAAATTGAAAGAGGTTACAGAAACATTAAGTTTTGTTCCTCTTTTTTGTAAGTCTTGCGCCATCAAATAAACTCCTTGAGGAACAAAATACTTGAATTCTCCAGATTTTATGTCTTTAGTTAAGATCTCTTGAAGCGTAAAAAATCCGTCATAGGACATGGCCCCCCCTTTCCAAGAGACTGGTGCCAATCCTGTGCGCTCTTTGACTTCTCTCAACAAACCCCTTAAACCAAATTTATTCCATATATTTGATCCTTGGACATCCCTGGCGATAAAATAAGCTAAAAAAGGATTGTTCGCTAACCGAGCATCTTTTCTCTGTTCATCTATCACTTTTTGTAAATCATCTTCTACTGCATTACTAGAAACAAGAGATTTAGACTTGGCCCTATATTCTGAGCGAGGGTGATGATGTTCCAATTTGGGGGAAATTTTGCCTTCATAATATGACCCTTGGATGAAAGAGTGAATTGCCTTCAAATTAAGTCTACCCGTTACAGAATCTGGCTTAAGAAGTCTTTCTTCTAATTCTGAAATTATCTCTGTGGTAGATACATCGTCAAAAAAAGGATTATAATCCGGTTCGCTTTTCCTTCTTTTTATTTCTTCTTCAATTTCCAGCGTAGCTATTTCTCTAAGCTTTGTTGAGTTTTTCTTTTCAGCCCTCTTAAATTTTTTCTTCAAGTTAACTGTATATTTCTTTAGGTCTGCTGCTGCTTTAAGCTCAGGAATTGTAAATCGAGCAAGTAGTTGTTGATTATTCATTCTTTTTTTCCCGTAGTTTATTATTGAGGCCTTGGAATACCTCGTGCAGCACATCCCTTGTTTGATATCCTCTTCTATACAATTGAGGGAATTCTTCTAGACTGTACGCGTGTTGTAATGCTCTTTCGATATTACCGCGAAAATACTGCCCTAGCATTCCTCCTAATTGATATTCACTAAAGTGAGAGGGTCTTAACTTGTCTGGAAGGGATTCCGTATGAGGTAAACCTAAGATATCATCGACTAAATGGCGGGTAAGAATCTTTGGCACTCTTGTATTTCTAGGGTGGAAGAAAGCATAAGGGTATCGTGACGTCTTTCCCTGGCGAACGTCTTCATAGGTTTTGAGAATTTTATCCCTCGAAGCCATATTAAACGGAACTTGAATGAATTCCTGTATTGGGACTGAACGCCCGTCAAATCCAGTATTATCGTAATGTTCGCGTAAGATTTCAACTTTTTCCTGTATTTCCCCCAAGCGTTCATTGATAAAAACCATAAATTCCTCACAAGCCATATCCCTAAATTCTAGGGGAAGGCGTAATCTCTCGCTCCAATTCTTGCCGAGTAATTTATGTAGAAATCCATATTGGGCCATATTCATGTTTTCACGCAAGAAGTCTCTAAGATTTACAGTTAAGTTCCTCAAATGATCACTTTCTTCTGCCCTAATAAGAATATTCACTGGACTTGCCGAGTAACTACGTCGATAACGGGGAGCTAATCTTTCATTAGCATTTTTACCCTGAGACTTATCAGTCAAATCTTCTGGAGAAAACATATCTAAAATATTTCCATGAATCATTTTCCACTACCTCCTAAATTTGTATAGTCCATTTTAGATTTTTTATTAAGAAAATCGATAATCTTTTCTACTGCATTTTCGTTTACCATAAATTCCATTCCTCGAGGAGAATTTCTTCTTTCTACTTGACTTGAGGTAAATTCAAGAACTTCAAAAATAGTCACATTATCTTTAATGCCTAGAACATGAAAGACATTCTGCAATTTATATTTTGAGGAGGCGACACTAACTTTTGCCTTACTTTCCAAATCGTATAAGTCCTGAATCGCCTCAGGCATCCCTGCAGCAGTTAAAGCGGAGGCGTAAAACTCTAAGGCTCTCTTTTTATTATAATTTCTTGAATTAAGGCCGAGTTTTTCGTCTGTTAGTATATATGACAAGTGTCTTTGAGCTACGGTCAAGACGTTTTTTCTAAAATTTTGTTGATTTACCATTATGCTATAAGTTCTCCCCTAATTATTTCACGAGTTTTTACTTCATTTATTGACCTCGGCTGTAATGATTTATACCCTTCACGCAATCCCCAATCAATATGTTGCAAAGCAATTTTAAGATGAGAATCTAAGTTAGAAGAGTTAATTTGATATTTAGTAACCGCCTCTTCTAACGCATTATATGCGCTGACTCGCGCTATAGGAGATTTTCCTTGAGGATTTATACTCATCATGTACTCGATATAATCGTCGAAACGTGACTCGAACGAAACTCTAATTTCTTTTTTCTTAATTTCAAATAGTGCCCGATCTTGATTGAGTCGTTCACTCATTTTTCTAGGGCTCAGAATACCTTCAGGCCCAATAACATTTAAGAAATCGCCAATATTCATGGGAATGAATTTACTTCCATAAAGGCTACCTAAGAAATATCCCCATTCTACATAGCTTTTACAATATTGTAATTCTTTTTTCGACTCCATGCCTCTTGCTAGAAGTTCTTTTTTATTGGCTCTAAAACGATTCACAAAAGAAAGACCGTTACTTTTTAAGCCTTCAAGTGACTTTTCGTCTCCTATTTGATCATACTTATGTCGAGTCTCTTTAATAAAAGAAATTATCTCATTGTAATATTTATAGTCTCTAAGTTTTAACCCCTGTAATTTTTTAAAACGATTTTTTCGATTCCTTCCTTTTTCTGCTAAATCAGCAATTTCGTCCCGCAACTTATGATCACGCGCTATATCTCTAGTACTTGCCCATGAAGAATAGTTAGAAAGAGCTAGACTATCTTTACGATCATTTAGTTCGCTAATTGTATTTTCCATTTTAGTGCTTCCTTATAAAACCCCCTCATTGGCCTTTTTAAGTTTTTGCTTCTTTTAAGGGATAACTTTTTGCTCTCGAGGTAAGATTTAGCTCTCCTCTTCTCTGATTCGAACACTATTGTCCCAGGATCCGTCCCATTCTTTTTGGTCATTTCTTTCATGAGAGTAGGTTCGTCTTGTTGGTCTAGAACGTGCAGGGATATCCTGTAGAATAGATTCATACGACTCTCCTTGCATAACTCTCGTGATGTATGGGGCAACTGACCGTAAGCCACGTATCTGAGCTACTTCAGGCTCAATAAGTCCTTCAAGTTGACCGGGATATGCAAGTAATCGAGAAACCGAATCCATAATGCGCGCTCCCAAGAAAGAATTTTTCTTTTTAGCTTCTTGACCAAATAAATAAACCTTTTCGCTTAATTCTCTATTATTCATATTTTGATGCCACCCTCGCATAAAATTCAATTTTTACAGATCCTGGTTGAAACTGCCTTAATTGCTCTAAAAGAGGATCGGGTGTCTGGTCAATATAAAAAGCAGCCGCTTGTTCTGGAAAACCTGGATGATATTTCAATCCCAGATAGACACAATGTTCAAGATTTTTTCCAACAGGCGTACCTATTAATTTTCTTCCTAAACGCTCTTTTGAAGTTAGTTCTTGAAATAAGAGAGTCTCTGCCCCCGAGCGAGTTCGAATTTCCATTGCTACAATATTTCCTTGCCGCCCCTTTATAATTGGCAGAGGGGATATATCCTTAAACAATTCCATATCCTTATATGGGGCAGATGTATAAATAATATCTTGATTAATTTATTCTTATAGGAATATTTATATAGGTGCTTTTTTTAAAATAATTATGTTTGATATAACTCATCTAAAGAAAATACGTAAACAACTTGACTTAACGCAGCACGAATTTGCCAAAAGAGCAGGCATAAGCCAGTCTATGATAGCTAAAATAGAGGCGGGCAAGCTTGACCCTACCTATTCTTATGTTAAAAAAATAGAAGAAGCAATCACTAATCTAGCGAAACATGAAGAAAAGAAAGCTAAAGATATTATGCATGAAGGGATCATCTATATACCGAGAAACTCACCATTACAAAAAATAATTGAACTTCTTACTAAACATAACATTTCTCAAGCCCCCGTTATTGAAAACTATAGTGTCTTAGGACTCATTACCGAGTCTGCTATATTAGAGCAAAACGTGGATTCAGCACGCTCAAAAAAGGCCTTCGATATAATGGTCGAAAGCCCCCCTATTATTGCAGACACTACAGAGCTATCTGCTATTGTTTCTTTACTCAAATTTTATCCTCTTGTATTGGTTAGTTCTCTAGGTAAGCTCAAGGGAGTTATTACGAAAGCCGATGTTCTAAAGACATTAAGTCAATAAACTCTAATTAACTAGCTAGCTTCGCAATATCTTTTTTTCTCCATATACCATCTTATTTTACGAAGAGCTCTTGCATGTATTTGCTGTACTCGTCCTCCTGTTAATCTCATTGCTTTTCCTAACTGTCTAAAGGTAGGAACCTCGTGTCGATTTTGAAGATATCTGGTTTGAATCACAAATCGTTCATTCTTGTTTAGGGATAAAACACTGAATGCCTCTCTTAGAAAATCTAACTGCTCGCGTCTCTCTCCCTCTGAGTCCTGTGGAGCTCTAAGAGTATGTTTAACTTCATCAATAAGGAAATATTGTGCCTCATCTGTTTTCTTAGCCTGCTTAAGAACGAGATCCTCAATTTCTTCAGCAGATTTCCCTGTCTCTCGTGCTTCTTTAATAAATTGATACGGAATATTAATCAGCCTTCTATTGGCAGCAAGATACCCCATCATTCCTCCGAATATGTGTTTAAATGCATAACTTGAAAATGATCCTCCTTCGTCATAATTGTTTATTGCTTTGACAAGACCAACGTACCCTTCCCCGATTAAATCTCTACGCATTATAGGCGGAAAGCATGTAAATCGTGCACTTAGCGCACCTACAAAGCGACGATTTCCTATCACCAGCCGTTCTTTCAGAGCAGGATCCTGAGTCTCTAACCATCGCTGAGCAAGAGCGTTACTTTCTTTTCCGGTCCTTATAGGGGGTTCGCACTTAACAAATCGATAACCATACTCTTCTGGGCTCTTTTCAACTTTAGCCATAAAATCATCTTTTCCTACCTTTTATAAATATATGTATCTGTTAAGTGGTAACATATAGTAAGGTTTAAATACATGTCGCTTCTATAAAAAATATGACAAAACCGAAATTAGATGAAATTGGTGGAGGACTTGAACTTATCGAAGAAGGTCGCGCTAGTGGACAAATAAATGATAGAGAAGCTGCTGAATTAAGAGGAATAGCGAGAAACCTTGATTTAGAGTTTTATGGCAGACGTGCAGCTGAGATGGTTTCAGAGACCTCCCTAGATAAAATAAAGAAGTTTTTGGGTTTGCAACGCCTTGTAATTATTGCAGATAATGATGAAGAACTTTATTCGTTTAATCCGCATAGTGCAAGAAGTGTTATAAAAGCCTCTGAAAAATTAGAAAAAGCTTATAGCCAGGGAATAATTTCGGAGAGATATAATCTTTATAAACAATATCTAGCGTCTCTAAAAATAAACCGATAAATAAACTAAGACAATACTCTGTACCTGCAGCAATATTGGGGGCAACGTTAACTTTGCCAATTTTATCTGACATAAATGGATTGTCGGCTTTATTTGCTCCGAGAGAAAATCAGAGCCGAATGGATAAGGCAGAAACGATGGCACCCTTACCCGTTTCGTCGTCACTAAGGGAGTTCAGACTCATCAACCTGAGAATAATAAAAAAGAAGTAAGAATTATCGACACCGCAACATCCAACACTAAAATTTAAGTATATGCCCAGAAGTGCTTGCGCGCTTAAATATTATACGACTAACTTATTTATTGTGAGGATGTTCGAATACACGCACCATTGTTGCCTGAGAAAGATTCACACACACCATGTCCTACAAGATTGCTGCACACGGTTCCCGCTTTATAGCATCCGAATCCTTCCGCACCAGATACTACACACTTACAACATACAGGTAGACGGGATGGACACCATCCTGCGCCGCGCGTATCACTGGCGACAGAGTTATCAGTAGGAGATTGCGATAGTATGAAATTTTGTCCATGAGGCAGACGCAAGATAAGAAAAACACCTGCTAGAAGCAACACAATAATTGCTACACCCCAAATTACGCCGAGTTTCATGTCAATTCATAGCAGGAGTTGTTAATATATCTTGTGGTGATTATTTGGTTAAAGTTTCAACTCTAACGATTGTCTTTCTTCTACCATGTATAATTCTATCGCTTAAGGTTGAAATACTTAACGTTTAACTAAAGATCAAAAAAAAACAATGCCCGTGAGATAGAAATCTAGTGATTTGAATCCGTGAGGCATATCTCTCCGAAAGTAGATATTATTGCTTTATCAGACATATTTGCTAATGATTCATATTCTCGTATTACTTGATCGATAACGGAGATACTACGGTAAGGTGCGAGACTTTGCTCAATTCCTGCAGAATAAGTTTCTCGAGCCTCAGCAATTCGATTTCCCATTGAGTGCGGAGCCGAAACTAGTGCTGAAGCTAAACGATTTTTTACAGTTACTAATTTTACGAGCGACTCTAATGCATTTTCATCTAGAGTTACGGAAGACATCAGAATGTGGAGAAGTTGCAGTTAATAAATTTTTTGACATAGCCACAAGACTTAAATTATCTAATTTGTTCTATTCAAAATGGATTATCGAGGGTTTTGTTCTGTCATTAAAGCACAAGTAGGGAGGATAGACGTAAAAGATAGAGCTGTTGAGTCCTTTCTAAGAACTGCTTATGATACAATGCCTAAAGACTTAACTCCTGATCAACGTAGGACGTACGCTGAATCTTGGGCATCTGAATACCAATCGGGAAGGCTATCAGCAAATATGCGTTCAAGACCTCTGTTAACCGGTTTAGCCCGAAAAGCTGCTAGCTGAGTAAGACTTAAATATATAATTCTGAGTTGATTTTTGTGGTAATACAAAAAGATGCAGGCGAACTTCTCGCTTGGATATATCAAAATAAAATCGAGGGAAAAGAACAGTTGCATACTGAAGACATAGAAAGAATAACTGGCTGGCAAAGAGACAGAGTGCATTTTGCATTAGAGTATCTAATTCGTAAAAATCTATTAAACGGACAAGTAAGTGGTCAAATGGGTACAACAAAAACAGCTTTCATTCTAATAAGAGACATAAACCCTGATGGAATAGATGTTATAGAAAATAAGGATAAGTTTAAGAAAAATTTCGGCTTCACAGCAGGGATACCAGGGCTATTCATATTTAGTTGGGGAGCATCTCAACGATAATTTTAGAAAAGTTATCGGTACAGCCTAATAAAGAGTATAACAATTCTTATTAAGTATCTCTCTTCCCTTGTTTTATGCCTAAACTTCCTAACCTTTCTCTGACTGAGTACTATCCATGGAGAAAAACAAGAAAAATTCTTCCCTGGCAAAGAGAGCACGTTAATATTGATTTTTTGAAACACGAGAAGAAGCACATGAAGAAAGTAGAAACCTGGTATCATGATACTTTTTCTAAAGCTAGAGATGGTGGATCTGTTAATGAAATAGAACTCTATGTCTTGCCATCTGAATTGTCTCCACAGTGGCAAAGCGCGATTGCTATTTATGGAAATTATAACTATTTTGGTCTTTCAGCAATTCAAAACGCCCCTTCTACATTGGTTTTAGGCCTCTTCTCTTATGATATGAAAAAACAACCAAAAGAGTACTCTTTAATCAGAATTCTAAAATCAAAAAAGATAACCGTCACCAATGAGCGTCAAAATATGGTGGTAAAAGCACTCGTCATTGAAGATTGGGAAGAAATGAAGTCAGACTTCCTATACGTTGATGTAGACTATGAGAAGAACGTTGCTCAGAAAATATTAAGTCGTTATTTTTCTATTGATAAATCTCTTGCTCTTTCCCTACAAAGTCCTTTAATCAGTGCACCCTATGTTCAGAGATCAGTCGGAGGCATTTCAGTCTCTTCTTTTGCAAATAACACCCTTTTTGCACAAGAATTTGTAAGGACTCTACAGTTAATGGCTCCCCCTGAATACCGAGCAATAACTCCGCCTGAAAGAGCTTTTGTTGGGTCAAGTTTCTCTTACCTTGATGGAATAAAGTTCCAGTTAGCCGAACGCCCTCAAAATCAGAACACCTATTTCAATAGTTTTTATGATTCAGCTTATAGCTACCTTGCTCATGAGTTAGAAAATAGAAAGAGATTCGGAGGAGAATATTCTATCTTTTCAACGTTAAGTACTCCCCTCCGCACACCGCGAGAGATATTAAAAGAGTTAGCTCAAAACTTTACGGCAACAGAAGTTACTCTTCCAGAAAATATTGACTCTCTAAAACAACACGATCTTGATCTTGCAAGAGTAAAACAAGACATGAATGAGGACTTATGGATTCAAATCGTGCATGCCCATCAGTTAAATCCAAGCGTTGCGGAAAGCAATACAGATTATATAGGAACTACGCAGAAAATTGCCCAAGATTTCGACGTAGTGTTATCTGACTTAATAAAAAACGAAGATGAGCGAAAGTCTACGGTTGGATGGATGCTTTCACGAACTCAAGAAAATTTAAAGCGACTTGCGCAGTCATTAGCGCGAGCAACAAATAAGATAGGAGTTGACAAAAGTGATCTTGAAGGCGCACGAGGTATTATCTTAGATAACTTTACGGGGCTCATCGAAAATAACAGGTTCGAAGAAACCTGGACAAGACTTAAGAGGACTAAATCAGATGCTCGATTTGCAGTAGTCCAAGAAGCCATAAGAAATCTTAAAAATCCGACGTTAAGAGAAATTTATGAGGCAGTCAGCGGATCGGGGCTTTTCTCCGACCTTTACGACCTGCAACATCTCGTTGACTGGATGCATACAAATGGTCAGATTATTATGGACATACAGAAGAGGTATATTTGGGTCTAATTAACAAAATATCTCGTAGAATAACAATTAATATATAGGAAGCACATTTCAATAAAATATGAGTTTAATTAATTGGTTCATTAAAAAATACGGGGATGCCACTTATTTGGCTGATTTAATCTTTTCTATAGCCGTTGTTGTGATCCTTGTCTTATTTGGAAATTCATTCGGGTTTGTAGGAACTCTTCTCGCCAATATAAACGAATCAACAATAAGTTTCTTAGGAATTTTGATAGGTTTTCTCTTAACAACGTTCTCACTTCTTTTCCTATACAATCCTGAGCACTCAGAAGAATTAACAAGACTAAGAAAACATAAAGAATACAAAAACATGTTATATGCTTTAATTTCTACGGCATTTATAACCCTCCTTCTAACTGTAAGCCTCTTAATCTTCACACTTGCGAATGGAACTCATGTCTGGATATATTGGTTTTTATTCGCTTTAATTCTATTCACTATGCTCAGAATCTTTAAATGTATATTTTATCTATTTTTAATCATAGAGCTTTCTTGAAAGATCAAAGATGGAATCTAGCGTCTTGGTATCTACTAAAGTGAACAACTTATTAAAAAAGTCGTCCGAATCTAATTCTCTAGAATGACGCTGTTGCACATCCATCTTAAAGAGCACCAAATCCTTAAATAAATCTATTTTATTAGACTCTCCAGAATCCGCCATGGTCTTTTTTAAAAGTACCAATTCTGTGTCATCAATTAGTGCACGTATCTCCTGATTTGTAGGTTCTCTTTTAATGCTTAGATAATCCTTCGCGAAATTAACAAATCTTTCCCAAGTGCTATTGCCTTCAGAAAGTCTTATACGCACACTAGTTGCCTCATATTTCTTTCGTTCTCGATTTTTTACAAGTATCGTGCCGCTTCCATCCTCTTTTTCTAAATCAAGTTTTTGATTTTTTATTATGGCAGCATTTACATCTTTAGTACTCTTTATCTTTCTAATAACATCTGCTTCCTGTGCTATTGCGTCAGCTTCAAGGCTATATTTTTCCTTAACCTTCTCGATGTATTCAATAACCTTCGCCAAACCAGTCGTTGTATGATGGCGTTTTTCGAGTAATAAAACACAACACCAATGATTTTTTAATCTTCTCAAGATAAACGAGCCATGCGTATCAAAACAAATATTTGAGTCATCTGGAAGCTTTAAAACCGACGCTTGCCCATTTTTGTCTTTTAAGCTAAATGACTCTCTTGTTTCCCTTCCAAATTTAAAGTCTATTCTAGTCAAATTATCTTCCTTATCTGGGAAATTTATAAACTCCATCGCATAATCAAACTCACCTATCTTTCTTCGTATATTCTGCCTAGAGTCGGTTGAAGTGTAGGTGAATCCATTAATTTCTTTTAGGACATGATATAAAACATCCGCACCTTCTAGATCTCGGTGGCGCTTTACTCGCACATTAATATTATAGGCTTGAACTTTACACTTGAGCCCTGGAGACATGGTTTTAAAGGAAAATGTCTGTATAAATAAGTTGTTGTTAATGCTCTACAGACCATTTCCATCTAGAGATAAGTCTTATCTTTATCCAACAATCCCTTTTCCTTAAGATGCTTGACTAAAGCCTTGCGGATGACTTCGGCGTCGCTATAAGAAGGATACTTGAGTCGCTTATGCTTAACACGTTTCATGACTGCTTCATAGACTGAATCAGGTACTCGAACCGTGATAGTGTGCTTATAACGTCTTCCCATAACGGGAGTTATCATCTCTAAGGTATTAAAAGGTTTCGTTAGGCAATCTTGGTTGCTAGAGCGAATCCAAGCGAAACCTTTATATAGAATCATCTAACTAGAAATTAGGTAGATGGCTACAAATAAGCATCCGCTCCATAAAGAAGAGTCGGAGGTGATGTTCCTTAGCCCGCTGCATGAAAATTTAGAGGTCAAAGGCAAATTATCTTATAGCGAAGGAGATCAAGCGTGGACGACCTTGCGCTTAAAGAAAGATATTCTTAAGAAATTCCCTTATCTTAAAGATAAACAAGGTAGTTTTGTGTATTGTATGAAAGTCTATACCTCTCATAAGGATCTGAAGAAAGAAGTTGAGCAGATGGAGAAAGATTCGGGAATGATTCCCATGATATTTATGATTGGGAAAGAAAACAAAGAACCTAACAACTAAGAAACGCTATGCGTTTCTTACTCATCCTGTCTATTTATTCTTTTCTAATCATAAATACAAAGATGAATACTCAAGTAAACCATAAAGCTTATATATCGCTAGTTTATAACTATATACTAGGAGTTTATATGAGAAACGTAACGGATAATGAGATGCGAATGATTGCAACGATACTGAAAAGTCCCGAAGTCCACTACAATGCGAACACGATTGCCAAGTTTCTAGATATAAGCCCCATGGGAGCATGGAAAATAGCACAAAAGCTTCAGAAAGAAGATATCCTTAGCGTTGAAGAGATCGGGAACGCCCATATTTTCAAGCTTAATCTCTCAAATGACTATGTGCGCAATTATGTGCGATTTGTTCTTGCCAAGGAAGCAGAAAGTGCGCATCCGTACCTGAAACGTTGGATCACCGAATTGAAAAAAATCAAACATGCTGAACTGGTTATTCTCTTTGGGTCAGTTTTAAAAAAACATGAAGAGGCAGGCGATATTGATGCCCTCATTGTTTCTAATGATAAGAATTTTAATGCGATTAAGAAAGGAATTGAAGAGATTAACTCCATAAACGATAAAAAAATTCATCCGGTCTATCAAACCAAAGAAGATTTAAAGAAGAACGTCGCTAAACCTGATAAGGTTGTACTCAATGCGATCAAAGGCTTGGTTGTATCGGGACACGATACGCTAATTGAGGTACTAACATGAGTCACGCAAAAAACAAATTAGATTGGTGTTTGAGGAAAGCTGAGAAAGAGCTCAAAGAAGGAAGCATGCATAGAGGTCTGCGCAAGATAAAGCCAAATAAAGAGCAATCTACCGAACATGTGAAAAAGGCAGAGCATTTTTTGAAAGCTACTATGTATTTGAAAGATGGAAATTTCTCAGATATTAGCGCAAGTACGGTTTTTTATGCCATGTATCATAGCTTACTGGCCATTGCTTCCAAGTTTGGCTATGAATCACATAATCAAGAATGCACGTTTGCCTTGATTGCCTCTCTTATTGAGGAAAAGAAAATTAACCTCACACAAGATACACTTGATAAAATTGCAGCGTTAGGCATCACGGATGATTCTGAAACAAGCGTTAAGATACGCGAAAAGTATCAGTATGGAACAAGCTTATCCCTTAATGACAATCTCTATACTCAATTAGTGAAACTTGCGCAGAAAGTAATTTCTGAAACAAAGGTTATTGTGGAGAGTTGATATGAAAAGGAAAGAATTGGAACATAAATACGGAAAAAAGTTAATCAATAAAATATTTACTGGAGATTATTTGAATGGTTGTACTATTGCTATTGTAGATGGGGAAGACGATATTCCAGAATCAGACATAATACGATCCATAAGAGAAATTAAAGACGAAAAAGTTATTGATTGGGATTGAGGGGTATATGTACTGCTGAATAGAAATTGCTTAAATTGTATAGGAGATAAGAGAGCAGACTAAATAGCCTCAAAATTGTCTAATTCTTGACTGCTACCTTTTGTGCACTCTTGCTTATAGCGCTCAACTCTTCCGCAATGTCCTCTAACTTCTTATCGTAGAGTATTCTAAGATGATCTAGCTCTTCTTGTTGTTTGGCGATACGAAGAGCTTGTAATTTACTTAAGTCTTTAGTGTTTTCAAGCTCGCTTTCAAGTTTACGAAGGTTGCTTTCATGCACCTTTTGCTTAGGTCTATTACGATCTAAAGCTAAAAAATTGATATAACGATCAATAATACGAGAACTTGGTTTATGGCCTAGTCTAGCATTTACTTCGTCACGTGTCCACCCTTTCTTAAGTAAGTCACAACTCATAGAGCTACGTAGGTCTTTCCACGTGACTTTCTGACCTTCTGGCTGGCATCGGACTCCAGATCGTTCAACAGCTCTCCTTTGAAAGAGCGTGGCAGCAGTTTCACTAAATTTAAAGAGCTTATCTGAATTGTGAAGTTCACTTAAGTTCTTATTTTTCATAAATCGATTAGAAATTACTTTTTCAGAAGGTTTCAGATTTCCTAAGACGATATCAAGATACCGCACGGTTTCTGTATAGTTGGTTGTCTCGCTTCTTGGAGTCCTACTTCTTTTTAGCTTATCTTTGCTCAAGATTACCAGGTACTCCGGTTCTCGGGTATTTTCATTGGTCTGTCGTTTAAAGTCATGCTTTTCAAGTTCGAGCAAAGAACCGATATTTTCCCCTATATCAAAAGCAAGCCACAAAAGACAACGCTGTTCAGGAGTTATAGCACAATCAACAATTTTCCTGAAATCTTCTTCAGAGATAAATCGGACTTGATTATCATTCTTACGGCCAATAATTTCATGTTCTTTGATGAAGTCTCGCGCATCTTTATCTTTGCCTATCAAAGCGAATAGCTTGCCTTGCATCATCTGATAATACAAACTGCGGTCTTTGAACCGCTCACCTTTAGCTGTTTTGATAACTCCATCTTCTAAATCATCAATTACTTGTTTGATATCTGCCTTCTTTAGAGAGGACCACTCTTTATTTTTGAACCACGTATTAAGATTTCGTAGTCGTCCTAAGAAATAATCAAGTGTTTTGTAGCTTCTTTCATCTACTTGCGGTAATCCGTTCCTTCTTTTCAGCCTGTATTCTTGATGTTCAAGAAATCGTCCCATTATTCTACGATTTTTCTCATTGATTTTTTTATCTACTAGCAGAAGTTTCTTCTTTCTTTCATATCTTTCTTGATACATTCCTTATCGACGAGAGTCTAGTTTATATATTTAACGAGTAGTAAGCTTTTTATTATACTCGTTTACACCGAGGAGTCAGGAGTTCGATTCTCTTCAGGGCCACTAACTTTTTATAGGACTAATTTATTGATTTTCTATGGATTATAACTTCTACGGGATAACGGAAGATCAACTTGAAAGTTTTGCTGACTTAGAATACGGTTTACGATATAATCGAGATAACTTTGTAAGTGATGGCTTGAAGCATCTTGCTCCCTTCGGGAAAGATGTGCGGGAAATAGAACGTTCTGTAAGAGCGCTCTTACAGCAACACGTTCCACTTAGAGAACGCTATAGAGAAATATATGTAGAGCGAAGTGAAATCTTTGATTCTGCAGCTAAAGCTTCAGTAGAGGAGTGGTCGAACTTGTTAGGAATGAGTCCGGAAATACTTTTAAAACGGGAGGCTCTTGCTCGAACTCGTGTTGGACTGGAGAGAGAGTTAGGACTAGAAACTGCACATCTCGAGGATTTCAGTAAAAAATTAGATTTGTACCTATTTGATAAAGCTCGAGCCAATTATAAAGATGGAATCCTTCTTAGAGGTAAACCATTTAAAGAAGAACCTGAATATGAGGATTATGTACGTATGTCCAGTACTTCTCAAAGACTCTACGATGTGATACTGCAGTCTATGCCTGAATTAGAGCAAGTTGCGGGTCACATATCAAGAGATGAAGAAACATCTGAATAGCTCTGCAGAACGGAAACGCTTAATGCGCTTGAGAGCGAGTTAAGCTTCAATAACTTCACATTTAGAAATATCTATTTCTCCTCTGTATAAAACATGCGGAACGAATCCAAATAATAATGGTCTTCTGCCTGCTGATTTTTCTCGTTCGAAATATTGTCTTGCCGCATCAGGGAAATGCGAGAATTTTTTTGCTGTAGCAGGACTATATCTTAATACTTCGCTCGGATCAATACTCCAATCACCATTGGCTATCTTGGTGTGTTTGTAAATGACTAATTCGTCTCTTTTCAAAGAAGAATCAGATATTTTGAAGAAACGAGTTGTTCGGGCTTTCAGACCAGTATCTCGGTATACTTTCATCACCTCTTGCGGATTAACCGGAGTCAGATGCAATACATCATTCCATAAACACCCTAAAATCGGGACTCTTGCTTTGAGCAATTCTTCACGTCCCTGATACTTTTTGACATATTCTGCATATAGCTCCGGGCGAGTTTCTCTAAGTGTATTGAGCGGCTGGAGTACATCTCCAATCATCTTTTCAGGCACCCAATGATATAAATGCATATACTAAAAATTTAGAATTAGCTTAAAAATGTATGCTTTAACATATAGATCTCATGTGCAAGAGATACTCTTCTTTGAGAGCCAGGTAACTGCATTCTAGCTGCTCAAACATAATTAAATTTATAAGTGGGATAACGCGTCTTGATTTATGGATGAGAGATATGTTCAATTTGGATATAGAATAAATGACTCTTCAAATCTTTCTGCAACTTCAGGACTATTAGATAAAATTGGGGCGGCTCAACATATCGCTCAGGAAAAGTATTCTCGATCAAATATCTTGATAGGTGCAAACTTAGACCGTGCAACGGGTGGCGAGCGAGCTGCATTTAGCGGATCAACTAACCCTCATGGATTCTATGTTCGAATAGACGTTCGACAAAAACCTTCTCAGACAGATGGATTAGTTGAAGAAGCGCTCGGATTATTCCTACGGGAAGTTAACCTCAAACCGATTGCAACTGATGGACATGAGGATCAAGCATTATCCACACTTGTGAATAACTATTCAGTTACTTCTTAGAGATATATCCTTTGACTAAATAATCGTTGTCGCTAGGTGAGAATTCATTATCTTCAACGGGAAATATTTTAGCGGGAGTATATTTGGTTTCTGTAAGGCGACCAAGAGTAGGATTGTATATTGATGCTGCGGCACGACTTCCTAAAATACGCAGATATCGTGGAGCTTCAACAAGTGCCCCTAATACCATAAATGGGGTGCCAATGACTGCTAGAACAATTATTTCAAGACCTCCAGCATTATTACGAGGGTTTTCTTGAGACATTCTTTTTCTAACGCGATGTGCTTTTTAATCTTTTTCACGAGTAGATTTTTAAAGCCCCTACATTCTAAATTGGTATGGTTCGAACAAGTAACTCTGGCGAAAAATTAGCTATTCACCTTATACAAGCAACCTCTCGTGAGGAACGATGTCCGTACTTGAGAGAGGATCACGTTGGTCCTTATTGCAGTAATAGTCTTTCAGGAGAAGCTGCACCAAGTGAATCAAGACGAATGGTTTGTGATACATACTCGTTGCAGTTGTGGTGTCTGGATATACAGAGATGTGACAAATGTATTTTTCATAAAAATCCTGACTTCTCTAGAGATTAAAATAAATCACTACATGAGCGAAAGTACCCGCAACGCTTACACATGAGCTTACATTTTTCAGCTTGCAAACGTGAACCACACGCTTCACAGATATACATGTTTTCACCTTCTGTCTGTAGATCGCAAGTGATTAACTGTTCAGCCATTTACACAAGTCCTTTCAAGAAATAGCCTACGCCGAAGGCAACTGCCGCTGCGATTCCTCCGATGAGAAGCGTTTCAAGGGCTGAACGCACGACATGCTTCTTGACAACACGGCCCTTAACGGCGCCAACGATAAGAAGTGCAAGTGCAGTACATGCGATAGAGTATACTTCTTTATGGGCATTAATGGAAGGAATAAAGAGAGCAGCCACATATGAGCTCAGAGGGATAAAGCCAATTATAAGGAATGAAAAAAATGTTGCTAGGGCGGTTTTTATCGGGTGTTTTGCCTCTTCATCAATGGTCGTGTCTTTCTTCCCTCGTTTAAGTTCGAATTGTGATTTAACTGATAGATAGTTTGAGACAGCCATTGAGAAGCCGTCTGCAAACAAATTTGCAAAACCTAGAATAAGAATAATTGCTGCATTTAGTGATGCACCCATTGAACCTGCAACGACTGCAAAAGTAGTGACTGTCCCATCAATTCCCCCATATACGAACTCGCCCAAATACTTGCGATCGAATTGCTCTCTTTTCACAAACAGATATCGTTCACGAGTATATAAATCTCAACAGGATAGTTTTAAATACGTCTCCTGAGTATTTTTGATATGGAAGAGAAGCACACCCTTGGAAACCATATTTCTTCAGCCGATAAATACGCGGTTCAACCACCTATTCAAACTTCAGAAGGTAATGAAGAATTTGACAAGCTGAAAGGTGAGCTTGAAGAGTTTAAGAAAAAACTGGTTAAGAAATTTCCATTTGCACTTGCACTTTCTATACTTCCTGCTCCTTCATTTAAGGCTTTTGAGGAAGACGAAGGATTACTCGCTGAAGAAATTGCTCGTAAGCCGTTGCATGTGATGTTCATCATTCCGGAAGATGAATACAAGAACATTGCAAAGAAAATAAAGCCAGGTATTCTTGAACTTGTGAAGGAAGGAAAGCACAACGTTTGGGTGCACATTAAAACACCAGTTGATGTTTGGAATTATGGGATGGATAGTAAATTTGAATTCTTAGATGCGATTGCCGCTAGCTACCCTCTACATGATAAAGGATTTTTAGGGACGTTGCGACTTGCGAATATTCATAAAACATTAGTATTGAGAAAATTCGAGAAATATGTTGCGACGTATGCCGTTGGTGGAAGTCTTGTCCGAGGTACTGCAGACAAAGATAGCGATGTAGATACGTTCGTAGTTATTGATGACACTGACGTAAAGAAGATGCCTCGTTTGCAGCTTCTTGAAAGATTGCGAGGATATATTTATGATTACATAAAAGAAGCGACAGCACTTGCAGGTGTTAAGAACGTGCTCAACGTGCAGGTATATTTACTGACTGACTTCTGGCAATCTGTTAAGGATGCGACTCCAGTTATCTTTACGTTTATTCGTGATGGTATTCCAATGTATGATAGAGGGACATTCTTACCATGGAAACTCTTGCTTAAAATGGGTAAAATTAAACCAAGTCCAGAAGCAGTTGATACGTTCATGAAGTATGGCGACCAGAATGATACACTTGTTAAACGGAGACTGATGGATGCAATGATTGATATTTATTGGGGAGTTGTTACACCTACGCAAGCATTAATGATGCTTGCTGGTCAAGCACCACCTGTTCCTAAGACTATTGTGGAAGACGTTAAGAAGGAATTCGTTCATAAAGAGAAAATTATGGGTCTTAAAGAGCTCAAGATACTTGAAAAGACGGTTAAGTTGTACAAAGACTATGAACACGGAAAGTTAACTTCTATTACGGGTGAGGAAATTGATACCTTGCTTAAAGAAGCTGGCGAGTATGATAAAAAATTGAAAGTCTTGCGACAAAAACTTGAATCACGTGTTGCGCAACACTCTGCTGATGCAATGTATGAAGAGATGTTTTCTATCTTAAAGAATATTCTGGGAAATCATCCGCAAGACGCATTAATGAAATTGTTTGAAAAGAAACTTGTGAAGGAAGGAAAGATTTCCCCTAGATATAGTCCGATACTTAAGAGTGTTAGTGAAATCAGGAAAAAAGCTCGCTCCAAGAAGTTTACTCAAAATGATCTTGATGAAGTACGTCGCAATGCGAGCGATTTGATGAATGTTCTTATTGAATACTCTCAACGCAAGGAAATTGCACTTGTCGAGCGTGGAATTGTACAGATAGGGTATAATGGGAAGGTAGCTGAACTCGTGTTGACTGATGAAGGAACGTTCTTTGTTGAGGCAGGCAAAGTCTACAAGATAGGGGCTAAACTTGAAGAAGTTGAACAGAGAAAGCTTGAGGAAGCACTTACTAAGACGAAAGATAGAACTAAACTAAAACTAAGTCATAAAGCGCTTGAAACTGTCCGTAAAGAACGTGGAGAATTTGACATTTTTGTTTAATCGTAAAGCTTTAAAAAAGAATACTTTTTTAGGGCCTCACGAATCTGAGGATTCGTAAAGCTTTAAAAACCCCGATTTCTATCCGTCACCACATAACATGAAAGGTATCGTTGTACAATTTCGACGCGGAAGACATCGCATTAATGAAAGACATTATCTTCTTGATTTAGGTGCAACTTCCCGAGAGGAAGCTAAGAAACTTGCAGGCAAACATGTTGTCTGGAAGAGTCCTGCTGGCAAGGAAATCAAAGGAGTCGTTTCTGATGCTCACGGTAACAAAGGAATTGTTAGAGCTATCTTTGAAAAAGGTCTACCAGGACAGGCTATTACTACTAATATTGAAGTATTAGATGCTGTTACGCCAACTGAGAAAAAGGGAGCGAAGAAATAATGGACTACGAAGGAAGAAGACGAAATGCAGAGAAATATCTTAATGCCTTAGGTATAGGTGAGTTAAAATACCATCCTGAATCGCGATTACTAATATCAAAAAGAGCAACTGAACCAAGTCGAGCTATTGGAATCCGCACTTTTAGTTTGCCTCAAAAAAGACATTATGCGGGAATTGTCTATGATGTTAAAGAGGATGGCTATGTGGCTACAGGAAATAAAGCGACCATGAGTCATGCAGAAGTTAAAATGCATTTAGGACGACTAACTAATAAGCAAGTTATCGTGGTAGAACCTGTTAGATATACAGGTACTCCTAAGGCTGATAAGATAAAAACAGACAAGGCAGGAAAAAGAAGAAAAATTCTTGAGAGCCTTGCAGAAGGAGAATAAATGGCCCTACGAAAAGCACTTACGTATTCAAAGAAATATGCTCGACCATACACTCGTGTATCACGAGCCAAGGGAAAATCTTACATTAAAGTAGTCCCTCAGAATAAAGTAGTCAAATATACTGCAGGTAACCAAAAAGCATTTCATGAAGGCAAATACCCTATAGCAATGCGTATGATTGTAGGTCAATCAGTACAAATACGAGACAATGCAATTGAGGCTTCAAGACAGTTTCTTACTAAAGTTCTAGATGAAAAACTTCCAAACACATACTACCTACAAGTAAAAGTACATCCGCATCACCTTCTTCGCAATAATAAGATGGCTGCCCAAGCAGGAGCTGACAGATTATCGAGTGGTATGAGCCGTTCCTTTGGAAACATTGAAGGTCGTGCAGCAATTGTACGTAGTGGATCAGATATATTTGTAGTCTGGTGTGCAGATGAGAATGCTGCGCGTGTTGCGCGTGAAGCAATGGGAATGATCAAGTCTAAAATACCTGGAAGAGTAAATGTTAGAACTGAGAAACTTCTTCCAGTCAAAGCGTAATTTTATCTACCGATTGATTTATTAATTAAGCATATTTTAAGGCGTTATGGTGAAAAAAGAGGCTCCTGATACAGGATACGTGAAGTGGTTTTCTGAATTAAACAATAAAGATGTGCCTGTTGCAGGAGGTAAAGGTGCGAGTCTTGCTGAGATGTATATTAATGGATTTCCTATTCCTCCCGGGTTTGTGGTGACTGCTCAAGCATACGCTTATTTTATTGCCTCTTCTAAACTTGATGAAAAAATACGACCGATACTTGCGCGACTGAATACTGAAAACACTGAATCTTTGCAGGACGCTTCGCGAAAAATACGTGAACTTATTGAGAGCTCACCTATGCCTCCGGAACTGGAACAGGAAATTGTTGAGGCGTACGATATTTTGGATACCTCACGTCAAAATATGCATCAAGCTAAATCCACTGCACTTGATATTTTGAAAAACTCACATGAGCCGCCTTTTGTGGCTGTACGTTCAAGCGCTACTACTGAAGACCTGGCTGATGCAAGTTTTGCGGGACAACAGGATTCATTCTTGAACATAAAAGGTCACGCAGCACTACTTGAGAACATTAAGAAATGCTTTTCTTCACTGTTTACTGCACGCGCTATTTATTATCGACAGAAAAAAGGATTTGCGTATGAGAAGGCTTTACTTGCAGTAGTTATTCAACGAATGGTTGATTCGCAAAAGTCAGGAGTCATGTTCTCACGTAATCCATTGAAAGATGACGATTCTATTGTTGTTGAGGCTGTTTGGGGACTTGGTGAAGGAATTGTATCTGGACAGATTGTTCCAGATCATTACACGCTGAATCGCGATTTAGAAGTACAGGAAATGAAAGTGTCTGATAAAAAAATTGCTATCGTTAGAAGTTCGTCTGGCTCGCTACAAACTGCTAAGTTGACGAGTGAACGTTCAAACCAGCAAGTCTTGACGGGATACGAGCTTAAACGCCTTGCCCAGTACGCTCTAGATCTTGAACAACACTATGGAAAACCGCAAGATATTGAATTTGCAATTTCGCAAGAGGTGTACATTGTTCAGAGCAGACCTATCACTACAAAACCGCAAGTCATGAGTGGAGAGGTCACAGGAAACGTGTTACTTTCTGGATTAGGCGCGTCTCCGGGCGTCTCTTCTGGTACGGTTAAAATAGTTCATTCACTTAACGAACTTTCGAAAATACAGAAAGGGGATGTACTTGTGACGATGATGACTAATCCTGATATGGTTGTCACCATGCAACGCGCTGCAGGAATAATTACTGACGAGGGCGGAATTACGAGTCACGCGGCGATTATTTCACGTGAGATGGGCATTCCGTGTGTTGTTGGAACGCGCACTGCCACGCAATCGCTCACGGAAGGGCAGGTCGTTACAGTTGATGGCTCGACAGGTCGTGTTATTGATGGGAAGGCTGAGGAAAAACGCGTTGAAATTAAACCGATAGTCCCTACACGAACTGATATCAAAGTGATTGTTGATTTGCCTGATTACGCACAGCGTGCTGCTCTCTCTGGGGCACAGGGAGTTGGACTTGTTCGACTTGAAGGGATTATTGCTACATCAAGTAAGCATCCTGTATGGTATGTTAAAAATGATAAAATCAAGGAATACATTACGCTTGTTTCTGGAGGTTTAAGAAAAATAGCTTTACCTTTCAAGGAGATTTGGGTACGCACGTCAGATATTCGTAGTGATGAGTTTAGACATTTAGAGGGAGCACCACAAATGATTGAAGGGAATCCTATGCTTGGAAATCACGGAATACGATTCAGTTTGCGCAATGTCGATCTTCTTGAAGCTGAATTTACGGCTATCAAAGAAATTGCCGATGAATTTCCGGATAAAAAAATAGGAGTTATGATGCCGCAAGTAATATCGGTAGATGAAGTAAAGTTAGCAAAGAAGATTGCGCAGGGCATGAACCTCCCTGAAAATGTACGTTTGGGAATTATGGTGGAGACTCCTGCTGCTGTTCAGATAATTAACGAGCTGTGTGAAGAAGGAATTTCATTTGTAAGTTTTGGAACGAATGACTTAACACAATACACGTTAGCGATTGACAGAAACAATCCCGATGTTCAGGAATTGTATAATGAAATGCACCCAGCAGTTATGCATTCAATTCAATATGTTATACGACGATGCAAGAAATATGGTGTTGAAACGTCTGTCTGCGGACAGGCAGCCAGCCGGGAAGATATGGCTCGTTTCCTTATACAGGAAGGGATAGATAGTCTTTCAGTGAATGCAGATGCTGCTGAGGCTGTTTCTAAGGTAGTTGCGGAGATAGAAAAGAACGTTTCGAGTCCTCAAGAACATTCTACAATGCCTCGTAAGAAAGAAAATAACGTATCGTTTTCTGCTGAACCTATCAAAAGTACGCTTGAGGAACAAATAATTCTAAAGGCTCTTGAAAGCACCCCTAACGATTATGCTCCGGGGTTTACGAAGGGAGATGATATTCCTGCACTTAATGATGCAATACCTATTGAGTCAGACCATTTTGAAGATAAACAGGAAGATGAAACTGTCAGTATGTTCTAGTGCTCTATAGAGCAGTTTATGTTACTCCTACTAAGATACAACAATAGAAAGGTTTAAATATTCCTGTAATTGATGCAAAATATGGCTGAAGTAAAACCAAGCGCTCGCGAAGAGTTCGTAAGAGAACTTAATCAAGTACAAGAGATAGGTGAATCATTCTATAAGATTCAAAAAGATAGCAGAGCAGATGTTAAAGATAAGGCTGCTAAATCTATTGAAGATCGAGGATATAAGTTTGCAGTTAGTCAGAAAATAATTGATCCTTCTGTTAAGAAACGCGTTGGAAAGGAAGCTGATGAACTCGATCCTGAAGAAGCCAGAAGATATGCTCAAATGGAGAAAGCAATTTTAGACGCTAGTGCATCAAATCGAATTCAACGAAATCTTGACGAAATTCTCAAGGAAGCAGACCCTAAGAAATTAGAAGGAATACTTGCAAACGAAGACGATAGAAATGCTATTGCTGCTGCTGTTGGAAAGGAGTATGCTTCATGGGGTGCATTGAAGCAAGCATATGAAGTTGCTGAAGAGCTCCATAATCGTGCCAAATCAAAAAGTCTTGATCCTGAACAGATTCGCGCACTTCGAGAACCTATTGCTCGTGCTGCTGCTAAGGAAATTAGCGGTAAGTTCAAAGATAAGGGCTTAGAAATTCAGAGAGCTATGTACAACGTCGTATATGAGGCTTCACTTAGAGGATACCGAGATAAGGACGCTGAAGTTAAAGGGGCAAAAGAACAATTTGACGAAATTAAGAAGAAACTTACCGAATTTGAAACTAAGGAAAAAAAGAACGCTAGAAGTTATGTCCTCGCAGGAATAAAGAAACTTGCGAAAAGTTCGAATGTAGATGAATTTGCGAAAGGACGCGAATTTGTCTATAGAGTTGCTGCTTAAGTTTTAAGAAGAAGCTTGGTTCTTACCAGATTCAATAAGCATATCGATTAACTCAGTCATTTTTCGTAAGAAAATTTGTGCGCGCTGTTGCCATACATCTATTTGAGCTCCTTTTATGGAAACGATAGTGCCGTGAACAATTCCCTTATGTAAATTGTATAATTCGCGATACCAATTGACAATCTCCATCTTCAAGTAATTTTTATCAACGAATGCTTCTTTGAGTAATCCTGGAATGTGTTCAGGAGATGGAGGAAGTTGACCTGCTGTAATAAGTGCTGCTTGCGCTGAATCAACCATTGTCCAGTAAACGCCTTCTATTGCACCCATCTCAGAAGCATGGCTTCGAGCAAGGTGCGATGGTGCACGTTGCAAGGCAGCGTAAACTGCTTCAGGGGTTGAATGTATCTTTCCTTGAATAAGAAGTGATTTAATTGGTTTGAAAAATCCGGCAATATCAATAAGCGGCTCGCCATAACGTATTATATTGAGAACGACTGGATCACCATAGAGCAAATCCTGCCACCAAGTTGTGAGTTTTATCGTGTTAACATGCAATTCTTTCTCACGAGCGACACTGGACAAAAGTTTACCGAGTTCCTGACGATACCATGCAATTAATTCGTCGTCCCAGCTTACTGAGGCATCGTCAACAATAACCACGATGTCTATGTCACTTGAAGAGGTTGAGGTATTTTTTGCTTGTGAACCGAATAACACCGTTGCCTTAATGAGAGAATCGAATTTCTTGTGAATAAGTGCGGCGAATTCCATTGCAACCTCGCGTTGGCTTTCAGGACTGATAGATATAGGAGTGATTTTCTTCTCTTGGACTTGAGGAATTACAGGAGGTTCAGGAGTAGCAGCATCAGAAACTTCGACGATGCGTACATGATGAGCATGGTGCGCATGCGCTTTAGGCTTAGAACTCTTTTTAGATTTCTTCATGATCCCGTCTTTTCAAGTTGAAGTGACAATTCTTTTTAAATCTTTACTACTCGGTGGGTGTTCCTGAAAGCCTACTTCTGCCCGTGATCTGCCCGCCGAGCTCGGTAGGAAGTGAAGAGAACCCTGCACCATATACTGAGAAATGCTGATCAGGTAACATACGTCCGTACCCTGAGAAATAACCTTGCGTCATACCTCTTGCCTGATTCCAGTAGGGCGCCATTTTCATCGCATATATCGGTGAACCAAACGCCTCGAGCGTCTGTGCAAATGGAGAGGTTTTAAAATGCTGATACCAATCTCCTGTTTCAACAATTTTTTTCATCTTCTTAACTTTTTCACCGATTGCCTCAAGATGTTCTTTTGTTGGAACATTTCCCATACCCATAGGCAATTCAGTATGTTCGAATCCGAAATTATCTGAGAGGTGCACGTGCTTTACCATATCAGCCACTTTCTTGGTTTCTTTAACGACGTCTGACTGATCATATCCGAACTTACGTATCATGTTGATGTGTCCGACATCCCAAGTAACTCCGATATGATTATTTGCTGCTTCAACTGCTTTTTCTTTATCCATGCCGTCAGCGACTGCTTTTTCGACGAATTTGTTACGGGAAATTTCTACAAGTTTTCTTAAATCCTCTCCACGACTTAAACCGCCTCCTGCTGGAGGGTTCTCTATACTGATAATAGGAGCAGTTTTGTCTTTTTTGAATTCGTTGTATGCTTTATAGGCTATGTTCCCAAATGTTTCGCCTGACTTGTCAAGAACGAAATCGTTTAGCGGACGAAACACTTCAGGGTTTGACTTGAGTGCACTAAGAATTTGAACTCCCTTTGTTATTTCTTCTGCAAATTGAGGTAAATTTTTAGGGTCTGCATATTTCTTGAAATTAGCACGTAACTCAGCACCGTATTCGTTGAGCTTTGCAATATCTTCTTTATTATCTGTACGAATTGCTGCTTTGTAAGCCTTGTCATATAATGTTTTCATTTCATTATATGCGTCTTTTACATGGATTTCCCCATAATTAATATTCCCCATAGCTTCTTTTACAAACTGCTGTGTTTGCTGAGGTAGGCGTGAGACAAGTTCTTGTCCCTCTTTGGGATTATTTTTCATAATGTTGTAAATATCGAGAACAGATGACTGTTTTAAATCGTCAGGCATTCCCTCTTCAGTAAGTGGGCGTACACTTCTGCGTATTGTTTCTTCACCTTGATGTGCGTGGAAGCCGACGGTTGTTAAAGCGCGTTCCCAGCTTTCTTTATTCATTTCTTTCAGGCGTTCCTTTACATCGGTTTTTTTCCCTTCTTTCATAAGATAATCTTCTTTGCGCTCGATGCGCTGAGCTTGACCTGTTGATTCATCATACACAAGCATTTCAGTAGTAACCTCTCCTTCTTTCGTTTTAATGCGTTCCATCATTTCAGGTAGACCTGCCGTTGTGTGGAATGTAACGACGATGTTTCCGCTTGGATCGAGTTTATGGGCGCGGGTAACTGCGCTGAGCATCTGACGCTCTGCTTGTGCACGATTTTCCTCGCTCCAGCCTTCACGTCCGTTAAACCCTGATGGTTCCACGATAGGACCATGGAATGTTAAGTCGATTCCAGCAAGTTTTTTGAGACGATTGATTTCCTCGAGATGTTGCTCAGGAATTGCCTCCAGAACGTTTGCCTGAACACCTTGAACTTCGATTGTTTTTGCGCCCGTGTTAAGCTTGTTCGAAACTTCTTGAAGTTGGTTTGCGGTTCGCGGATCTAGAGCCATTCCGAACGTGCTTGCATTCGCGCGGTATCCTATGAAACCTCCATAGTTCTCTTTCACTGAATAAATCGGTTCAGAGATTTTTGAGCCCTGATAGAAATTTTCATCACCCATTTGTTATTGTAAGAACAATTTTATTTAAACCTACGCTTCCCATGGATATCGTCGTTTTTTATCTGATTTAGCACGTTCTTGCTCAACCGTATAGGTATCTTCGCGCCTTAACTGCTGGCGCGGGTGTAATGGATTTTGACTGACAGTCGGGCGTGTTCCTAAAGCGTCTTCTTCTGTTCTGAGAAATTCTTGGCGTAATAGAGCTGTTGGTTTTTCGACTGTTCCTGTGCGTCGCGCTGAGGCAACCATAGGATCTTCATAGATTACGTTTTGTTCGGGTGCTGCTGCAGGGTTTGAAGAAAGTGTGTACGAGCGACGAGAACCTTCATATAATGGTTTAGAAACTTCGCGAGGTGCTCGGGATTGAACATTTGATGATTCTGGTAGAGCATCTTCTTCGAGTGTGCGTGTACGATGCAATACTGGAACGTGGGTGTGTGATGCTTCCTCTGCCAGGTGTTCTTCTTTTATTTCTTCGATTTTTTTATCAACTACGGCGGGCTTCTTAATCTCCTTTATTTTTGAAGGAATTTCTTTAACAGTAGTTTTTTTCATACTAGAAGGCAGGCATCTGATGCGCTTTTTTATAGGTTTCAAATAAGGTCTTACATCGCTCACGAGCATCTACAATTGCCTGTGATCGAAAAACTCTTTCGTATTGATCATCTGATTTAGGTACTGACATGCTTTTTTTCTCTTCTTCTTTTGGTTTCTTTTTTGAAAAGAAAGGACTGAAAAGACTTGAGAATGGATTGATATCTTCGCTTTCCTGTTTTTTCTTCTCTTCGGCTTCTTTCTTTTCTTTTTCGTCTTTTTCCTCATTGATGAAAGACTCAATATCTTTCTTTATTTCATCCAGACTTTGCGTTGTAGCTCCTTCAATCAATGAAAGCACATCATTGAATGAGTCTTTATCGAGTTCTTTTTTTAGTATTTTGAGTTCTTCATCATTAAGCGCGTATGCTGTAAATGTTGCTTCTGTACGACCGCCGAACGCGTATCCTTGGGCAACACGTTGTGGAATCCCTCTGAACTTAAGATCTACAACAAGAATAGCCGAATACTTTCTCCCTTTGGTATATTTGAACAGTTCCGGAAGATCTCCCTTTTGAACGTCGTCCGCAGCATCATATTCGGCTTCGCCCATGATCATTAGTTCAAGAAGAATGGTGTTGAAAGTAGTTACTAATGCAGCGTTTGTTGAAAGATTTTGATTTTGCTCAAGACTGCGTGCTGCTTTTAGATACGGTTTTATCCATCTCGAATACAACTGAATGGTGCTATACTGACTTCTCAGATAATGTTTTTCAATTTCAAATCTTTTTCTCAGCTCTTTTTCCGATTCTGTAAGCCAAATGAAAAATTCTCCGACTCGTTGCTCAAGAAGTCTGCGTACGCGGTCATTCAAGTCTAGAGCTCCGCTCTCGTTAGCAGGCTTGCTTAGTTGTTCAAGTGAAGATGTGGCCATAAATGCATCAATTAGTGTAACGTAATCGAACTGTTGGGCCATCCCTTTTATGGATGTTGTGCCTCGTTTAATGTCCACATTATCAAGCCATATTTGCTTAAGGGCAAGTAAAGCGGCGCTTCTTTCTGCAGGGTTTTTTGAATTACGATACAAGTCATATTCTTTCAGACGCATCTTGAACTCCTTCAAATCATATACGATGTTTAGAATGGATTTTAGAACTTGATTTACGCCTGCAAGCATACGCATTGCTTCATCTTGCATCTTGGTCATTTTTGTACCTAATTCAGAGAAATGTCCCGATCCGGGACTTGAGAAAAAATTATCCGTTATTTTTGTGACCTTATTTCTGAACATACCGTTCATAAAATCAAGTATCCAGAAGTAAAGAGGTTCAAGTGTTTCGCTGGGTGAATCATAAACGAGTTTGTGCTGTTCAAACGGAGCTTTTAATCCTGGAGTCGCGAGAGGCATCATTTTCGCATTATCTATATTGAAAAGTTCATCATTTGAAACAAATTTTGCAATTTTTGCTGCCTCTTGATACCCTTTTTCAGGACCCAATTCTTTGAGCTTCTTCTTTACATCCGCACGCACTGACGGATCGCAATATACATCTGGACTGATTGCTGCGACTAATTTGTTAATATCTGCCATGAAACCCTCTTTTATCTTCGAGGCAAAAAGTTTATTTAAAGGTTCGTATCTATTCGTTAATGGAAATTGACTTTACTCAGTTGCAAAAGAGAGGACTTCTCAAGAAACCTTCAGAACCTGTGAAGCAATTCCAGATGAAAGGGGACGTGCTTGATCTTTCTGCACAGACTATTTCTCAGGCTAACAATGTGATGCCTGCCACAACACAATCTTCGCCATTTGACTTTCTTGAGAGTTTTGCATCTGCATCTGCTCCGACCCCGGCCGTACAACAAACATTTTCTCCAGATATGAATAGTCTGCATGATAAACTTGCCTTAATTCAATCAAGCATGGATAAACTGGTAACAAATATGGACAACATTTTCTATCGAATTGGAGAAATTGAGGCACGTCTACGTTCACGATAGTAAAGTTAGTTTTATATAATGAATAGTCGTACGTCAAACATGATCGACTTTTCACGAGAAATTCGTGCATACGCCTTGCAAAATGCTATTGAGTTTGGATCTGCAGATGTATCCAAGATTCTTCCTAAACTGTTTCAACATGGTCTCAAGAAAGAAGACATAAAAACAGTGATGGTCGACGTTCAGAAAATTGTGCGTGAGGTTAACAAACTTTCTGCTAAGGAATGTGTGGATGCTTTTGAAATCCTCAAAGATGTTGTTAAGAAACATGAAGAGAAAGTGCGTGTTCTACCTGAACTGCCTGAAGTGAAGAAAAAAATGGTTTTCCGCATGGCGCCTTTTCCTTCCGGTGCGCTACACATTGGAAATGCGAAGACTGCTTTACTCAACGCACTGTATGCTGAAAAATATAATGGAGAAATTCTACTTGTTATTGATGATACTATCGGTAGCGAGGAGAAACAACCTATCAAAGAAGCATACGGACTCATTGAGGAAGCATGTCAACTTCTAGGAATTAATTACAAAAAACCAATTATCTACAAATCGGATCGCTTGCATATATATTATGACTATGCTAAGGAAATGATCGAGAAAGGAAAAGCGTACGTTTGCCATTGTGTACAAAATGTACTTCGAGATAATCGTGCGAAAGGAATTGAATGCGGTTGCCGACAATTCCCTGTAAAAATGCAACTTGAACGATGGAAAAATATGTTTAATGCGAAAGAAGGAGCAGCTGCGCTCCGTATAAAGACGGATATGCAACATCCTAATCCTGCATTTCGTGATCGCGTTTTGTTTAGAATATCTGATAGAGAACATCCACGTGTCGGTAAAAAATATCGTGTCTGGCCGACACTTGAGATGACCTGGGGCGTTGATGACCACCTTCTTGGAATAACGCACATTATTCGTGGAAATGAATTGATGATTGAAACAGACATGGAGAAATATATGTGGGATATATTCAAGTGGAAACACCCTGTGACTATACATACGGGACTGATAAAAATAGAAGGAATGGGTGCGAAAATTTCTAAGTCCAAAAATCAGAAGGAAATTCGCGAGGGCACATTTACCGGATGGGATGATCCCCGAACGTGGAGCATTCAAAGTTTGATAAAGAGAGGAATTACAAAAGAATCAATTCGTGAATTTGTGAAAGAGATAGGCTTAAATCGACAAGACATTACCGTGCCGATTGAATCATTATACGCAGCTAATCGACGAATAATTGATGCTGTGACAGCACGATATTCGTTTGTTGAACAACCTCATGAGTTTCTCATCGCTAATGATAAGCTGCCAAAAAATGTTCGTGTCGCGTTACATCCTGATATACCTGATAAAACACGTGAGATCGCTATTGATAATGCAATATATATTTCCGAGCAGGACTTCCAGAGCCATAATGGAAAAGAAGTGAGACTTATACACTTGTGTAATATTAAGCTAGGCGATAAGCCGCATATCACTTCATTCGATAACGTTGCAAAAATTCCTAAAATACAATGGGTTGGTAAACATGTTCCTGCGAAAATACTTATGCCTGATGGAACATGGAAGGAAGGAATCGCTGATGCAGCTGTCGAAACATTAGTTCTTGGCGCAGTAGTACAGTTTGAGCGTGTTGGATTTGTTTGCTTCCACGGAGTAGTCGACGGGAAAGCGATTTTCTGGTTCGCCCATCGCTAGTAAGAATTATATACTCTTTACACGGAATAGCAGCATGAATAAAAAGGGGCTTAATGAAATTATTTCGTTAGTCTTGTTCATATTACTAATTTTGTCTCTTATTGCTGTTCTTTATTATTTTATTTCACCATCTGTTTCTCAAGGCGGAAAACAACTTGATCCCGCTGCTGCCTGCCTCAAGGTACAAATAGAGCCTATTGAATGTGCTTATGCTGATTGCAGTACACTTCAGGCGCAACCAAGTTATTGGATTGCACTTAATATGAAACGCAATGCAGCGAATGTCTCTATCTCAGATATTAGATATGTTATAAGCGATCAACAAGGGAGATCTATCACTGCAGATCATACTCGATCTGTGAACCCTTTGTTCAGCTTACCGCTTCCTCAGCCAAATACCTACCAATTGAAAGGAATCCCTATCCTTCTGACCCCTGATCTTCTTGATTTTGTTCCTGATACTTTGACAGTTACTCCTATCGTAGGATCTGGAAAAGATAAAACAGTATGTCCTCCTATTACTAAACCAATCAAGTGCGAGAGTGCACTGAGACCTGCAAACCGTTGTGCTGAATGCGATCAACGCACGTTCTCGCCTCCGGAACGTTATCTTAATGGCAATGATTTTCAATGTTTTATAAACGAATATGCTGCAAGAACAGATTATGGTGATTTCAACGGCGACTCTGTCTTTAACGGACTTGATCATATGGCTTACTGTATTGCTTGGAACGCGCGAGATTGCAGTAGCTGCCAAAGCGCACCGGGGAATAATATTTGTAATGGCAATCCCTAAAAAAACGGTTTTGGACAATTAATCTTAGATAAAAATAGATTTGAAAAAATTACCCAAGAAGCTCGTTGGGAAATCCTGCGTATTTTTCTTTTACTTTTGCAAGAAGTGCAGGATCATACAACGATGGATCATGCGCACTTGAGGTAGAATTATTTCTTCCGAGATACGTGATCGATGAACCTTGCTTTGATTCGTATGCTTGCTGCATCCGCGCAGTCGTTTCCAAAGCACGTCTGACAGTCGCATTATCTTGAGTGCTACTTACGAGATTTTTCAAGTTATTCTTGGAAGTGGTTCGTTGATTTTGTTCACTCATGTATTTGATTCATGAAATGCCTATTAAAATATTTCTTTTTTGTCAAAAAAACGAAAGATTTATAAAGGGCACGTATTTATATAGGGTATGATAATGACAAAAAAGGGGTTAAGTGACATTGTTACAAATGTTCTTATCATTCTTCTCGTTTTAGTTGCTGTTGGAATTATCTGGTTATTCTTGAGACCTACGGTTAACAGTGTAGGTAATGTTCAGGGTTCTACTGATTGTTTGACAATTGATGTTCAACCTGTAAGCTGTTCAGCTGCTGGAAATATTGTTGTTAAGAGAAATACAGGACAGGGTTCGCTTCAAGGTCTTAAGATAATTCTTAAGGGTGGAGCTACTGTTCAGGATCTTCCAAAGAGCGCTAATGCTACAGCATTAAGTGAATTGGGTACTTTAACTTTCGCTAACACTGGAGCTAATGGATTGAATGTTCCTGCAGTTGCTGGAGATACTTTAACGGTTGCAGCAGTTGTTCAGAGCGCTGATGGTCTTAAGACCTGTAATCCAAGTACAAAGGTAATAACCTGCACTGCTTAAATTTTTATTTTTTTAATTCATAGTTTTAGTTCATCATTCTTTGGGTTTTTTATAATAGTTAATTTTCAAGAAATAATATCGAGTAATAGAAATACGCTTGATCGACTAGAATTTGTTTATAGAGAATATAGAATTACTTCTTCTTTGCCTTAGCTTTCTTAGGAGAACTTTCCTTGTCTTCCTTTTCAAGCTTAACTTCTTCTTGCTTTAGAGCATCTTTAAGCTTATCAAGTTGAGCTATTTTTGCCTCTATATCTTTCTTAGTAGGCTGTTGTTGACCTGTTGCTGCAGCCATCTGCGCCTGTGCTTTGCCAGGCATACGTTGGATATAATCCATAATGGACGATTTCTCCATCTTAAGTATTGTTTCTGAGTCATCATCAACGTGAACTTTGAGAATATCAAGTCCGCTGAGTACACAATTGACATTCCAGATTTTCTTGCCTTCAATATTCTGAATAACTGCAATCATTTTCTTTATCTCTGAAGTGATGCTTCTGTTCTTCATTTCATCTTGAATAATGCCTTTAAGAGCCTCTAGATCGATCCTTGTTTGAATATCTAGTTCTTTAGGCACTCTCTTGTCAAGCGTGTTAAGAAGTTGGACTTGGATATTTTTATCAAGAGTAAATGCGGCTACCTTCTTTACTGAAGGAACATAATAGTCGATTTGGTGCACATTATTACCTGTCTCAAAATCAATAACGAAAAAACCGGCTATAAGGAACGAGTTTTTGTATTTCTGCTCGAATTCCTTATATTCAGAAGAATTGTGTAATTTTTGAATGTATGGCTGAATTTTCATGCTCTTTTATGTAGTAACGCAGAGAGGTTTATAAAGATTTATATGGCTCTGCAATCTCTTTTTGCAAATCTTCAATGAAGGTTGTTTTTTTGACCCCGAACTTAGGTTTTTGACCTCGTGGTCTGACTGCCAATGTCTTTGATTCCTCTTCCTTGTCACCTACAACGATGATATAGTTTACTTTGAGTAATTCAGCATCACGAACTTTTGATTGCACTGTGTCGGTACGGAGATCGATATCTACCTTGAGGGAAGGAATGGCTTCTCGTAGCTCTTCTACAAGTTTCTCAGCGGCTTTTGCATTACGATCGGTAAAGTTAATCACTCGTACTTGACGAGGCGAGAGCCAGAGTGGGAGATTTCCGTTGACGTGCTCTAGCAGAATTCCAATAATGCGTTCCATTGATCCGAATAGAGCGCGATGGATAACCCATGGAGTGTATTCTTTGTTGTCTGCTCCGGTATACGTACATTCAAAGCGAGCAGGTATTTGCATGTCAAGTTGTATTGTTCCGCACTGCCAGCTTCTTCCCAAGGAGTCCTTGATGTGAATATCTATTTTAGGGCCGTAAAAAGCGCCATCTCCCTTATTGATTTTATATGCCGTTTTAGCCTTTTTTAGAGCGTTTTCTAAAGCTTTTTCCGACTGATCCCACTGTTCTTTAGTTCCCATTGACTTCTCTGGTCTTGTTGAAAGTTCTACACGATATTCAAAGCCAAACGTTTTCTTATAATAGAACTCAATCAATTTCAGTAATTGATGGATTTCAGATTCAATATGTTCTGGTGCACAGAAAATATGTGTATCATCTTGCGTGAAACGAACAACTCTAAACAATCCTGCAAGTACTCCTGAGAGCTCTTGTCTATGGACAACGCCAAATTCTGCAAATCGCAACGGAAGATCTTTGTAACTTCGCGTTTTTGATCTGAACATAAGCATTGCGCCTGGACAATTCATTGGTTTGACTCCAAAATCTCTCTCTTCATACGACGTTAGGAACATGTTATCTTTGTAATGATTCCAATGTCCTGAAACTTTCCAGAGCGACGTACCGAGAATTTGAGGGGTAGCAATCTCTTGATATCCATGTAGGTTTTGTACATTACGAGCAAGTTCGACTAACTTATTGTAAATATGCAATCCTGCCGGATACCAGAATGCTGCTCCTGGAGATACCTCGTTGAATCCAAACAGTTCAAGCCGTTGACCTAAAATACGATGATCGTTATCTTTGAGTTTAGAGGTATCAAGTCTAGTAGGATTCATTTCCCTAAGAAGACGCTTGATATCTTCTGCTGTAAGCTCAACTTCAGGGAGTTTCTTCGTTACCGTTGTTAATGTACTTCCAAAAGTCTTGCTTAATTCTGAAAGCGGGTGACCTTTGCATTTAAGCTCGAACGTCTTGTAATATCCAAACGGTGCTCGCGTCACTGAAAAATCTTTTTTTAAGATGATTTCTGCTTTCTCCAACATCTCTAATGCAATTTTAGGAGCTGATAAGTTAGAAGAGAGATGTGCATACGGATATAAGACGACATTTTTAGCTTTGACTTCATGAGCCGTTTTCTTCACGGCTTCAAGCATTTCGTTTAATTCCTGTTGAGAATCGCCTTTTTCGACTGCAGTCATAACAACAAGACATTCTTTCACCTCATGCTCGCCTTTTTCGACTTCGGGAACATCCTTTACCGCTTTTTTGAGCGCTTGAAACTTGATGTAGTCACAATGCAACGTAAGTATTTTCATACAGGTATGTAGAAAAGAAGGTTTTTAAGAATGTCTATTCGCCAACATAATAGGAAGAAGTTACAGAAAAAGAAGGGTGTGGTTTTCCTGTCTTGACAACGCGCAAATAGAGAGCTCGTCCTGATGGTTCTGTAAAACTGGTAGCATACTGTTCTAGTGAGCCCTTATCGTCTGCGTCATGATCTATACATCCTGTGTGTTTTAGTCCATTAGAGAGATAGAAAGATTTGCTACGATTAAAAACAGCTTCAGGAGAGGGCTCTGAATTATGAGGTTTGATTCCGAAATACTCGATAGTTTCCCAATTGCATTGTTCAGCGTCAAGATGAGAAACGAGTGTATCGAGACCAGCCATTTGAGAAAGAGCGACTAAGGGGTCTAATTCTTCTCCGGGGACGTATGTTTGCAAAGCTAGGCTTTCTTCCAAATAGCTCTTTAAATCGCTTCTATTTTTCATACTGAAAGCACAAATAAGCTATATATAAAGATTACTATTTGTTACTACTACTTAGGAACTATAGGAGAAAGCTTTATATAGTGAGTTTTTGACTAATTTACATGACAAACGATATGTATGACGTTCGAGCATGTACTAAGACAGGTTATCTTACTATTAGCAAGGCAGGTAATCCTGTTATGGCCGTTCCAATCCTAAGAAACATTTGCCCTGCAAACGTGTATGCTCGAGTTACGCGTGGTGAAGACCTTAATGGAAGCGGAGAAGCACTTCTTGAAAGAATAACTTCTGAAATAAGCTCATTTATTGCGGATCCGCGGAATAATAGGTTTCTTACTGTTCCTCTAAGGGGAGATGGAAGCTAATGGAACAAAATATCGTTAGATTGGTGAAAGAGCCTGGAATGCTTGCCAGATTTGCAGAGAGTGCTCGTGAATATGTTTCGGGTAATCAGATGTATGATGGACGTGTCTCAGATAACGAATTGACAATTGATAGAGCTATTGAGCAGGTTTACAGACGTCCTGTGACGATTGCAGTTCAAGCTTCACCAGAAGGTACTATTTCAGAGAAAACGTATCAAAACCTTGTCAGAGGCATCGGATTTATGCAATCTTTCCCAGAAAGACATGTTATTGCGCTCAAATTAGGCGAAGGTTTAAATATTGATGTTGGTGATTTCCAGTTCCACGTTCGTGAATACGAACATATTAGGGGTAAAGCAGCATAATGGACAAGAAATGTACTTACAAAAGAAATACAAAATATATTCCTCTAGCTGGGCTTATGGGTCTTGCAACTCTTATTCCATTATATGTTTCTCGCGGAATAAGTCCTGAGCCTGGAACTAAACCTTCTCAATATCCGATAGTAACACGCTCGCTTGAACCTGTTAACACCCCTCTTAATTCTTTTAATTATGAAGCACCTTTGCCAAGCAGTCTTCCGCTTAAAGGACCAGTATATTCTGAAAATCAGGAGAAAGGCGTTCCTAATGGTTATTGCGCTCGATACGTACGTGTTGCTGCAAAAGAATTGTTTAATAGAAATTATCCTTACGCTAATGTATGGGATTTTCGTGAAAATTCTTCTGTAAAAATAATTCCTCTTAACAATAAGACTCTTGAACAGTTAGCTAACGAAGGAAGCCTGGTACCCGGTGATGCGGTAGGAATGTACTATCCTCGAAGCGAATATAATTATGATAAAGGAGCAAAGAAAGCAGGATATACTCACATGGCTCTCTATCTAGGTAAGGAAGGAAACACTCTTTTCTTCGCCGATAAATTTGGATCAAAAACAAGACCACGAATTTCTCTAGAAGCTATGGAGAAAACAGGTCTTAAGCCAGTTGAAGTAATTACTTCTAAAAAGAAATAAGGTACTATGAGTTCTCAAAGATTATGTGTTGATGGGTGGGAGGTATTCGAAAATGCTGATGGCAAATTTGTCACATTTCCTAAATTTTCTTTAAATGACTGGAAAGATGGCGGAGTTCCTGCTGGAAACTGTGCAGGATATGCGCGTCGTGTCTCAAACAGTTTTTTTGGGAGACACTATGATGCTCCTGAAGGTTATCGTGAAGCGTGGAATCTTCCCTTTTGGTATGAATCTATTCCCGTTGTAGGTCCAGAAAGATTTGAAACTTTACGAGATTTATATGCGTCTGAACTACTTGTACCTGGAGATCTTGTCATGTTTCATAACTCTCAAAGCACCCTAAACGGTAAGCAGAAAGACCGGGCACAAAACCCTGTTAGATATACGCATGCTACTTGTTTTCTAGGAGAAGATACTGAAAATTATCTTCAGTTCGGACACCAAGTAATTAATGATAGAACAATAGATTGTGAACGAGAAATGCGCAAGAGAGGAATGAGTCCTCGTTTAATTGTAAAAGACGTTCTTAGAACTTAACATTTAAGATATAGTCGTCTACTTTCTTCTTTGCGGCTTCTCTTTTTTTCTGATGGTCTTTAAGAAAATCATTTATCTTATCTATTGCAATTGCTTTTAACTCTCCCGAAAGAAGCTTGCCTGAACGATACTCTTTTTCAATCTTAGCGAGTTTTTTGTCGTCTGGTTCGAGAAACATTCGCAAATACTGGAATGATATGTCTATGTCCGGATTGCCTCCGTGTTTTCTATGCTCTTCTAGCGTGTCTTTACCGCCTGAAAATGCGTACTTGTTTATCTTCTTCTTTACCATTTCAGGGGTATCAGTCGTGTAAATTGCAGACGATTCTTGCGAAGAAGACATCTTTCCATCACCTGTTAATGGTGGAAGGAACAAACACTGAATCGAAGCAGGTTTGTGATGTCCGAGCTTAGGAAGAATATCTCTTGTTAATCGGAAGTGTGGATCCTGATCAATAGCATGTGGAATGAGGCACGGAATTTCTTTTTTCTGAATGACCGAAGGAAGAAACGCAGGAACTGCCTGCATAGCCGTATAGAAAATAGAACCGATATTATTCTGATCAGTCATTCCAAATGATGATTTAACTTGAGAAAAAGTAATTTTCTTCGCGACTTTACATGCCTCTTTGTACATTAAACTTGCGTGTTTCGTGTCAATAAGGAAAAACGTTTTTTTAGGATTGAACCCAAGAGCGATAACGTCTAGCATATTCTCCTGTAAATATTTCTGCGTTTCATCAAAAGTCATTTCTTGCTTAAAAAGAAACTTTTCTTCATCAGGAAATTGAAACCAGAGTTCAACGTTGAATACGTCTTGAAGCCATTTGGTAAACACCCAGGGTAAAAGATGTCCTAGGTGAACTTGTCCTGATGGTGCGCGACCCGTGTATAGGAAGAAATTATTTTTTGCATCGTACTGATCAAGCAACCATTTAAGGTCTCGATGTGCGAAGAATATTCCTCTTTTTAACATGAAGTGAGCTTCGCCAGCTAGTTTCTCAATTCTTTTCAAAAGTTCAGGAGTTATTCTTTCAACACCGAACTCTTTTATAATGTTTTCATAGTCAACTGAGCCTGAAACATCCCAAGGCGTAACCTGACTCTTTTTCATGTGGTTTTAACGCTAGAGAGGTTTATAAAAATGATGACCACCATCTTTATATATAAAAATTGCATTGGAAAAGTATGAAATATATTTGGGTGATGTTATTTATCGCGATTCTTCCGCTTGCTTCTGGAGAATTGTTATTCAATCAGCCTCAACCGCTCTATAATTTAGGTGATGAGTTGAATATGATTGTAACAGTACATGCTACAAATGCAGTGAATGATTTCTTAAGTGTTAAAATTGTCTGTGATGGAAATGAGATAGAACTCTATAGAAGCGCAATTCATCTGACAGCGGGCGCAAGTAAAGACGTCGCTATTACGACTCAACTTAATCATAACATCATCGCTGATCTCAAAGGCACATGCACGCTGCAAGCAAGCCTTGACGGAGATACAAGAAATAGTGCTCAATTTCAACTTTCTAATGTAATTGATGTTGATTTCTCACTCAGCGCTACGTCTTACAATCCCGGGGAAAGTGTACGTATTACAGGCACTGCAAAAAAAGCAAATGGCCAGCAGTTTTCAGGACCTATTGATGCTCAAATCACTGGACGAAATAGAAGCGTTTCAGGCGTTGCCTCAAACGGAATATTTTCATTGAATCTTACGTTACCTGAAGATTTTGCGCCAGGACAGTTAGTCATGCGCGTGAGTGCAGTAGAACGAGATAGCGCAAATCAGGTTGCAAACGAAGGAGCGCATGAGACGTCATTTTCTGTCCGTGTTGTCTTAAGAAATTTGGAAATAACTCTTAATAATCAATCCATTGCCGCGGGCGATTCCATAACGTTTGCCGTAAATGCATATGATCAAGCTGCAAACGTGCTTGATAAAGATACCAAAGTCACGCTTTTCTCACCACAGGACGTGTCATTCATTTCTAAGCTTGTACGCACAGGAACTGAACAAGCGTTTACCTTGAATCAGAATGCCTCTCCGGGATATTGGAAGGTGCAGGCCGAAACGGAAGGAATGATACGCAAGAAGTTGTTCTATGTTCCTGAAAATGCACACATACGATTTGAAATTGTTAATACTACGCTAATCATTACCAATATTGGAAACGTGCGATATACGCAGCCTATTGAAATAATTATTGGGAATACGACGTATGTTCGTGATCTTGACCTCGGAGTAGGGCAAGTTAAGAAATATAAATTATACGGAGAGGATTCTACGTATTCTGTCAGTGTAAAAGGCGGAGAGGATGCAAGTTCATTTGATAATATTCCTCTTACAGGTCGTGCTATTAATCTCGGTGAAGTGCGTGAAGGATACTTCAAGGCAAGTTATGCCACTATATTTTTACTTGTGCTTGTTGCGCTTGTATTGTTCATGAACTTTTATGTCAGAAGGCGTGGTTCAATGAAGGGGACAATGAAAATGTCAAAAGAATCCCCTGCTGGAAAAACATCTGGTGGGACAATGAAAATGTCTGCCCTTACGACTTCTGAAGGCAAAAAAGAACCTGCAAGTGTTGTTGCATTCAAGACACCTAATGGAGTTATACCTCCTAAAGCGCAGGACGTATTAGAACATGCACGTCGTGAAGGAGTAAAAGTATACAATGATGAAGAATACAAGTTACTTCTATTCTCACCTTCACTTACGAAGAAACAGAATCATGAATTGCTTGCGGCTAAGTGTGCGCAGGAAGTTGAAAGTGCAATGAAAGAACATAATTCCCGCGGGAGAAATACCGTGCAATTTGGTATTGGCGCTGTAAGTGGTTCAATTATCTCTGAAATGAAGCAAGGAAAGTTTGAGTTTACCGCCGTGGGCACACTCATACCTGGAGCTAAGCGCCTTGCAACATTATCAGAAGGCAACGTACTTTTATCGCCAACAACACACCGGCCTATTATGAATGTCGTCAAAGCTGAAAAGATTAACACGCTCGGCGCATATAAGCTCAATGCCATTCTTGATAGAGCAAAACACGAATCGTTCTTGAAAGGTTTCTTAGGAAGAAATAAGAATTAGTTGCATTCTTAGACTAGATTCACATTCTCTCAAGTCGTTTTATTCTCTCGTTGAGCTCGGGATGCGTTTGGAAGAGATTTGATGCTTTCTTGAACGGGTCTGCAATGAAGAGAGGCGCGGTGGCTTTTGAATAGCGCTTTGTTTCCTCTCGTGGAACGTGCTCATCACGAATCTTTTTTAGAGCGTTGATGAGACCTGTTGGGCTTCTCGTGAGCTTGACAGCAGTGGAGTCAGCAAGGAACTCGCGTTTTCTTGATATCGCGAGTTGGACAAGTTGTGCCGCAAGGGGTGCAAGAATTGCGAAGAGAATGCCGAAGATAATGATGAATGCACCTGCTTTTGAATCGCGGTCATCGTGGCCTGAGAACCAGAGGCTTCTAAGAAACATTTCTGCGGCTATTGAAATCATTCCTATCATGACTGTGGCAAGAGTCATGAAGCGGATGTCATAATTAGCGACGTGTGACATTTCATGTGCAATTACTCCTTCGAGTTCTTGCCGAGTGAGTTTTGCTAACGTGCCGCTGGTAACACAGATAACCGCATGTTTGGGGTCTCGACCAGAAGCAAAAGCGTTAATTTCTGATGAGTTCATTACATATAGTCTCGGCATAGGAAGTCCTGAAGCTAAGGACATGCTTTCTACAGCATCAAAGAATATACGATGCTCTGTACGCGAAGCAGGTTTCGCATTAACTGATGCAAGCGCTATTTTATCTGAGTTGTAATAGCTTACTAACGTATACGTGAGCGAGATGATTATTGAAAAAATCATAATGACGAAGAAATAAGAAGGATCGAAGAAAACGGAAACGAAATACCCTAACATGACAAAGAAAACTACAATAATAGCCATTAAGACGAACGACTTCAGCTTGTTCGATTGAATTTCATTATAAAATGATATGCGCTCGGCCATGTGAATATACAACTCTAGACTTTTTGAACTATATTAGGGTTTAGAATAAGATCGCTGTACGATGTTGCGATAAGGTCCTCCTGAGCAATCTTAAATATGTCTAGAAAGTGAGCACACTGCGACTCAAGTTTTGGCTTGCCGATTGAACCATCCATATCAATTGCTTCGACTTCTACAAAGGAACCGAGCGTCTCAACATTATCAATATGGATCTTAACGTTTTCTACAAAGTAAATTTCACGCTTTTTATCGACTACTGCAAGTACACCAAATGAATTAGCAAGCATTTCTTTAAGAATTGAGCGAGGCTCGGTCTCAAATAATATCACATGAGATTCCTTTGAGCCTTGCGTGTCTGAGCGTTCGTAATAAATAAGGTTGTTTTCTATGATGCCTTCACGTAGTTTAAGGCGTCCGCGAGACGTGTTAAAATAGGTATCGATTTGATGATCGACTCCTTTAAGATTCGCGTTTAATGAAGCAAGTATCTGTCTAATAAAATGTGGATTGTGACATCGTGCCTTGAATTCTACATTCAAGTGACCCATCTAGAAACTCACCTTTGGAACTGCCTTTTCCTCAGCAGGCATATCGAAGAACTCGCGCTTTTTCTTGCCATATATTGAAGCAAAGAACGTGCCGGGGAAAGTTGTTACGAGATTGTTATAGTCGAGTGTTGAATCGTTATAATATTGACGAGCATAGGCTACTTTATCCTCAATTGCTGCAAGCTCCTGTTGTAACTGGAGAAAGTTTTCATTTGCCTTCAACTGCGGATAATTCTCAGCAATCGCAAAGACAGATTTGAGTGCTGATTGAAGTTCAGCGCCTGCTTTCATGCGCTTGTCCAATGTGCCTGCTGAAACGAGGGCCTTACGAGCTTCAGTGACTTGTGTCATGATTGATTTCTCGTGTTTAGCGTAACCTTTGACTGTTTCAATCAGGTTAGGAACAAGATCTGCTCGTTTCTTGAGTTGAACGTCTATTTGAGAAAGAGAATTGTCAATACGATTAGAGAGTGTTACAAGCCTATTGAAATAATATATGAAAATTATAGCTATAAGCGCTATAATACCGATGATAATCCATAAAAGGGCTGCCATATTCATAGTATCGCGAAGAACTATTTAAAGGTTATTAAAAATCACTCGTTATTCCAATAAATGTTCCTTATGTGTGAAAAGACTACGAGTAAACCAATACATAGCATACAATTCTAGCGCGAATGGGAAATAACCTAGGTACCCTAAAATAGGCATCTCAAATATCTTGAAAAATCCGACATAGGGTATCGAATATGTCCACTTATGAAGCGCCCAATAATTCCAGAACTCCCAGAGTACACCCATAACAATTCCTGCCGCCAGAAGGGAAAGAGGAATTGCGAGCTTTCTATCTTTTAAATGCCCAACCACGCTTGGTTGTTTGTGAAGATAATTTATAGGATCAAGAAAGAGGAAAAAGCTAAGCCAAATGAGAGGGAATGCGAAAAGCGGGAAGAAGATCGCAAGGAAAAAACAAATACAACCTAAAACCATCATCGTATGCAAAAAGCGTTTAGTAATATGATGTTTCTTCTTGAGCACCGCGTGATCAAATAGATGAATAGATCTGAAAAGCTCGGCTGTTTCGAAAAAGGCAGGGAGTACGGTTGAAAATGAAAGAAACTTGAAAATGGTCTTTCCTACCGTCGAGATTGCCTCTCCACCATGATATGACCAGTTGTTTAACGAGATATTGGTAATCTCGAAAAGCCACCAGAAGAGAGCTGAGAGTATGAGCATCCCGATAAATGCATAAAATCTGTTTGTTATTAGCGAGTCTTTCTTGAGTTTGTAAACGAGAGAATCGATAACTAGAATATATCCAAACCAGACAATAGGAAAGTACCAGTCTGCGAAAGGCTGTATTTTAGCAATAAAGTTAATTTCAGCCAGAATAATGAGGAGCATACCGGCTAATCCATACCATCTGAACATCCAATGTAAAAGAATAACATTTTTATAAACGTTATGTGATAAGCTTCTATGGAAGCACGAACGCGCGTTTTTATTACCATGTTTATTTTGTTTGGACTTATTGCAGGAATGTATGTTTTTTCAGACTGGTTTTCAAAAGTAACGGGATATATTCTTGGAAACAGCCAGGAAGTGGAACTGGCAAAATGCCTTAAGGAGAAGGGAACCGTTTTGTACACGCAAGAAAACTGCGTCGATTGCTATTATCAAGAGAAACTTCTTGGAGGTCGTGCGCTCTCACTTCTTGATACTCAGGAATGCACCGGTAGCACTTGTTTAGGCATACGAAGTTTCCCGGCTTGGGAGATTAACGGACAATTCTACTATGGAAATAAGACGCTTGAAGAGTTGAAGACTATCGCTGGATGCGAGAGTGTGCAATGAAACCACTTTATCTTGACTCTGCCGCTACGACTCCTGTGCGAAAGGAAGTCCTAAAAGCGATGATGCCTTATTACACTGATTCGTATGGCAATCCGAGCTCTTCACACTTACTGGGAGAGAATGCGCGAAAAGCAGTAGAGTCTGCGCGAAATTCTATTGCTCGAGAGATTAATGCTAAACCGTGGGAGATTTTCTTTACATCTGGTGTGACTGAAGCAAACAATTGGGCTCTTTCTGCGTCAGTGCATAATGCAAAACCTATTGTGATAAGTGCTATTGAACATGCCTCGATTAATGAGATGTGCAATGAACTTGAAAAGAGAGCCCAGCGTATAAAACGAATTCCTGTGACAAAAGAAGGCCTTGTTAGAGTTGATGAACTTGCTGATTTGATCGTCGGAGCTTCTCTTGTTTCTGTGATGCATGCTAACAACGTATTGGGGACAATACAACCTGTTGCTGAAATTGCGCGTTTTTGTAGAGAAAGAGGAATTTTATTCCATACTGATGCTGCTCAAACGTTTGGAAAATTAAAGATAGACGTGCGAGCCATGCAGATTGACTTACTTTCTGCTTCGGCACATAAAATTGGAGGACCAAAAGGAGTAGGATTTTTGTTCGTAAAAGAAAATACGCCCTTTAAGCCATTGATTGTAGGGGGCGGTCAAGAACGAGGAATGCGTGGAGGAACAGAAAATGTTGCAAGCATCGTCGGTTTTGCGAAAGCGATTGAGTTATCTCGTAAAACGTTCAAAGGTGTTGAAAAAACACGTGCTTCATTTGTAAAAGAAATTGAAAAGCTGGGGGGAAGCATTAACGGTTCACGTGAACACATGCCCCATATACTACATGCTTCATTCAATGGGATTGACGCAAACACGCTCGTAGCTTTTCTTTCGCATAAAAATATATATGTGTCGACAGGAAGTGCATGTGAAACCCGTCGAGAAAAGGAAGATCATGTTCTTGAGGCGATAAGAATGTCGCGAGAACTTCAGAAAGGATCTATACGAATAAGCATTGATGAAAAAATCAAATCTTCTGATGCACGTGTTTTCGCTCGCGCATTGGAAGCGGCACTTGTGAAGTCAAAATCTAATTAACAGGTTCTAGTTGTTCTTCATCCATAGCAACGTATGCTATTTCATTTCCTTTTTTGTCAGAAATACGGATATGGTATCGCCCATTTGGAAGGATTATATTTACCGTCCCGATAGTTCCCTTTGTAATGGGTACAGGAGGATCTATGTAAAATTCTACGTCCTCTTCACGAGGGTCAGCGAGTAAACGTACTGATTGATGTCGTTTGAATTGAGTTTGCATTATCTCTTTCTCTTTTTACTTTTAGAGGTAGACTCAAATTCCTTGAAAGAAATTTTCGAGAAGAGAAACACGTAGAGAATTTCAACAATACCGAATGTTTGAACAACAAGCAGGATGACAAACCATACGGAATGATTATTTCGTGCTGATTTCCAGAGAGCAAGACCTTTCCAGAACAGAGTCCAAGCAAAAACAATCACTAGAAGCCAGAGCGGAATGCCAAATGATGCAGCGAGTGTTGTAAGAGTATCTGCCATATCTATTAAGAGAATGTTTCTTTATTAAAGGTTATGATTGTGTTAAAGTTCTCTTTAATAAAAAAATTTCCTACAATTTTATTTTCTATTTATAAATAAAAAATATTATCCAAAAAATTACATAAATATTTAAATACTCAGAGAAAATATAGATACTAATAACCACAAGATGTTGTGTTGTTTCGCAAGAGAAACACAAGATGTTGTGGTAATTCCAAAGAGGTTACATGCACTGCCCGTTTTGTCTTTCCACCGATACAAAGGTGAATGATAAGAGAGACGCTGATGGAATCACCCGAAGAAGGCGTGAATGCCTGAAGTGCGGTAAGAGATTTTCAACTCGCGAAACTGTGGAGTGGAGCGAAATCAAAGTTGTGAAGAAAAACGGTCGCAGAGAACCTTTTGATAGGAATAAAGTCAAAACAGGAATAGTTAAGGCATGTGAAAAACGACCTGTTAGTGATGAACAAATCGAAAAGATGATAACACGCATTGAAGAAAAGATAAGAAAAAAGGGGAAAGAGATTAATACTTCTGATATAGGTGGTTTAGTATCTAATGAACTTAAAAAGATTGATAAAGTAGCATACATCAGGTTTGCATCCGTGTATCGTGACTTCACGGACATATCTGACTTCAAGAAGGAGATAAAGGAGTTACTAAGATAATGGAAAAGGAAACACCAAAAAGAGCACAGGACGATATTACCGCTGGTGGAACATTTGATTCTAAACATATTCTCCCTATGTCTGGTCTGAACATGGATCATTTCTTTACACAGAAAGGTAAGAGCCCATTTGAGTTTGATATATATGGAAATCCTATCCGCTGGGTGAGCGAGGAAGTTAAAGTGAGTGATGACATGGGCAAGGTCATTTTCGTCCAGCCAAATGTCCGACGACCCGAATTCTGGTCACCTCTTGCTATCAAAGTTGTTGCAAGTAAATATTTCTGGGGTAATCAAGCTAAAGGCGAACGTGAAAGCTCAATAGAACAGCTTGTAGGACGTGTAGCTCGATTTATTGGACGTCAGGCACTCAAGCAAGGGTATATGGATGCTGAACGTAGCGCGATTCTACGTGATGAAATTGCTTCTATTTGTCTTAATCAGTTATGTGTGTTTAATTCACCTGTCTGGTTTAATGCAGGCATTCAAGAGTATGATCGTAATGCGGGCGGAGTATCTGCCTGGAAATGGGATGCGGCAACAGACACGGTAATACACACTGATAAGACTGATGATAGGCCTCAGTGTTCTGCGTGTTTCATTCAAAGTATTGAAGATAATATGGAATCTATTCTTCAGGTACAACTTGCCGAAGCGCTTTTGTTCAAAGCAGGATCAGGTACAGGTACTAATCGTTCTCCCTTACGTAGCACTCATGAGCGATTGACAGGAGGAGGAAGACCTTCTGGACCGGTATCTTTCATGCGAGGATACGATGCCTACGCGGGAATTATAAAATCAGGCGGAAAGACAAGACGTGCTGCTAAGATGGAAATATTGAACGTCGATCACCCTGATATTGTTGAATTTATAGAATCAAAGCAGAAAGAAGAGAAGAAGGCATGGGCACTTATTGAGCAAGGGTACCAGGGCGGTATGAATGGAGAGGCTTATGGAAGTATCTTCTTCCAGAATTGTAATATGTCAGTTCGAGTTCCTGATGAATTTATGGAATCTGTAAAACGCGATGGTGAATGGCAAACGCACATGGTTTCTACGAAAGAAATATGTCAGACGCTTAAGGCGCGAGAGGTACTTAACAAGATAGCTGAAGGTACACACATTTGCGGAGATCCTGGAATGCAATTTGATACTATTATCAATAAATGGCACACATGTAAGGCTTCAGGAAGAATTAACGCGTCCAACCCATGTAGTGAGTATATGTTCTTGGATGATAGTGCGTGTAACCTTGCTTCAATCAATCTGATGAAATTTAGAACTGATGAAGGTAAATTTGATGTTGAACGATTCAAGAAAGTCGTCCGCTCGTTCATTATCGCTATGGATCTGGCTGTAGATGGTTCTAGCTACCCAACACAGAAAATTGCCCGCAATTCTCATGACTATCGACCACTTGGACTAGGATATGCTAATTTAGGTGCATTGCTTATGAGCATTGGATTGCCGTACGACTCTGATGAAGGACGAGCAGTTGCTGCCGCAATTACCGCGATTATGTGTGGTGAGGCGTACAGAGCGTCCGCTGAAATAGCTCGTGCAGTCGGTCCGTTCCCAGGATATGCTCAGAACAAAGAATCAATGCTTGAAGTTATGCGCATGCATCGAGATTCTGTGAAGAAAATAGAAGTCAACAAGATGCCTAATGATTTACGATACCTTGCTAATGATGCATGGGATTGTTGGAGTGAGGCTGTCGATCTTGGAGAGAAACATGGATATCGAAATTCCCAAGCTACTGTTCTTGCACCTACCGGAACGATTGCGTTTATGATGGATTGTGATACCACAGGTATTGAACCGGATATTGCTCTTGTCAAGTATAAAGTGCTTTCAGGTGGAGGAATGCTTAAGATAGTTAATCGTTCAGTTCCACTTGCTCTAAAAAATCTGGGATATGATGAGGCAGCTATTCAAGAGATTATTTCTTTTGTCGATAAGAATGATACCATTGAAGGTGCGCCTGGTTTGAAAGACGAACATTTAGCTGTATTTGACTGTGCCTTTAAGGCTGCTAAAGGAAAGCGCTTCATTCATCACAAAGGCCATATTAAGATGATGGGCGTTTCACAACCGTTCATCTCTGGAGCAATCAGTAAGACAGTAAATATGCCTGAACATACTACTGCAAGTGAGATTGCTGAGACATACATATTCGGATGGGAACAGGGATTGAAAGCAGTAGCTATCTATCGTGAAAATAGTAAGCGAAGCCAGCCACTTAATACACAGAAGACTGAAGGAGAAATGGTCAAGAAAGAAAAGGCCCCTCGTTCAGGAGAACGGTTGCGACTCCCTCAGACACGTAAGTCAGTTACGCATAAGTTTGATATTGCAGGGCATGAAGGTTACTTGACCATCGGATTGTATGATAATGGTAAACCTGGAGAAATATTCGTAACTATGCATAAGCAAGGATCGACTATCCGAGGTTTAATGGATGCGTGGGCAATGTCCGTTTCACTTAACCTCCAGTATGGTCTCCCTGTTGAAGTGCTCTTCGACAAGTTCAGACATCATAAATTTGAACCTGCTGGATTTGTACGCAACGCAAATGCGGGAGAACTTGATGAGCTATCTCCTAAGATACGAAGTGCATCCTCCATTGTCGACTATGTTTCGCAATTTATGCTTAATCAGTTTGGCGAAGGTAAAGGAAAGATAGAGTTCGAAATAGAGACACTGGAACAGCCAACTCTTGATCAGCAGAAGACAATTAAAGAGTTTGGTAATGAAGGTATTCTCTGCCCTATCTGTGGTGGAACAGCAAAGCGAATTGGTAACTGTGCAATTAAGTGCACAAGCTGTAATAACACCTCTCGTAGTGGTTGCGGGGAATAACTACTCTTTTGTTGGAAAGATATTATGAATGAAGAACGATGTGCAGAAGAATTGGCAGTTCATGCTCTTCGCATTGGAGCAATAAAAGTTAACCCTCTTCAACCCTTTTTATGGGCTTCAGGATATTACATGCCTATTTACAATGATAATCGATTATTTTTAGGGCATGAAGATGCACGTGAACATATTATTAAGCGACTTGTTGAAAAAGTATCTTTAAGCAAGTCAGAAGTAGTCGCTGGAACATCTACTGCTGGAATCCCCTGGGCTTCTTTCGTCGCTGATAGGCTTAAGTTGCCTATGATTTACGTAAGAGATAAGCCGAAGGAACATGGTCTAAAAAATCAGATTGAGGGTATTGCGGCTGATAAAACGCTTGAACATAAGCAAGTTTCCCTTATTGAAGATCTTGTTTCTACGGGAGGAAGTTCTGTCAAAGCAGTGCAAGCCATACGTGATGCTGAAGGTAATATTGTAAATTGTTTTTCTATATTCAATTACGGATTTGTAGAAGCAAGAAACATGTTTGAAGGCAGAGTACCGTTTGATGGAAATCGATGTTTAGATCATTCTTGTGTACCAACTTCGCTTCTTGGATATAATACTCTTCTTGATGTCGCTCAATCAAAAAGATATATTGATCAAGAGCAAGCAGATATGCTTGCTGATTGGCGAACATCTCCGTTTACATGGGGAGCGCGAAATGGTTTTCCACCTGTTAAGAAATGATTACTTTTCTTCGTAGGATAGAATAAAGAAAAACAATCCGAATAATGCAACTATGATTGTATCGATACCTGGCTGGCGCAAACCTACGAACTGCATGACTAACGGTATGAAGAATGTGGCTATATATGCGCCTAGAATATATTTTGTGACTGCTCGTTTTGGATAAAATTGTGCAAGTGTTGCGTGGGCTACAAATACGAGCGCCATGAGTGCTATTCCGACGGGAATTATGTATATTTGTCTGTATGAACCGTATAATTGCAACGTCCCGAGACCGATGGCAAGAGCCCACCAAATTCCAAGAGCAATGATTACATCTTTTACGATATGTGAGCGATTCATGCTGAACTCCCTTCAATGAATAGATTGACGTGAGCTTGAGTTTCAGAACGATCAAGTTGCATAAGAAATTCATTGATGGCTGGCGCAATTTCACTCACGTTTGTGTAAACCGTGTGATGATTTCCGTGATAATAGACAAGATTGCTTTTTTTAATGAGACGAGCATGTTCTTCCCCTACCCATGGCGCGATTACGTAGTCAGTATCACCTTGAAGAATCAACGTAGGGACGTCGATTTCTGAAAGATATTCACGCAATGGTCGTTGATCGGAGTCAAGAAAACTTCGCATAAAACCATAACGAGATTCAAAACTTCCTGCAAATACTCCTGGATAGATTAAAACGAAAGGTAGTGCGACTGAAGAGCGTATTTTTTCTCCCCAATACGTGCCAGTGATTTCTCCTTCTTGTATTCCCATGCCCGAAAGAGAAATTAATCCTGCAGTTTTGGATGGATAGGCATGGGCGAATTCTATAGCGACTCCGCCACCCCACGAATAACCTAGTATGACTGCCTCAGAGATATTTTTTGCATCCATAAACTCCCGAACAGTTTCTGCTGAGGATTGTATGCTGTAGTCTCTCACGTATGATGCTGAATTGGCGAATCCGTACATGTTGAGTGCATAAACGGTATATCTAGGAGATATTGCTGGTCCAAGCACTGAAAAATCTTCCTTGCTTGTGCCAGGACTTCCATGAATCAGTATGATAATTCGTGAACCGTTTCCATATTGATCGTATGCAATAGCTCCGTGCGAAAGTTCGATTGATTGGGCTGAAGAGGGTTTGCTTTGGAACAGTAATTGCACAACGCCTATTACTATGAGAAGAGAGAGAATAATGATGAGAACGCGCTTCATATATTTCTTTGTATACGTTTCTTTATAAAGGTTTTAACCTTATTCGACGTATGGTTGTGAAAACTGAATGGGATTTATCTCCTTTTTTCAAAAGCGATGATGATTCTTCCATTAAAAAAGAACGTGAGAAAGCTGAGAAAGCCACTAAAACGTTCATAGCTAAATGGAAACCTCGAGACGATTATTTACGCGATCCTCGTATACTTAAAGAAGCGCTTGATGAATATGAAAAACTAGAACGCGCTTATTCTGACGGTGGAAAAGAAGGATATTACTTTTGGTTGCGAGGTCAGGAAAATGATATGGATACTGATCTAAAAGCTAAGAGGAAAAAAGTTGAAGAAGCGTATAAAAAAATATTCACAGAAATTAATTTTTTCACAATTAATTTGTCTAAAATTAAAGAAAATTACCAAAAAATATTTCTTACAGATTCTCAACTTGTGAATTATCGACATTTTCTTGAGAGAGTTTTCATAGTTGGAAAACACACGCTCAGTGAGAATGAAGAAAAAATAATGACTATGAAGAGTTCTACATCTTATCAGAATTGGACTCGAATGGTTTCTGGATTTTTGTCAAAAGAAGAAAGACCAGTGCTTGATAGTGACGGAACGATGAAAAATAAAAACTTTTCTGAGATTACGACGTTATTGAGCGATTCTAACAAAAAAATAAGAGATTCTGCAGTGCAAGCTTTCAATGATATTTTGAAAAAACATGTTGAAGTTGCCGAGGCTGAGATGAATTCAGTTATGGAGAACAGGAAAATAAATGACGATTTACGGAACTATCCTCGCCCAGATACTCATCGTCATATAGGTGATGATATGGAGACGGAAGTTGTTGACACGTTAGTCAAAAGTGTTAGTGATTTCTTTCACGTGTCTAAGAAATATTATGCATTTAAGGCAAAATTGTTGAAACTCCCGCGACTTGCATATCATGAACGCAATGTACAATATGGGAAAATAAATGACTCGTATACATTTGAAGAATCTGTTGAACTCGTAAGAAATGTCTTCAATAAAGTTGATCCTTACTTCTCTAATGTTTTTGATGAATTTCTAAAGAAAGGACAGGTAGACGCGTTCCCAAGGAAAGGAAAGCGTGGAGGAGCATTTTGCGTTTGGTGGGGACCTGCTTTCCCAACATATGTCTGCCTTAATTATACTAATAAATTGCGCGATATTACGACAATAGCTCACGAGTTTGGACATGCAATAAATTCAGAATTATCGAAAAAACAGAACGCGCTGAATTTTAACACTCCCGTATCGACGTCAGAAGTGGCTAGTACTTTTATGGAAGACTTTGTTTTCGATGAACTTTTAAGAAAATCTGATGAAGATACGCGTCTCGCGTTGCTCGTTTCTTCACTTGGAGATGATATAAGCACTATATTTAGACAGGTCGCCTGTTATTTATTTGAACAGGAAATACATTCAACTTTCAAGGAAAAAGGATATCTCTCTATGAAAGAAATCGGGGAAATATTCACAAAGAATATGGAAGCCTATATGGGAAATGCTGTTGAACAATCTCCTGGATCAGAAAATTGGTGGGTTTATTGGAGCCATATACGCAACTACTTCTATGTTTATTCATATGCTTCCGGACTTCTAATAGCTAAGGCGCTCCAAAAGAGAGTTACTGAAAACCCGGCATTTATCTCTCAAGTTAAAGATGTGTTTTCATCTGGTTGTTCTGACTCACCAAAAAATTTATTCAAGAGAGTTGGAATTGATATTAACGAAAAGAAATTTTGGCAGGAAGGCTTGAAAGAAATAGAAAAAAGACTCGACGATGCAGAAAAACTTGCGAAAAAACTTGGCAAGATATGAAAACATTTATTAATTAAACGTTATAATTCACATAATGACGATAAAAGAGTTAAAAGAAAAGGACTTCTCAGCATTCACGTCAAAAGGAAATGTAGTAGTTGATTTCTGGGCTGAATGGTGTGGACCATGTAAAATGATGGAACCCCATTTCAAAAAGGCAGCTGAGAAAGCCACAAGTGTGAAGTTCGCAAAGGTAAATGTTGATGAAGAATATGAACTTGCGAGTCAGTTCGAAGTTATGTCAATACCGACGACAATTTTCTTTAAAGATGGCGAAATGGTTGATCGTCATACCGGAGCAATGAACGCTGAGATGATTGAGAAAAAGACAAAAGAAGCTTTTGCTTAAATTAGTTTAAAATAAAAATTATCTATCTCTTATAACTTCACTTGATCTTGAATTCATGCTTCTGAATTCTTTCTGAGAAAGTCTTTTTTCCTGGTATGACTTAAAAGATTCTGTTCTAAAGTTTTCTGCATCCTTTTCTGAAATATACAATTTACCATCTGTGTTTGCTCTGACAAAATGTTCTGTGAAAAACTTGTCTGATTCTACATCAGTAATAGGTGCGCCCTTATCTTCATCTAAACCGTGGCGATATACGAGTCCGACTTGAATATCATTTTCAGCTTGCTTTGATTCGTATCTTACTTCTATACGTCTCGTCTTTACATCTGTATCAAAGGTATATTGATGAGCAATCTCACTCTTACCGCCAAACATTCCACATCCGGCTGTCGAAGCAAGCATTCCTGTAGAAAGAATATAACTTAGACCTTTTCTCATACTGACAGTGCGTGTAAGAGCTTTATAAAAATTGTTGCCCTTTGAAATAACTATCAATTTTTCACATACGGGCTGATAAAAGCATTTAAAAATCATCTAGATTCTAGTTTTGTACGGCCTCGTAGCTCAGTCCGGTTAGAGTACTGGCCTTTTAAGCCAGGTGTCGCGGGTTCAAATCCCGTCGGGGCCATTTGTTTAACTGCTGAAGGACAAGAGAATAGAGGTTTGTACGAAACATTTAAAAAGGGTATTTTATACTCCTCATAATCTCCGGTCACGTTCAGCGTTTTACCGACTATCACCATGCACGTATTACAGCCAAAACACACAAAGTTAAAACCAGAAGAGGTTAAATCATTAATGACCGAGTTTAACATATCTGTTTCTCAATTGCCTAAAATAAAATCAACCGATTTGTCCGTCCCTGAGGGATGTCAACGTGGAGACGTTATCAAAATCCAACGAACAATGGATGGTGAATCTCGCTTATATTACCGAGTTGTCAGCTAATGAAGGAAAAACATCTACTAGTAAAGAAGTATCTTGAACAGCACTCACTTGTAGAGTCGAACATCCGAAGCTTTAACGATTTCATTAACCATCGCATGCAGCAGATTGTGAATGAAGTGAACGAGACTACTAACAAAGAGGATGTTGAAGTGACTCTTGGAAAAATTCGTGTCGGTAAACCTGACGTTATTGAAGCTGATGGAAGCGTTAGTCTTATTACTCCTACTGAAGCTCGCCTTCGAAGTTTAACATACTCTGCTCCTACATTTGTAGAACTTACCGTTAAGTACGGAGAACAAACTGACAGTGGAGAGGTTGAAGTAGGACGTATTCCCGTTATGGTTCGAAGCGCTAAATGTAGCACTGATGGTATGGGCAAGGATCAGCTTATTGAACATTATATTGACCCTCTTGACCCAGGAGGATACTTTATTATCAATGGTAATGAGCGTATCATGGTTATGGCTGAAGATCTTGCATCAAATCAGCCATTTATTGAAGAAGGCCGTAATGGCTTGATGGTTAGACTATTCTCGCAACGCGGGACCTATCGTATCCCTACGACCATCACTGAGACAACTGAAGGCATTCTGGACGTTACATTCAGCAGATTGAAGAATATTCCTGCCGTATTACTTATCAAGGCCCTTGGAATGATACGAGAGGCAGATATTGCAAAGCATATTGGTAAGGAAGATGATTGCGTCATCGTTAACTTGTACGAGTTTGCCTCTGTTCAATCATCAGAAGACGCATTGTTGCAGATTGCTGAAAAAGCGTCTATCCAGGGAACTAAGAAAGAAATTCTTGAAAGAACAAAGAAACGTATTGACGATTTCTTATTACCTCATATAGGCCTTGATAAAAATTCACGAGAAGAAAAGGTTCTTACGCTCTGTAAGCTCATTAAACAATATCTTAACGCAAAGGTTGACAAATCACTTAGAACTGACAAAGACCATTATGCTAACAAGCGAGTTAAACTTACAGGCGACTTGCTTGCTGACCTTTTCAGAGTTAACTTGAGCATTCTGGTACGAGATATTCAATATTCCTTGCAAAAAGTGATGAAACGAAAGAAATTCTATTCTATTAAGACAGTTGCTAAATCGACGTTGTTCACGCACCGTATTGAAAGCGCTATTGCAACCGGTTCATGGATTGGAGAACGCACAGGTGTTACGCAGAACATGGACAAGACTAACTATTTGGCAATCCTTTCACAATTACAGCGTGTTTCAAGCATGCTTCCTGGAGAACAAGAGAACTTCATGGCAAGAACGTTACATCCGACGCACTACGGACGATTCTGTCCAACAGAAACACCTGAAGGAACTGAAATTGGATTGAGAAAGAATCTTGCTATCTTGAGTCGTGTTTCCACCACTATTGAATTTGATGAAGCAAAAGCATTCAAGCGATTTGAAGCACTTGGATTGAATAAAGATCATGGTACTGATGTATTCTTTAACGGGCGATTTATCGGGTTTGCGGCAAATGCAAAGGAATTTGTTGGTAATATACGCGAGGCCCGACGCCGTGGTGAATTCCCAAGCGAGTTAAGTATTCGCAGCATGAATGAAACAGGTTCTATAACTCTCTCGACTGAAATCGGTCGAGTTCTTCGACCAATTATTATTGTTCGAAATGGTGCAAGCTCTTTGACTGATGAACATCTTCTTCTTGTTGAGCAAGATAAGCTTAACTGGAAAGATCTTGTCAAGGAAGGAGTTATTGAATATCTTGATGCTGCTGAAGAAGAAGACGCGCTTGTTGCACTCAAAGTAGAAGATATTACGGATAAGCACAGTCACGTTGAAATAGATGCTATTGATATTTTCGGACTTGTAACTTCACTTGTTCCATTCGGAGATCATGACCAACTACCTCGATTGCATAGAGGAAGTAAAACATTGAAACAATCATTAGGTATCTACGCTGCTAACTACTTGACACGAATTGACACAGACGTTTCTATTTTACACTATCCGCAGCACCCTATTGTAAAAAGTTTCATCTATGATACTCTTGAAGTTTATCCTGCCGGTCAGAATCTAGTTGTCGCTATCATGCCGTTTGAAGGATATAACGTTGAAGACGCAGTTATTCTTAATAGAGGAAGCGTTGACAGAGGAATGGGACGAAGCACATACTTCAGACCATACAAGGCAACTGAACTTCAATACACCGGTGGACTTAAAGATGAAATTATTATTCCTGATAAGGACGTTTCTGGATACAGAACTGAAAATTCATACAGATATCTAGAGGATGATGGAGTAGCCTTCCCTGAAGCCCCTGTTGCCTCTGGAGATGTCGTTATTGGTAAGACCACTCCTCCTAAATTCCTTTCCGAAGCTAAAGACATTAGCATTCAATCAAAGAAGGAAGCAAGTACCGTTATTAGACAGGAAGAGAAAGGAACGGTTGACGCTATCTTCATTACTGCTGATAGCGATGGAAACAAGATTGCTCAGGTAAGAATCCGTGATCTTCGTGTTCCTGAATTGGGAGATAAGTTCTCTACGCCGCATGGTCAGAAAGGAGTCGTTGGATTGCTTGCTGATTCACGTGATATGCCTTTCAGCGTTAACGGAATTAGACCTGATTTGATTTTCAACCCTCACGGTATTCCAAGCCGTATGACTGTTGGTTATTTGATTGAGTTGCTTGCAGGCAAGACTGGAGCTGTAACAGGGAAAATAATTGATGGTACGCCATTCAGTAGCCAAGGTATTCAAGAACTTGAAAGCCAACTTCAAGAAATGGGCTTCCGATTTGATGGAAAGGAAACTATGTACGATGGAGTTAGTGGAAGAAAGATGGATGCTAAGATTTACATCGGAACTATGTACTACCTTAAGCTTAAGTACATGGTAAGCAATAAGATGCATGCACGAGCCTCTGGTAAAGTTGCACTCTTGACACGACAACCAACTGAAGGAAGAGCACGTGGTGGCGCGCTACGACTTGGAGAAATGGAACAGCAGGCACTTGTAGGTCATGGAGCTTCATTACTCTTGAAAGAGCGATACGATTCAGACAAAACGACGTTGTTCGTCTCGACGCAAACAGGACATCTCGCTATCAAGGACAGAATCAGAAATAAAACGTATGACCCTGTCAGCGGAAGTACTGACGTAGAGCCTATTGAAGTATCATACGCATTCAAACTTTTGATTGACGAACTACTTGCGATGCACATCGCTACGACGTTCGAACTCAAGAACAAATACGAATAACATGGAAGAAATCATAAAGAAAAAAGTAAAAGCATTGCGATTCAACTTAGTTAGTCCTGACTTAATCAAGAAACTGAGCGTGGCTAAAATTGTAACGCCTGAATTGTACGACGTTGACGGCTTCCCAGTTGATGGCGGACTTATGGACTTACGATTGGGAGCTATTGATCCTGGAGTACGTTGCAGAACTGATGGCGCAACCATGAAGGAATGCCCGGGTTACTTTGGAAGCATTGAACTTGCACGACCAATTATCCATATCAAATACATTCCTCTTATTGAATTGTTCTTGAGAAGTTTCTGTCACAATTGCGGAAAGCTTATGTTGAGCGATGAGAAGCAAACACAATATAGCCCTGTTGATCGCGCGAAGAAAGCTCGAGATAAGAAGGCCTGCCCTCATTGTGGTGAAGCGCATGATAAAGTCAAGCTTGAAAAACCAAGTTCATTCATGATTGGAACTAAACGTATTTTCCCGACGGAAATCAGAGAAATACTTGTCAAGATTTCTGATGAGGAAATCAAGAAAATTGGAGTTAATGCAAAAACGTGCAGACCTGAATGGGCAATCCTTTCACAATTACTTGTTCCAAGCGTTAACGTTCGACCTTCCATTACTCTTGAGACGGGTGAGCGCAGTGAAGACGACTTGACGCACAAGCTTTCTGATATTATCCGTGCTAATCAGCGACTTTGGGAAAACTTGAACGCTGGTGCCCCTGAAGTTATCATTGAAGATCTTTGGGATTTGTTACAATATCACGTAACAACGTATTTCGATAATACTCTTACAAAGATCCCGCCTGCACGACATCGATCAGGACAACCGCTTAAGACAATTACTGAGAGAATCAAAGGTAAAGAAGGTCGTATACGAAAGAACCTTGCAGGTAAGCGTGTAAACTTCTCCGGACGTACCGTAGTTTCGCCTGACCCTTACTTAGATATTAATGAAGTTGGAGTGCCTTACGAAATTGCTGAAATAATTACAGTTTCAGAGAGCGTTACTACGACTAACATCGAGCGCATGAAAGATCTTATCAGACGCGGAGAGGAACATCCTGGAGCTAATTACGTTACAAGACCTGATGGACGACGCAAGAGAATTACTGCTGAATTGAAGGAAGAGCTTTGTAATGAAATCCAACCTGGTTATAAGGTTGAGAGACACTTACAAGACGGAGATATTGTACTATTCAACCGACACCCATCATTGCACAAGCAGAGCCTTATGGCCCACCATGTTCGTGTTCTTCCACATAGAACTTTCAGAATCCATCCTGCAGTATGTTTCCCTTACAACGCTGACTTCGATGGAGACGAAACTAACATTCACTCGCCTCAGACTGAAGAAGCACGTGCTGAAAGCGAAATACTTCTTAATGTAAAGAACAATCTTATTTCTTCAAAGAACAATATTAACTTGGTTGGTACTATTGCAGATGCCGTTACTGGCGTATATATTCTTGGTAAAGACACATTATCTAAAGCAGATGCTGACCAACTCCTTTACACTACTGGTGTTATGAATAAAGCTAAAGGAAAAGAGATTAAGGGTGTCGATGTGTTTATGCAAATTCTCCCTGAGAAAGCTGACATCAAAGTTCCTGAAGAATTATCTGGTTCATTGACTGTTGCTGCTGAAAATGGAGAGATGGTCAAGGAAATTGATAGACAATGTGGAAGAGACGATGCACTTAGCGTAATCAGACGCGCATTCTCCCTCGGAACTTCATACTTGACACGACGCGGTTACACGCTATCTTTGCAGGATTTGAATGTTCCTCAGAAAGTTAAGGAAATGACGAAGCAGATAATCACTGACGCTGAGAAGAAGACACAAGATATTATTAGAGACACTCAGAGCGGTAAGCTTACCATTATTCCTGGAAAATCTCTTGAGGAATCACGAGAGCTTAAGATTTCGCAAGTTCTGAACGAAGTACGTTCACATGCAGGTAAGATCGTTAAGGCCAACTTCCCAAGTGACGCTAATGTAAGTAAGATGATTAATTCAGGTGCAGCAGGAAGTATGCTTAACATCACACAGATTGGTTGCTGCGTCGGTCAGCAAATTCTATGGAACCAGCGAATTAACTTTGGTTACACTAATAGAACGCTCTCATTCTTTGAACGCGGAGATCTTGGACCTGAAGCACGAGGATTCATCAAATCATCATTCTATGAAGGTCTTAAGCCAACTGAATTCTTCTTCGCAGCTATAACCGGAAGAGACTCGCAAATGGACACTGCACTCAGAACACCTAAGTCAGGTTACCTATACCGAAGACTTGTAAGCGCTTTACAAGACTTGAAAGTTGAATACGACGGCACTGTTCGTGATGCTTCAGGTAACATCGTTCAGTTCGCATTTGGTGGAGACGGTCTTGATGTAAGCGGTATTCATCTTAATCAGCCTGTGCCTGCTGGAGAGGCTGCTGGAGTCGTTACTGCTCAATCATTCGGTGAAGCCTCGACTCAGATGGTCTTGAACGTATTCCACTCAGCAGGAGTCGCTGAAATGCAAGTCACGCTTGGACTTCCACGTTTAATTGAAATTTTCGATGCGCGCAAGAAGCCTTCAACACCTCTTATGGAGATTTATCTTGAGAAAGAATATAACAATGAGAAAGATGCTCGAGTTATCGCTGAGAAGATAAAAGAAGTAAAGCTTGAAGAAATCCTTAAAGAAACGAAGATTGACTTCGCTAACAAGAAAATTGAAGTTGAACTTGATGCTAATTCACTTAAGAGTGTTCATGTTGGTGCACAGACTATCGTTGATCGTCTTGTCGAGAAAGGATTTGATTGCAAAGGTAAAGACTTGAAGATTATTCTTGGTGCTGAAGAGCTTACTTTCAAGGATATGTACAAGCTCAAAGAAAAACTCAAGAAGACCGCTATCTCGGGCATTAAGAATATCAGTCAAGTTGTTGTTGCTCAACGAGAAAAGGATTATGTCGTCCTTACTTCAGGAAGCAATTTGAAAGACGTAATGGCTGTCAAAGGAATTGATAAAGACAGAATATACTCGAACGACTTGCATGAAACAGCTGCTGTTCTTGGAATTGAAGCTGCACGACAGACGATTATCAATGAAATCAAGAAAGTTATCGAAACGCAGGGACTTGAAATTAACATACGACACTTGGACTTGATTGCTGATGCTATGACTTCATCTGGAGTCGTTAAAGGAGTTACAAGAATGGGAATTGTCTCTGACAAGTCAAGCGTATTTGCTCGAGCTGCATTCGAAACTCCTGACAAGGAATTCATCAACGCAACAATTCAAGGTAAGAAAGACGAGCTAGCTTCAGTAATTGAGAACATTATTCTCAACCAGCCTGTTCCCGTCGGAACTGGTCTACCTGGCTTGCTGGTAAAAGTAACTGGTCCGTTAGTTGACAGAGAACTTGAGAAGTCCAAGAAAGAGTAATTCTTTATGAAATATCAATCAGTGTCTAAAAGTAGAGATATGTTTATATACTTACGACGTGGACAGAAGAAAATGGTGATGTTATTTTTTTAGCTTACTCTTATGACAACAATAGATATGCAGACCATGCGATACATTAACCTTCTCAGCAAGGTTTCGTACGTTAAGACAAGCAAATGCTTCTCATATAACAATGTAATTATTTTTGCAGTGCCTAAGGAAATGATGAGCAAGGCGATTGGACCAAATGGTCGCAATGTTCATTTCATTCAGGAGACGCTTGGAAGAAGAGTTAAGATAATTCGGGAAGCTTTAAACATAAGCGATGCTGAGAGATTTATCAAAGATATCGTCGACCCGCTTGAATTTCGATCGCTTGAGCTCAAAGATGGAGAGTTTGTACTCACTGCTGGTGGCCAACATAAGGCTGCACTTATCGGCCGCAATCGCGCGCGCCTTAACGAATTGAGTCAAATTCTCGAGGACACGTTTGGCAAGCCACTCAAGATAATTTAGTAAACATTTAAAAAGCATATTTTTCAATACAGACTAATGGGATTAATGAATGCACGGAAGATAAAAAAGACTGCTCGTAAATTTAGATGGAGCCAGAAGTCATATAAGAAGCGTGGCTCATTAAGAAAATTCGATCCGCTTGAAGGAAGCTCACAAGCTAAAGGCATCGTGGTTTCTAAGTTCCCTAAGGAAGCGAAGCAGCCAAACTCAGCTATGAGAAAGTGTTGCAAAGTACAGCTTATTAAGAATGGTCTTGCTGTAGGCGCATTTATCCCTGGAAATCTTGCTCAGAAATTCGTTGATGAACATGATGAGGTTATCATTGAGCGAATTGGCGGTAAACAGGGTCGTACTAAGGGAGATATTCCTGGTATTAGATATAAAGTTATCAAAGTAAATGATCAGCCACTTGCACTATTGTGGAAAGGCAAGATCGAGAAGGGTAGACGTTAACTTATCATGGAACTCAAACTATTTGACAAATACGACTCTCACACAGTTATTGTGACTGATCAGTCATTGAAGCCATACATTAATCTTGAGCCGAGACTTCTTTTGAAATCGCATGGAAGAAACATTGGAAAATTCGGAGCTTCCAAAGTGCACCTTATTGAACGACTTGCTAATCGTCTTGCCGTCCCGGGTCACGTTGGAAAGAAACATAAAATAATTACTAATTGGGCTTCTGGAAAATATAATCGAAATATGCAAACAATTCTTGATACATTCAAGATTATAGAAGAGAAAAAGAAAGAAAATCCTGTTCAAATTCTTGTTAAAGCAATTGAGAATGCTTCACCACGTGATGAAACAACAACTATTGAATATGGTGGCGCTCGTTATCCTCAGGCAGTAGACGTTAGTCCGACACGAAGAATCAATCTTGCAATCAGATGGTTTGTACAGGGCGCATATAACAAATCATTCGGCAAGAAAACTAAGATGGTTGAAAGCCTTGCTAAAGAAATCATTCTTGCGTCTGAAGGCAATATGGAAAGTTTTGCCATGAGCAAGAAGAACGACGCTGAAAAACAGGCTGATTCTGCGCGTTAAGATGACTGATCAAGTTCGTGTGGACTGTTACCCACATGTTGCCCTTAGAAATCCTATTTCAATTTTAAGAACTGAACGATCTTTTTCTATGAATTTGGAGCGTGCAAGTCTGCCTGATTCTATGAAGGATATGGACTCAGGAGATTTGTTATATCTCGGAGGAGATGTGTCAGCATTGGTTTACAAGCCAGTACTATTGCATCATGATCCTACTGATCCGTTTGAGTTTATATTTGACAGTGATGATTCCGCTACTGTTTGTAAAATTTCTCGAGAACATTTCAAAGCGCGAGCGTGTTAGTTTCCTACAAATATTTATAAAGCATATCGACGTCAATAAGACAAGGAGGTGAGTGTATGGAAACCCAAAAATTGTGGGCTCAGATCATAGGTGTTGTTTTGCTGCTTGTTGGTATCCTAGGATTCTTCATGAATCCATTGTTCGGATTCAGCGTAAACTTGATGCATAACTTAGTGCACCTAGTAACTGGCGCTATATTTGCTTGGGCAGGCTTTAGCAAGGGAGCACCGACAAAGGCTACTAATAAGTGGCTTGGTGTCGTCTACATCCTCGTAGGTATCGTTGGCTTTTTCAATATATCAGCCATCAATAGTCTACTTGCTATCAATTCAGCTGATAACTGGTTACACATTGTAATCGGAGTCGTCTCAGCTGCAATCGGTTGGTTTGCTAAGTAAATCTCCACACACTTTCTTTTTTTTCTTTTTTACTTATTCTTTTAATTATATTAACTTTGAAGTAGTAACTTATAGAAATCTTTAAATAATGCTCTTTTGTGGACGTCTGATGATTAAAGCAGTCATTGAACGCATCAAACGAGCGCGATCACATACTATCATCGATAGATTATCGGTAGATGAAATGCGCTCTGCACCTCTTTTGTCTTCTCGAGACGTGGAATATGGTCTGAAGGCAGATGACTCAGGAGTTCGAGATATAATCAGACTGTCTGATGGAGGATTTGTCCGCATCAAAGTTAGCTATGGTTCTCAAAGAGTATATACTGAGGTAAATAAAGGAAGAATAGAAAATGTTAGGCTCTCTCCTCCGACTGCTCGTGTGGACACTCATTTTGATGCAGAAGGAATCGCTGTTTCAAATCACTATAGCGCTGGCGGGACATACTCGCCCCATGCTCTTTTACTTGTATCACGTCAGGTCAAATAGAACTTAGTTTCTAGGCAAAAGTTTAAAAAGCATTTTTTGTTTCACCCCTTACTCACAAAATTAGCATGGCAGATAAAGAAACAGGCTTAGAAAAGATTGAACGATTAATTTCGCAGCAAAAGAATATTCGAAACATAGCTACGTCTGCGCACATCCACCATGGAAAAACTGCTTTTACGGATAACTTACTTGCAGCTGCAGGAATGATGGCTGCTAAGAACGCTGGTGACTTGGAAGAGGGTATGACTACTTGGCAACACGCCGATGAACAAGAACGACTTATGACAGTTGACGCTGCAAACGTGAGCATGCCGCACGAATTCGGCGGAGAAGAATATCTTATTAACCTTATTGATACGCCGGGTCACGTTGACTTTTCTGGTAACGTAACACGAGCTATGCGAGCTATTGACGGTACTGTTGTACTTGTATGTGCTGTTGAAGGCATCATGCCGCAGACTGAAACTGTATTAAAACAGGCATTGCGCGAGCGCGTTAAACCAGTATTGTTCATTAACAAAGTAGACCGCCTCATTAAAGAATTGAAAGTCACGCCTGAACAAATGCAGGAACGATTTTTAAAAATAATTGCCCAATTTAACTTGCTTCTACAACAGATTGCAGAACCTGAGCTTGCAAGCAAATGGCAAGTGAACGTTGCTGATGGAAGCGTTGCATTTGGAAGCGCGCGTGAGAACTGGGCACTCTCTGTACCTTATATGAAGAAGAGAAATATCAGTTTCAAAGACATTTACCGCATTTATGAAATGGAAGAAGCTGAACGTAATGATTGGGTATGGAAGAATGCAGCCCTTCATGAAGTTATTCTGGACATGGTAGTCAAACACTTACCAAATCCTGTAGAAGCTCAAGCATATCGTATTTCCAAAATCTGGAGCGGAGATAAAGAAAGCAAACTTGGAAAAGACTTGCTCATGTGTAATAAAGATGGCACGTTGGCATTCGTAGTCACACGAGTCATTATAGATCCACGCGTCGGTAAAGAAGTATATGCCGGGCGTCTATTCTCAGGAACTATGCAGAACGGAATGGAAGTGTATTCCACGCTCACGAAGAAGAAATCACGCATTCAGCAAGTGCTTGTCTATGAAGGTATTAAACCTCGACAGGTTGAAAGTGTCCCTTCAGGAAACGTTATTGCAGTTGTAGGGTTAAATACAGACGTAGGTGACACGATTTCTACTGAAGAAGTACAACCATTTGAAGAAATCAAGCATATCTTCCAGCCAGTTATCACTAAGTCGATTGAAGTTGTTAGATCTGCTGACTTACCAAAGCTTATCGATGTGCTCCGTAAAGTAGGAAAGGAAGATCCGAGCGTCAAGATTGAAATTAATGAAGAGACTGGTGAGAACTTGATCTCAGGTATGGGTGAATTACACCTAGAAATTATTGAAGGTCGTATCAAGAACGAAAAGGGACTTGAAGTTAAGACAGGCCCACCTATTGTAGTATATCGTGAAACAGTCGGTAAAGCTAGTCCGAAAATTGAAACAAGAACTCCTAACGGACACAACATTTTCTTCCTTAGCATTGAGCCTCTCGAGGATTCTGTATTTGAAGCTATTCAGAACGCAAAACTTCCTGAAATGAGATTCAAGAAAAAAGCAGAGGAAGTATGGAAGAAGCTTGAAGAAATGGGCATTGATGGTGATGAAGCCCGTCAGTACAAGGAAATCTACAAAGGAAATGTGTTCCAAGATCGAACAAGAGGTATCGTTCTTATGGGAGAGATCATCGAATCAATTCTTGATGGATGGAAATTACTCGTCGATGGTGGTCCACTTGCTCGAGAACAGCTTACTAAGACAAAAGTAGTGTTGTACGATATCAAGATTCACGTAGACCATATGCACCGTGGCCCTGCACAGGTATATCCAGCTATGCGTTTGGGTATGCAAGATGCAATGAAACAGGCACAGGCAGGACTTCTTGAACCTATCCAGACACATATGATTGAAGCTCCTCTTGACTATATGGGAACTATTACCAACCTAGTTGCAAGTAAGCGAGGCATATTACAAGATGTACAGCAAGAAGCCGGACAGACAATTATCAAGGCACAGATTCCAGTTGCAGAAATGATTGGATGGAGTAATGACTTGAGAAGCGCTACCGAAGGACGTGGTATCTCGAGTCTTGTTGATCAAGATTTCCGTAAATTGCCAAGTGAATTGCAGGCACAGGTGATTTACAAGATACGTCAGCGCAAAGGCTTGAGCGAGAACCAATAACGAATCTTTTTAAAGCTAATTCAAGTGATTAATTTGCCTTCTATGAAATCAATGTCACATCGTGGTTTACTGTTTACCATATTTGTTATTGTATTTCTAGACTTGCTGGGTTTAACCCTTATTATACCTGTTTTGGCGCCATTGTTCTTGGATCCGGTTAATGGAATATTACCGCATGCGCATGAAGGAACACGAACATTCCTCTTAGGGCTCTTGCTCGCGGCATACCCGCTTGCACAGTTCTTTGCAGCTCCTTTTTTGGGAGCGCTCTCTGACAAATATGGCCGTAAACCAATACTTCTCATCCCGTTAGTTGGGACGTTGATTGGATATATCATATTCGGATACGGTATCATCACTGCAAGTCTGAGTCTTCTATTCATCTCTCGTCTTCTTGACGGTTTTGGAGGAGGAAACTTGTCTGTTGCTCTTTCCGCAGTTGCAGATATAAGTACTGAAAAAACTAAAGCTCGCCACTTCGGACTTGTAGGTGCAGCATATGGTCTTGGATTTATCCTTGGGCCGTTTATTGGAGGACGTCTTGCAGATTCATCCATTGTCTCGTGGTTTAATTATGCGACTCCTTTTTGGTTTGCTGCAGGACTCGCGTTTTTCAACATAATCCTTATGCTATTCCTCTTCCCTGAGACAAATCATAAACGAATTCACACCAAGGCAAGTTTCTTTGCAGGAATACGAAATATACGTCGTGCATTTGAACTTAAGAATTTACGCGTGATGTTTCTCGTAGTGTTCCTTCTTATGTTTGGATTCACGTTCTTTACGCAGTTTTTCCAAGTTTTTCTTTTTGAGAAATTCAAATATACTCAGACTACTATTGGAGAGATATTTGCATATGTTGGTGTATGGATTGCGCTTACTCAAGTAGTACTTATGCGTCCGCTCTCAAAACGATACTCTCCACAAACGATATTATCATTTTCTATATTTATCCTTGCAATTTTCTTTGCACTACTCGTGATACCTCATCGCGCTTTCTGGCTTTACATTATTTTACCGTTTATTGCTATAATGAGCGGACTTATTATTCCAAGTTATAGCGCGATTGTGTCTAACTTAGGAGCGAAAGATTCGCAAGGCGAAGTACTTGGAATTAATCAGTCTGTTCAATCTCTTGCACAAGCAATACCTCCTGTTCTTGCTGGGATTATTGTCAGTGTCCACCCGAGCGCTCCAACGCTTGTTGCAGCATTTATGACTCTTATAGCTGGAATCATATTTGTTGGATTTTTCAACCCGCGAAATAAACAAAACTTTCACGAAATTTAAGCCGCGCGACTAAGAATAAACGGTCTCAAATGCTCTTCAAGACGTGAAATAAGATCTCTTGCGCTATGTTCACAATGTAAGTACAGTAAACCTTCTACATCGTGAGCAGTAACTCCATCCATAAGCCACGCTCTTGGACCATATTCTTGTGAATCGCTTATTCTATCAAAAATGATTATATCTGCTCTAGAAGGGGAAGGATTTGCCATCGAAGACATGTGCAATTGTTTTATGTGTGTATGAAAATGATCTGTAACATTGCTCGCGACCGCCCCTAACAATGCCATGTCAAGAAGATAACATTCAACTCCTCTGTACTTTGGAATCGTCCCGATGCGTGAAACTTGTTCGTACTCGACAGACATAGAGAATAGTATTAACAAGAGTTTATATTTTTTAGGTCAGAGCACAATATTTATTAATATTATTTAACCAGATAGATTGTGGCTCTCAAAACGTTTAATATAGATAAGAAGACATATGAACTATACTCGAGACATTGTAAAAAAGAAGGAATCAGTATGAGCAAACAGGTTGAAAAGTTCATTCAGGAAGAGGTATCGAAAATAGATAAAAAATCGACTGGGTCAATTACTCATACGAGCATTTCGTCAGATCATTCAATGAAGAAATATTGTTAACGCTTGAACCAATTCCGTATTGATGTCCAAAAGTGTGACCAAAATCCTGTTTCGCTTGATCCATAATTGCTGTTTCCCGTAACATTATTTTCGGCAGGCTTTTCATTCGGTTCATGACTATTTTTTACTCCGTTAAGCTCGCTAATGTCGTTTGCGGCATCAACAAGTAACGCAGTTCTGCTACAGAGAGTAGTAGTGAGTTCTTGTTTACCTGATTCATCTTCGGCATAATAAGCGTAAACAAGATATTCTTTGCCCTCTTCAAGATTTACTCCACAAGCTGCTGAATTACTTGCGGTTTTTACCTCAATCATAACTGATTCAGGGCCTTTCCAGATATTTCCTCGTTTAAACGTGTATGTAACTGAATTAATAGAACTTCCAAAGGACGAAGCAGTTACTTTTTCTACAGTACCTGAGAATACTGCATCTGCATTTTCCAGAGCCTTTGTTGGAGATTGTGGCTGAATGCAGCTGCATGCACTTACACTAAATGCAAACATAATTGTGAGAACAATAATAATCGATATCTGTATGGTTTGCTTTATCATGTTTTACCTAATGAAATGGATTATTTAAACACTTTTTTAGGTTCAAATCTATTCTTAGTTAAACTTCTCAATTTTGAACGAAACATCTTTCTCGCTTAACTCAACAACTCGCCAGACTCGTTTTGTTGTACCGTCTGCTGAGTTTAGCACAAGGTGTGTAATCGCAAAACTCGGGTCGGTAGTAGCAATGAGGTTGTACGTTCCCTGCTCAACAATCATATCTCCTGTTTTTTCTTCCATGAACGTTTCTACATGAATGACTTTAATAATATTTCCATAGTTGAGTTTTTATATGGCTTATTCTTTAGGATGATATGAAGAGCGTCTTGATTATTGGAGGCGGTTTTGCAGGATCATCTATCGCTAAAAAGCTGCAAAACGATTTTAGAGTAACTCTTGTTGATAAAAAAGATTATTTTGAATATAAGCCAGGCATACTACGGATCGCTGCTGATCCTACATATGAGAAGAAGCTTATCGTTAAGCATTCAAGTTATCTGAAAAGAGTAAAAATTATTACTGGGAAGGTAACTAAGCTCACAAAGACGTATGCAATTGTCAAAGGAAAAAAAATACATTTTGATTATGCTGTGATTGCCTCGGGAGCTACATATATACCGTTTCTTTCGGGAAATAATGTAGTCATTGCATCAGATATTGAAAGCATTAAATCAAAAATAGAGGACGTGAAAAAAGCTCAGCGTATACTCGTTGTCGGAGGGGGATCGGTTGGTGTAGAGCTCGCTGGTGAGCTCTGTTTAGATAAACAGGTAACCCTTGTCCATGCAGGCACACGTTTGCTTGAGAGAAATGCACTCAGTTCGAGCAATGCTGCCCAAAAATATCTTGAGAAGCACGAGGTAAAAATTATGTTTGATGAAAAAGTTGCACATTATCGAGGAGGTTCTTTTGTAACTCGTAAGGGCACGCAGATTGAAGGAGATATGGCTTTCCTCTGTACAGGTATTATGACAAACGCAGACTATCTTGAAGATACCTTCAACTCTTCACTTAATGAACATAAAGCAGTAATGGTTGACGAATTTCTTCGAGTCAAAAACACAAAAAATATTTTTGCTACGGGAGACGTGACAGATATTCGTGAAGAGAAAACCGCGCAAGCTGCTGAAAAACAAGCATATGTAGTTGTCGAAAATATAAAGAGACTTGAGAGAAAAGGTCATCTTAAAACGTATACTAGTTCGAAAAGACCCATGATAATCAGTCTTGGTAAGTGGAATGGGATTATAGAGTATCGCAAGCTTGTTATAACAGGGATTTTCCCAGCATTTGTAAAGAAAATCGTCGAGATTAAGTCTATGCTGAAGCGTTAGAGCAATACATATAAACTTCAACATCAAAGAGCTTCATGGGAAAAAAAGAACGTGCAAGTATAATCAAGACACCTGTCTATATATTCGATTTTTTTAGATTTTGGATACGAAACGTGCTACAGTTTGTGTGGTACTGTGTTGATTTCACTAAGTTCTGGCTGACGCTGCCTTTCACGATTATCAACTTCTTCGTTAGAAAAATAAAAAGATCACCTAAGCAGAACGATAAAAAAGAGAATACTGAAGAGATTGAAGTTGTCAAGCCTCGTGTAAAACAAAAATATGTCGAGCCACACTATGCTGGATTCACAATAGTTGATGAAAAAGAAGGTAGTCTCAAGGCGTGGGAAAAAATGGTTTTTGAGCGTGAAAGCACGATAGGTATTGTCGTTGGTGCACGTGGCTCAGGGAAATCTGCTTTTGGAATAAAACTTGCTGAAAACTTATACGCGAGAAAGAAACGTGAGACATACGCGCTCGGATTTAAGGCTGAAAGCATGCCTTCGTGGATTCATGTTGTCGATAGTGTTGAAGATATTCCTGAAGGAGCGTTCGTTTTAATTGATGAAGGAGGAATATTGTTCAGCTCACGTCGGGCTATGACTAATTCAAACCAGCTCATGAGCGAATTGCTTTTCATTTCAAGACACAAAAATCTCAGTATTTTATTCATTGCACAGAACTCGTCAAACCTTGATGTTAACATTATACGTCAAGCAGATTACATTGTTCTTAAACCATCGTCACTTTTGCAAAAAGATTTTGAGCGTAAAATAATAAAAGATATTTATTCAAGTATTGCAGAGGATTTTGCAAGTTTGGATGAGAAGAAAGGTCTTGCCTACGTGTATTCTGAAGTTTTTCGTGGATTTATTACTAACTCGCTACCAAGTTTCTGGAACACCGACATTAGTAAAGCCTTCAAAGGTAAGTCGATAAAAAAGAAATAATTTTTCAAAAAGAAACATTTAAATAGGTCGATTTTTTACACACATTACTTAACATGGCAAAACAGAAACCAATCCTGAATGTTGTTTTCGTAGGTCACGTAGACCACGGTAAGTCAACGACAATTGGACGACTTATGTTCGACTCTGGAAAAGTATCCCAGCAAGACTTAGACAAGCTCAAACAGGAAGCTCAAGAAAAAGGTAAAGTCGGATTCGAATTCGCTTTCGTTATGGATAGATTCAAAGAAGAGAGAGAACGAGGAGTTACTATTGACCTTTCATATCAGAAGCTTCTTACAAATAAGTATGAAGTAACTATTATTGACGCTCCTGGTCACAAGGACTTCATTAAGAACATGATTACTGGTGCGAGCCAAGCTGATTGTGCTTTCTTGACCGTTTCTGCTAAAGATGGCGTACAGCCACAGACCAAGGAACATGCTTGGCTTTTGAGAACTATGGGTGTAACTCAGATTGCAGTTGTTGCTAATAAGATGGACGCTGTTGAATACAAGGAAGAGGCTTACAATAAGCTCAAAGAAGAAGTTAGCGCAATCTTAAAGATGGCTGGTTTCAAGCTTGATAAAATCCCATTCCTAGCTGTTTCTGGCTTTAAGGGTGACAACGTTGCTAAGAAGAGCACGAATATGCCATGGTACAAGGGACCAACTATTCTTGAACAGCTTGACTTGTTCGAAATGCCTGCTAAGCCAACCACACTTCCACTTCGTATGCCTCTTCAGGACGTATATGAAATTACCGGTATTGGTACTGTTCCAGTTGGAAAGATTGCAACAGGAACTATGAAGCTTGGTCAAAAAGTTGTTATCCTACCTGGCCGATCAGGAACAGGCGTTAATGGTGAAATTAAAACGATTGAAATGCACCATGAACAGATGCCTATGGCTGAAGCTGGAGACAACGTTGGTATCAACGTTCGAGGTATTGGTAAGAAAGACGTAGCTCGTGGAGACGTTATCTGTGACGCTGCTTCCCCTGCAACTATTGCTGAAGAGTTCGTTGCCCAGATTGCAATCATCTCGCATCCAACCGTTATTGCTAAGGGTTACACTCCTGTATTCCACGTTCACACTGCTCAGGTTCCATGCCAGTTCATTGAACTTATCGAAAAGACAAGCCCTGATGGACAGAATACTAAGAATCCAGACTTTTTGAAGAACGGAGATCTAGCTAAAGTACGAATCAAGCCAATCGGTAACCTAGTACTTGAAACACAGGCTAAGAATCCTCACATGGCTCGATTTGCAATCAGAGACGCTGGAGCTACCGTAGCTGCAGGTGTTTGCATTGAAATCACTCCTAAGAAGATTTAATTTTTCTTTTTAACCTATATTTTAGTCTTATTATCCTTAAAGTTCGTTTTAATTGTGAAATTTGTTAATTTTTCTATAATTCATTAATAAATCTGCTGTCTCGACTTTTTAGTGGTCGGATAGCAATAAATAGTATCTTTTTCTCATTATCTTGCTGACATCATCAGCGGTTGTCCTGAAAAGGATGCTACTGTTGCAGCCTCTGTCATGCGTTCGACTATAAATAGAGAGACCGGACTATAACTCTCTCTATGAAATCTACGTATGTTAAGCTTGTCAACATGGGCGAAGAAGATCACCGTTACAATGCATCGATAGGTTAAGATTGACACGAGAAGTGTTGACGGAACTTTTTTCACCGTGTCCGGGATGTCAGATCCTATTCAATGAAAAAGAAAGCGACACGTTCGCGCAAGGCGAAGAAGCATGGCCGTGGGGCCAGTAAGCATAGTAAGTCTGGTAAGGTCAAGAAATTAATGCGCCTTGCTAAAACTCATAAGAAAAAGAGAAAACGCTAGGGTTTTTCCATCGCTATTACGTACGTCCCCATTAGTTTTCCTGTATCGAGTACTTTATAACCAAAATCGCAAACTTGAATATTATCTAATTCTAATTCATCTGCTATCCATTGGGTTCTGTAAATACAGTCATCTCGATCATCATCGTTCATGTATTCTCCGCTAGTAATTAATCTCCCCTTGGATCGCAAGACTCTTTTTAACTCGAGGGAGTTATTGACCATTATTGGTTTTCTATTGTCCCCCGGCTTAGCATTTTCACCCAAAGATTTCATAGCAAACGCTATATCGAGAGAGCCGCCATCGAGCTCTAAGTTGCCCATATCTGCTTTTTGTAGCCTTACTCTTGCTGAAGGATGCTTTCTGAGACGTTCTTTGGCTCTCTCAATCATAGGTTCAGAGGTGTCTATTCCCATAATATAGCCATTACCTACATGCATACCAAAAAACACTGTTTCTAAACCTGTACCGCAACCAGCATCCAAGATTTTCTTTCCGTCAAGCGAGCCTATTAGTTCTCTAATAGCTATGAGTTTAGTTTCTAGAGCTTTTCTATTAAAAGAAGTTATATGGTCGTAGAGAGAGATTCCACGAGGAGTTGTTTGCGCAAGTTTCTTCCATTTTTCTACAGGGTCCTTACTAATTTTTCCCATGTGCTCGTAAAGTTGCCTTGCTTCTTGATGAGTTCCGGAAACAATTCCTTCTTTATCAAGATACCTAGTTACATCTTCTAATGTGTACATGTAAAGTCTCCTTTTGGTTAATTTTTAAATCTATTTGTTAAACTGTCACCATAATCCTTAAAAAGAGAAGCATGCTGAGAGAATTATGAAAGTACAAGAGAGGTCGAGACAAGAGATACAAGCAAAGCTTGCGAAGATGGGTGATTACGTCAAGATTGATTATTTGCAACGTGCACTTGGATCTGGACTTGATTTTGATTCACGAAAATTTGCGCTTGTTGAGCTTTCTAAATTATATGAATCGAAAGGTATGTACAGCGAAGCTGGAAAGATGATTAAGAACGCTGCTGAGATTAACACAACCTTCAAAGCAAAGATGCAAGACTACATGAAATCCGTCGAGCTTTATGTCCGAGGTGGCTTGTATCAGGATGCTGATTTTGTTTTTGCACAAGCTCTTGCGTTAGCAACAGATCGTGAGAAGCCTGAACTTAAAGTTGCAATGAAGAATTTCTATATGACAAATGCACGTGCTTATTTGAAGGCAGATAAGAGAACACCTGCACGAAAAATATATGAGAAACTTTTGACGCTAGACTTGAATCCTTCAGAGAAACAGGAAGTCCAGAAGGAACTACTTGTTTTGTATGAAAAGCTTGGCGCTATTCGCGATTATTACAAACTTAAAGAAGGAATGTAATGAGTTTCTCGTTTAATTTCCGATCTGTTGGAGATAGATCTGATATTACAACTATCATTGATTTCCTTGCTGTGCAAAACCTCGGTTATCTGGGTTATGATGCGTGGGTTCAACGTACTGAAGCAGAACTTTTAATTAATCAGAAACAAGGAATTCTTGCTTCGAGCGAAGGAAAAATAGCCAGTAACTTGATTTTTCAGCCTCACAAAACAAATACCGATTTCCTTGAACTAAAGAATCTCCGGGTACATCCTGAGTTAAGAAGAAGAGGTTTTGCAGGATTCATGTTACGACAAATGGAAATAGAAGCGCAACAACAGCGCGCGTATAAGGGAATTATTTGTGATGTGCGACCTGAACAAACTTCCGTCATCAAACTACTGGCATCATGCGGATATCGTCCTGTAATGACCGTTCCATTATATGAGAATCATCATCTCGATGTGATTATGGTAAAACCGCTCATGTCTCAAGGAGTGATAGACTCGGTAAGAAAGCTAATAGTTCCTTATCATTAAAAAATAAAATTAAAAAGAATCAATTAATCTAGTGTGGCAGAGTCAAGATCTGCAATGAGATCATCGAACTCCGCAAATTCTTCATCGACGTCATCGACGGGAGCGAAAGACGCGTCGCTCGTGCCTCGATCTTTTTGTGTCACCATCTTTTGTTAAACGTCAACATGTCGACGACTATATAAAGTTTTTCCCACTCAGGTATATAAATCACCGTTCTGAGAAAGATTTATATAGTGATTTTCTGCTAGAGTATAATTCACTTGTGTGAAAGATTACATTCACGTTATCATACTCACTAGAAAAGTTCGTTATTGACGCGGAGATTTCTTTCTACACTAATACAACATGGCAAAAGTAAGCCCAGTATCGATTAAGTACATGGTCTACGCCTCTTTCAGGGCGGAAGGACCTGTCGAGAAGCCGGATGTTATCGGCGCTATCTTTGGACAGACCGAAGGTCTTCTTGGAGCGGAGCTTGAAATGCGTGAACTTCAGAAAGAAGGAAAAATTGGACGTATTGAAGTTGATTTGAACACAGTTGATGGAAAGTCAGTCGGAGAAATCAGATTGCCAAGCGCACTTGATAAGTCTGAAACTACTATTATTGCTGCAACACTTGAAACTATCGATCGTATTGGACCTACTGAAGCTAAAATAGAAGTATCTAAGATTGAAGATGTCCGTGGAAACAAACGAGACTATATTGTTGATCGTGCAAAGAAATTACTTGAGAAACTAGAGAGCAGTGATGAGGGTGGTCTTGCTAAGAGCGTTCGAGAAGAATCTCGTGTTGCTAAAATTCAAGAATATGGAGAGGAAAAGTTACCATGTGGAGACATCTCAGGCATGGAAATTATTGTTGTTGAAGGTCGAGCAGATGTAGTTAACCTCATCAAGAACCGTGTTTACAATGTGATTGGAATGAGCGGCGCAAAACTCCCACGTGCTATCGCTGAACTTGGCAAAGAAAAGGAAATCACTTTGTTTGTAGATGGTGACAGAGGCGGAAAGCTTATTGCTAAAAACGTGATTGCAAATGCTTCAATTGCATATGTTGCTGTAGCTCCTGATGGAAAGGAAGTTGAGGAACTTATGGGCAAAGAAATACTCATGAGCCTTCGAAAGCGTGTCCCTGTTGAGGAATTTCTCTACCGACTTAGAAAGTCTGGTGAGGATATGAGCAACGGTTCAAGTAATGGTCCTAGCAATGAAAGTGCTGTTGAAGTTACGTTTAAAGGAGATGTCAAGAAAGCACTTCGTGAAAAATACAATGAGATTCGTGACACAAAAAAGGCAGCATTACTTGATAGTAATCTTGAAATCGGTAAAGTTGTTACAAGTACGTCGCTTGTTGCCTCACTTAAAAGAATTGAAGGTCCGGTAGTTGCTGTTCTTATTGATGGTTCTGCGACTGAAGGAGTTATACGCGCATGTGATGAAGTTGGTGTTAAGTATCTAGGAGCACGCAATTTCTCATACGTGGAAGGCGCTCAGGTTGAACTTGTTAGCTTGTAAAAAGGTATCTTTAAATACAATCTTTCTTTTAGAGAATTATGAAAAAAGAGGTCTTTGCAGTCGTGCTAGTTGTATGCGCAATTGTTGTACTTGCTTCTGCATTATACACTACTCTTAAACCTGAAACCTGCCGCGATTTTGCTTGCTTTGAAAAACACATGAGCGCGTGCACGCGAGCAACATTTGTCAATGAAGAGCCGCAAGCATCATGGAAATATGATATTGCTCAGCGTACTAATGAAGGATGTCAGATTGAAGTCACATTAGCCCAAGCCAAAGAAGGAGAATTGCGTTTACGAGATTTTGAGGGCCACTCCATGACTTGTGTTTATCCCTATGGCGTTGTAGCATATCCTGACAAAGAGATGGCCCGATGTCATGGAAGACTTAAGGAAGATCTTCAAGAGCTTATTATTGAGCGTATTCACAGCTATTTGATAAATAACCTAGCTGACGTGAAGAATATTCTTGACAGTTTGCCTGCGTCATAACATGTCAATTAGATTTGGGCCTGCTGGACTTGGTTCTACAAAAAGTGCGATTGCTACATTGGAGCAATACGCTAAAAAAGGATTGCATGCGTGTGAACTTGCTTTCGTGCATAATGTGTACATAAAACAGGAAGCCGATGCTGCAGTGATTGGAGCTAAGGCGCGCGAACTTGATATAAAACTAAGCATTCACGCACCTTATTACGTTAACTTAAGTTCTGAAGAGAAAGTTAAACGTGAAGCTACCAAACAACGCATTATATCCTGTTGTCAGGTCGCACATTGGCTTGGAGGAGCGACGGTCGTATTTCACCCAGGGTATTATGGAGAAGACAAAGAAAAAAGCTATCATGTTGTAAAACAAGGCATTAATGAATTGCTTGAAGAAGTTAAACGTAAAAAATGGAACGCTCAGCTTGCACCAGAGACTATGGGAAAAGTGAATGTTTTTGGAAGTCTTGATGAAATAGCCTCGCTTGTTAAAGAAACAGGTTGTGCGTTTTGCATTGATTTTGCACATTTACTTGCAAGAGATAAATCAGTAGATTATAAGCGCGTTATTACCTTGTTTCCACAGAAGCAATGGCATGTGCATTTCTCTGGAATAGTTTATGGAGATAAGGGAGAGAAACATCATAAGCCTACTGAGAGGAGTGAATGGAAACAACTATTGGAAAATCTTCCCAAAGACAGGGAGATTACGATTATTAATGAGTCTCCATCATGCATTGAAGACAGTATTGAAGGACTAAAAATCGCACGGGATCTTAAGCTCCATCTTTAAGAGATTCGTGAAGCCTGTCTATTTCACGTAGCTTTGAACGGGCGTGTTCAGGGTTGATTTTTATCATATTAAGGATTGTTAGAGTCTTAAGAACTATGTCCTCATATGTCTCCCTTTTATGGGCTCTTAAGGCATCAAGGCGCTTCTTTGTGTCAGTGCTTATTTTTATCGTCGATATCTTCATTGTAGTATACTTAAGTATACCTAGGTATACTATAAATACCTTTCTAGGAGCATATGTGTCACTTTGTAATAGTCCCTTATTTGTTGTCACCGGAAAGTTTATAAATAGCTTATTGGTAGCAATTATAACTAAATTTATACCAACAACCATGGAGTCAAAAAACATCTATCTGGTTTCTTTTGTTGCACTGTTTGCCATCGCTCTAGCAATGACAAGCGCAAGCGCTACATTTGCAAGCCTTACTAGTGTTGAAGTCAATGGTGTTGAGCACTTCGGCTCGAACTTTCAATCCGAAGGCGTCTTTGCAGGGGAAACACTCCCTGTTCGCGTGTTTTTCATCGCGCACTCTAACGAGTCAGACGTCCACGTATTTGTTCGTCTTCGAGGCGGAAGTGGCTTCTCAGATCAGACGGAAAGGTTTGACGTAATTGCAGGAAATACGTACAGTAAACTGCTTAACGTTAAAGTTCCAACTGATATTGACCCGGACGAAGATCTTAAGTTGCTTGTCTCTGTTGAATCAGAGCACAGCGCTGGATCTGCCTGGGAATTAAACCTGACTGCAGAGCGCCAATCCTACATTGTAGAGATTCTTTCTGCTGAAGGTCCTGAGCAAGTACGTGCAGGACAATCCCTGCCGCTCGACATTGTTCTCAAGAACCGTGGCAGACACCAAGCTGAAGACACCTATGTCCGGGCTACTATCTCAGAGTTGGGCGTAAGCACAGTATCATACTTTGCTGACCTCTCTTCTGTTGATCAGTCAAACCCAGACAAGGAAGACTCAGCTATACGACGCCTTAACTTGGCCATTCCTAGCAATGCCAAGCCAGGTGTGTACACCATACAGCTTGAAGCTTTCAATAGCGACTCAAGCACGGTGCGCACCAAGCGCGTTGTAGTAACTGAAGGAAGCGAAGACCGAGTAATCGTCTCTTCTGCCTCTCAGAAGTTTGCTGCCGGCGAGGACAAGACATACACTTTAACTCTAGTTAACTCTGGTAACACTGTGAAGGTCTACACGGTTGCTCTTGATGCCCCTACATCACTCGATGTAAGCACTGATAGCACTGTAGTAGTCGTTCCAGCTGGATCAAGCAAGACGCTTGACGTGCACGTGAAAGGTTCTGAACAAGGATCATACACGTTCTCTGTCAGCGTTACGTCTGATGACGGCACTGTTACAAAGGAAAACTTGACAGCCAACATCGAAGGTACAGCATCAACAGTCAATGCGACTATTGTGCTTACTGTGGTACTAGCAATCATCTTTGTGGTGCTTGTTATCGTACTTATCGTGTTGCTTACAAGAAAGCCTCAGAGAACCGAAGAGTTCGGTGAAAGCTACTACTAAGTAGCCTTATTTTTTTTATTTTTTTACCTTTTTCTATTTATTAACATAGCAAGTGCTGATTGATAGAACTAGTTAGGATAATTCTGGCTGCGCAGATACAGTCTCATCTGGTTTACTTGGCGGACTTTCGATAGTTAACGCTGGTTTTTCGCCTAGATTAAGGCTCAGAATTTTTGAGACTCCATCATGCATGCTTACGCCATATAATACATTAGACTCAGTAATAATTGCGTCATTGTGCGTTATGGTGATGTACTGACCTGACTTCATATACTGCTTTAACAACCCTGAGAGGCGCTCTGAATTGCGCTTATCAAGTGCTGCATCGATTTCATCAAAGACGTAGAAGTGATACGGCTTATACTCCTGAATAGCGAATAACAAAGATAATGCTACGAGAGTCTGCTCTCCACCCGATAAAGAGGTGACGTCGAAATATTTGCCTTTTGACATGCGGATGACGATGCTTACGCCTCCTGCAAACATGTCTTCCTTATTCTCAATATCTAGAAATGCCTGCCCTTTTGTTGAAAGACGGGCGAAATTATTACTAAATAGCTCGTTTATCTGGTTGAACGTCTTCATGAACGTTCGCTTCTTCTTATTGTCTATTTCTTCTATAATTTTGATGATTTCTTCCTTTTCTTTTTGCAATGTCGTGACTTTTTCTTGGACACGATCATACTCTTGTTTAATTTCTTCATAAATTTCAAGGGCTCGCATGTTAATTGATCCAATTGTCTGCATCGTAGTTTGGGATTTCTGCAAGCGTTCTTCCAATTCACGAACAGAAGCTTTGATTACTTCAAGACCTTGGAATTCGGAAAGTTCCATTTCAATAGCCTCCTTTTCCGCCTCCAGTTTAGCGTTACCAACTTTAAGGTAATTCACTTGATCTTCTACTTGGCGCCACTCACTTTGTAAAGTAGATGACTCATAGCTCTCTTTCTGTATTTCTTCCTGAATTTCATCACGCTCTTTGAAAAGTTTTTTGAATCGTTCGTTGAGCTCTCGTTCCTCCTGTTCCTTTACCTCTAGCAATTCATTCTTTGACTTCATAGCATGTGCAAATTCAGTTATTTCGACTTCTATTTCTTGAGAGTCTTTCTTGCTCAGTTTGATTACTTCTCGCATTTTTTCCATCTCGCGCTCTTTGTATGACAAAACCTGGTCAACATCTTCGCCAGTGCGTGATGAGATTTCCTCTATTTCCATAAGTTTTGAGGCATATTGCTCCTCGTAATGGCTGCTATCGAACGATTGCTGTTGTGAAGAGTCTCTTTTTGCGCTTAACGTTTTAAGTTCGCTCTTAATCGTAGCTTCATGTTCCAGTAGCTTCTTAAGATACGATTTTTTGTCTTCGATAAAATGGTGTCTAGAAAGTTCACGCTCGGCATCTGAAAGGGATTGCTGAAGTGTTTGAATAGTTGCTTGTAAAGCAGCGCGTCTCTCATCAAGTTTTGATGATTTTTCAGCGTGAACCTTAAGAATATGGTTTGCTTTTTGAACCTGCTCATCGAGTTCATGGTGTACGTTTTTCACGTGCTCTTCAGTAACTTTATTACGACAGAGCGGACAGACATCTAATTCGTTTATCTGTTTTTTTATTCTCTCTGCAGACTTAATCTCTGTCTCTGCACTTGCAGCTTCTTTTGCAAAAGATACTTTTTCTGATTCGCACGTTTCAAGATGTATACGTGATTCCTTCAGCGAGCTTGTGAGCTCATCTATGGCTTTCTTACAGGCAACCATCTCAGGATATTTGAGCGTTCTTGCGTAGTCTTCGAGCTGTCTTACGACTGCATCAGACTCTCCGGTACTTCTGTTAAGCTGTGATTCCTTATCTTTTATTCGATCTTTTAAGGCAATAAGCTCGCTCTTTAATGCGTAGACTTTTTTACGCTCTTCTTCAATTTTCTTGAGCTCTTCTTTCTTCTTAACAAGTTCTGCCTGTTTTTTAGCTACAAGCGGAGACTCCTCACGTAAAGAAGCGATTTCTTTTTCATATTCTGGAAGAAGATTGCTCATTTCTTCGATTCTACGTGTAATTTCTACCCGACGGTGTTCATAGCTTTCCTTTCTTACGCGAAGTCCTTCAAGTTCTGCTTTAAGGTTTGCGATTTGAGTGTGTAATTTCTCTTGTTCTATTCCGGTAGAGTGTTGAATGTGTTTGTTTATTTGTGCGATGCGTTGATTTAGTTCCTCTATATGTTTCTGCATCTCGTCTGACTTGACTCTCATTTTATCTTTTTGACTCACTTTATCATCTATCGACTTTCGTATAGACCCAAGCTCACGCTCTTTATCTTCACGTCTTCTGTGTAATAGAGAAGCTTTGCAACGCTTGATGGTAACTTCGAGTTCTTTAAACTTGAGAGCCTGGGAGCGCTCATTTTCAAGATTTCTTAGGAATGCTGTGCGTTCACGTAAAATTGCGTTGATTTCACGTAATTTCTCTTCTGTTTTTTCAAGTTCGTGTAGTGATTTTTCCTTTCTAGTTTCATAAATAGAAATGCCTGCTACTTCTTCGACAACTTTTCTTCTATCTTCTGGGTGCATTCTCACAACTGATTGAATCTGGCCTTGAAGAACAAGATTAAATCCGTGTGGATCAATTCCTGCTTGAGCTAGAGCTTCAATGATGTCTCCGCGAGTCTTTACTTCATCATTTATTTTATACACGCTTATACCATTATGTTTTACAATACGTGAGAGAACGACTTCATCCACATCCATCGCGAAAGTTCGATCTGTATTATCAAAAGCAAGTTCAACATACGCCTCTCGTGCTGGCTTGATGTACTTTGAACCCATAAATAAGAGATTTTTTGCTTTTGCTGCGCGTATTGATTTAGTTGATATACGTCCAAGAACAAAACATAACGCGTCTGAGATATTGCTTTTACCGCTCCCATTTGGACCAATCACCACATTAATGCCTTTATCAAAATTAATTTCAGTCTTATTGGCAAACGATTTGAAGCCGTGCATCACCATCCTTTTGATGTAGGTCATACTGCTTGAGGGGCGCGGACTTATTTAAAGATTCGGGTTAAGTTATACGTGGACCTCAATAATCCTTATAAAGTGACTCGCGTTGCTTCGATCGACAAACATGAATACCGGTTCTAGACATATTTCACTCATTGGGGTTCGCAATGGTGACGAAGGTAAAGGTGGACGTGCTATTCATTATATTAGACGTGCTGCTGAACGTTCTAGAAGTATGGATGATAAGCTTCATGTCATGGTCTATCGCTGGCATGGCGGAGCAAACGCGGGTCACACAGCCGTTGTTAACAATACGACCTTTAAGTTACATCAGATACCTGCAGGAGTTCTTATTCCTGGAGCATATAGTTTGCAGGGAGCGGGAATTTATCTTAATCCTAGAAAACAAGTAGAAGAAATGAATACGTTACGCAATCAAGGTATTGAAATAACTCCTCGAAACCTTGGAATTGCTTCTAATGCTTTTATGACTCTTGATTTTCATGTTGAAGAAGATAAACCTAATTTAGAAAAAGCAGAACATACATCTACAGCGAATGGTATAATGCAAACCGCTCGAGATAAATATGCTCGAGTAGGCATCCGTTTTGCAGAATTTTTAGACCCTGCTGAGTTTGCAGATGCACTTCGTAAGACTACTTTTAGAGACAATATTTTTAGGTCAGGTACTATCGATTCAATTGTTGAAGGATATGCTGCTGAACGTGAAGCCCTAGCACCCTTTATGGTTCTTGAGAATGATGTTTGGAAAAATGCTGAATTTAGATATCGAATAGGGGAAGGGGCTAATGGAGGAGGAATAGATATTCAGGAAGGATATTATCCAGGGGTTACTTCTTCACATCCTGCGCAAGTAGTTCGAAGACCTGATCTAGTTATAGGAGTTATGAAGCTGTACGATAGCAGCGTAGGTCATGGAAGACCATTTGTAGGGCGTTTAGAAGATCGAGGACTTGAAAGTGAACTTCGCGAGTTATGGAAGGAAAGGGGAACTACTACGGGTAAAGACCGATATATTGGATGGTTAGATTTAGTGGCGGCTAAACATATTATTGATACTGCCGGAGTCGATTATCTCATAGGAAATTGTGGAGATCGACTCCAAGACCTTGCAACCCGCGGTGGGAAAGTAGGGCTAGTCACCGGGTACAAAGTTAACGGAAAAACATACACTGAATGGGATCCTTCATTCCATAAACGAAATACACTTTACGAAGCCACTCCCGTCGTAGAAATGTTTGATGCTTGGACGAGATTTTCTAAGGATGGCGACATTAGTGGCGGCGCACAGCGATTTTTAGATAGAATTCAAAAAGCGGTCAATCGTGAATTTGTTCTGCTTGGCACCGGCCCGTGTGAAAAAGATGTTATTGAGATTAAGAACGCGTTCAACCTTTCACGAGTAGCTCATTAATTTTAAAATAACTTCTGTTGCCCTTTCTTTTCTACAGTGGGAAACATCTCTTGCCAGGTAGCCCATGATTTCCTGAATATGCCGCTGTCTTTCAAACGAGAGCCGTGTTCTTGAAGAAATTTTTTTGTAAATGGATCTGCAGGATAACCTGAACCGATATCCCCATATTCCTGCTTAATTTTTGCGACTTCTTCCTCGCGAACGACTTTTGCAAGAATAGACGCTGCTGAAACGACGGGATGATTGAAGTCGGCCTTGTGTTCACACACCACCTCAAGATTTGATGTTTTTTTTATGAATGACAGCAATTTATCCCTCCATTTAGGGATGTTAATTGATGGGCAATCAACTATGACTTTTATTTGCTTTTTCCCATCGTTTAATTCATTTATGACTTGTGCCATTTTCTGCGCTTCTAATGTATTAAGATTACTTCCGTGTAATACTGCATTATCAATTTCATCAGGGGTTGCTTTGACTACGTGATGATGGATTACTTGCTTCTTGATAAGCTCTGCAAGACGCACACGTTCACTGTGTGCAAGCAATTTAGAATCTTTTGCGCCTAATTTCTTCAACTCGCGTTCATCTTCTTTCTTGATAAGCACACCTCCGAGTATCATTGGTCCGATAAGAGGCCCACGTCCAGCATCATCAATACCTATAAGGAACATTTATTGCAATCCTCGCAGAGATTTGTGATATATTTGAACATGCTTAAAATCGTTTACTACGCCTCCCTTAAAGGTCACACCCCTTGAAATTTTTGAACTCATTCGGTAGTCAAGTGCTGGAAGTCCGAGACGAGTAAGTTCAGTAATCGGGTTAGTAAAAAAGGTAGCTCGTGTTGTAGGAGTTAACATATGATACGGTTTCCATCCTTTTGAACCGGTTGTAGGCCATTGAGTTGAACTATTAACTCCTGCTTCGAGTATATCTAGAGACAAGACAAGTAGTGAATTAGTACCTCTCAATAGTTTTGTAAAGAGTTCAGGTTCTGAAAGTTTGGCAACTCCCCGAGGTCCGTATGTCCAGAGAAAATAATATGCCTCTGGGCGGTCAAGTGTAGGTGTTGAAGATTGAGTGATTGATTGATAATGTCCTACTTGATTAGAACTTATTTTATGTACGTCTGTATTGATTGCTCCTTTAGATTCGTAAACTTGATTACGTTTTTCATTAATTATGTCAGGATTACCTTGCTCTGAATTGTTAACACCGTTTCCACTTACCGTTCCTCCAAAGATAGACGCTGTAAGGTTTGCATAAAACTCGCCAATAAAACTACTGTGCGGCACAAGAGGACTAGGCATTTCCAATCAAAAAATGGCTTATATAAAAAACTGCCTATTTAAGAATCTCTTCTAATAATTCTGGAAACTTTTCAGTACCCATATCTTCAAGAGTATAGTGACCCTTTCCTTTAAGATTAATTATCTTTCCACCTAGCGCTCGATGAAACTGTTCGCCACTCTTTTTTCCATCCTCTTCTTCATTATCTGCTGTGAAAATCACAATTTCTTTTACGCGAGAATTTATGGTTTTATCAATTGGATAGTTATAGAACGCGCTTCTTATTGCATCTTTAGGGGCTGCTATTTTCCACGGAGCAACTAATATTAATTTGTCAACTCGTTGCTTTGATTCTCCCAACCATCTGACTAGGAAGGCGCAACCCGAACTATGCCCAATGAGTGTTGTACTTTGATCGATAGAATACTTCTGAAAAACTTTCTTATAATCTTCGTAATTAGGATTCCAGCATTTAGGCATTCGAGGAAATTCGGAAGATATATTCTTCAAATATAGTTGTTTTTTAAGCCAGGGCATCCAATGTTTATCATACGTTTTATCCTTTGCATCATCTGCACTTCCATGGATAACAACAACCCGATTCATGATTATGAGTAGCGCGGGCAGGATTTGAACCATGCGACCTCCGGGTTATGGGCCCGGCGAGAACTCCAGGCTTCTCTACCGCGCTATACTATAACGGACGTGCGAGGGCTTTTAAACATTGCCTTCTTGGACGTATGATGAGTGGTCCCGGAGAAGGTAAAATAAAGCTTGGTAAGGCGGATGTATATATTCACCTTAAAGGGAAGTCGCGAGCGCAGATAACTCATATCGATATTGAGTTGGATGAACTTAACGAGGTGATAAAACCTGGAGAAAGCACATATGTTGGCGGTAAAGTAGGAGGAGTTTTTCTTGGGCTCAAAAAAGAAATGATAGAACGAGCTGAGAAACGAGCGAAAAAATGAAACTGACAAAGGGATATTGGGCAATCATAGGATTTAACGCACTATACATACTTGCTTTTGCAATTTATTACGCTTCAATACATAATTACGAATTTCTGATATATATTGCTGAAATGGTATTCATTGCACTTATTATTGCATACATGTTAACTCGAATAAAGATCGATTATATTGCTCTCTGGGGGCTATCTATCTGGGGTTTATTGCACATGCTCGGCGGAGGGTTACGAATCAACGGGAGAACGCTTTACTCACAACATCTTATTGAATTCATCAACCATGGAGGAGATTATTATATCTTGAAAATGGATCAAGTAATTCATTTCTATGGATTCGCTGTTGCAGCGTTGCTTGTTTTCCAGCTCTGTTGGCCTTATTTCCAAAAAGAACATAAAAAAATATTTGCTATATTCATCGCGTGGATCGGAAGCATGGGTCTTGGAGCGCTTAATGAAGTCATTGAATTCGGAGCATTCTTGACGTTGGCGCAGACTGGTGTTGGAGACGTGTACAATACAGGATTTGATCTCGTGTTTAACATGTTTGGAGCACTGTGTGGAGCACTTATTGCCTACTCAATATATAAGAATAAAAAGATAGTTCCTGCTACAAATAAGAAATAATGGTGCGCTATGTCTAAACCTATAATTTCTTTCTCAGATATAGATAGTCTTGTACGCGGAGATGTTGTTGAATTCTTTCCTGAAACTTTTGAAGGATTGCCCATTCATTATGTATGCAAAGAAATTGATGAATATGGCTACATTCATTTAATTGGCGAACATCCTGAAGATGATCTTGTAAGATTGACCATACATACTAGCTGTCTTAAGGTAGGCCCTTTTGAAACGCTCAGTGTTGAACGTCGTTCGCCTTACCATGTTTTTCAGGCTATTCCTGAAGAAGAGGTACTTTACTCATCAACGAGAAATTTATCCAAAGAGTAACCCTTATAAATCGTCCTTCGCTCTCGTTTCCATGCCCAGATGGCCCAGCGGTTACGGCGCGGGATTGCTAATCCCGTTTCCAGCAATGGATTCCCCGGTTCAAATCCGGGTCTGGGCGTTCATACTTGTCTAATTCATTTATATATCGACACGTCCTAGTGAGATTATGAAAAAAACGATTGTACCTCCTTTGAGAAAGAACGACCCTTTTCTTGAGAAATTTCATTTCTTTTTTACATGGTTCGTTCGTTTGACTCTACTTGCAGCTATCTATCGCTCATTATTATTAGGAAACTGGCATGTTTTAGGAGTCGCTCTATCTGCGCTCGCTCTTACCTTTCTCGCGCTCTTTATTGAGCGATACTATAAAATTGATATACCTATAGAATTTGAAATTGGAATCGTATTTTTGTTATATGGCTCTATATTCCTTGGGGAATTGAAAGGGTATTATGCTACGTTTTGGTGGTGGGATCTTGCGCTCCATACGTTGACTGGAATCATTGTTGGAGCGATAGGATTCCTAGCGCTCTTAATATTATATCGAAGAAAACGAATAACTGCTGCACCGATTAGCATAGCAATATTCTCGTTCTCTCTTGCAGCCGCGGTAGGAGGGCTATGGGAGATCTTCGAATTCGGAATGGATCAATTCTTTGGATTGAATATGCAAAAATCAGGACTAGTGGACACGATGGGAGATCTTATTGTTAATAATTTTGGAGCATTGGTAGCCTCTCTAACCGGGTATATCTATCTTAAAAGCGGTCAGGCTCCAATCATCTCTCGAATTATTCATCGGTTTAAACGAGAAAATCCCCATATTGCAAAAGATTTGTTGAAAGAACCTGCGAAGAGTAAATAATATATAGGAATTATTGCTCTATACTATGTGGTTTCACGAAACGAAGACCTTAATGGACATGCAAAATTGTTCGAGACTTCTGTGCGACTAAGCTCTGCACATCAAGGACTTCAAAGACTTATTAGAGAAGGAGAGATAGACGCAAACGACAGACGTGAATTACAATGGGCTGGAAAACTCTGGGGGCAAATGGATTGGGACTCTCCAAGCTATAGATCTGATGAGTCAATGGCTGTAATTGCTACTACACTTAGACCTTATTTTTTTGATGCGTTAATTCATGAAAAAAGACCCTATGGAGATGATGAACTTAACGAGATACGCCATTCTCTGGAGAGCGGAAATGGAAGTCCGTTAGCTCTTGAACGGGCTGAACGCATCATAGGGCATATGAGTAGACTTCTTTTTTATAATTTACAAGCAGCCTAAAACGATAGGTATAAAAAGCAACCTTTGCGGCTAATCTTAGAAATCAATGACATTTGAAGGATTAGGATTAAGCCCAGAATTTCTACAGATTCTTGACCAAATTGGATTCAAAGAACCGACTGAAATTCAGAAAAAAACGATTCCGTTAGCTCTTGCTGGGAAAGATATTATCGGCGCAAGCGCAACAGGCTCAGGAAAAACACTTGCCTTTGGAGCAAGCATTATTGAATTTTCCCAAAAGAAAGAAGGGCTTCAAGCACTTGTTCTTGTACCTACAAGGGAACTGGCTGAGCAGGTTGGAAAAGAACTTCAACGATTTGGAAAACATAAACGCATTGAAGTAGCTATTGTATATGGCGGAGTAGGTATTGAACCACAGATTTATGCCATAAAACGTGCTGATATTGTTGTGGGTACACCTGGAAGAATACTTGACCACATTGAGAGAAGAACACTTAATCTTTCTACGATAAAAACGCTGGTACTGGATGAAGCAGATAGAATGCTTGATATGGGATTCATTGATGATGTGACTGAAATCGTTGAACTTTGCCCAAAAGAAAGACAGACATTCCTCTTTTCAGCGACTATGTCTGCAGATATAACCTATATCGCTAAACATTATATGACTGAACCTGCTCTTGTTGAGAGCATTGTGTATGTTGATGCTTCTAAGTTGAAACAGGTTTATTACGATGTTCCTAAACATATCAAGTTTTCTCTTCTAGTTCATTTGATGAAACAGGAGCACTCCGGACTGGTTATGGTATTCTGCAACACTCGTTCAAATGCCGATTTTGTTGCACGCAATCTTAATAATAATGGCATTGATGCTGTTGCTATTCATGGCGGATTGACGCAAGCTCGTAGAAACCATATTATGGAAGCTTTCAGATCGAATAAGGTATGTGTCATCGTGTGCACTGATGTGGCTGCACGAGGACTGGACATTAAGAACGTTTCACACGTATATAATTACGATTTGCCTCCAACAAGCAAAGAATACGTGCATCGTGTTGGTAGAACTGCACGTGCCGGTAATGAAGGGATGGCTATTAGCATTGTCGCAGAAAGAGATTATGATAATTTTAGACAGGTGTTACGCGATCACTCACTCAAGATTGAACAGGTAGACGTGCCGCAGGTAGAACCGGCACATGTCAAACTTAGTGACAGACGTGGAAGTTTTGGTGGAAGAGACAGACGTGGTGGAAGGGGAAGCTCATATGGATCAGGAAGATCTTCACGAGGAAGAGATTCAGGCCGTGGACGAGACTCTGACCGCGGGCGTTCACAGGGACGATCGCGTTCTAGATATTAATTTAAATAATTGAGGCTTTTATTAGTGTGATGAATTATACAATTTTGTTGCTTCTATTATCAGTGCCTGTTGGATTTCTTATTGCTTGGCTTGCCCGAGACGAGCTAGTTATAGGGAGAAAATGGATACGCCTCCTAGCCGGATTATCCGTCATAACGATAATTGTAGGAATCATGTTAGATGAGTCTGTTTGGATATACACTTCCCTTTTCATTCTGCTGACGTGTTGTATCTCGCTCTGGAAAAGCCATGATACGCGATGGACGAAGAGGAAACTATAAAAGGAACATTTTAGAAAAGGTAGTATGAATGATATTGTAAAGTCTGAAGAAGAAATACTTGCTTTTTGGAAAAAGGATAAGACTTTTGAGAAATCACTTCAAGGTAAAAAGAAGCAATATGTTTTCTATGACGGTCCTCCCTTTGCTACTGGATTGCCTCATTACGGACATTTACTTGCAAGCACCATTAAAGATAGTATTCCTCGGTTCTGGACTATGAAAGGATATCGTGTAGAACGAGTGTGGGGTTGGGATTGTCATGGATTGCCTATTGAATCTATTGTTGAGAGAGAATTAGGTATAAAGAATAAGAAACAGATAGAGGAAATGGGTGTAGACGCTTTCTGTAAAGCATGTAAAAATACCGTTCTCAAATATGTTGGAGAGTGGAAAGGGACTATTGAACGATTAGGAAGATGGGTCGAATTTGACAAATCGTACAAAACAATGGATGCTGATTATATGGAATCTGTTTGGTGGGCATTTAAGGAAATGTGGAAAAAGAAACTTGTATATGAAGGAAGAAAAATCCTGCTTTACTGCCCTCATTGTGAAACTCCTCTTGCTAACGCTGAAATTGCAATGGACAATAGCTATAAGGAAATTACTGAAAGATCTGTCATTGTCAAATTTAAAATTAAGAACAAACAGGAATACTTTCTTGCTTGGACAACTACTCCCTGGACACTTATTGGAAATGTTGCTCTTGCAGTAAATACAAACGCTCAATACGTGAAAGTAAAAAATAATGGCGAGACGTATATACTTGCTTCCGAACGTTTAAGCGAACTAGAGGGAAATCACGAAATCATTTCCACCTTCGTTGGAAAAAATTTGGAAGGCGTGGAATATGAACCTCTGTATGAGGTACCTCATGATAAGAAAGGACATTATATCATTTCAGATACTGAAGGTGTGACGACTGTTGAAGGGACAGGTATTGTTCATATGGCTGTCTATGGGGAATTTGACTATAGTATGATTAAGAAATTCGATTTACCTTTTATCGAGCATATTGGGAAAGACGGAAAACTTGCCCTAGGACCAGAAAAATGGCATGGTACGTGGTTCAAGTCGTTGGATAAAGAAGTATTCAACGATTTGCAAGAACGTAATTTATTATACCGTGCAACCAATCATAAGCATTCGTATCCTTTCTGCTATAGATGCGCCACACCTCTTTTCTATGCCCCTTTACGATCCTGGTTTATAGATATACAGAAAGCTAAGAAAGATATTCTCAAAAATAACCAAAAAATGAACTGGTATCCCTCTCACCTTAAAGATGGAAGATTCAAAAATAATATTGAAAATGCTCCTGATTGGAGCATTTCGCGTAACAGATATTGGGCATCAGTCATTCCAGTATGGAAATGTGATTGTGGTGAGATGAAGATAATTGGAAGCATAGCTGAGCTCAAAGAGCATGCATTAAATTTCCCTAAGGAATTAGATTTGCATAAACACGTGATGGATAATGTTTTCCTTAAATGTGATTGTGGTAAAAAAATGAAACGAGTTCCTGAAGTTTTAGATTGTTGGCTTGAATCAGGATCAATGCCTTTTGCACAGGTGCATTATCCATTTGAAAAAAAAGCGTGGTTTGACGCTCATTTTCCTGGAGACTTTGTTTCTGAGTATATTGCTCAAACCAGAACTTGGTTTTATTACAGCTTAGCTGTATCTAGCATGCTTTTCAATAGGCCGCCCTTTTTGAATGTCCTTACGACGGGAACTATCCTTGCTGAAGATGGAGAAAAAATGAGTAAATCTAAGGGTAATTTTCCTGACCCATTGGTCGTCATCAATAAGTATGGCTCAGACGCGTTACGATTTTATCTTCTTAATACTCCTGTAATGACTGGGGAAGATATACGGTTTTCAGAGAAAGGAGTTGAAGAAATTTACAAAAAAGTTCTTTTGTTGCTATATAATGCCAATAAATTTTATTCTATAAATGCACAGGGTAAGAAACTGACTAAGAAGACGTCGAAAAATGTCCTCGATGCTTGGATTACCTCAAGATTGCATGAGTTGAACGCTGAAGTTCATGACAATCTTGAAAAATATGATACTGTTGGAGCAACACGCCCAGTCATTAAATTTGTTGAGGACTTTTCAACCTGGTACATTAGACGAAGCAGAGAAAGATTTAACGACGCCCATGCTGATGTTGCACTTAGTGTGCTGGGTTCTACTCTTTTGGAATTGTCTAAAATAATTGCTCCTCTTTTACCTTTTGTATCTGAGATGATTTATCAGAACGTAACTCAAAGCAAGAAATCTGTGCACCTCGAAGATTGGCCAAAATTGGATAAAAAGAAAATTGATAAAAAGTTGAATAAAAAAATGGCGGAAACAAGGGAAGTTGTAAGCCTTGTACTGAAAGAGAGAGATAAAATTATGATTCCTGTTCGTCAACCGCTTTCTGAACTTGCTTCTGGAGCTATTGTTGTCAAGGCAAAAGAGTTTAAACAGATTATTATGGATGAGGTCAATGTTAAGAATATTCGTTTTGTGGCAGGCGGAGGAAATCAACTAAACACGACTATGACTCCAGAGTTAGAGGCAGAAGGATTCGCAAGAGAGATAACGAGACGTCTTCAAGCTGAACGAAAGAATCGTGGGCTTGAGAAGAAAGATAGTATAGTGTTACTGCTGGCATTGGACGAAAAAATGAGTAAAGATCTTAAACCGCATATGAAAGAAATGCAAGAAAAAACTGGCGCGAAAGAGATAAAATTCGTCGATAAATCAAAGACTAAAGTCATTTTCAAAGTTAAAGATATAGACGTGGGAATTGACTTTTAGGCAAATAGTCGCCGAAAATGAGTGAAAACATTTAAATAGTAACAGACGTTTTATAGACTATAATTGCCTACCATGATAATAAAAGAAGAGTTTCTCAGTCGTTTAAGAAAGATATTTGATTTGAACTTGTATGAAGTTAAGGTTTGGACGTCTCTCTTGTCTCGTGGAGTTTCTACTGCTGGTGAATTGAGTAACATCTCAGATGTACCTCGAAGCAGAACCTACGATATTCTTGAATCACTTGAAAAAAAAGGATTCATTGTTATGAAGCTTGGCAAACCCATAAAATTCATTGCTCTCAAACCTGAAGAAGTTATTGAGCGTGTTAAGAAAAATCTTGTTGTAGATGCTCATGAAAAGGCAAAGCGACTTGAAGAGCTTAAAGGAGATGATGTGCTTGCTGAATTGAGCGGGTTGTTCACAAATGGGATAAAGTTTATCGAACCATCTGATCTTTCTGGAAGTGTAAAGGGTCGACAGAATATATACAATCATTTGGATATGATGCTTAAGAATGCTGAAAAGAATGCAGTTATCGTAACAACTGCAGAGGGTCTTAACAGAAAAATGGAATCACTTATGCCTGCTATTGAACGAGCTAAAAAGCGAGGAGTTATTGTAAAAGTTGCTGCTCCTATAACTAATGAGAATTACAAGATCGCTCGTGAACTTTCTAAGTTTGCGGAAGTACGTTCCCTTTCAAAACCGCACGGAAGATTTGCAGTTATTGATGATAAACAATTGATGTTCATGTTGCTTGATGATAAGACAGTTCATCCGAACTACGATGTCGCTGTATGGCTCTCAAGTGATTTCTTCGCAAAGTCACTCACTCAGATGTTTGACGTCGCTTGGGGACAATTTACTCCTCTTGGTAAGACTAAAATTTAATATTCTATTTGGATAGGTGTTTTTCAAGCCTTTCAACAAATAATGCTTTCATAGGATGTAGTTTTCTTTTTGCTACCTCGCATGTGAAAAAAGCCGCTTTATCAACTTCAGGAAAAGTAATTATTTTTCCCGATCGTGGAGGCCATTCCATCTTCATAAAACTGTTAGCTGTCAACATGCCTGACCAATTGCCTTCAAATGCCCATGCGTGAACGTCTTTTCCACTCTTTAGAGTGATTTGACCGAGTGGAATAAAATTTCCTTCTGCATTCATTCCTGTTTCTTCGTGAAACTCGCGTTTTGCTGTCTGTAAAAGTTCTTCACCCGGCTCAGTTTCCCCTTGCGGAAGTGACCATGCTCCCTCATCCTTATTCTTGAAATAAGGTCCTCCCGGATGAACAATGAATACTTGTAGCAAGCCGTTATGAAAACGATACATGAGAAGCCCTGCGCTTACTTTCTTCATTGTTTTGAAAAGAATCTAATTATTAAAAATATATCTGCGCGAACCAATGTTTTTAAAGTTTGAACACTTTATTAGGCAATGGAATTAACAAGAAAAATAATTGTGATTGTTGGACTTTTAATCCTTATTCTGTTTTTTCTAGGAACTGTTGCATTTCTTATGCTTAAGTAAACGCGTGAAAATAACTTTTCAAGTCGATAGTATTGTTTATTACGGGTATACCTTCTGCCTCGAGCATACTCTTCTTCTTGCTCGGTCCCCAAGCAAATCCGCCAAGTTCGCCATTTGATTTGACAACGCGATGACACGGCACGTGTGGTGCGTACGGATTTTTGTTCATAGCGTTTCCTACAGCGCGATATCCTTTACTTTTCATTGCTCTGGCAAGTTCTTTGTAAGTTGTTACTTTTCCTTTGGGGACGTTTCTCAATAAGGCATAACAACGTTCGTTAAACGAATTCATTTTAGCACTTTTCCCGTTTTTAGATACCACATTGATAAGTCAAGTTTCGCAAGATCCATGTTAAGATTTCTGGCCACTTGTGAACATACTTTCTCTATCTTAAGATAGTTTGATCTATTTAAAGAAGGTGAAAGTTTGTTTAGTAAGCCGTGATCGAATAATAGATTGAGTATATGTCTGTCCAAAATAGCGCTATTCTTGTAACCTACATTCCTAAGAAAGTGAGATGATTCCTTGTAACCGAGACCTTTCACATTTGCAACAAGCCATTCGCGAGCATGAAACTCATCTAACTGAGTAATAATTTTCTTTATGTTCGTGTGCTTGCGAGCCTCAACTATTCGTGCGGCTTTAGTGTTATGAAATCTGTGCTTGTTCTCTTTTATTTGCTGGACGAGAGTTTTCTCAGGTAGAGTCATGAATCCCTTGAATCCTAGCTCTTTTTGAACAGATAGGGCAGTTAATGCTTTTGAATTAGCCGTTAATATACAAAAACAGAGTTCCGAAAACCAGGCTTCATCAGATTTGTGCTTAAATGATTTGAATTCATTTAATCGTGTTTCTATGAGCGATTGTACTTCGGGAGGTATCTGTGCGAGTTGTTTTTGTAAAGAATTCATACTATATTTCCAACGCTTATCTTTTTAAACCCTCTTTTCTTTTTTCAATTATGACTAGCATAAATCCCTGGCACGACATTGACGTCGGAGAAGACGCTCCTCATGTTGTTAATGCCATTATAGAAATCCCTAAGGACTGCCAGATAAAGTATGAAATAGACAAAGATAGCGGACTGTTAAAACTTGATAGATTCCTTTACTCTGCTGTTCACTATCCAGGAGATTACGGATTTATACCTCGTACCCTCTGGGACGATGGTGACCCGTTAGACATAATTATATTGACGCAGCGGCCTGTTTACCCTATGACTCTTGTTAAAGCTCGTGTAATCGGAGTTCTGCGAATGCTAGACGGTGATGAACGGGATGATAAGATTATTGCAGTCTATGATAATGATCCACGTTATGCGGAATATTCTGACTTGAAGCATATACCTGCACATACTTTAAAAGAATTAAGCCATTTCTTCGAAAAATATAAGGAATTACAAGGAAAACATGTTAAAATCCTTGAAATTCTCAATAAAGATGCGGCTTTGAAGGATGTAGAGATAGCCCAAAAAATCTATAACGACAAATATCGTAAGAAGAAGTAATATGTTCATCGATGCTCACTGCCATCTTGATTCTTTTGAGACTATTCGCGAGGTTGTCGAAAGAGCCCGAAAAAAATCAGTTAAGTGCATGGTTGCACAAGGAATTAGTTATGAGACTAACCGCAAAACGCTCTTATTAGCAGAACAGTTTCCTGAAATTAAGGCTGCCCTGGGACTTTATCCTATTGAAGCGCTTGGAATGAAGGAAAAAGATATTGAGAATGAAATTGCATGGATAATCAAGAATAAAAAAAATGTTTCTGCGATAGGTGAAGTGGGTCTTGATTTGAAAGAAGACCAAGAACAGTTCACCAAACAACAGCGCGTTTTTGGATATTTCATTGAGCTTGCTAAAAAACTCAATAAACCGATTATTGTGCACTCTCGCAAAGCCGAATTACAGACGATCATTCAACTTGAGCAAGCTAAATCAAAGAAAGTGCTGATGCATTGCTTTTCTGGTAAATTAAGTCTTGCAAAACGTATTGCAGATAACGGATGGTATCTATCTATACCTACTTCTGTTAAAAACAGCGAACATTTTCAACATGTGGTTAATCAAACGCCGATAGAAAACCTTCTTTGCGAGACGGATAGCCCGTATTTGCATCCAGACCGTGAATTTCCTAATGAACCTGCTAATGTTATTACTAGTTATGAAATTATTGCCAAAATCAAAGGAATGAAATTAAAAGACGTAGAAAAACAAATTGAAGAGAATTATAATAAATTATTTGGCTAAAAAGCCTTCCTACGTATCTCTTCAAGCTGGTCTGTGCTAATATTTCCTAGGTAAAAATTGGAACAATCTTGAATTATTTGAGGTACACAGTTAAGATAATATTTGAAGCCAGTTGTAAAGTGACATTCGTTTAGGTACATTTTTCCTGTTCTAGTAGTGATTGATCGAGGCATTTCCATCATCCACATTAACCAATTTTCATCATCTGGTCTTGATCGGTCTGACCATGTCTCTCCTTTTTCAGAAGATCTTATACCAAAAGAAGGGTTCAATTTCTGACTGCTAAAATCTATATTTCCGTACAAAGCCAACCGAGTACGCCCTAGCAGTATAACTGGACATTCAGGAACGGGCACTTCGATAGAAACATACTGTAAAATAGAAGGGGTATCGGGATGTGCGCCTTCAAGAACAGCTTGAACCAATTCAGAAACCATAGTAGTAAAGTAATTAGACAATTTAAAAAGATTTAGTTAACTTGAGAGATATTTATTCAATACTTTTTCAGCCCACCAACCATTGAGACTATAGCAATCCTTTAAGTGCTTTATGACGCGCTCGGTGCTTTTCTCTCGTGCGTTGAATTTTGTCAAGATGTTCGTCCATTCGAACATTTCTTTGCCTGTGTTCATTCGTATCACTTCGTCACTTACTGCTTGCATGGCTTCTTGAAAAATAAGAAGTATAAAAATATATAGATTATTTGAGAAGATTAATAAGAAATGATGGTGACTTGACCTCGCCATAATAACGATACCAGGTAGGTTTTTTCAATAACTTCTCTTTGAGACGTTTCTTAATAATCTGATAATCTTTCTTAGAAGGAGACCAGGCATTGATTGAAGATGGACTAAATTCTTCAAGATTGATTGTCTTCGTTGGCACAAATCTCCTTTGCATCATTTCTTTCTTTATGAGTTCGTGCCTTTCCTTGAGATATATCAGTTTATCTTTAAAGAACATGATGTGCCCTTTGCCTAGTCTGTATGATTGAGGAATATTACTGGTAGAAGGATTTTTCCTAACGTAACCAAGCAACATAAGAATTTCATTATATTCAGCAATTAAATGCTGGTCTGCAAGTTTGCTAGGTTCTATGAGATTTACACGTACCATGAATATATGCGGAGGGGAAGCCCCGACCCAAAAGTTAAGTGCGTCTTTTGAGAAACACCCTTAATTCTAACTTATCTTTTAATTAAGAGGCGCTTATATAAATAGTTTGTCTTTTCTAACAAAATTATCAATAAAAAGATATATATATATCAAAAAAGTAACTAGTTTTATGAGAAAAAGTTTTCTGGGAGTTTTTGTTCTTTCGCTATTTGTTCTTTCAAGTTTGTCTTTAGTGAGTGCTGCATCAGATTCTCCAGGATTCTTATGTAAATTATTTGGTTGGGGATGTGGAGAGCCACAACTCGCACCAGGCAATGTAACGAAAGCGAGACCTGCTTGTTCTCCCAATCTTCCTGACTTGGTAATTAGCTCTCTTAATGCACGAGTTTATTCTGAGTACGATCCTGAAGAAAATAGAACTTACAACTACACGGAGCTTACAGGTGTGATGAGTAATATTGGATGCGCTGCTACAAACATGACTAGTTTTAATTTTCAAATTGTTGGCATAGGAAATTGGGGTGCTTCTTATCCTGCACCTATTGCTGCTGGAGCAAGTACTGCGATAGGTCCGTTTGTGTTCGGCGGTCCTTTACTGGCTCCTGGAGTTTATACAGCAATTGCTACAGCCGATTACTGGAATGACATACCGGAAAGCAACGAAAATAATAACCGCAGAGTGATTAATTTTACAGTTTAACTTAAGAACAAAATATGGATGAAATTAAAAGTGAGTCGAAAGTCTATCCGTTCTCTCCTCTTAAAGCGTCCAAAACAGTATTTATTTTTGGCTTCATTTACCTTTCACTTTTAGTTTTTGGAATAATAGCGACCTGGATGACTACTAGATATGTGCGGCTTGATCCCTATTCATACACTTTTATCGAACTTTTTCTATCGCAGTTTAACATTATAGCTTTAGCTGTAAGTTTAATCATTGGTTTTTCTCAAACACTCATTATTTACAAGTCATTTCTTAAAGGGATTTTGTCCTTCTTTGGACTTACAGCCCTTGTATCGTTATATTTGATTGCTTTTGGCGGAGAAACTGGACAATATATAATACTAGGAATAATAGTTGGAATTGTACCTTTAACACTTATTACTGCTATGTCAGTTCTCTTTAGACCTATAGCAAAAATAAAAACTAAAGTAGTAAAGTACGGCATTATAGTCTTGCCTTTTCTCATTATGGGAATTTTTTTAACAATGTCTGTTTCTTCTATGAAAGAAGAAATACAAAATATAAGTGCTCAAGACTGTATATCTGCCCTAAATTCCAATGTCAAATTAGAATGTTATAAAAAATTAATAAATCAAACTCGTGATATTCTTCTCTGTGCTGAACCATCGACTTATGGCGGAGCGGAATGCTATATTGAAGTTATGAGTTATTTAAATGAAAAACAGACCCTCTCTGATAAAATTTGTGAAGACCTTAAATTACGTGGAAACGAATATGGCGTACCTTGGCAGTATGAACCTTCTTTTGAAGAATCTCGAGACTTAAATTGTCAACACGCTCTAGCGGTTGTAAGAGATAATGAGCTACTCTGTAACTCAATTCAATCATCTTCTAAAAAAGTAGAATGCTATCTGGCCATTGCAGAAAAAAGAGGAAATAACGGAGTATGTAATTATTTGGATAACCAGGCAGTTATTGAGATTTCTTGGTCAAACTTTAACGGGACCGAACAACAATGGTGCCTCACACGGTACGAAGCATTTTACGGTAATAAATAATCTTAATTTTTAAGATGAGGAGCGCTTGTTTTTTTCTTGGTAGATTGACCGATATAATCTATTTGCTGATGATATCCTGCACAATTGTTTCAAACAAGAATTTAGCTCCAAAATACAGCACATTTGGACCTGTAAGCCAGAGAAAAGATGTGGAAAAAAAGCTCAAAAAGATGCTAAAACTCGCCACCTAGTTTTTTCGGGTGGCAAGTCGGTTTTCCGACGGTAAAATGGCTGAACTGGCGCTTTTTTCGCTCTCTGTATATATGCCTCGCCTATTTCCCCTTGTTTTCTACTGTTTTATAGTAAAGAATAGTTAATGCTCAGCGCATCCGCCGCAACTTCCTATTTTGTCGCCTTGCGCATCTGCTTCTGCTATGGCAGTACATTCGTAATCTTTATACTCCCCATAAGCGCCACAGCTTCCTACATATTTATCGGCCCATGCAAAACCTTCTCCTACAATGCCACATTGACCTGTTTGCACATTTAAGGGACACTCGCTTGTACCTCCACTAGGGCAAGTCATTTGACTAGGGCACGAAAATTGAATAGCATTAAGGGCAGCATTACAATTAGCGAGTGCTTTCTGCTGAGCCTCTGTTCGAGCCTCTTGAGCAGTAATTTCTATATCTACGTGAGTTCCGAGACTATCCACATATTCACATGGGTTTTTTACACTAGGGCCACCGCTGCCTTGGTAACATATTCTTATGACGCTTCGACCACTTCCTTGTCCCGTAACAATTTGCGGCTGCGAAGAAGTCATACATTGCAATTGAATAGCTCCAATTGACGGAATAGTACCTATATTATTCTTGCTGCTAGGAGAGAGTCCTACGTTAAGATTAGACTGATAAACAAAGAAGAATCCGATAAAGAGCACTCCAAGAACCCCCAATAAGGCCCAGGCACTCTTTTTCATAGAAAGGCTACAGTTCATTTGTTTATAAATATTTTTATTCAGTCTAAAAACTCAACGCCTTTATATATTTAAATGCGTCATCATATTAATAATTGAATCTTCGTTCGTATTCCTTATGAGTCATCCATTCCAAAATCATACTGACTATTTTAACTTCGTCATTGATGATGGTATAATGCGGAGGGGAGGAGTCGAACCTCCGAAGGCACTAAGCCACGAGATTTCCTAAATCTCGTTAGCACTCCCTCTCACGAAGGAGCGACTTCTTAAGTCTCGCGCATTTGACCACTTTGCTACCCCCGCATTGCTAGAAAGGGAAAATGAAGGTATAAAAGATTATGCCTTATGAATATACTTGGTGAGATCCCCTGTATTTTCCTTTGGATCTACGAGGTTACGCGTATCGTTAAGTCCTAAGTCAGAATCGCGTTGATCAAGCGGGTCATTTAAGTTTTTTGCCTCTCGATGAGTTGAAATGTAATTAGATATGTATGTTATTCTATCAACGGGTTGAACCTTACCATTCGAACTCTGTGCAGAGTGTTTGGCCAAACTATTGAGAGCTGCGTATTCGGTTGCCCCTCTCCTGAAAAGAGTTTCGAACGCTAGAGGGCCGAGCTCTCTCTTTAAATTCATTAATCTATCGTGTGCGCTCATTGTTATAATGGATCATCAATATTGTCTAGAATTTCACGAACGTTTTCTGTAACGTGCTGAATAATTTCATCACTCTGTGCACGTGGATTTTGATCCTTATACTTGAGTGCATGTGAAGCACCTGCAATTATAGCCATTCTGAGCTGTCTATTGTCATCTTTTTTCATGAATACTCTGTGAGAGTTCGATATTTAAGCATTATTGTGACGCGTAGGATAGGTTTATAAGGCTCTTACCTGAAGGACCTCTGCTCCATGACGGATAATCAAGAAATTTCTCTTGTAGACAGATTACAGGACGAGCTTAGAAGAATGCGAGATGTTTTCCATCTCCCAGGCATTTTGTTAGTGGATACTTCATGGATAACTGCATTTAACAAGCAGAGAGTTGGGACTGCACTCCCTAGTTTGAAAACCGATTTTTATAGAGGACTTTTTGAAGTTGCTTTATTGGAATTGACTGAAAGAGATATTAGTTTCCCTCTTGAAACTAGAAAGGAATTTGAAATATATGTTGATCTTCAGAAAAAATATCTAGATGATGCAACAAGAAAAGCTGAAATCGATCCAACATTTAGAGGGAGACATATGCGATCAAGACTTGTTAGAGCAACTGAGAAATTTGCGGGTCTTATGAGCGCGTTTCCTGCTGAAGCCTATCTCAACAAGGCAATTTTACCTGAAATTTCTTCTTTAACTGATGCATTTAGAGAACTTATGAGCCGGAAAGGTATAAGTCGAGATTATGGACAGAGATATGGTCGATCTCCTAGTCTGGAAGCCCATAAAGAACATGATGCACAGATGATGGCTACGCAAGCAGCTGTTGCGCTTAGTCATCCTGAAAAAGAAGTGCGTCTCTTAACAAGAGATAGTGACTTTTTGCGGGCACATTGGGAACTTCAGAGAGATAATGCTTCAGAGTTGCGATATTTATGTGAAAAACATCGAGCACCTTACACAGATCGACTTGAAGAAAGAATTTCAGTATTTTATGATGCCCCAATTCCTACTGATGATATTGCTACTATTAAGGCTGCTGAGCAAGCCTATCTTCGTGACTGTAGAGAACGTGGCAGAGAAAGAACAGAAACTGTAATCTAATATATCTATGATCTTTTCACTGGATATATATCACATATGAATTTGTATTTTTGAGGTATGCAGCTCTTCTCATCGTATCTCCCTTGGAAAAAATTCACTGGTTTTTCATCTCTTGCCGGAGTTGCCGCAGGCAGAGGGGTATAATTGTTATTTGATCTGTACGTTTGTTGTTCAACACACCCTTCTAAGAAAGAGATACCTACCAACATTGCAAGAGTTTTTTTGACGCGTTTCATGTTCAAGCCTCTACCGGCACTGGAGCGCTCACGTCCGCTACTTGTCTGTTCTAGTCCGCTTGTTTCCTCCATGTAGAAAACACGGAGCGCTTGTAGATATATTTTGCGCAACTACGACGAAGGGGCGCATGCACTCATCTTGTAAGTGCGACGGTGTTGTTAGTATTTATAGATTGAACCGACGTGGTCACCACACAAATAGTTATAAGCATCCACAAAGAGGCTTATCCATGGCAGTTGACGTAGCCGAGTTAATAAGGGAATTAGAACGCAGGAATGAGTATGTCGAAACTCGCTTTCAAACTCTTGCGCAGATACACGCGAATAATGCAAGTAGTTACAAGATGCTAATTCTTGGTGTATTGCTGGGTTTGCTAGCCGGTCTATTGACCACACTATTATATGAGTTACTTATCGCAACCTTGCCGTTTTGGGGAAAAGGCATCATCGCGGTGATTACTGAAATCCTATTTGCAGTGTTCATCTTTATATTTGCAAGGGATATGAAGAAATCCCGCGACAGTGTTCTAAAAGTAAAGGCAGAACGAGATCAAACCAACAAACTATTTGACGTTTTCAAACAAATAGCACGAAATCTGGAAAGTAGATCTAACCGTGCCCAAAAGCCATAACTTCTTTTCTCACTCGTTTGCTAACCCCTGCTACAAAGACCAGTACGATATCAAGTAAGGCAGCGCACACTTTCGAAGCAATGCCTGTTATGCCTACGATTGGAAGCAAAGTTACGGCCACGAGATAAACTATGACAATACAAATCATTGCTTTGACAACGAGCTCGACAAGAAAGCCCAGATCACGTGATGCGCTTTGAATAGAATTCATAATAATCAAATATGCGCGACCTATATAAAGTCTAACTCGCTTGATGTGCTAAACATATATTGTATTCACGTCCCAATGAAGGGTGTGAACTTTCTGGAAAAAGGACGACAAAGATCGCGAAAAATCGTCAAAAGTATATAAGGATTGAACCGATTTGCGGGACCAAAATGGCCGCGAGGAGACTTCAAGCCTCTACCGGGATTTGAACCCGGGACCCCAAGTTTACGAAACTTGTACTCTAACCGCTGAGCTATAGAGGCGCGATTTAGAATACCTGTAAGGGTTTTTAAAGAATAGGATGCTATATTCGACATGGTTCAAGAAAAAAAGAGAATATGGAAAAAAACATGGTTCATAGTCTCTGCTTTGGTGATTATTGCTGCGATCGTCTTCTTTGTTGGATGGAAAATAACAAGACCGGCGCAAGCAAGCGTTGGCGTTTGGCAGCCTATTGAACTTACTAAAGAGAATCTTCCTGCTTATTTATCTCAGTTTCAACCGGTGAACGAGCTTCCGAAAGATAGTGAAATTGCATTGCGTGTTGGAAGCTCTGAATATATCGTTACGAAAGGGGATGTAAAACTTGGAAAGGCTTCGAACCCTGAAATAACTATAACTTTGCCTGAGAAATATTTTGAGATAGTTGGACAGAAAGGATGGTGCGCCGGAGTGCATGAAGCCCAGGTGAATCGAGACCTTGATGTAAGCTTTAATGGGTCTCCTGCTGCGCTCGGTTGGAAATATCGTTCTTTACTTAAATATCGCCTCTGTCTCGGATAAGTTTATTAACAAATTTTCTCTCGTCTTATTATGAAAGAGATGGTTGTCAAGGCACTGAGCGTTACGGGCCTTTCTATAAAGGAAATTGACTCTCTTGTTGAAGTTCCTAAAGAGAAAAGTCGCGGAGACTATGCTTTTCCTTGTTTTGTTCTTGCAAAAACAATGCAGAAGAACCCGGTGATTATAGCCTCTGAACTTGCCTCCAAAATAACTCCATCTGGAGCGATTTCAAGTATTGAAGCTACAGGGCCCTATATCAATTTCTTTCTGGATTCTTCTTTTCTTGCAGATAAAACGCTTGCAACCATCCTTAAACAAAAAGACAAATATGGTTCAAAGAAAAGTAATAAGAAAAAAGTAATCATTGAATTCTCACAAGCAAATACACATAAGGCATTTCATGTTGGACACATACGTGGCACTTCATTGGGAGAGAGTCTTGCACGTGTGCTTTCATTCACAGGAGATGTTGTAAAACGAGCAAATTATCAGGGAGATACGGGCATGCATGTCGCAAAGTGGCTCTGGTGTTACACTTCATTTCACAATAATGAGGAAATCAAGCAAGACGAGACGTGGTTTGCACATATTTACGTAGAAGCGGTAAAAAAATTGGCAGAAAATCCAGATTATACAAAAGAAGTGGAAGAAATAAATAAGAAACTTGATGAAAAAAAAGACAAAGAACTTATTGCTTTGTGGAAGAAAACTCGAAAGGTATGCTTAGACTCTTTGGAAACCATTTACAAACAACTTGATACACATTTTGACTACTACTTTTTTGAGAGCGAGGTTGAACAACGAGGTAAGGAGCTTGCAAAAGAACTTGTGAAGAAGGGTATTGCTGAGATTTCTGATGGGGCAACTATTATTGACTTCAAGAAGCAGGGTTTCCCTGAATTAGGAGTATGGGTTCTTCTCAGAAGTGATGGTACCGTGCTTTACTCGTCAAAAGATCTTGGTCTAGCAGAGAGGAAATTCAAGGAGCTCAAAATAGATAGTTCCGTAATAATAACGAGTGTTGAACAGAATCTTCATTTTAGACAGTTACAAAAAACACTGGAGTTAATGAAAGTTGAGAAGTGGAAAGACTATCATCACTTTGGCTATGAGTCTATACGTCTCCCGACAGGAAAGATGTCCTCACGTACAGGCGAGAATGTGCTTTACTCAAGTTTCAGAAATGAGTTAATTGAGCAGGCACGTGATGAAATATTGCAACGATTTCCCGATATATTTCAAAAGGAGCTTGAGAAACGTGCTGATGCAATTGCATTGGCGGCGATGAAATATACGCTGCTTAAGCAAGATATCAATAAGATCATCATATTTGATAAGAAAGAGGCGTTGCGTTTTGAAGGCGATACAGGCCCTTACTTACTCTATAGCTATGCGCGTGCTAAAAACATTCTGCGAAAAGCATCAAAAGTGAAAAAGAAAGACAAAACTATTGGAGAGCATGAGAGAACACTTGTAACTGAACTTGCGCGATTTCCGGACGTTATACAGAGTGCTGTTGAAAATTACTCTCCAAGCGCTATAGCTCATTATGCATACACTCTCGCGCAGCATTTCAATGAATTTTACCATGCTTGTCAAGTCATTGGCTCTGACCAAGAGGAATTTAGACTGAAACTTGTGGAAGCATTCACACTTGTTTTGAGCAATGCACTTAATCTCCTAGGTATTACTCCACTTGAAGAAATGTAATCAAGTAGCTATGTTGCAGCATAACAATCGTTAAAAAGCGAAATTCTATCTGATTATATGGATATTTTTACTATTCTTGTAATTAGCGCGTTCGTTTTGCTTATACTACTTGTTCTTCTTGTTATTATTTGGGTTGTTCGTAGACCTGCACGACCATATGCGGAATCACCTCGTGAAGCGCGAGAACTTCGCAAGATAAAGCATGAGATTGAGCATGAAGCAGAAATTGAATCTGAAGAGGAACTTGCACCGTACAAGCCTCCACGATTAAGCAGGCCAACGAAGAAACGCTTGTAGAGTTAATCTTAAATACCCCTTTCTTGTTGAATTTATGTAGACGAGCCGGCGCGCTTGCCCTGCGCCATTCACAAGCGGGCATCATGTGGGCTTAAAGGAGTGCGTGACGCGCATGTCAGAACGTCTCTACGTAACGTTGAGGTTCTGTCCTGTTCGATCGTACTCCTGTGAATCGGGTCAGGCCTTGATCGGAGCAGCCCTAAATAGGAGTTTCGGTGCTTGCAGGGTAGCAGAACTGAGAAGCGATAGAGGTTAACGTTATGATACGTACTGAGCAATCTCCCCGTCTACATAATCATTCTAGTGCAACTAAATTTAAAATATCCTCTTGCTCCTTAAGTACATGGGAAATGATGGCTCTCTTGAAATACGTGAGGGTTGCTATTTACCAAGCGGTGCGCTCTATCGAGTCGCTCATAATTCTCATCTCGCTTCCGAGCGGATACCTACTGATTCATTTCAGGTAAGGGCTACTGTGGATTTCCCTGAATTAGGAGGGAGGCATATGGTCCCCATAGAACATCCTCAAATTAGAAAACATATTGAAGGATTAGGTTATACGAATGGAGTATTTTATGCTGCATCTCATCATACGGATAAAAATAGATTAGTCCTTATCCAATCTCTCGAAAAGCAAAGTTAAACGCGTATTTGAGAGAATGAAGATTTAAAAAGAAAGACTACGTACCTGTTTCATGAATAAAGGGGGACAATTTTTCTTGATTGCAGCAATTGTTGCAGTGGGTGCATTGTTTGGATTGACTGCTGCATTGAATACGGTCGTTGCTGGAAGTTCTCAGAAACCATTTTATTCTCTTTCGAATGAAATTGGTTTTGAAACTAAACGAGTTATCGATTATGGAGTTTACTATGATCAGAACACCGAATCTTTGATAGAGGATTTTCTCCTCAAATATAAAGACTATATCGCTGATGAAAAAGCATTATTTATTTTTGGAGACTGGCAGGGCAATTTGCGAGGATTACATTTTACTAATGCAGGTGCTGGAGGGTTGGGAGTTTCAGCTGGAGGACTTCCTGGAACAATCCAGGTAGATCTTTCCCTTGCTACTGAAGCAACGGTTGAACCTTGCCCTGATGGATCTGGGCATGTCTGTGTATCGATTGAAGGGATTGATGCAGTATACGAGTTTGACCCTCAACCTGGGCAAAATTTCTTTTTTGTGATTGTTAAGGAGGAAAACGATGAGCGGTTTGTTGCAACAGGATAAAAGAGGGGTGAGTGAAGTAATTGGATATGTTATTTTAATTGTTATAGCTATATCACTTAGCGTTGGAGTCTATGCATTTTTACGACAGCAAGTTCCTCAGAATCAACCTATGTGTCCTGAAGATGTTTCTTTAAGTATAGAAACAGTAAAGTGCAGTGGAAATGTGCTTAATGTTACCCTCTCGAATAGAGGACTTTTCTCCGTTGAAGGAGCTATTGTGAAGACTGGAGATGTTGGAAGCGCATATAAACAGATTATTTGCCTTAATAGCTTTGGAGTAGGGGATCCCTCCTGTTCTCTTTTCAACGCAACAAGCGTAAGCCACGTTACGCTTATCCCTGGTGACTCTTGGAAAATGAGCGTTCCGTATACTCAAACAGGAACTCGGGAGATTGAAGTCGAGCCGATTTTCATGTTAGAAGGCAAGCAATTGCTTTGTGATAGAGCAGTTATTGTACAACAGGTGACCTGCGGATGAAATTATTTTCAAAGAGAGGGGTTAGTCCGGTCATTGCGACTGTATTGTTGATTGTGCTCGTTGTGGTCATCGCGGGAATCGTATTTGTATGGTCAAAAAATGCAATACCTAAAACTATTGAGAAAGACGGCGAGCCAATTGAACGTGCATGTGATCGTGTTGTTCTTGAAGCTTCAATTTTTAACAACGCGACGGGTCGTTTTCTAGATGTAAACAACAAAGGCAATGTTGAAGTGCACGGATTTGGTGTACGAGTTGTTGATGAAGGTTCGGTTACGGTTAGATCATCTATCGAGCAGACAGTTAGTTCGGGAGATAGTAAACGCATTTATTTGAACAGTTCAGTATATCCTGAAGTATACGGCAATATGACTCTGAGAATTGCACCAATTCTTGTTGGTCTTCAGGACGATCGCGAAACACTATTTGAATGTGTAAAGCCAACGTTAGACGTGAATTGAGCAAAAGATATAAAAAGCAACCTGATGTACTAGAGTAATGTTTTCAAAGAGAGGGGTTAGTCCGGTCATTGCGACTGTATTGTTGATTGTACTTACACTAGTTATTGTGGGTGTTCTTGCTGTTTTCGTTGTACCATTTACTGACAAGAGTTTAAAGGGAAGTGACGAATGCTTCAATGTTATTTCTAAGATTTCATTTGATGAGAGCCCGTACAACTGTATTGGAGAAACATCGACGTTAAATAGAACTGGTTTTTCAATACGAGTTTCTAGTTCAGATATTGAGGCATTTAAAGTGACTCTTTTTCAGACAGCTGGTTCCGCAGCTGGTTCGGCTGTAAGTTATGATGTTAGAGATGGAGCATTAAATGATAATATTCGTATGCTTAACTCTAATTTTAGCATGAGTCTTAGTTCTCCAGGACAGGGAGAGACTCTTACATATGTTGCAAGAGGATTCTACGACCGTATCGAAGTTTACCCTCTGCTTAGTTCAGGAAATACCTGTGATGAACACGATACTATACGAGTTTCTCGGTGCGTCACCCCTGCAATCAAAGATAAACTTGTGAGCTCGTGATCATGAATCGCGGACAGGTTTGGATAGAGACAGTCATTTACACGCTTATCGGTCTTGCACTTATTGGAGTTGTGCTTGCGCTTGTCACACCTAAAATTAACGAATATAGAGATAGAGCAGTTATAGAACAGACTATCTCTTCTCTTAACACGTTTGATTCTAAATTAAATGAAGTACTTCAGTCTCCGGGCAACACGCGAGTTGTTGAGTTTAGAATTCGTAAGGGTTCTTTGTATGTAGATAGTGTAAACGACACAATATTTTTCATATTAGAAGATAGTAGCGCGCTTTATTCGCAACCTAATCAAGAAACGAAATTCGGGAAAATAAAAATACTCACTACTCCGGGTGCAACCTCTAACAGGGTCAAACTTACACTTCCTTATAATTTGAACATCACCTATCATGATGGTGATGGAGTAATAAAACAATTTTCATCTGCCAGCGTTCCGTATCGATTTTCAATCACTAATAAAGGGTTTGACGCCTCGCGAAACGAAACTGTCGATATAAAAGAGCTCAGCGAGGCATAGGTTTAAATAAATACCGTCACTCGTGAGTACATAAAAAATGGTGATGCATATAAATCTTAGTCCGCCTATTCCAGCGCTCCCTCGCATTGATGATAAGACTAAAATAGATGTTAGATACGCGCTTATTTCTCCCTATGCGAACGTACATATTTATTGGGAACCTAAAGAAGGAGAACTTATTTATGAAGTTGAAGAACCTCTTTTGAAACCTGAAGAAAAGCAAAGTTTGATGACTATTGAGAATGCGATGCTTGAACTCATTAATGTCAACGTGGTTGTTGATAAGACCCAGGATAGCATGATAGATTATATTGATAAGACTGCCCGTCTTTTGATACAAGAACTTAATTTGGTCTTGAGTGAAGAAAGCTATGAGCGTATTTTTTATTATCTCTACCGTGACTTCGTTGGGTTCAACGAGGTTGATCCTCTCATAAAAGACTATTTTATTGAGGATATCGAATGTAACGGTGCGAACACTCCGGTATATATTGTTCACCGAGTTTACCGAAATCTCAAAACAAATATTATTTTCAACGAAATGGATAGGCTCACGAGTTTTGTTGAGAAAATTGCCCAACGCTGTGGAAGATATATCTCGTATGCTCAACCTCTTCTTGATGGTACGCTTGACGACGGAAGTAGAGTCAACGCGACATATACGAAAGACGTGACTTCTCGAGGCCCTACATTTACTATTAGAAAATTCACTAAAGTTCCTTGGACACCAACGCAGCTTCTTGCAATGAATACACTTAGTCCTGAGATGTTGGCCTATTTCTGGCTTCTTCTCCAATACAAGGCGAATATCATGATTGCTGGTGGAACGTCTTCAGGAAAAACAACTCTTCTTAATGCTTTAGCATTCTTCATTTCTCCTGAAGCGAGAGTTATTTCGATTGAAGACACGCGTGAAATTAATCTTCCTCGTGAGAACTGGCTTCCTGCTGTTGCAAGAACGTCTATTGGATCAGGTAAAGTAGGTCAGGTTGACCTGTTTGATTTGCTTAAGAACTCTTTCAGACAGAACCCTGACTACGTTATTGTTGGAGAAGTTAGAGGAAAAGAAGCGTTCGTACTTTTCCAAGGAATGGCCTCTGGACATCCTTCAATGAGTACTATTCACGCTGACTCTCTTGACACAGTTATTAGAAGATTACAAACTCCTCCGATTAATCTTTCTCCTACTCTTGTAAACTCGCTTGACTGCGTTGCGATTATGTCTCACGTTCTTATAAATAATAAGCATACTCGTCGACTCAAGGAAGCCGTAGAGGTTGTAAATATTGAGAAAGATGGTACTGCCCTTATTAACACGCCTTTCTCATGGAACCCTGCGCAGGACGTATTTTATTACAAGAAACAGAGTAAAGTGTTTGAGAAAATTTCTGCTCGATTTGGAATAAGCAACACAAAACTACAAGAGGAACTCATAAAACGCGCTCGTTTGCTCTACAATCTCTATCAACGTAAAATATTTGGTTTCAATGAGATGAGAAAGATTGTAAACGACTATTACCGCGACCCTGCCTCTGTACTCAAGGCATACGGTGTTGCGTAAGACGCATGCTCGGAGGTACCTATGAATAAAGCAGATGCTCTTCTAATTGCTCAGTTGCTTACGACTATGCGTGAAGCGGTTACGAAAATGGAGAAATATTCTGAGTCTAAGGATATGGAGAATTTTGAAGTTATGAAAAAAGAGGTTCTTACGCTTCAACGTAAGATAGACAGCTTACTATGATTGATGAGATAAAGAGTAATGTTGATGCTGAACTTAAAATGGTTCGCGAAGCTATGCAGTTCCTGGATAGAATAGATCAGTCGCCCTTTGATGAAAGAAGATTGTTGGAAGAAGTCGTTGAATCTATTGCCTCTCGAATGAAAATACTGAATACCTCTGTTGCGAGTCTTGTAAAATCTACCTCGGTTGTCCAAAAGCTACCTGGAAAGGAAACTAATACTGGCCTTGAGAAAGTGGATATGAAGAAGGCCGAAGGAAGCATTGCTGTCAGGTCGCAAGATAAGGAAAAATACCTTCGTGAGCTGAGCATCAGCGAAAATCTTCTTGCAAAAATAAAAAAGAAAAGTTCTGTAAATCGTGAAATTATTGAAGAATACAAAAGACCTAATGTATATGGGCAGATTGCTAATAAGATTTTTCTTCAATATTCTAATAAATTCATTAAGAAAGGATATTTCTCAAGTATAAACAGCGATTTACGTAAGGCAAATATTAATGTGCTAACGTCGACGTATGTTTCAATGACTTTTCTTACCACTGCTCTATCTGTATTACTTGGATTTCTTCTGTTTTTGTTTTTCATGGTATTTTCTTTGAGTTCGAATCCTCCTTTTCTAGTACGTGCTGGAAGTTCAGGACTTATACGGCTTGTTCAGGTTGGGTGGCTTCTTCTTGCAGTTCCATTGAGCACGTTCGGAGCCATGTATTATTATCCTAAAGCTGAACGTAAGTCTATTGCTAGAAAGATAGAGGGCGAGCTACCGTTCGTGGTTATTCATATGGGATCAATTTCAGGAAGCGGGGTTGAGCCTACTCAGATATTCAAGATTGTAGGACTGAGCAGAGAATATACTGCCACGCGTGGAGAAATACGAAAACTCATGAATCAGATTAATGTATATGGTTACGATCTTGTCACGGCTCTTCAGAATATTGCGCGATTAACTCCGAGTCCTCATTTTGGCGAATTGCTTAGTGGCCTAAGTACAGCCATCAGCTCAGGTGGTGACTTAAAGACGTTTTTCGAGAAGCGAGCTGAGACACTTCTCCTTAATTATCGACTTGAAAGAGAACGATTCACGAAGGTAGCAGAAACGTTCATGGATATCTATATTAGCGTCGTTATTGCTACGCCTATGATTCTTCTCTTGCTTCTTGTAATGATTTCAGTATCAGGTGTACAAGTAGGATTTTCTCTTAATCAAATGACTTTCATAATAATTTTTGCAGTGGCAACCATTAACGTTATATTCCTATGGGTACTCAGCATGAGACAACCTTCATACTAACATGAAACTAACAAAATCACACTGGCTTGGAATCGTTCTAGGAGTAATCCTCCTCACGATTGACGTAGTATTCTTTGGTAAAGACTCATTTTTCCTATTCATCGTAGGCATTGCTGCGATGGTTATTGCTCTTCCTTTCCTCGTAGGCCTTATTATTGAAGGACGAGTTGAACGTGAGAAAAGTGAGCGATTCCTTGAGTTCACACGTAGTCTTGCCGAAAGCGTGAAAACGGGAACTCCTGTTGGAAAAAGCATAATTAATATGAGCACAAAGGATTTTGGAAGGCTCTCTCCGCATATACGTAAACTTGCAAACCAAATTTCCCTTGGAATCCCTATAGGAAAAGCACTTGAAACGTTTGCACTTGATGTTGATAGCGTGGTGGTTAAACGAGCAGTTACCCTTATCCGTGAGGCTGAGAATGCTGGTGGAGAGATTGACTTTATTCTAGATTCTACTGCTGCATCGATTTATGAGATAGAAAAACTCAAGCGTGAACGAAAGGCCGCCGTATCCAGCCTTGTTGTTCAGGGATACATAATCTTTTTCATATTTATAGGAATTATGCTTATCATGCAGTTTAAAATTCTCCCTCTTACGAAAGATATTAGTTCAGTATCTTCTTACTCTTCAGGTGACTTAAGCGGCAGCGGTATCTCGGGATTTGGAGGTTCTGCCAACTCAATCGACGCACTCACACGACCCTTCCTATACCTACTTCTTATTCAAGGTCTCTTTGCAGGTCTAACAATTGGAAAATTATCTGAGGGAAGTATACGGTCTGGATTTAAACATTCATTAGTTTTACTGTTAGTAGCTTTCCTTATTTCCTCGGGAGCACCACTCGTTATTTCTGGATAGCTGTGTAGAAAATCTCGTTGTTAGTGATTAAAGAAGTATATGTGAATCCTAGACGTGTTAGAAGCCTTTCAATCCATCCTCTCTGTGGGTAATTCATAGGTTTTCCAGATAACGTTTTTGTCGGAAAGCTTATAATAAATTTGGAAGAAGGGATCTTTTTGATGAGAATTTCTGCATTCTTATGACCTCTCTTGTCAAGTAGATCTACGACTTTAAGCAGAAGGCATATATCTGCTATTGGGAAAGAAGTAGCTGTTCGTATATCTTCCACCCAGGCTTTTCCATCAATTCCTTCTTCTTTTAGAAAGTCATTGACACGTTGTATGCTTTTGCCGTCGATATCACAGGCATAATAAGTATACTTTTTTTCTGCAATTTTTAAGGGGTTGAGCCCACATCCAATATCTAGTATAGATTTTGGATGTAATGATTCGATAATGGTTTTTAATTCATCATAATTTGAGTCTCGTTCTGCTATGGATTTATGTGAATTTTTTAAAGTGTATTGCCCAACGTATTTTCGCAGTTTAGCGCGTATTTCTTTTACAACTAAGTTGAGTTGCCTTTCTGAAATTTTTTCAGGGATGTTTTTTGGTATAAAAGAAGATACAAATGAATCGGGTAAACCTGCTAGTTCTTTCTTTGATTTTATTTTTTCTATTAGTATTTTCTCGTTCATATCTTATACTATCATTCCCTCTATAAAAGCTCTGTGAGTAACTATTTAAAGATCATTTTCTGGTAAGGATTATGAGCAAGAGAGGTGAGGGACATATAGAAGTTATTCTAGCCTTTATTCTGTTTGTTGGTTTTCTCATATTTGGACTTTATTTTTTTAACCCTCTTGATAGCAAGAGAGTGCTTGACTCTTCTCTTTCATACGCCACTGAAGGGATTTTTGATAACATCACGACTCCCATTGCTACTTATTCAGTAGTCATTAAAGAAACAGTAAATGCCCGCGTCATTGAACTGTCATTATCACGAGGAGATATCCCTGGTACAGGCATTGCTGCTCGTAGTCCTGAAGGAAAAACATTTAGAGCGAGTGTTGAAAGGGGAAAACTGATTATTGATAGAGAGTCTAGTGCTAATAGACTTATCATGATTACCTTCGGGGATTTTGCATATACCCCTTTGACACTTGGTCCTGCAAGCGTTTTGACTCTTCCTGAAAACTATTCGATCTCTAGCTCTGAAGTTAAACAAATCGTCGGCGAAAAGGAAGCAAATGCTCTTAAGACGAATTATGATACAGACTATGTTTCCTTGAAAAAATTTCTAAATATACCTGGAAGAGTAGATTTTGGATTCTCTCTTGATTTTCACGAAGGAAATAATATCAGCGCTATGCAACCATTACCTGGGGGAGTTGAAGTTTTCTCAAATAACCAACGAGAAGAGGTGCTCAAACAGGACGGCACTACCGTATTTGCTGATTTGATGACAAGTGTGTGGTAACATGATGAACAAAAGAGGATGGATGCGAATTATGGAGGCAAGTATTGCTGCAATTGTTATATTGAGCACGCTATTTTATTTGTACAATCGAGCTCGCGAGCCTTCTGTATATGATATGACTGAAAAAGCTCGAGCGATTGTGGATGAAATAGCAGTTAATGAAACCCTCCGATACGATATTCTTACATCTCCTGCAGGCCCTCCTCCTGGAATAACGTACACGGTCCCTGATAATGTACAAGATAGGGTATATTCACTTCTAAACGACGCTTCTCTTGATTCTGAAATAAAGATATGTTCTGTTGAAGATGTCTGTGGTAAGAGCAACTTCACAGGAGAGACGTATTCCGCTGAAAGGATAATAAGCTCTGCGATTAAGATAGATACTCCACATGAACCTCGTAAAATTAGATTGTTCATTTGGAGGAAATAATTAGTGACTTACAAATTTCTTGATCATACTGCCGATATCAAACTTGAGGTAATTTCCTCTACAAAGGAAGGACTTTTTGATGAGATAACTAAGGCGCTTGCGGATTACCTCACAGGAGGCAAGAAAATTGTTCCGAGCACATCGAGAGAGGTCCAAATATCTGGAAGAGATATACAAGAACTGATATACAAATTCATTGATGAAATTATCTATCTTATTGATGCTGAACGATTTGTTGCCTCTTCTGCCTCTGTAAAACTAGTAAATGGTCTCATTAAAGGGACCTTAAAAGGAGATAGTATTGATGCTTACAAAATACAGGGAGTAAAGGCTGCTACTTATGCTGAAATGGACATTCAGCAGACAAAAAAAGGCTGGAAAGCCTCGGTAGTAATTGATGTATAGTTTTAATAGTTTGAAAAAGTTATCATTTTATGAAAAAAATAGCTGAAAACATATGGGAATTGCCTAAAGAAAAAGGCATGAACGTTCCGGGTAAGATATTCGCGTCTGATGTACTTATGAAAAAAATAGAGCAGGATAGGACTCTGGAACAGGTTAAAAACGTCGCGTCTCTACCAGGAATTGTACTTCATTCAATGGCTATGCCTGATGCTCATCAAGGCTATGGATTTCCTATTGGAGGAGTAGCTGCTTTTGATATGGACAAAGGAATTATTTCTCCCGGGGGAGTTGGATATGATATAAACTGTGGAGTTCGACTTCTTAGCACAGGCATCCCTACTGAAGATTTTATGCTTCGAAGGAAAGAAATAATGAAATCGATTTATAAACACGTTCCTTCGGGTGTGGGGGAGGACAGTGAATTTTTGTTAAGTCCTGAAGAGCTTGATGAAGCACTTGAGAAGGGACTTGCCTGGGCTGTGAAAAAAGGATATGCTACCATGCAAGATAAAAAACTGTGTGAAGATGAGGGTTGTATAGCAGGTGCTAACGCCAAAAAAGTGTCTGTGCGGGCTAAATCACGTGGAAAGAAACAACTTGGGACGATTGGATCCGGGAATCACTTTATTGAGGTTCAAGATGTAGAAAGTATTTTTGATGAAAAAACGGCAGGATCGCTTGGACTTAGCAAGGGAACAGTCGTAATTATGATACATACCGGGAGCAGAGGTCTTGGGCATCAAGTGGCCTCTGACTATATTCACGCTATGGAAGAAAAATATGGCTTTTCCCATCTTCCAGACAGAGAACTTGCCTGTGCACCTATAAATTCCCCTTTAGGTAAAGATTATCAGGCAGCGATGGCTGCAGCCGCCAATTTTGCTTTCCTTAATCGGCAGATAATAACACATCAGTTAAGAACGTGCTTTTCGCAATTTTTCCCTAAGAAAACACTTTCACTTGTTTATGACATTGCTCATAATATTGCAAAATTTGAAACCTATACGTTAAATGGAAAAAAACAAACGTTATGCGTTCATAGGAAAGGTGCAACACGTTCATTTGGGCCGGGAAGAAAAGAACTTCCGGTAAAATATCGAGAGATTGGACAGCCTATATTTCTTCCGGGCAGCATGGGTACGTATTCCTATGTTTTGCTTGGAACTGATAAAGCCAGAAATATTTCTTTTGCTTCAACCCCTCATGGTGCTGGACGAGTTCTATCGCGCAGTCATGCCTTGAAACATTTGACTGTAGAAGGTGTCGAGAAAAAACTAAAACAGCGAGACGTTATGATTGTCGCAGGAAGTAAGAAAGGAATGGTTGAGGAAGCCCCTGAAGTGTACAAAGATGTTAATGAGGTAGCCAGAGTTAGTGATGCTCTAGGCATTGCTCAATTGGTTGCCCGACTCAGACCGTTAGGAGTTATTAAAGGCTAGAAAACAACGTTTATAAATAGTCGATGTATTTTCCCATTGAGGTGAAGATACGAGGTAATGAATTCTAGAAATCCCTATGCGTTTATTTTTGTGTTCTTTTTCTGCCTTTCCTCTGTGCATGCACTTGCGCAAATCAATTCATTTCACGTAGATTCTGATTATAGTGATGGAGAATCATTACGAGGGAGTCTTAATGTTAGTCTCATTAATGTTCCTTCAGATGCTCGATTTAAGAGTAATCTTGGCGGAGAAATAGTATTAGAAGATTTTCTTAACGCTCAAAAAAGCATTCCAGGGATAGATTATATCTGTAGCACTCCAGGGTGTAAGGCATCATATGAACTTTCAAATAAATCCTATGCTGCTTCGGAAAATACGCTATATGGATTAGTACTCACTGGAAAAGTCAGCAATATTAAACTTGAGACAATGGAAGCTCTTTCTTCTGATCGTTCATCATGTTATCCTTCTTTTTTTCTAGACGTTCTTGATACGCGGGCATTTTCTCTTGTAAGCAATACGTACATAAACCAAAAATGTGGGCCTGCACGCCAGGGATGTTTTACACCTAATTTAGATAACGCGAGTTATCAAAAAATAGATATTTCTCAAGGAGAGTACTGCCAGAAAATGCTATTACCTACTGCGCCTGCTTTCACGATCGGTGCTCGTGTATCTGGGACCGGACCTCTTTCGTTGAGCATGTCCCTTCATGATTCTAGTGGAAAATTAGTAAAGTCATGTGTTGCTGGTGCCAACGCAAGCTGCATAGTTCCTTTTGCTAACGCTGTTCCTGCATATTATTTTGTTTGTGCAAAAGCTATAGGTAATTCTAATTACACGATTAGAAGCGAACATCGCGATTCTTGTGGGACATCGGGGCAGTGGAATAACTTGACGGCTGACTACGACTTATTTGCTCAACCCCTTGCATTTGGCGCTAGCAGACTAGATTTGAATAATGCTAGTTTTTATGACGTAACTGGAAAAAACATAAATGTTGCTTTAAACGATTACATAACTTCTACATATCACAACGAGTGTGATCCGTATTGTATTATACCTTTCAGAATTTATGGCACATCGTCTGCACAAATAAGTCATGTTCGACTTTTGTATACTAGAGATGGTCAAGAAGTCGTTCAAACAAACGTACATTCTATTGTAAAAAATCCTGGTTTAATTACTTCGCAATCATTGACGCTTAATCTTGGTTATTCTAACTTTACAGCTGTTACGACCAATGAAAAGTATCTTAGATTGTATATTGATAACTCGGTTATTGTTCGAACCCCTATCAAAGTCTCTCCTGCTTTTAGTTTCTCAATATCTCCTTTGTTTGCAGCCTTGGGAAGTGAGACTAAATTTATGCTCACGAGTAACGCAAATGTTTCACGCGTTATCTGGAAGTTCGGAGACGGATCTGTTGGAGAAAGCAGTACGCGAGAGATTACCCATTCCTATACCCAACCAGGAAACTACTTTGTTCTCGTTGAAGCATTTCGACCTGATGGAATGTCGAGTGTAAAAAATTACACAGTTCTTGTTGGCGATCCCAAAGAAACAGTAGTAGAATTATTAAAAGACTATTCTGAGCGTCTTGACAAAATAGATATGAGACTTATGCAGTACCCTTCGTGGATACAGAAAAGCCTTGAAGAAGGAATTGGAATTGAAGCCTTACGATCTACTCTCGCCCAAGTACGGAGTGATCAAGCACGTATTGTGAATCCTAATGACTATTCTAAACTCGCTAATACATTATTGACACTTCAGATACCTAAAGATATTGAAAGTGAACAAAGCAGCAAAGCACTTATTCTTGGAATTGAACGCATGGATCCGAGTCATATTGAACAGATAAGTAACAAAACGTATGACGAATTAGAATTGAAAAATTCCATCCTCATTTGGATGAACCGTAATTATCGTCCTGATGCTAGCATAGAACATATTAATGCCGTTTACTCCGACCATGTCGAGACTCTCCTCTCTCATGTAGCTATTGAGACAAAACCTCTAGCTCCTTTGAATTCTGAAAATTACTTAATCATTAATCAAGCGCCCGATTCAGTGATATTCCCTGACGATCAAGCACATTTTCATGAAGATGCTGTTTATTATGTTCTTGATCGTGGAGACCAAATATTTGAATTCGCTGTTAAAGATCAAGTTAGCGTTGAAGATCTAGGAGCATATATCACTCCATCAGTCGATGAGCTCATATCGCTTGCGGCCTCTTATTCTATGTGCGATTTTGACTCTGTTTGTGACAGCAACCTAGGAGAGACATTTAAAACGTGTAGCGATTGCCGCAATACCAAAAACCTCAAAACGATAACGTACACTATCCTGTTTTTCCTCGTTTTAGGAGGAATTGTATGGGTTTACACGAGATATGAGCATAATTCTGGAGGACGTAAGGTTTATTAAAAGACCCCGTTTCTACGTCATATGTTACGCATACTGAAGAATCTTTCGAAACGTGTTCTAGGTAGCCTTTTCAAAACAAGAGATAATATTAAACTTGGGTTTTATGGACCTCCTAATGCAGGTAAAACAAGCCTTGCGAATGTAATCTGTGAAGACTGGACAGGTCAATCTATTGGAAAGGTGAGTGAAGTCCCTCATGAAACGCGTCAGGTTCAATTTAAAGAAAAGGTTGAAATAAAGCATAAGGGCAAATCTCTGACGTTTAAGATAGCTGACACCCCAGGTATTGCTACTAAAATAGATTATGAAGAGTTCCTTAACTATGGGTTAAAGAAAGCTGAAGCTAAAAAAAGAGCAAAGGAAGCAACACAGGGCATTATTGAAAGTATCAAATGGCTCGATGACATGGATGCAGTAGTCATTGTGCTTGACTCAACTGAGAATCCGTATTCGCAGGTTAATATTACGATTGTAGGAAATCTTGTTGCACGAAAAATACCTGTTCTTATAGTTGCAAATAAGATAGATTTGAAGACATCAAATGTTAAGAAAATTCAGGCAGCATTCCCGGATTATGAGGTCGTGGGGATTTCTGCCCGGAAGCGTGAAAACATGGAGGAGTTTTACGAGTCCTTATTTAGACTTGCCAAAAAGATATAATGGGACAGGATAAAAAAATAAAGGGGTTGAGTTTACATATTATTCCGTTCTCTGAAATACGTGATATGGGGATCACAGAGCGTATCAAGAAAATTCTTCATCTAGTACTTTCTAATAAAGTAATCATTCTGCAAGGGAGATTGCGTGTTGAAGAGGAAATACGTCTCATTGAAGACACTATGGCTATGGTCGATCACATCAAATCATTCAAAGGTATAGAACTTGCAGTAATTGAGCCGGACATGGGGAATGAAAACGTTCTTATGAAAATACGAAAAGGTATTGCTAAGACGCTAGTAGGGCATCATAATGCTCTTACGATTATTGGTCCCGCTTCGATAGTCAAGGAAATCAAGAAGGATCCTAAGAAACTCGAAGTCTTGCTTGGATAGTGTAACTTTAAAGGAGTTTCAATAAAAAGATTTATATACTCTTATTTGAAATAATTTCTATGAGCAATGAGTCACAACTTGATACAAGTAATATTGAATCTCGTCTACGTGAAATCGGAAGATTAAGTGGACAAATGTTAACAGATAGTATCGCTCAACAAAGAGGGGCTAAGATAGTCAAGCGATCTCTTCTTGGATTATGTGGTTTCTCCGCGACTCTGCCTGCGGAAGTCACTTCCTCAAGATTAATAAAGAGCAATGTGGTGGACAGCGCAAGCAAAGCCACTGAATTGATGGAGTCCTTGGCAGATTTAGGACAAGGATATGATTATGGACCAGGCAAATTGTATGTTGAAAGAGCAAGTTCATCTAATCCTCTGATTGTTGGATATAATATTCGTGCATGTCGGTATTCTGGAGATTAGTAATATTGTTTTAACATTCGGATAAGGCTAATCTTTATTAATACCTTCTTATTTGAAAACATATGCCTCATCAATGTGTTCACTGTGCTGCAATATACGGAGATGGTGCTCAAGAAATTCTAAAGGGATGCACTTGTGGAAGTAGGTTTTTCTTCTATATTACCGCTGAAAAGATGAAGAAACTCCAAGAAACGCGGGAGGACTTGCCTCTTTCGACTGAAGAACGAAAACAAATAGAGGAAGACGTGCGAGAAATAATAGGCGTTGAAGAAGAGCATGAGTCGCCAATTATCCTTGATTTTGAAAGCATTAAAGTCTTGAAACCAGGCAAGTATGTCATCGATTTACATAACTTATTCAATAAAGAACGCCCTCTCGTATATACTCTTGAGGAAGGAAAGTATGTTGTTGACCTAACTTCTCAAGTTGCCTCTCGAGAAAAGCCTAAAAAGAAGACACATTGATTTTAAAAACAACCTATTCCTTATAGAGGTATGAAATTAATTGATTCTATCGCACAAGATTTAGCTCCTGAAAAGCAATATCTCAAAGACCTTTCTGTAAAAGTCACCGCTTTTTGTTCCGAGCTACAATTAGCACTTAAGAAGCGATATGTCTCTGCTGAAATTTCCTTGGGGGGAAGCTTTGCCAAAAACACCATGGTGAAAAAGGCTGTTTATGATATTGATATTCTTGTTCGATTTAAAGAAGAAAGAGAACAACTTTCAGATGTCCTAGAACGAGTTTTGATTTCTATGAAAAAACACTACGTGCGAGTTCATGGTAGCAGAGACTATTTTCAGATACAGGCTACTCCGCATGCAATCTTTGAGATAATACCTGTATTGTATATTACGAGGCCTTCACAAGCAGAGAATGTTACCGATTTGACTCATTTTCATGTTGCTTACGTAAAAAAGAATATACGTGGGCTGGAAGATGAAGTTCGACTTGCAAAACAATTCTGCGAAGCTCAAGGCGTTTATGGTGCGGAGAGCTACATACAAGGATTTTCAGGATACGCACTTGAGTGCTTAATAATATATTACAAGAGTTTTATGAAATTAGTTAAAACGCTAGCAAAATATGACTCACAGATTATTATTGATCCTGCCCACCATTATACCTCTAAAGAGAATATACTTGTCTCATTAAACCAGAGCAAACTCAAAAGTCCCATCGTTTTTGTTGATCCTACATTTAAAGAACGAAACGTACTTGCTGCACTTAATGAGAAGAGCTTTGATAAAATAAAGATTGCCTCTCAGAAATTCCTGAAAACACCTTCTCGTGCTTCTTTCGTCCCGCATCGTGTAAATATCGATGCGCTTAAAAAAGAAGCTCAACGGAAGAAGGCCGACATGTCGTGTATTGCTTTAACGACTAATCGCCAGGCAGGAGATATTGCTGGAACTAAATTAAAGAAATTCCATTATTTCCTTGAACATGAAGTCGCTCGCGAATTTGATATTATTCATCATGAATTCCAGTATGATGGTGCTCAGAAAGGAACTCTTTACCTTTTAGCAAAGTCAAAAAAGAAGTTTTTGAAGAGAGGACCTCCGGTAATTATGGAAAAACATGCGAAGGCATTCAAAAAACAACACTCTAACGCGTTTGAGAAAAAAGGCATTCTTTATGCTGAGATAATCTTGAAAGATAGTTTGCACGCGTTCTTGAAACGATACGCGACGGATAACAAGATGTTAACAGAACACGCGATAACTGCTATGAATATTGAAAGTCTTTAAGCTACAAGACGCAGCTTAGAGATTCCTCTAACTTCATTAATTTTGGCTATTTCTCGCGCATTTAGAGCTCTGTAACTGACTGCGCCTTCTATTGAAAGAGATTTCAATGAATCTCTTTTAAGTTTTGCAGGTAAGTCATATACTATCGGGCCTCGTTCTTTATAGATAGCGTGATTGATAATTCCTACAACATCTTCCATGCAGCTTTGAAGATTAGACACTCGAGTACTTTCAGGGTAATACATGCCGACTCGTCTAGGTTCACTTGTAGGAGTATTAACGACGTATAACGAAATTGCCTCTCCGAACGGGTGTTCAGGCTCGTCTGCTGCAATGATATATAGCGGGTCAGAAGAGACGCTCTCAGTCAATTTTAATGCCATGCTGACCTCACTTTTTCAAATGATACTCAAACATGGTATCAAGTGATTCTGTAAAGAATGGAGCTTTTAGCCAAATAGCCATTTCCTCTTCGGCACTTTCAGAATTAATCATGAATACTACATCATGCTTGTCGGCGATGAAAAAGCGTCCCTTGTGTTCACTTGTCTTGTATTTTATATTGTATTTTGAGGCAATGCGCTTCGTCTCTTCCACATCTCCAGATAGTGCAATTCGCACTTTAATGTTTCGCTTTAGAGCGTGCTCAATAACCGGTGTGAGAATTCTAGATTTCTTTTCAAAATCTTGTGCAGAAGTATAGAGGGAAATCTCCTTCTGAGCAGTATCAAATAACTCGCGAAGCTTTGAAGAAATATTTGATTTTCCTTTGATGAATCCTGATATTTCTTCAGTCTTTACCGGAGCAAGTCCTGTCTTGTGAAGCTGCTCAAGTTCGGTATATTCAGCAGTTTCTCGTAAATTTGCAAGCAATTTAACGCGATCTTGTGCTTCATTAAGCGTCTGGTGCTTCATTTTCTCAAGAACTGTGTTAGGCTCCACTGCGATGTATTTGACAGGTTTACCAAGCTTGACAATCGCGAATCCACGCTTCTCGAGTGATTCTAGTACATCGTACGTTCGGCTTCTAGGGACGCCAGAAAGCTCTGCTGTCTCGCCTGCTGATACAACGCCTTTTGAAAGAAGAGCAAGCCATACCTTCGTCTCGTAAATATTGAGTCCAAAGTAGTCCTTGATTTTCTTAACTAGATCTTGTTTAACTATCATATGAAATCCTGAAGGATACGATATATAAACCTTTCTATTTTGTTGTACCTATCTAGTGACATTAAATAAGATATGATAACCCTAGTGCGGCAAGGCAGCCGGCACTAATAAAGGGCATGGCTGGATAGAACTTGCCTTTCTGAGAGTAATAGAACAGTAACGCAAGAGCTATTGTTGCTCCAACTGCGACGAATAGCGCTGGTATCAGACCGAGCGTTCTTTGCACGACTCCTGCAAGTATAATTGGGAAGACTACATCTCCACCACCTAGAATGCCTACCTGTACGTCGATCTTCTTCTTATTCTTGCTCTTGGAGGTTGTTTGTGCCTTTGCTAGATATGCGCGATCTTTCTTGTTTACATATGGCACGAAGAAACCTGTGAATATACGAACTTTCTGAATTTGATACTGTGCCATTTTTTGCATGAAACCTGCGTGCCAGACAGCATACATATCATAGAGCGAGATTATTATCAATAGAACTACGGCTGTCCAAATAGTCGTTCCTAGAAGAGGTATGAATATGGAAGCAATACCTGGATAGACGAATACTTCAGTAATATTGTGGATAAGCATATTTCTCTTGAAAACTTTCCAGAAGGCAAGGGGAACAGCAATTGCGAGTGCAATCCATGTTGAGTTCGGTACATGCAAAATAAATGCTTTGAAGGAAACAAGAAGCCCCATAATAATTACAACGAAAAACCAGAGGCGTAAGAATGTTTCCGCTCTGAGCTTCATCAATGCAAGCATAATAAGAACCGCAAAACATAAGGCAATGACAATAGAAATTACTGCATCTTGTGGGTGAACATCTGCTGGAGGTTCAAACCATGAAGGCAAATTATAAACGGTTTTATTTTCGTATTCTCCTGTAGCATTTTGCGCTAGAATAACTTGCGGACTGTATTGATGTGTAACATATATTCCAATAACCTGCGCTAGAATAAACATTCCTAAAAGAATGAGAGTAACTTTTATGTTATGTTTCATTTAAGTCTGACAGTCTCCAGATTGCGAGGGACTACGGTCTCAATACGATTCAATTTATAGAGAGTTGAGGCAAGATCAAGACACTTCGAAGTCTCACCATGGTTAATTATTACTTTCTTAGGTCTTGGATTCATTCGACTGATATACTGTAGCAAATCATTGCGACCTGAGTGGGCTGAAAGACCATACATAGTCTCAACTTGCATCTTTACCTCGACAGGCTCATCATTTACGCGAACAGGCGAAATACCTTCTTGTACCTGCCTTCCGAGGGACGTAGGGGCTTGATATGAACCGAATACTATCAAGTTTTTAGGGCTGTCTGCTAGATGTCTAAAGTATTCTACTGAAGCTCCTCCAACCAACATACCGGATGTAGCAATTATGATGCATGGTCCGCCTTCTATGACTTCTTTACGTTCTGCTGGTGAGCCTACGCGTTTGAATATTTCTGACGTAAAAGGATTATTGTCCTGGAAAATCTGATTACGGACTGATGCGCTGAGAAAATCAGGATAGGCTGTGTGAATAGCATTGATATCCCAGAGCATACCATCAAGATATACTGGCACATTTGGAAGTTGGCCCGTACGAACTGCCTCTTCGACTCTCAACACTGTTTCTTGGGCGTGACCGAGACCTAACTCAGGAAGGAGAATTTTCCCTCCACGTTTTATAGTTTCATTAGCAAGGTTGAGAAAATGGGATTCTACATCTTTGCGTGGAGGCAAGACGTCGTTCTTTGATCCGTACGTTGCTTCTAAGGTGACGGTTTCTACACGAGGAAACTGGTTTACTGCAGGATCAAGAAGGCGTGTCTTGCGATAGTTAGTGTCTGCACTATATACGAAATTGTGTAATCCATTACCGATATTTACGTGTACGACTGCTGAACCAAGAACGTGTCCAGCATTGTAAAACGTTATCCTAATATCGGGAGTAATATCTGAAACCTCACCATAATTAAGACAGATAGAGTGTCTAACCATTTCTTTGATGTCCTCTGCCTTGTATAGTGGAGAGTTTGCTTGCTTGTATGCTACGCCTACATAGTCTAATTCGAGTAATGCCGCAATATCTCGAGTTGGCGCAGTCATGTATATGGGGCCTTTGTAGCCCATCTTATACAAATATGGAATTAACCCTGAGTGATCGGTGTGAGCATGTGATAAAACGATCGCATCTATGGAACTTAGGTCATTTACCTCTGCAACATCTAGGTAAGGGAAACGTTCTTGACCTTCGGCAATACCTGGATTGATACCGCAGTCAAGAAGTACTTTTGATTTTGGAGTATGTAAAAGTAAACATGAACGTCCTACCTGGCGTCCGCTTCCTAAGTAAGTAAGACGAACCCACATATCCATTTTTTCAGGGTTCCAATCAGTATAGATTTTTTTCCCTACTTCATCAAGGAATTTTCGACGATAGGTGTTATTGGCATACAATACTGAACGAATTTTCTCAGTAATCTTTGAAGGAATAGCTGGACTTCGTTGAACGGTAGGAAGCCACATTGTTGAATTTTTAATATCATTTAATAGAGAACCTTGTTTTCCAATTACCAATCCCGGCTTTTTTGCTTCAATAATGACGATACTTCGCTGTACGTCAAAGATAATGTTGGTTATTTCTGCATCCTCTGGAACGACTGCCCTAATTGTTTTTTCAGTTTCGTCTTGTGGGGCAAGAATTTTTTCATCTGCGCGTAATTCAATACGTTTTTTAATTTTATTGACTATTTCCTTTATCTTTGTCTCGCCTGTACGCATAAGCTCTTTGTCATTCGTATAGAGAACTATGTTTGCCGCTTCGAATATGGCGTCTGTGATAGACTTTGGTAGTTCGTCTATTATGCTTTTTAAAATATCTGGCATGGTAATGCGTCTAAATGAGTGTGAGATTAATTAAATACTGAAGATATTTTTTGTGAAATAACTTTCTTTATTCCATCTTTAGTTACTGTGAATATATCAATTCCGTTTCCGGATGCTGTATCTCGCTGTGTTGAGGACTTAAGTGCTTCAATCGCAAGTTCTACGCCCTCTTTGACTGTCAAGTCTGTCTTCCACTGTCTCTCAAGGAATCCTAGAATGTAGGGCATTCCTGATGAAAAGTTAGCATCGTAATCTTCGACTTCGTACACTCCTCCTGCAGGTTCAATAGTATAAAGTGAGGCTTTGCCGTTTTCATCATACCCTGCTAGAAGCAAACCAACGATATTAGGAATCATAGTTGGAGTTCTTATATTTCTATAAGACATCATCCCGAAGAGTGATGCTGCTTCTTTGACGGTTGGTCTTGATTTAGTCTTTAATTCTTTTATTTTTAGCTCTGCTGAGAAAACACGCTGTGCAAGATCAATGTCAGATGCTACTCCTGCGCCCGCTACAACAAGATAATCGTTTATAGGAATAGCCTTCTTAGAGTTCTTCGACATAACAATGTTTCCTGCTGTCGAACGTCTATCTGCTCCAATTACTACTCCGTCTTTGCACACAATGCCTACTATGCTTGTGCCTGATTTCATGACGTTTTTATCAATGTCTGTGTTCATAAGAATTATAGAACCTCTATATCCTTTGATAAGCGCGCATATATAAAGATTTCGTTAAACTTCTTTTACAGAGAAGCCGCCCTCTTTCTTTATCTTTATAATGCTATCAACAAACCCTTCTATTTTCTGTTCGTGGCTTACAATGATGAGCTGTTTTACCTGGATTTCACGTAAAATGTCCCTAATTTTATCAAGTTGAGCGTCTGAGAAGCCGTCTGTTGGCTCATCTAATATGAGAATATCGCGCGTTTTTATTCTACTCAGGACGAGATTGATTATCTGGTTTAACGCGAGACGATATGCGAGCGCTATGCCCGTGCGTTCTCCTCCTGAAAGAAATGCATAATCGAGTTCAAATTCACCTTGAGTTATTATCGGTGTGAAATTTTCATCGAGTCTTACGAAAAAAGCGTCGTTGGTAAGTATGCTGAACCACTTGTTGAACAATATAGAAAATTCTTCTCGAAGTTTAACCATTATGTTGCGTTCTATGTATGAAATGAGCGCCATGAAATCTTCTGAGAGCCATTTTTCAATTTCCTGTAATCGTTGGAGCTCTAGACGAGATTTCTCTTTGACTGAAATGTCATTTTCTATGCGCGCGATTTCTTTTTTAGTAAGCTCGTACTCTTTCTTTGCTTCTGCTTTTTCTATCTCTGATTTATGTTCTTCTGCGACGGCTTTTCGTAACTCTTCACGTTTGACACGATCTAAATTATCAAATTTAGAAAAGTGAAGCATTGATTGTTTTAGTTCCTTGAGATGATTCTCTAGTACTGTGACGTCTTTCCTTGTTGCATCACGTTCTCGCACACACTCTTGGAGACGTGCTTGAACTTGAAGAAGCTCTTGAGCACGGATTTTTGCAATTTCAAGTTCATTTTTTCTCGCTTGTAGTGCAACTATCTCTTTTTTAACATCCTCTCTTTTATTTTCAATAATCATTATTCTTGCTGAGGCTTCTTTTTTAACTGATTCTATATCGAAGAGTTGTTTTCCTGTCTCGTTTAGAATATTATGCTTATGATTTTCTCCCACGTCCTGAAGACATGTCGGACAAAATCTCATGTTGAAAACACGTTCTTTGTTTTTCATATGTTCTTTTTGTTTTAAATCGAGTGATTTTAATAGTGCTGCGTCCTCGATAAATTGCGCATTTAGCGTTTCAACTTGCTTGTTTTTTGCAATAAGTGACTGTAAAACAGTTTGCAAGGTCTGCTCTTCGAAAGCAGGAGGCGATTCCTTAACCTTTTTCTCAATATCACGAATCTCGCGCTCCCTATCGGCAAGGTATTGTATCTTATTTGTAAGAAGGACATTTGTTTTTTCACTTTCAATTTCAATGTTTTTCTTTTGAATTATCTGTTCTCCCATCGATTTTAATTCTTCCTCGACACGTGCTCGTATAATTTGCTTTTCTTTAGTCGTTTTTTCTCTTTTGTCTATAGTTTCTTCGAGATTCTCGATAGCTGCACGCACTTCAGATACGCGTGTTTTTAGTTCATCTATCGCTTTAAGTTCTGCAGAGAGCGATTTGTATTCTTCCTTGAGGCGAGATGAAACAATCGCAGCATTTTCCTGAATGATACGATACTTATCTATCCCAAAAATATGACGCAATATATCTAAACGCGATTCTGGATCATCAAGCATGATTGATTTCATCTCTTCTTGTGGTGAATAAACAGTATAGCGATAAAGTAAATTAGTTTTCTTTATGAATTCCTGCGGATATTGAAGCAAACCAAGGACACGAGTCTTTAGTTCTGTAACTGAGAGCTCTTCTTTTACTCCATTAACGGTGAGCGCGGCATATTCTTGGTTAATGTTTTTTGCATTTCGTTTTATCATTCGTTCTATAACTATATGATTATCATCGACGTCAAATTCTAAAACAACTTCTCCCTCATCCTGCCCATTTGCAAGTAATGATGATCCCCTTTGGCCTGGCTGAAGTCCGAAGAACGCGAATTCAAGAGCAAGTAAAATCGTTGTCTTACCCGCACCGACATCTCCTGAAAGCAATACCGATCCTTCGGGAAAATGTATTTCTTGAGAGCTATAACTCCTGATATTCTTAAGCTGTAACCGTGTTAGCTTCATGACTGTATCACCTTTTTTACATCGTCGTACAATCTGGTTTCAAAAACCTGATTTTTCTCATCCTCTTTTTTATCTGCCTGGAGCGAAGCCATTAACGGAGAAATGAGTCTGTTTAGTTTGTTCTTCTTCTCTTCTTGAAACTTACGTATAATCACTTCCTCTAGTTCGTCTGACTTAAGATCCATATTGAGAGATGACTCTCCTGTATGAAGCTGATTGGTATTTTTGAGAAGCGTGTATACTCCTTTCTTCTCAGCCGCTTTTTCTATTTCGTTGAAACGAATATCTGATGTCTTGCCCTTTTCAAGAACACCTGAAACTCTAAGAATGACTATCTTGTCCCGTAACTCTTGCTTGTTGATTTCCCCAATAATAATTTCTGTGGCAGTTAACGCATCTGTGATAGTTACGTTAATACTTACAACGTCTTTAAGTTTTATTTCCTTGCGCTCTATCTTGCCAGAGGTGTCTACAATGTAAAACGAGCCTCCTTTGAGCTCCTCTAACTCGGCAGCATTGTTTGGAAAAAGCGGCCCACAATATACGCGCCCATTTTTATTATAATTTATGTGTAGATGTGCTAGAGCAACGTAATCTGTTTTTGGAAGTGTGTCTTGATCAACAGCAGGAATAGGTAAATTACCGACTGCATCCCTCAGTGCTGTGTGGAGCATAAGTATTTTGAATAATCCTGGAGCATCGTGAAGCTTTATACGTGCGATTTCCTCAACTTCAAGCCCTGATTTCTTACCAGGATAGCCATACAGGGCTACATTCTTGTAAATCACCGGATGCAAGTAGATAGTTTCTCCGCGTATTTCTGGCTGAAAGACGTTCTTTGCAAATCCTGCTTTTTCTATAACTTCGAGAAAGGTTTTGCCTGAAACAGAATAGTCGTGGCTTCCGGCTATAAGAAAAACAGGTATATTTGCTTCCTTTAGTCTGCGAAATTCATTGAAGGCGTCTTTTATAACATCTATAGGAGGATAGGCTGAGTCAAATAAGTCTCCTGCAATCAGAACAAAATCTATTTTATTTTTTATACATATATCTATTGCGTGCCTGAAGCTCTGCATATTGAGATCCATAAGCTCTGGCTGTCTCCATCCTCCAAGATGGCAGTCACCCATATGTGCAAACTTCATACGTTCACCTTTTTCATAAAAGTTCGCTGACAGCGCGTTATAAATAGATTATTGTGCTATGCCTTGGTGTATGCTTCTGCCTTGCTGGACCTTGAAGTGGCAAAATCATGCGATGTAGAATTATTTTTTAGCTGTAGAATCAATAATTTCGTAAGTAACTCGTATATCAGTAGGTTCTGGAGAAAGCATCTTTCCTAACGCGCTTAAAGCAGCTTCTTCATTTTTATAATAAATAAGAGATGCCGTATGCAATGCTGGATTGTCGCGTGTTTTCTTTGAAGAAAATGCCAATGTTGCACCTGGATGCTTTACGGCAAGGATTTTGCTGGCCATGTCTCCAAATGAAGCGTGTTTGAATTTTTTCGTGTTTTTGAGAGAAGGGTTATCTAATCCTGTAGCAATATATTCTCCTCTTGGATCTCTAAATGATGTTTGACGTATAGCGATATCTGCTCCTTCTCTGTAAGATCTCCATGCATAGCGTAATTCAAATTCGGGTACATACGCGTGATTGTCAAGATAACTTGATACGGCATCGCGTAAAAACGGATTCATACCCTTACGTGTTTTAAAAGTAGAGTGCCCACTAAAGGCTTCTCGAATACATGTTTCCAGTGCTGAATTAACCTTTAATTCTCTTCCCATAAATTTTGGCGTTTTCACACATTTATAAATCTATTGTTTCTATATAGTGGTAACATATAGCAATGTTTAAATATATGCTCTAACGATCGGGTTTATGACAAAAGTTATCAAAAATTATGGAGTAAGTCACTTTGGAATAATGGGTAAAGATTGTGAACCCAATAGAGACTCTTATTCTTCACACGCACTTGCACGTTATGGAAAATACCTTGCTGATCTAACTGTAGCAATGGAAAAATTTGAAAGACAATCAGCTATTTTTGGAGGGCAGCCTGCTAATATGAGTAATGAAGAATGGCTTGCAATTACCAACGCAAATCAAGCTATCTATCAAACCGAATGGGCAGGAAGTAGAAAAAGGGCACCTGTTGAACAAGCGGCAACTCAATTTCATAGCGCACGTTTCTACTATATGCAAATGCCTGCTGATGTGAGGGATAAATTCGAGGCTCAAGACCCAACGATTCAAACAAGAGCTAAGAAACTAGAAACGCTATTTGATGAACAGTTTGGTTTTGTTATCTAATTTTAGAGAATCATCTAAATAGATTATTGTGTTCGCTTGAACTCCCATAACTCAAGGGTTTCCATGAAAACATTCAATTGATCTACTTTCCGCATCGTAAAATGTGATTTCTTTGCCTCTGTAAATAGTCTCTTATGTGGTGTAAGTGAGGAGAGTATGATCAGCAAGATTCCCTTCTTTGAAAGATGTTTTGGTGATTGTTTGATACATTTGATTATGACTTCATCCCCTTTTTTTCCACCGGCCGTTATACGTGCGCTTGTAACGTCCTCACGTTCATCAAGAGGGAGATAGGGTGGATTGAATACGATAACGTCATACGTGCCTGAAACGTTCGAAAAAAGATCAGACTTGATTGTAGGTATATGCTTTTTCTTTAAATGCTTGATAACCAGAGGATCTATGTCTACTGCAAGGACACTTGCGGCCCCAAGTTTGAGAGCTGTTTCAGATTGTATACCTGAACCTGCTCCCATGTCGAGTACGCTTTTTTTAGAAACATACTGTGAAAGATTTCTTTGAAGAAGAAACGAGTCTTCACGCGGCTCGTATATCATTCTAGAATAATGCCTTTAGGAATGTGGCGATTTGATCTTTGAATATCAGTGAGGCTATGAATCCCAGCACGGAGAGCGCAAGCAGCACTGCGAGAAGGATAATGATGAAATCAGGTTTTCTCCGAATATATGATGGTCTTTGCATAGCTGTTTGCGTTCGAGGCAATGTTTCTTGCATAGGCTGAGAGACTGCTGGTTGAGGAGAGGATGGTGGATTGTTCTGAGGAAGCATGTTGGTAGACTGACGGAAAGGCATAGGTGCGCTTGTCTGAACAATAGGCTGTGGTTTTGGAGCCATGGTAGATATAGGACGAGGCTGTTGAGGGGCTTGAACAGGTTGAGCTACCGGCTTAGCCATTTGCGCCGCAGTTGCTGCTTGCGTAAGCGGAAAGACACCTGCCTGAACATCCCTCGCTACTGCGCGAACGTCTGCCTCTTTATAGCCAGCATTAACAAAACTAGTAATAGCTATCTCTAAAGGTACTCCTCGCTCTAATGCGTTTTTCAATCCTCCGTAAATATCTTCTCTCATTTTAATATCAACTTCTCTGCATTCGCAAGAATATGAACTGTCTGTCCTTTTTTGTATCCCATTTCTATTGCTAAGTCCGCACCCGCTTTTAACTTTGTGTAGTCACCGTGAGAGGGTATAAAGTGCTCTGGGCTGGTTAATTTTATCATATCCCTGAGATCCTCTCGACCACCGTGACCTGACACGTGGATGTTATCAAATATACGGACACGGTGTTTTTTAAGTCTTTTCTCGAGCTGTGCGCGGTTAAGTTCGTTGACAGGGGTAGGAATTGTCTTTGAAGAGAAGATAATTTGGTCTTTGGCATCCAACTTATAGGGAGTTTCATTCTGAGATATTCTATCAAGAATAGACCCTGGTTCGCCTTGATGACCTGTACAGACTACGAGATAATTACTTTTATTTTTATTAACTTGCTTGAGACCTGATTCAACTTGTTTTCTATATCCTAGAAGTTTTATTTGGCTTCTGAATGGTGTTTGCCCAACGCTCTGAGCGGCAGCAACATATTTCTGTAAACTTCTTCCCATAAATATGACTTCTCTGTTAAGTCTGCGTCCAAATTCGGTGATAGTCTTAAGACGTGCAATATGTGAAGAGAAAGTAGTAATTATCATTCCACCTCTGTCGGCAGTTGTGAATAAAACATCCTCAAGCATGCCACGAGCGACTTTCTCTGAAGGAGTTTTACGATCGTCATGTGCATACAGACAATCAACTATGAGTGCCTTTATTCCGATCTTTGAAAGCTCCTTAAGACGTCGGTAATTTGGCTTATCTCCGAACGTTGGAGCATTATCAAATTTGTAATCGTTTGCATAAATGACTACTCCATAGGGCGTGTGAATCGCAATCATCGCGCACTGTATTGTTGAATGTGTAATGTTAATGAATTCTGCGCGATATGTGCGTTTGCGGCCTTTAATTGTGTATGATCCGTTAGGTTGAACCGAGACAATTTTATTCTTTAGCTTATGATCTGAATCTTCAAGAAGTTTCTTGAGTACTTCCATGGTGAACGGGGTTCCTACGATATCTGCATTGTATCTCTGCTCTACATATTGCACTGCGCCAACATGATCAAGATGTGCGTGTGAAACAAGTATCGCTCGCACTTTGCTGCGCAGGTTTTTTTGGTCAAGGTATGTATCGTCCGGAATAGCGCCCAAAGACCTCATGCCTTTTTCAGTTGGCACACGTTCGCGCTCTTCGACGCCTACAATTGCAGGCAAATAGAGCCCAGCATCAAATAGAATAACATCATCATCGATCTCAAGGGCAGTCATATTTTTTCCAACCTCGTTATACCCTCCGATGGTGTGAACTGTTAACATGCCCTAATTGAGAGAACGTGATTTAAATACGTTGACATCTGTTCGCAAGCTATAAATAGCGAGGTTGTGATAAGGGGTGATGGAGCATATTCGCCATCTAAAACGTCATAGAAACATATTGTACGGTATCGTTGTTCTTCTTCTCGTGATTCAAATTGTCTCGCTTGTTGTCTTCGTTTCTCAGGTTTCACAACTGCGTGCTTCACAAGAAACTATCAATAAAGAATTAACAGAGAATCTTGATGACTTTCGTTCTGAGAGTCAGTACAAGACAAACGAATTAACTAAAGAGTTGACAAAGCAACGCATTGATTTCCAACAAGCTATCGCACTTCAACAAAATGATTTTTCACAACAAATAGAAGTTCTCAAAGCGTCACAGCAAGATTTTTCGGGAATTATTGAGAATGTTATAAAGGGAGTTGTTAGTGTGGGAACTGATAAATCGGCGGGAACTGGATTTATTGTCCATTCATCGGGTTATGTTGTAACCAATAATCACGTCATTCAAGGAGGACAGTATGTGAAAATACTCACCTATAATGATAAGATATATGATGCACAAGTTATTGGAACCGATCCCGTCGCTGATCTTGCTCTCCTTAAAGTTAATGGTGTGTTTGATCATCTGTCTTTAGGAAATTCTTCTAACGTATCAGTTGGAGAGAAAGTCATTGCGATCGGAAATCCATTAGGTCTTTCATTTACAGTAACATCTGGAATTGTATCTGCACTTCATCGAGTTGGTTCTAATGGATTGGCAACCTATATCCAGACAGATGTAACTCTCAACCCTGGAAATTCAGGTGGTCCTCTTATTGATACAAAGGGAAAAGTTATTGGAATAAATAACTTCAAGATAGGAAGCGCAGAGGGATTAGGGTTTGCGCTTGAGAGTAATGTGATAAAAAAGGTCGTAAACTCGCTCGCAAATAAAACGATCATTGAATAATGCTCAAGCATAAACCAACCGCTCGACCTAATAGAAGATATGTACTTGTTGAAGGTACGCAAGATGCTGCAGAGAAAGCGTTGCTTGAGTATTTTGGTTTGCTCGGATGGAGTCGTGCAGCACCTGTCTTTCTGTCACATGATAAGCATATTATAGTTACTGTAAATCGGAGTGAAATTGAACATGTGCGTGCAGCGTTCGCCGTTTATGCCAAACCCTTGAAGGTATTACGAGTTTCTGGTACATTGAAAGGCCTGAGAACGAAATAGCATAAACCTTAAATAGGATGGCGTTTAGATTTGATTACTAAGAGGAATTTTTTATATGGAAATACCAATGGAAATGCAGCATCAGGCAATGGGCTATGACCGAGCAGCTACTATGTTCTCACCTGACGGACACTTGCTTCAAGTAGAGTACGCTGAAAAAACAGTACGTCTTGGAAGCACAAGTATCGGAATGGTTTGTAAAGATGGCGTCGTTATTGTAGCTGATAAGCGAATCCGAGATAAGCTTATTGCACCTGAATCTTCAAGTAAAATTTTCGAGGTTGATGAGCATGTCATGGCTACTGCTGCAGGAATATTATCCGATGCACGTATTCTTGTTGATGAAGCACAAGTACTTTCGCAACAGCATCGTGTGACATATGATTCTCCTGTCGATCCTATTACCGTTATACGAATGATTGCTGACAAGAAACAGATGTTCACTCAATATGGGGGCTCACGTCCATTTGGTGTTGCTATTCTTCTCGCAGGCGTCAACAAAGGAAAAGGTCATTTGTACAGCTCAGACGTCACAGGCAATTATTTTGCTTACCGTGCAACGGCTATTGGAGAGAATGATGAGCAGATTAGAGAAACGTTGAGAAGTGAGTTCAAAGATGATTTAAGTATTGAAGATGGGATCAAATTTGCATTTACTATATTCAAGAAGATATTGGGAAAGAATTTTGAGCTTGATCGTTTTGATGTTGCATACATCAATCTTGAAGATGCAAAGCTCACACGATTGCATGGCGACGCACTTAAGAAGTACGCTAAGTAACTCAACAATATTTATAAACAGCTAACGTGAATTCTATACATGCCTATTGTTGTTGCGCGAACTCGTATAAAGAATAAACATTATGAAATTTCTGTTGATTTAGATGAAGCGCTTAAGATAAAGAAAGGAACTGGAGATATAACCCGTGCGCTCAATACAAGCGCTATTTTTTATGATCTTAAAGAAGGTAATGTTGCTTCTGCCAAAGATCTGATGGAGGCTTTTGGAACTTCCGAATTCTATGAGGTCGCTAAGAAAATTATTGTTAGCGGAGAAGTCCAGAAACCGCAAGAATATCGTGACGCTGAACGTGAAGTCAAGATAAAGCAAGTCATAACCTTGCTTATGCGCAATGCAGTTGATCAGCATGGAAGGCCATACACTGAAGATCGTTTGAAAAAGGCAATTACCGAAGTGCATTATAACTTTGACAACAGACCAGCTGAACAGCAGATGGTAGATGTTTTGGAGAAGATTAAACTTGTCATCCCTATTCGTGTTGATACGAAACGCATACGATTAGTGATACCTGCTCGTTTCTCGGGTCAGGTGTACGGTTTATTGAAAGATTACAAGGAAAGCGAGGACTGGCTTGTTAATGGAGACTTGCAAGTTATTATTAATATTCCCGCAGGCATGCAGCTTGATTTCTATGATAAACTCAACAGTGTCACGCACGGCGCTGTCGTAAGCGAAGAAGTTGTTGATAAGAAGTAATTATGGGAAAAATATCTTCTGATTTTGCAGAACATTTTAGGAATCTTACCGATGGACAAAACAGAGTTTTTGCTATCAATGAAAGTTATAGATTCGAAGGGTTGCACGGCGATCCTGCTTTTGATAAACTTGATAGTTTGGATCTTGGTCGAAGCCCTTATAGAGAGTTATGTGGAACATATCGCTCAAGTGTTAGAATTAGAATAGCTATTCTTAAGGATTCTATACGGATGCGAACGGTAAATGAAAAAACGTACAGAGATATTTTAGATGCTAATCCTCAAACGCTGGTTAGAGATTTAACTAACGAATGTGCAGAGAGTAGATTATTACATCAATACTGACTGCCTTAAACTTCATCCGAAATCTTTAAAAAGCCGCGCTTACATGAAAACTTGATTACATGCAGAAGTCGATTCCGATATTCTGTTTATTACCATTATATGAGAGACCACATTAACGAGGCTCCTGAAGCCCAACAAGAAGTAAGTTCCGATTCTGAACCAGCTAAGAGAAAAGTAGTTGTCCCTGGAGAGGTTATCGTTAGCGGAGATGATTATTTGCCTGGTGAAGGCGTTAGACGCGAAGGAGCAGATGTTGTTGCTAACAAATTTGGACTTGCTGAACAAGTTGGACGCGTTGTAAAGGTTATTTCTATCTCTGGAGCATACATTCCTCGAAGAAACAATGTCGTTCTGGGACGCGTTGTAGACATTACGTTTAATGGATGGCTTCTTGACATCGATGCTGCTGTCTCTGCATTCTTACCTATTGCTGAATCTCCTCGATTTATCAATCAACATGAAATGGATCAATTCCTTGCCATTGGTGATATGGTTGCTGCCAAGATTTGGGGTTCACGTGGAAAGAGCATGGATCTTACCATCAAAGGCAAAGGTCTTGGAAAGCTTGAAGAGGGATTCATTTTCAGAATCAATCCAAGTCGTGTTCCACGAGTCATAGGTCGTGAAGGTAGTATGATTATGCTTATCAAAGATAATACAAAATGCCAGGTCACTGTAGGTCAGAATGGTTGGGTTTGGATACAGGGCGAAGTTAGCGACGCTATCCGTGCTCGAAAAGCCATAGAATATATTGCTGATAACGTTCATCTTGGCGGATTGACAGAACAAATGGAGGCTTGGTTCAGCAAGAATTAATTATGGCTATAAAACGAGAGAGCGGTAGAAAAGCAGATGAAATGCGTACCATGATTGCAAAAGTTGGAGTTATTCCTAATGCAGATGGAAGCGCTATCTTTACATTTGGAAATACGTTTGCGATTGCCGCAGTATACGGGCCTCGACAATTACATCCGCAACATATGCAAGACCCAAGCACTGGCATCTTACGTGTTAGCTATGACTTATTGAGCTTTTCAGTTTCGGACAGAAAGAAACCAGGACCAAGCCGTCGAAGTCAGGAAATTTCTAAAGTTATTGAATGGTCTTTACTTCCCGTACTTGATTTGAAAGAGTTCCCGAACACAGTTGTTGATGTTCAGGTTTACATTCCACAGGCAGACGCTAGTACGCGTGTGGCTGGTATTAATGCTGCTGCACTTGCACTTGCACATGCTGGATTACCTATGAAAGATCTTGTCTCTGCTGTTTCAATCGGTAAACTGGACAAAGATCTTGTTGTTGATGTTGACAAGGAAGAGGAAGACTTCCGAGAGGGTGAAGGAGCTACGGACTTCCCTATGGCTAAAGTATCTAACAGCGATCAATTCACTTTGTTACAACTTGATGGTAAAATTCCTCCTGAAATGATTAAGAAAGCACTTGAGATGGGCACGAAAGCTTGCGCTGAAGTGTATGAAGTTCAGAAGAAAGCATTAAAGGATGTGTTAAAACTATGAGCGCGATGGATGTATCAAATTTAACGAAGGAATTCTTGCGCAAAATGCTCAAGGAAGATAAGCGATTCGATGGACGAAAATCATTCGATTTGAAATCACTTGATATTGAATACGGCGTCTCCAACAAAGCTGAAGGTAGCGCTCGTGTTAAACTTGGAAAGACTGAAGTTATCGCTGGAGTTAAATTGCTTCCTGGTGATCCGTACCCTGATTCTCTTGATAAAGGTAATTTGATTGTTTCAGGAGACTTGTTACCGCTTGCGTCCCCTCGATTTGAAGCAGGACCTCCAGGATTCAATGCTATTGAAGTTCCTCGATTGATTGATCGCATGCTTCGTGAATCTGGAATGATTGATTTCAAGAAGCTGGTAATCAAGGAAGGGGAGAAAGTTTGGAATCTGTTTGTTGATGTGTATCCTATTAACGATGATGGAAGCCTTATTGATGCAGCAAGTATCGCTGCAGTTGCTGCACTTCGTGATGCAATCGTTCCTGCTCTTGATGCTGACAACAAAATTGATTATGAGAAGAAGTCAAAAGACAAACTTCCATTGAATCAGGATGCTGTACCTATTTCATTAACGTTCTACAAGTTGGGCGATTCGCTCTTCTTGCAACCAACGCGTGAAGAAGAGGAAGCCTGCGACGCTAAAGTAACATTTGGAGCATGTGAGTTCAAGGGAACGCTAATGCTTAACTCCTGTCAGAAAGGTCTTGAGACTCCATTTACGTCAGCTGAGCTTGGAAAGATGATGGATATTCTCCCTGAAAAATATAAAGAGCTAAACAAAAGCCTTAATAAGCTTCTAAAATAGGAAACTCTATGAAACAGCCAATAAAACAAATCTTCACTAAGTATGAAACTGCTCGTATAATTGGAGCTCGAGCATTACAGATTGCTATGGATGCACCTATTCTTGTACGAATTACAAAAGAAGAATTGGAGTTTATGCGCTACGATCCTCTGAAGATTGCTGAGAAAGAACTTAATGAAAACGTATTACCGATTACTATTCACAGACCTCTTCCAAAGAGAAAGGTAATGAAACTTCAGGAAGTCCGCGAAGAGCAGATTGATGACGAAAAGATTGTTGCCAAAGAGAAAGAGATTGAATCAGAAATGGTCGAAAAGGCTGTCGAGACAGGCTTCGTTGATGAAGACACTCAAGACGCTGTAGAAGAAGAAACTTCTGGCGAAGACGAGATCTAACTCTAGTTTTATTAACTCTATTTTGTTTAACGTGCTATGATTATTAAAGAGGTCAATGCGCGTGAAATCCATGATTCTCGAAGGCAATCTACGATTGAAGTTGCCGTTAATGGAAGTGTTGCAAGCGCACCTTCTGGAAAATCTACGGGAAAGTATGAAACACCTCAATATCATACATCTATATCGTGGAATATTGATTTTCTCAATAATTGGAATCAAGAACTAGAGATTAATTCGTTTGACGATTTGAAAAAACTTGAAGCAGCCATTAGTAAGAAAGCAAAATTAAAAGATGTTAAGCAATTTGGTGCTAATGCTCTTTTTGCTTTCGAGTCTGCTGTGTTAAAAGCGCTTGCGCAGGAACATAAAAAAGAATTATGGCAGATAATTAATCCGCATGCAACAAAATTCCCGCGACCTGTTGGAAACGCAATTGGTGGAGGAATGCATAGTGAACAATTTAACGTGCATCCTGTCTTTCAAGAATTTCTCCTTATACCTAATGAAAAAACATTTGCAAAGAACGTCGAAATTATGCAAAACATCTACAACGAATTGGGAAAGAAACTGAAAGCGCACTCAACAAACGATGAAGGTGCATGGCACGCACCTATTGATGATGAAGAAGCACTCAAACTGCTCTCACAATATGCAAAGAAAATTGACATTGGCGTTGATATCGCGGCCTCTTCGTTTTACCATGACAACTTGTACATGTATCATCATGAACTTGATAGAACTGCGCCGAATCATATTGAGCACATCCTTTCTCTCATCAAGCGTTATGGTGTTTTTTACGTCGAAGATCCTGTTCAGGAAGAAGACTTTGCAGGATTTGCTGAAATGAAGAAACAAGCGCGTGAATCAATCATAGTCGGAGATGACTTAACCGCTACACATTTCGAACGCGTTCAAAAAGCAATCGCCTCTCGTTCAATCAGTGCCTTAATTGTCAAGCCTAACCAGAATGGTTCCTTGCTGGAAGTAAAAAAGATAATAGATTTGTGCAAGAAACACAACATCCAGACCGTCATGTCCCACCGTTCAGGAGAAACTATGGATAACGCACTTGCCGATTATGCCTTCGGCTTTCAGTGTGATTTCATCAAGTGTGGCATCGCAACGGAGTGGCGAGATGTTAAGTTGAAGAGAATGGAAGAGATTGAGAATAATGAATAAAGAATACAATAATCTTGGAGAGCTTATAAAAAATAATTTATCTATAAAAGAACCACCGACTTGGAATAATCTTTTTGAAGAGATGAAAGTTGTTAAATCTAGAGGATACATGACTAAAGAAGAGTTTATGCAAGTTTGTATGTGGAAAAGCCCTAGACCTAAACAGAAATATCTTAGCAACTCAGAGGAACATATAAGAGAAGCTACCAAAATGATTTTTTTAACAAATTTGGAAGAAATACGAGCTGGACTGCTTCAATCACTAGAGGGTGTATCTATTCCTGTTGCGTCGGCAATATTAACGTTGATAGACCCTACAATCTATGGAGTAATTGATATTAGAGTTTGGCAAGTACTTTATTTATATGGCGAAATAAAAAATAAGCCTTCTGGACAGGGATTTAATATTCAAGATTGGAAAGAATATCTTTCTATTCTTAGAAAATATGCTTATCAATTTCAAATGAAAGTAAGAGATATTGAAATAATACTATTCTTCCATCATAGAAAAATACAGATAGGCAACCTATATCCTGCAAAAAAAGTACTCTAAATTAAGAACTTATTTTACAAATCCTCTCAAATAGCTAGATTTAAAAACCCTTAACTCCCAAGCACTATATTGTTGTAGGTACTGGCTGAAACAAACCCAGATCAACCCCTACGCTCTTTATACATAATTTACAATGGCACCAAAGAAAAAAACCGACACAGTAGCTGAAAAGATAGAGGAAACTGTGGCAACTGTCGCTAAAAAGGCTGTTGAAAAGGTTGAAGACGTTTTGAGTTCTGCACTTGATGAAGAAACTGAAGAGACTAAAAAGGCAAAAAAGAGTGCTAAGAAAGAAAGTTCTGACGAAGCAAGCGATGAAAAAAAGGCTAAGATTGAGAAACTGAAAGCTAAGGCTAAAGCACTTGAAGGCAAAGTTAAGAAAGACGAAGGCGCTTCTATCAAAGAGAAAGTTACGGGCGAGAAAGAAGAAAAGAAAGACACACTTGTTCCGATTGAAGATTATCTTAAATCAAGTATTCATTTAGGTACACGAGTTATAACTCCTGATATGCGTAAGTACGTTTACCGAAGACGCGCTGATGGACTTGCAGTGTTTAATACAGCATTACTTGATGACAAGATTCGTGAATGTGCTGATAATTTAGCTAAATTTGCTCCGCATGAAATGATTCTTGTTTGCAAAAGAGAAGCTGGCTGGAAAGCTGCTCAGAAATTTGCTGATACACTTGGAGTAAAAGTTTTCACAAAGAAATATCCTTCTGGAGTTTTGACTAATACTAATCTTGAAAACTTCTTTGAAACTGAACTGGTGTTTATTGCTGATCCATGGTTAGACAAAAACTCACTTGCCGACGCTAATCGTATTAAGCTTGATGTCATGGGAATTTGTGATACTAACAATTTCACTGCAGGTATTGATTATGTTCTTCCAGGAAATAACAAGAGCTGGAAGAGTTTGGGAATGATATTCTACTTGCTTACTAAGTTGTATATCGAAAAGAGAAAGATGGACATACCGGTACCTCCTATTCAAGAATTCGTTGAAGGCTGGGATACGTTACAGCCACCAATGTAATTAGTTAATCTTATAATTTTAGAATTCTACAGTTATTTCTTAACAGGCCTATAATGATGCGTTTGACCTACCTTAAATCTCTCTACTTTTCCTTCTTCATGCAATTCTTCTAAGCATATGTAGGTTTGACATGCGTAAATTTTGGAGGAGTTGAGAGACTCATGTTTACTTGTTAGATTTCCGTTATTTCTTAAATATGTGTTAACTCTCAAAGACCCTATAATTAATTCTGGATCTGCAGAACATAGTTTTTCTAAGGCTGTAAGCGCAGCATTTTTTAATTCTGCTCGAATTGAAGGATCATCAAAAGAGCTTTTCTTTATAAAAGTCATAACTAATTTGCCTTTATTTTTATATATAAATATATCTGCTAGAAAAGATTCTATTCTTTAAGAGTGTTATAACAAACACCGCGTAAATTTGCTTCGATTATTTGTGCGCATGCCTGTTTATTATTATTTATCTGACCGACATCAAGGTAACATGAGTCTTTGTGTGTTGGTGAGACGGGATTGCATATGGTAAAATCATTGACTAGTACTGCAACTTGGCGATAACATTCGTCACGCACATCAACAATTTCATTACGTCCACCCTTTATTTGAGCACATGTTGATTGATTTCTCTGATTAAGCGCAAGAGATTGATAACAATTCCATTGTGTTACGTTTGTCTTAACACGTGCGCAGAAAGATGCATCTGACATCGTGAAGGCCTTATCATAAAAGCATGCATCACGCTCTTCGATACTGGACATATTTTCACATGAGACGTTTGTTGTTTGATTTGTTTCTATTTGTGTTGGTTCGGAAAATCGTTCATAATACAAATAAAATCCCGCTCCTAGAATTGCAATTACCCACGCTGCAATTATAATGCTGTTTGCGATTTTCATGAAATTACCACGTTACACGATAATTAAAGCTTTCTCTCTAAAAATTTAAATAGATCTTATACTTGTTGATTAGATGTATTCTGCTGAAGAGGCACTTAAAATTGGTAGAGAATTTAAGGGGATTTATTCTGATGATCGGAGATATGATAGTTATATTGCCGGCATAGGTGCTCTTGGATTACGAAGAATGCGACATAAGATATTTCACCCTCGTACTTCTGGAAATTTTGTTATTCCTGTTTTCCTTAAGAGACCTTTACCGAGAGAGTTAGAATTTCCACAAAATTATAAAGGAATTCCAATCGTCACGAAAATAGTAGATGATGCAATAGCCTTGAGCAAAGGTAATTCATTAGAAGAAAAAATAGAAACTGTTGCAGCTTAATATCCTCGGAAGAAATTATTTCTCGTCCAGAAGAGCAAGTTATTGCGTAACCATGAATTCCGACGAAAGCTTTATAAACGCTGTTTATGTGAACAACTTACAAATGTTAACTCGGATGAGTACCTTACTATTCACGTCGTCACATTTGGCGACATCGCGTGTTAAGGTATGATGTATGCAACGCAATGAGTAAGTTGTATTATTTTTTCTAACCCGTCAATCGTTTTTGTAGGAGATTGTGTGTTTTCAGGAATCATGACATAATCTTTATGTTCAAGGAACGCTCTTGTTCCATTTGATTTTTCTGTTTAAATCCAGTTTATCCTGCTGGCGGTTGCGGCTCGTTGGTTTGCAATTAGACATGCAAGTCTTTCGAAAGAAGGCGTACTGCTCAGTAACACGTAGCTAACCTGCCCTCACGCCGGTGATACCCTCGGGAAACTGAGGATAAACACCGATAGGCGATTCAGGCTGGAATGCGGAATCGCTCAACGATGTTGTGAGGATGGGGCTGCGGTGGATTAGGTAGTTGGCGGGGTAAAGGCCCACCAAGCCAATGATCCATAAGGGCCTTTAGCGAGGAAGCCCTGAGAGGGAATCTGAGACACTATTCCCAGCCCTACGGGGTGCAGCAGTCGGGAAACTTCTGCAATGCGCGCAAGCGTGACAGAGCAAGCCAACGTGCGTTTCTATAATTGAAATGCTTTTGTGTGCTGTAAAAAGGCATACGAATAAGGACTGGGAGAGACTGGTGCCAGCCGCCGCGGTAATCCCAGCAGTCCAAGTCGCAACCACATTTGTTGGGTCTAAAACATCCGTAGCTTGCTTTGTAAGTCTCCTGTGAAATCCGGCCTCTCAAGGGTCGAAGTGCAGGAGATACTGCAAAGCTGGAGACCGGGAGATGTATCGAGTACGCATAGGGTAGCGGTAAAATGTGTTGATCCTATGTGGACTAACAACAGCGAAGGCACGATACAAGCACGGTTCTGACAGTGAGGGATGAAGGCTAGGGGCGCAAAGTGGATTAGATACCCATGTAGTCCTAGCAGTAAACACTGCACACTGAACATTGGGGCCTCCTCGAGAGGTCTCAGTGCTGTAGGGAAGCCGGAGAGTGTGCTACCTGGGAAGTATAGTCGCAAGACCGAAACTTAAAGGAATTGGCGGGGGAGTACTACAACGGGTGACGCGTGCGGTTCAATTAGATTCTACACCGTGAACCTCACCAGGACCGACAGCAGAATGAAGGTCAGTCTGAAGGGCTTACCTGACACGCTGAGAGGAGGTGCATGGCCGACGTCAGCCTGTGCCGTGAGGTGACTTGTTAAATCAAGTAACAGGCGAGACCCGCGTGTACAGTTGCTACGTGCACACTGTACAGACTGCCCGGGTAACCGGGAGGAAGGTGCGGGCTACGTTAGGTGAGTACGCCCCGAATGCCCTGGGCTACACGCGCGCGGCAATGCTGCAATCAATGGGTCGCAACTCCGAAAGGAGAAGCCAATCTCATAATCTGCAGCCTAGTTCAGATTGAGGGTTGCAACTCACCCTCATGACGCTGGAATCCGTAGTAATCGTTCTTTATCAGAGAACGGTGAATATGTCACTGCTCCTTGCACACACCGCCCGTCAAACCAACCGAGTTTTGCACTGGTGAGGCCCGTCAGGGACGAGCCTATGTAAGACAAGGTAGGTTAAGTCGTCACAAGGTATCCGTAGGGGAACCTGCGGATGGATCACCTCCTAAATCTATATGATGACAAATACGTGCTGGGTTAGAAGAACAACTAATGAGCGTTGCATACGAGTTACATTTCACATGATGAAACCTCGAAGGAGGTTTCTGATAGAAGCAAAACATGAAAGACATAGAAGACATAGTAGGAGAATGTGAACTGAAGTTAATTCGGAATCCGAAAGGACCCTTATTAATTGCTGAAGAACGTTACTCCGTTGTCGCTCATGGAGACGATGCCGCTGTCGGAGAGCATTACAATGATCTCTTACGACAAGCCCGAGCGGATGTGGTTACACATATCCTTGAGGGAACGGTTCCGGAAGTGATTGCTAAATCATATCCGGCACGAAATTACATCGTCCCCAATAAATAATCATGTTTAAACGTTCGAAAGCAACGTTTAAAAAAACGACAGACAGGAAGCTGTGTAAGGGCCCATAGTCTAGTGGTAAAACGCTCCGCTTGCACCGGAGGGTCCCGTGTTCGATTCACGGTGGGTCCACTTATCGTCGTTATCACTTTCATATTCACCCGCGAACTTCGGTTCTCGGAATGAATCTCCGCGGGGAGATTAAACACCGCATCATGGTGTCACACGTTGCCGTGGGATATCAGGCAGAGATCATAATCAATGAAGCACGTACGCAGCAGAAAATTTCGCTTCCAACTCAGGAAGTGATCTTATTATATACATGTAGACGGATAGCTTGGCTTAGATTGTGAAGAAGGACGTGGCAAGCTGCGATAAGCTCGGGGAAGCCGCATGCAGGCTGTGAACCCGAGATCTCCGAATGCGATAACGTTACCTTTTAGGTAATGCTGAGAAGCACACAGACGCTGGGAATTGAAACATCTTAGTACCGGCAGGAAAAGAAAACAATAGTGATTCCCCTACTAGCAGCGAGCGAAAAGGGAACAGGGCAAACCGAATCTTCATTCGAAAGAGTGGTAGAGATGTGGTGGAGTTTGAGACTGCGATCGAGAGTTAAAGTCCTCTGGAACGAGGCACCTCAGAGGGTGATAGTCCCGTAGACGAATCGATTATGTCGTACTCCGACAGAGTAGGGCTCCTTGGATCAGGAGTCTGAATACAGCTCGATTAAGAGCTAACCCTAAATATTGATCTAAGTCCGATAGCAAACATAGTACCGCGAGGGAAAGCTGAAAAGTACTCTTAACCGAGAGTTAAAAGACTTGAAATCTACATGTTACATGACGGTTACTGCATTAAGGTGTTGTAACGTACGTGTTGAAAAATGGGCCAGGGAGTGCACTTATGTGGCGAGGTTAATTAATGAAGCCGTAGGGAAACCGAGTCAGAAATGGCATTAGTCACATGGGTATGACCCGAAGCCGGTCGATCTAGTCGTGGCCAGGACGAAGTTCTTCGAAAGGAGAATGGAGGTCCGAACCAGTGATGTGTACACGCTCTTGGATGAGCCACGATTAGGGGTGAAAAGCCTATCTAGTCCGGCGATGGCTGGTTCCTGTTGAAATGTGCCTCAGTACAGTCTTATAGTGCTTGCATACGAGGTAAAGTACGGATTAAGTTCGCAGAGCCATTTGGCTACGGAACTTATTCCAACTCTGAACTTGTGTGCTGCTGACTATAGGGATGGGTGTCGGTGCGTAAGGTACCGTCACAAGATCAGAACAACGAAGACTGGAGTTAAGGTCCCAAAATATATGCTCAGTGTAACAAAGGGTGTCTTGAACCGCAGACAGCGGGGATGTAGGCTTAGAAGCAGCCACCATTTAAAGAAAGCGTAACAGCTCACTCGTTGAGGTTCGAGGCCCCGAAGATGGACGGGGCTAAGCATATTACCGATACTTCAGAGGTACTCTCACGAGTACTCTGGTAAACAGGCGCCTGTTCTGCGCAGAAGTCTCGCCGAGAGGCGTGATGGAGCGGGACGGAATGAGAATCCTGGTGATAGTAAGATCAGATTATCCTGAGAACGGATAGCGTCGAAAGAATACGGTTTCCTTGGCACTAACAATTAACCAAGGGTTAGTCGGCGCCTAAGTCATCTCTTAACTGCGGATGGCGAATGGACATCCGGTTAATATTCCGGAACTTGTATGATAGGTTTGAGTGCACGAGTGCACTTTTGGATATGTGGCATGTCGAGAGGCATGTGTGTTGCGAAAGCTGTGGAGCGTAATGCTACGAAGCAGCAGAATCAATACAGGCGACCCATAGACTCCGGGAGTCCGTGAAACCCTTGTGTATACTTGAATACAAGCCGTACCAAGAACTGACACTGGTATTCTAGTTGAGAAGACTAAGACGTGAAAGGCGAAACTGGTTGAGGGAATTCGGCATATTTGGCCCCGTAGCTTCGGTAGAAGGGGTGTCTATAGATGTCTTTGATATGTAGAAGGCATCGGTAGATTGCAATAACAAGGACCGCCCGACTGTTTATCAAAAACGTAGCCGAGTGCGAATCAGAAATGATGTGTATACTCGGTGAGACCTGCCCAGTGGTGGTGTTTCAAACTCTCGTTCAAGAGGGCTAAGACCCATCAAACGGCGGGCCTAACTATGAGGCTCTTAAGGTTGAACTTAAAAGAACTGCCTTACAGACAATTCGAAAGAATTGGATGCTCCGAGCAGTAGATTAGGAATGATGATAAACAAGATTGGAGAAAATCAAGCTATATGCTGGAACATCTCATTGAAGCTTTGTAGTAAATTATTTTTGTGAAAGAATAATTATCTGAAAATCAAAGTGGAGAGATAATCAGCAGGAAAGATTTCTTGAAAAAGAAGAATCCTCAGAGACTGAACGCTTGAAACAATTTTATATTGTTAAGATACAGTCCGAACTTTATCGCGAGATAAAGACCCAAAACGAGAAGGGACATGAGAAGAATTGAAGGTACTCATGGTAACACTAATTGAGCGTAATGCCTTGTCATCTGAATGGTGACGTGCATGAATGGTTCAACGAGGTGGTCACTGTCCCCAACCAGAACCTTCTGAACCCACTTACCGGTGAAAATGCCGGTGTCACCTAGTGGGAAGCGAAGACCTTGTAAACCTTTACTGCAACTTGTTGTTGTGATATCGAGGATGATGCATAGCGTAGGTAGGAGCGTCGATGTTAGGGTTTCGGCCCTAACGGAGCACCAATGTAACACTACTTATCGTCCTGGATATTGCTCACTCCTCACGGAGGACACCAACTGGCGGGCAGTTTGGCTGGGGCGGCACCCTGTAGAAAAGATATCTATAGGACCTAATGACAAACTCATCCAGGTTGGAAATCTGGAGTAGAGCGCGAGGGCAAAAGTTTGTCTGATTGTATTTCGCACAGCAAGAAATGCAAGGATGAAAGTCGGGCCTAGCGACCCCACGTGGCTTTTTAATAGGGCCCGTGTGTGATAGAAAAGGTACTTCAAGGATAACAGGCTTGTCGCGCCCGATAGTCCATATTGACGGCGCGGTTTGGTACATCGCTGTCGGCTCTTCCTATCCTGGTTGTGCATAAGCAACCAAGGGTGTCGGAGTTCACGCATTAAAAGGGATCGTTAGCTGGGTTAAGAACGTTAACAATAACCTAACGAATCCTGACCAAATTTGCAGACTATCAAAAATTAGCGGCGTTGCGCACGTGTGAATGTGCGAAAAATAAAATCGACTCATATCGGTGAAACCTTCTTCCTAAAAATTGAAGATGGTAACCCCGAGGGAAGATCATGTAGATCCCCGTAGAGACTTTGATTTTCTTCTTAATTGAAGAATAGGACCCGTCAGGTCTGAGAAGTCAAGAGCCAGCTTAACTGGCTAAGACGTCGATCCCTTATCGAAAGGTAAGGTGAAGGTATAGTCCATACAACGAAAAAAAATAATCGTTGAGTTATATACGCGAGACAGTTTGTGTGATATCTACTAGGTGCGTTATTGTCTGAGTGGAACGAGTATCTAGTACGAGAGGAACGATACTCGGCTGCCTCTGGTGAGCGGTTGTTATGTAGCAGGCCGCGCAGCTACGCAGTATGTCGATAAGTGCTGAAGGCATCTAAGCACGAAGCGACCCGCAAGACGAGACAATTAAGGCCGTCAAAGAAGATGACGTTGATAGAGTCGGTGTGTAAGACCCAAGAACCCGAGGGTTTTAGCATGCGACTACTAATAGCCTCACTAAATCATTTACTGAGTTGAACGAAATTTTCTGCTGCGTACGTTTCTTGATTTTCTATTATTATGTAACTTCTTAGTAATAACAAAACAGAAAGGTTTAAATATCGTCTATTTTGTACGTTTGTATGAAAGAAACGTTAAATAAATTACTTGCACCACGATACGATGCAATGGAAGTATCTCAAATTGCTGATAAATACGCGCGCGTTCATACGAGTGCGTGTCATTTTAATGAGCATTGCATTGAGCTACGTAATAATTCCACTTTGAAGCATGATGACTCATTTGTAACTGTTTTGAGAATGTCAGGTCAAAGTTTTCTTGATAATTTAAATGCGTATCGTGAAAGCGTTCCTGCCCTTGTTAGAGAACATCTTGATAAAGGTCTTGAGAGTAATGTAAATTTACTTGAAAAAGAAGCTCGCAGTTTATTGCAATACGTCTAATAGTAATTTAATTCTGCTGCGTGCGATACTTGAAGAAATAAACTATTGTGTATGCAACGACGACGATAGATGCTGCGGTGGCGAAGCCAATGGTGTATGGTCCTTGATACTGTAGAAACAAAGAATAAATGGAGGCCATGAGTCCAATAATAGTTATTCCGAGTCCGAGGTACGGATTTGTTATCATTACATCTTTTACCCACGTGAGTGCGAGTGTTATGACGATGGTAAGCCCAATATCAAAGAGAATAGAAGAGAGATTGAAACTGTGACCTGTTTTCTGATCTAGCAAGAATGAAAAGGCAATAGTTAAGACGAGAAAGTAGATGAAAATAGCTGCAGTTACCCATGTGAAAAAAGAGGTAGCAAGTTCTTCTGATTTTGATACGCTTTTTTTCATTTGGACTGAAGGATTTGAATGTTTAAAAACATATCATGAACTGTAAACGTAAGCCTTAAAAAGCGTCATAAACCTGATTATAAGTGAGTCGGATAACTAACTCCGAGACTTTGCTCTTAAATGAGCGAGAATTGAAATGAATTCTAAGTCTTGAGGAAGGTCCGGACATCTCCTGAAAAGGAACAACACGACCCGTTGAAAGACGGATGGCCGCGAGGTCAAGCAACGCAACAGAAACGACACAGTCGTCATTGAGCTATGAACCGTGAGGGAAGCTTCGATATGACGGATATGATGAAACGGGTGCCTTCGTGGATGCAAGTGCCTTAGCCGCACGCGTAGTCAGATGTTAGCACGCATGGTTCGTCACACGACGACATTCGACAGAATCTGGCCTATGTCCGACTCACATTATTTTAAAGAGTCATACATATCAGAAATGGTATCTGCTGCGAATAGAGAGACCCAATTTAACCAAACAAAATCATTGCAGGAAACAGGGCTATACGATTTAATATTATTTGAACGAGCAAGAACCTGCTGAAGCATAGTCCTTGTATCTTGCGGTTCTATAAGCGCTTGTTCGGTGGTTTCTTGAACAAATAGCCCGCTTAAATCTTTTGAAGGTATATGCCGAAGTGACTCAATAGTCGTGTACAACGGTCTGATAAAACGAGCTTGAAACCAATGTCTTTCGGTTGGAGAATGATGTGTATCTAATTCCAAGTCGTCTACAATGAATCTCCCAAACTGACCTCCTCGCATACGGCGAAATACTTTCTCCGTGGCAAAATCACTGTTGCCTAGAATCGCGTTACCAATATATCCTTTGAAAATTTTCCCTGGAGGCATTAGCTTGAGAGAGGCGTACTTGCCTCCAAAGTGATCAGGAAGTTGAGCCGTGAAAATGGTGCCATGATAGGGTATAAATGGTCCTTGTGATAGATCTGCCGGTCCCACCGAAATTGGGCTTGTTTCTTCTGTAGAAATAATCTGGGAATCTTCTCTTGATTTTTTCTTAGGACGATCCATGCAAATTAACATGATCGAGGATTTATAATCATTATAGCGATGTGGTGTATATAGTGAAACATTTAAAAGTCGTTAATCTTTGGCTCACGTATGGGAGTGTAGCTCAGTGGGAGAGCACACGACTGAAGCTCGTGGTGTCGGGGGTTCGATTCCCTCCACTCCCATTTATTAAATAAAAATATTATTTTTGCTTAAAATAATTATTTGAAAATTAATTTTCAGAGATTGTTATCAAATTATTTTTACACAATGTTTATATAAAAGAGTTTACTATAGTTATTATGAAAAAAAAGGTGCATAAGAAAAAGCCTGCGACAAAGAAACGTACTGCTAAGAAACGCAAGCGTTAATTTGTCTGGTTAATTTAGTTTTTTTATTTTTATTGTGCGTGTTAAGGTAAAATCTTAACGCGCTTTCTTATTCTAGGTACAGTTACATAACAGATATAGTTGATTTATGTTCGAGAATTTTTCAGACATAACATTTATAAAAGTTTAAACCCACATTGAATAATGAAAAACGAGGGAAGTGCGAACAATTCAGCAGGAGTTGTAAGCGTTGTTTTTGGAATATTGAGTTTAGTTTTCGGACTTAGTGTGTTGTTAGGTTTCTTTGCAGGATTTGCATGTGCAGTTATTGCATTGATATTTGCTCTTGTTCAGAGAAAGAAAGGAAAGAATGCCTGGTCTAAAGCTGGATTGATACTTGCAATTATAGGTTTGCTCTTTAACGTGTTCGCCTTCTATATTGTTGCCAGCTGGCTTGCGCAGGTTATTGCCGCTATGCAACAACAACTCCAGGCAGCCGGGGGAACGTTCCCAACTCAATGACACTTTCCCTTAAATCTCGTGGAGCTCTTGAATTATCTATAAGTACAATTGTAGTGATTGTTCTCTCAGTTACTATGTTAATTATTGGCCTTGTCTTTGTACGAAATATTATGTGCGGTTCCATAGGACTTACCGGTGATATTAATGAGAAAGTACGCGGAGAGATAACGCGATTGTTCGGTTCTTCTGAAGGTGAAGTACAATGTATCGGTTCTGGTGGAGAACCTGTCCAGATGATACCGGGCAAGCTTAATATTATTTGGTGTGCTATTAATGCCAAACAGACAGGTAATTATAAGATTGTAGCAACTTCTATCGAAGCTGATGGAGTTCCGCAAAATTCTATTGATAAATGGATGGTCGGCTCGACAACTTGGGAAGGAACAGTTGCTCCTGGAGATAGCACTCCTAAGAAAATAATCCGCATGAACATCCCAGATAATGCTCCTGAAGGCTCTGTACGAATTGATATTGATATAAGTAAGAATGGATTACCACTTACTACTCAGAGCCTTGACTTTAGTGTTCAACGCGAAGGTCTCGTGCGTACTTCGGTGTGCTAAGGTAAACGCTTAAAAACCACTCTTCTCTCCAGTTTCATGGATGATTATAAAAAATACCGTTGGTTTTACACCTCTAGAGGTGTTCTGGTAGTTGGCGGAAAAAATGCCGAGCAGAACGATGAACTTCTTATGAAACTCAAGAAAAACGAACGATTTGGAGACTACGTCGTTATGCATACTTCTATGCCCGGCTCACCTTTTAGCATCTTAATGCAAAAGCCTGAAAAGCTTACGGAGACTGACTTAGAAGAGAGTGCTGTATTTACAGCCTGCTTTAGCCGTGCTTGGAAAGAACGAAAAAAAGAAGTGCAAATAGATATGTTTACTCTTAATCAACTTTCTAAAGATAAAGGAATGAAATCAGGCATGTGGCGCGTTGTAGGATCTGTTCAAAGAAAGAGAGTAGGTTTACATTTAGGATTGATAAAACAAAAAGGAGTTTTACGTGCTGTGCCTGTAATAAAAAATCAAGATTATTTGCTTAAACTATCGCCTGGAAGTGTTGATAAACATACGATGGCTATGACTCTTGAAGTTGAATTAGGACATGATTTTTCACATGATGCAATTATGGGAGCTCTTCCTGCTGGTGGAATGAGGAAAGAGTCATGAAATTTCAGATAGGAAAATCAGGAATTACTGAAGGCGTTCTTGAGAGCCTTGCTCTCGGGTTTAAAACGCACTCGGCTATACGAATTTCCGTTTTACGAAGCCAGGCACCTACAAAAGATAAAGTCAAAGAAATTGCTGAAGAACTGACTAAAAAGCTCGAAGGTTCATATAGATTTATCGTGGTAGGGTTTACCATCGTCCTCAAAAAGAGACAGGAAAAGAAGTAAGATTTATAAGGGGTGTTTTTCACTCCATTGTACTATGACAACCTCAGAGACTATGGATGCGCAGGCGCACAACGCAGCCCTTGCTAAGGCACTTAAAGAATCAGGAGACTTTGAACAACCTGAATGGGTACTTTTTGTTAAGACTGGTGCGGGAAAGATGCGACCTACTGCTGATACTGACTTCTGGCACAAGCGCGCAGCAAGTATACTGCGCCAATTGTACACTCACCAGATCGTAGGTGTAGGACGTCTAAGAACAAGATATGGTAATCGAAAGAATAAAGGAATGCAGCCTGCACGATTCTACAAAGGCGGCGGTAAAATAATCAGACAGATATTACAGCAGGCTGAAGCAGCAGGTCTTGTTGAAAAAGCTAAAGGAACTCACGCTGGACGTAAACTAACTGTCAAAGGTAAGCAACTTCTGGAGAGCGTAAAATGACTCAACATTATCAAAAGAAAGTTGCATTAGCTGTTCATGAACGAAGAACTAAGTGGGCACCATTCTGGACTGTTATCAAAGCTCATGGGAAAGGTAAAAGAAAACATCCTTCTGAAATGACTGCTATTAGAAGATCTTGGAGACGATCAAAACTGAAAATAGGTCCGCGTCGAGCTAAGAAGACGCATCTTGGATAATCATGGCTGAAACACATCAAACTATCGAACGAGAGTATACCATTCCTTTGAAAAAAGAGTGGCGCAAAGTCCCGAGCTATAAGCGTGCACGTAAAAGCATTATCGCTATAAAGCAATTTGTTGCACGACATATGAAAGTGGCTGATCGTGATACATCTAAAGTTAAAATTGACCCTTATTTCAATAATGATATGTGGTTTAGAGGACCTAACAATGCTCCGAATAAAGTACGTGTGAAAGTCACTAAGAAGAATGATGAAGTTTTTGTTACGTTCGTTGAGACTCCTAAGATGGTTTCATTTGAGAAAATAAAACATGAAAAACGACATTCAAAGTCTGGACAGAAGGCAGTTGAAAAGAAAGAAGATAAGACTGAGAAGAGTGAAGAAGCTAAGAAGGCTGAAAGTGAGAAGGAAAAGTCATCTGCTGAACAGAAGGAAAAAATAGCCGTGCAGCATGCAAAAGAACAGAAACACACTACTACAACGAAGGAACCTAAGATCCATCGTATGGCTCTCAAAAAGTAATGGATTCTCTGAAAGAGGCTATTGAAAAACAAGCTAGTCCTTCTCGGGCATTGAACTCTCAGCGATTTTTTAAGACAGGGAAAGGTCAGTATGGGGAAGGAGATATATTTCTTGGATTGACTGTGCCGCAATGTAGAATCATTGCTAAAGAATTTAGAGATATTTCTCTGAGTGAAATAGAAAAACACCTTTCCTCAAAGTTTCATGAAGAACGGCTTATTGCGTTGCTTATTTTGGTTGCACAATACATGAAATCACCCGATAAAAAGAAAATTGTTGATTTTTATCTTGCTCATACTACGCATATTAATAATTGGGATCTGGTGGATTTGAGCGCGCATAAAATAGTTGGTGAATTTCTGCAGGATAAAGATAAGAGGTTGCTCTACGAACTTGCAAAGTCTAATTATTTGTGGGAAAGACGCATTGCCATAATCTCAACTTTCGCATTCATAAAAGAAGGACACTTTGAAGACTCTTTAAAAATTGCTAAATTACTAATGAAAGATAGGCACGATCTTATCCATAAGGCTTGCGGATGGATGCTACGCGAAGTGGGAAAGAAAGATATACATGTTTTAGAACGATTTCTTGATGAGCATCACAAGCAGATGCCGCGAACTATGCTTCGTTATTCTCTCGAGAGATTAAGTGAAGAAAAAAGGAGATATTATATGCAGCGATGAAAACACTAAAAGAAATATTGGATTTTGGAATTATTGTGATTGACAAGCCTACCGGACCAACAAGTCATGAGGTTACTGCGAGCGTTGCTAAAAAACTGGGAATAAAAAAAGCTAGTCCTATGGGAATATTAGATCCTGCTGTGACAGGTGTGCTGCCTATTACGTTTAATCGTGCATGTAGGCTTTCTCCCTATCTTCTAGGAAAATCAAAGAAATACGTCGGAATAATGCGACTACATGCGGACATTGAAACAGGTGCTCTCAAAGAGGTTATGCATGAATTTGTAGGCCAGATAGAACAACTTCCTCCTGTTCGTTCTAATGTGAAACGTGCAGTTAGAAAACGCGAAGTATACTCATTTACATTTATTGAGCGTGAGGACAAAGATGTATTATTTTTTGCACATGTTGAAGGTGGAACGTATATACGAACACTTGTTAATGATCTAGGAAAACGCATTGGAGGAGCGCATATGCTCGAACTCAGAAGGACGTGTGCAGGCATATTTGAAGAATCTGGTGCGGTAACTCTTTATGAGCTTGATAACGCGCTTGAGGCATTAGCGCAAGGTAATGAGAAACCACTCCGGAAAATCATTTTATCTGCTCAAGAGGTGTTAAAAGAAATAATGCCAACCGTGCAAGTCAAAAAGGAGCCTATTGTTGCTCTATTACGAGGGAAACCGCTTCATAAAGAGAATATTAGCGCGTCTGAGATTCAAAAACTGCCTGAGAAAGGAAAAGAGATGGCTCTTTTCTCAAAAGACGTCTTTATTGGATGCTATCGCATGGTTCTAGAGAAGGATGTTCTCGCTGTTCCTGAATTTGTTTTTAATTGAAAAGCCTTAAAAGCTTAGTTAGGCGAATAACTATATGAGAGAAATAGTTTACTATTCGAGAACTGCACCAACGAGCGGTAATTTTGGTACTGATTTGCAAAAGGCTGGAAGAATTGATATTGCGATTCATACCGTAATAGCCACATTTTTCTTGAGTCATAAGATACGGAGCGATGCAAAACTGCATATGTTATTTGCCGGACCGCCTGATCCTGTTAAACATCTTGAAATACATCCCGTTACCGAGGGCGAGACCGGAGTTGATAAGATTTACTTGAGTAAGAAAGACGTCTCAAGTATTCTGAAGAAAATGTTGTACAAGTATAGAGAAGGTGAAAAACGTGAAGTATTCCCTGGATTTTGGATTGAAAAAAGAAATTTTCTTGAAGTTGTGAAAGATTTACACGAACAAGATAGAAACTTGTATATTTTGGATGCTGATGGCGAGGATATACGGACAGTGGATATCAAGAAAGACCCTGTATTCATTCTAGGAGATCATAAAGGACTTCCGGACAAGGAATTTAAGCGCCTTAAGCAGTTGTGTACGCCTGTCTCCATTGGAAAACGCGTTTATTTTGCGTCACAGACCATTTCTGTTGTGAATAACGAGCTTGATAGACGAGAAGATGAAGGAAGACTATAATCTTATTTATAGCATTCGTACTATAACAATACTTAAAAACTTCCACTAGCACGATTCAGTATGGTAAAAGGTGTATCAATCAAATTCAAATCGTACGCTGAGACTGTGCCGCAGCTCCTTAAGCTTATTAAATTGGATGTTGAGCTCAAGAAACACACGAGTATTGTGCTTAAACCAGGTATGGACAACGGCGGTGATAACGCATCTAATGTTATGTTTACTGAAGCCGTCGCAAAATATTGTATTGAGAATAAATCTCCGGGAGCAGAGGTGTTCATTGCGGAGGGCTGTGATGGAGTAGACACTCTCGAAGTGTTTGAAGAAAAGGGATACAAGTCGATTGCAGAAAAATATGGAATTGGACTTGTTGATCTTAACAAAGTTGAGTGCGAACAGATATTTAGCAGTGATTTCATGGCTCTTCCTTCTGTTTACTATCCTATTTTGCTTAAAGATAGTTTTGTTATTTCACTACCTAAACTTTCAAAGAGTGTCTCCTATGATTTTGTCGGCTCGTTAAGCAACATGATAGGAGCATATCCTCTGAAGCACTATAAGGGTCTTTTCTCAAAGCGAAAGAATAAACTTGATGCTCACAGTTCAAAGTATCTTATCCATGACAGTATCATATGTAAAATGCCTAATTTGGGACTGATTGACGCGAGCGACCAGGGAGCCATACTTGCAGGCAAACCTATTGAAATTGACAAGCAAGCGGCTAAACTATTGGATATCGATCATAGAACCGTCAGTTACCTGAAGATTATTGAAGAGCGTCTTGCTCAAATGGAAAAGGAGGCTGCCCTGAGCACGCCTCAAAAGCAATGAAAAAAAGCGTTCGTCTTTTCCTAGAAGGATCTATTCAGCCGATGTTCTATCACCCATATGTAAAAGAACAGGCTGATGCTCTCGGAATTAAAGGATATGTGCGTCAATTAGAAGATGGTCGTGTTGAGGTATTTCTTGAAGGAGATATGAACATGATTGCTCAAATGATTGAACGATGCAAGCAAGGACCTTACAATACGCGAGTTCGTAATGTTGAACAAAAGGACGAACGATATCAGGATTTCAAAGATTTTAAAATCATGAAGATTTAACAGTAGCTATTTAAATCCGTTTTTTATCTATATAGCATGGGACGCCAGGAAGAAATGGTTGCTGAACGTGTAAAGAAGTTACACGAGTTAAAAAAACAAGGAATTAATCCGTATCCTAATCAGTTTGAGAGTGATTCTAATGCAAAACAATTACAGAAGGAATATGCGAGCCTTAAATCTGATAAAAAATCAACTAAAAAAGCCACGATAGCTGGACGCGTTATGAGTATTCGCGACTTAGGAAAAATTTGCTTTATCTCATTGTACGATGGAACAGGAAAAATACAGCTTATCGTACAGGAGAAAGAGACGCCTGAGAAAACACGCGCATTCTTTAAATCATTCATCGATAGTGGAGACTTCATAGGTGTTGAAGGGCATCTATTTAGAACACAACGTGGCGAGTTATCAATAGTTGTTCAGAAAGTGCAACTTCTCACTAAATCAATTTTGCCTTTGCCAGATAAATGGCATGGTATTGTAGATGATGAAGAGCGTTTGAGAAAAAGGTATCTTGATGTTATGATGAACGACGATGTACGTGAACGATTCATACGTAAATCACTCTTCTGGCACACTATGCGATCATTCCTTATTGAAAAAGGATTCCTTGAAGTTGAAACCCCTACTCTTGAGAACTCTGCTGGAGGAGCAAGTGCTACGCCTTTCAAAACGCACCATAACGCACTTGATGTTGACGTGTACTTGCGAATTTCTATGGGTGAATTATGGCAAAAGAAACTGATGGTCGCAGGATATCCAAAAACGTTTGAAATTGGACGTCAATTTAGAAATGAAGGGATGGATGCTGAGCACTTGCAAGATTATACACAAATGGAATTCTATTGGGGATACGCTAACTACGAAGACGGAATGAAACTTGTTGAGGAAATGTATAAAGAAATTGCACATAAAGTATACGGAAAGACGGCATTCACCTATGGTGAGCATACATTTGATCTTGGAAAAAAGTGGAAAAAAATAGATTATGCTGAAATAATTAAAGAAGAAACAGGCATTGACATTTTCAAAGCGACTAAAGAGCAAATGGAAGCAAAACTTCGTACGTTAAAAGTAGACTTCCAGCCAAGACTTGAAAGAGGACGACTGATGGACCTGCTTTGGAAAGTGTGTCGTAGAAAAATAAATGGACCTGCTTTTCTCATAGGGCAACCTGTTGAAGTAACACCGCTTGCGAAACGCAATCCGAAGGATCCACGTGTTGTTGAACAGTTTCAGATAATTATTGCGGGAAGCGAGATAGGTAATGGATATTCTGAACTTAATGATGCCTTTGATCAGGAAGCACGATTCCAGGAACAGAGACGAATGAAAGAGGCAGGAGATACTGAAGCACACGACCATGATGAAAGTTTTGTTGAGGCGCTCAAGTATGGTATGCCTCCTACATGCGGTTTTGGTGTTTCTGAAAGACTATTTGCCGTTTTTGAGAATAAACCTATCAGAGAATGTGTTATTTTCCCTCTTATGAGACCTACTGAGAAGAAAGAGGAAAAACATGAGTGAGGATCTTGTTATAAAAAGCAAGATAAAATCAGCCGTTCCCGAGCTGAGTGTTGCAAGCGATGTTCCGGATGCGTTGAACAAGAAAGTTCACCAGCTATTGAAAGATGCTGCTGAACGCGCGAAGCTCAACGGTCGACGTACGCTCCAGGCACGAGATCTTTGATTTGAGTTGAATTCTCCCATAGTTATTTAAATTGTAGGATAATTTGATATCTATGAAACGTATCGGTTGTTTCTTTTTAGTTATATTTTTTTCACTTTCTTTAGCGTCTGCTGCAACCCAACTCAACATTTATCTTGATGAAAGAGGAGATGCGCTTTTTCTAGGCACAACGAACAATGGAGTTATATTGCCGGATGGTATTAATATTACTAATGGAAACGTCCTCGGTTATACCTCCGTGTTAACTACTAAAAGCGGGGATGTCTGGACATTTGAGTATGCCTCTCCTTCCACAGGGATGAAAGTCTTTCTTCCGAAGGGATCTAGCGTGTTGCATGTTGAAGGAAATGGCACAGAAATAACGCTTGAGAAGGAACAAATTGTGGTCTATGCGCAGAACAATATAACCGTTTCGTACAGCGTGGTCCAATCTTCAACGGAAACATCACAAACAACTTCAATTATATTAGGGATTGCAGGGATTGTTATTGCTACACTCCTTATTGTATATATTATTAATTTCAATAACCCTGAAAAAACGGTCAAGAAGCCAGTCAAGAAGCAAAAAAAGGAAATTGACAAACTTGCACTTGTTTCAAACGTGTTAAACGATCGTGAAAATGCTATTTTAGCCAAGTTAAAGGAAACTGGAAAAGTGAAATCTTCTTATCTCCGGAGAATGGTTGAGATACCGAAGGCTTCCTTCTCAAGGCACATTCGCGAGCTTGAACGCAAGAAACTTGTTCGTCTTTCTGGAGAGGGAAGAAACAAGTTTGTTGAACTTGCATAACGTTCCACTTTGGTTCCACTAACGTTCCAGAGGATGTATATAAGGGAATTATTTCTTAGGTAATCATGAAAACTTCAAAAAATGAAAGGGGGTTGATATACATGAAAGCACAATTAGCAGTTATAATGCTCCTTGTTGCAAGCGTGTTCGCAGTAGGAATTGCTGCAGCAGAAAGTGGCAAGCTATTGAGAGTAGATGATACTATTCATGTCGAAGATAGTTTCGGAGATGTAGATAGTTCTGTAACCTCTGTAGATGTTGCCTCAGGAATTTCTGCTCAGGAAATTGAAGCCGAAGCTGACGTTCAAGCAGATATTGAAGCAAAAGACTCTTCAGTTAGAGCCTTCCCTGCCCAGGTTCTCTGGGGAAATGGATGGGCCACTAACGGAAATGAGGGATACTTGGCTCAAATCGCGATCGTACAAAAAGTATTTGTTCGTGATAAAGACTTAAACGTACAACAGCAGGTAACGCGTGGAATCCTTCACCTTCAGAAACTTGGTAACTATCGGTTCCAGTCTCAGATGAATGTGAGTGATACAAATGCAAGACCTACATCAATGACTTTTGATGTTTACGGGTCTGGACGCGACAAGCAGCAGGGAGTTATTGGAAAACTTACGCTAAACCAGGATACGAGCTATAATGGCAACTTTAAGACATGGAAAGGAACTTTGAAACTTTCAAGCGGTCAGTCATATGACTTGCATTTGGCCATCGATCAGCGACCTTTCAGAAAGGCATCTTCTCAAGATTTGCAAAAGTCTAAAGATGATGACTCTTCAGGTAATGATAGTCAAAGGGACGCAATGGAAGCTAAACTCAAAGCTCAGGCAAATGCCGGAATTGAAATGGCTAAACCTCGATGGAGACAATTTTTCGATAAAATGTTCTCAAAGAGTAATTCTGGAAGCAATAGCGGTTCCAACTAAACCTTTTTATTTTTCTTTTTCTTTTTTATTCTAATTAGTTTTATATAGCAAGTCATTTATATCTCGAGATGTCTAATAAAGCAAAGGGGTCGAAGGCTGAACGCGAACTTGTTTCAATGTTTACTGAACACGGATGGCGTGCGGCACGTGTAGCAGGTTCTGGTGTTAATGATGATTCTCCCTGCGATATTATTGCTGGAAAAATGGGCAAGAAAGGATATGTAGTTGAATGCAAATCAAGCAAGCAGAAAAACATCTACATAACGAAAGAGCAAATTGAAGATTTCATGAAATTTGGAGATATGATTGGTCTTGAACCTGTAATCGCTGTGCGATTCAATAGAGAAGGATGGCATTTCCTTAATCCTTCTATGTTGAAAGATACGGGAAAATATTTTTCAATCGCCCTAAAAGATATGGTGACATTGGGAAAACGATTTGGACAATTTTTTGAAAGTTAGTTAGAAGTAACTTTTTTCTTCGTCAAATACTCATACGCGCTATAAGCTGCTGTACAACCTTCTGCCACGCCGGTAATGGCTTGCTTGAATGGTTTATCTGCGACGTCTCCTGCTGCAAAGATTCCAGGAACGTTTGTTTCAGACGTTTTGTGATCGATGATTATTTCACCTTTTTCATTTAACTTGACCCCAAGAGGTTTTGCAAGATCTGAAATAACAACATGACCTATAGCTACAAAGACGCCTTGTAATTCAAGTTCGTTTTTTCCTTGATAGGCGCGATCAAGAATTACCTTTTCGACAGCTCGTGTGCCTTTGACCTCGAGTATATTTGTCTTTGTAATAATTTCTATCTTTTTATTTTGCTTTATTTTTTCCAAATTAATAGGTTCTGGACGAATATTCTCTCCGCGATAAATAATATAGACTTTCTTTACGTGCTCAGCGAGTAGGAGCGCGTCTTTTGCTGCAGAGTCTGAGCCCCCGACGACTGCTACGGTTTTATTGCGGTAGAGAGGAGCATCGCAGAGTGCGCAATACGCTACACCTCGATTCTCGAATTCTTGCGAACCTTTGACTTCCAACTTGCGCCATTTAGTGCCTGTTGCAAATAGAATCGTTTTTCCAGAATACGTTGCTTCAGAAGTAACTACTTTAAATCCTTCTTTTGATTTTTCGACAGAATCAACTTTTTCTTCTTTTATAGTCACGAGATCGTATGATTCAGCATGCTTGCGGATATTGTCTGCTAGTTCAGAGCCTGTCAAACGAATGAACCCTGGATAATTTTCAACAACGTTAGTCGTGGTTATGACACCTCCAATAGCTAGTTCAGAGCTTGAGGAGGTTCCAAGGCAGAGAGTTCTAAGACCTAATCGTGCACCATACATAGCGGCAGCCAGACCTGTTCCGCCAGCGCCGATAATAATAAAATCGTATTCCTCTTTCTTCATGGTATCAGGGGAGAATAATGATATATAAAGATTTTCAAAGCCGATTATTTAGATTTTTCTTGCTTCTCTTCTTTTGAAGGTTTTTTCTTGGAGTCTATTAGAACGTCTAACTTCTTGTTTATTTCTACAACGTTTAGAGCAATGACTTTCATATTGTGTGCCTGTCGCATCCTGACTATGGACTGGACTATTAGAAAGACTAGGTAAATGATGAAAATGATAGTTGCGACCTTGGCAAGCGTCATCAACATATCTAATCCGTTTAGTATACTTGGAGGGAATATATTAAACACGTCTTTGAAATCTGACATATTAAGCGTGCTATTCTGGATTTCCTGCACCACATTTTCCAAAGGAATTGCCATTTCGTTATATAGAAACCGTTTTTAAGAACCTTTGCTTTCAATAGCTGTGAAAAAAAGAGCTGCTTTGTTTATTACGTTCTTGATAGTTGTTGTTGCATTCGGAAACTATCTATTTTTTTCTGAAAAAGCAAATTCTCGTGAGAAAGTTGTTATTGTTCGAGTTATAGATGGTGACACACTTGAGACGGATACAGGTATGACGATACGATTGTTGAACGTTAATACTCCTGAAAAGAAAGAAGCATATTATTCTGAAGCAAAATCTTTTACCGAGCAACTTATCAATCGGTCGGTAGAAATTGAAATAGTTGGCACAGAAAAATACGGAAGAACTCTTGGGAGAATATATGCTCCTTATTATTTTAATCTGGCACTTGTTGAAAATGGCTTTGCTCACACCTTGCTTGTGAGTGATGAAGAAACGAAAACTTTTGCTAAAGCTGAAGAAAATGCTCGTTTAAAGGAGAAAGGAATTTGGAGACATTCTTATGCCTATGGTTGCCTCAAAGGAACAATAAATAGCAAGAAAGAGCTCGTCAGCCTTATTAAGATATGTAATGTAAGTGTAATTGGCTGGACTGTAAAAGATGAGACTACCCATAGTTACTCGTTCAGAAAAGACTTCTCATCAATCGATCTTTTCTCGGAGAAGGGGACAGATGGAGATAATTCGATTTACTGGGGTCGTGGAAGCGTTTGGAACGATGACCGTGACTCGTTATTTATACGCGACACGAAAGGTGACCTTGTTTACTTTTATCAGTATGGTTATGCTTAGCTCCTTCGTACTTGGGGCCTCTGTTTCATTAACTTCTCCTGAGCATGTTGCAATGAATGAAAGCTTTGACGTAAGTATCGATTCTGAGGTGCAAGAAACTCGTGATGTTAAAATATTTGTATACAATGGAGATGTACAACACGTTGTTTCACAAATATATTGGGAAAACACTTGGAAAAATGCAAGATATTATCTAAGAGAAGTATATCCACAGGAACGCACTTTTAAGATTAGAGTAATCGCTTTTGAAGGGGCAAGCCAAATTTGTGTACAGCTTCGAAGACCTAATGCCACTTCTTACAGTGAACACGTTTGTAACCCGATTGAGATTAGAACTCAAGAGATTGTTCATGAAGAACCTGTTGAACCTGAAGAAAATGTGACAGAAATAAAAAAAGAGGCCCCTATCTTTGAGCCTATTGCTTCTGATATTGTTAAGACGGAAAAACGTGCACCCATACAACTTAATGAGCCAGTACCTATTAAAGAAAATGAAGAAGATTTTATCTCTCCTGAAGAACGAGTCAGATCAAATATACTATATGTTTTTACGGGAATATGTACTCTACTGGTAATATTGCTTGCTTTCAAGCTCATTTAATTAGCAAACTTTAAAAGCTCTTTTCGATATGGCTTGGAATGATTCGTGCACGAATGATTATTGAGATTATGGGGCGTCCCCCTGAACATGTGCTAAAAGCTATCGAGCTTATGATTTCTAAATTGAGTCAGGAAAAAGGCGTGACCATTAACACCCAAACTACCCATGAACCTGTGAAAGTAAAGGAAGCTAATGATTTGTACACTACATTTGCTGAACTTGAAGTCACCTTTGACTCAGTACCTACTTATTTAGGAATCATGTTCGCGTACTTGCCGTCTAATATTGAAATTATTGAGCCTCAGGAATTACGCATAAAGAATCAGGAACTTACTTCTCTGGGAAACACGATTATTTCTCGTATACACTCGTATGACGCAATCGCAAAACGCCTCATTGGAGAACGAGATATTGTAGTACGAAAGTTACAAGAGCTCACAAACAAACCTGTGGATTTGGGAATTAAAGAAGTAAAAGTTAAGAAAAATTTGAAGAAAAAGCAACCTAAGAAAAAATCATCTCGTTAAAGGGAGTTTTGCTACAGTTCCCTGTTTTCTAGTTTTAAGATATCTTCCGCCGATAATAATGAGGACAATGAGAATGATAAGGCCTATTCCATACCCTATCCAAGTATAACTTTTTTTAGCTGGAGGTGTGCACGTACCTATACAGCAGGTTCCGTCTCGTGCGGATATTGTCTGCCCCGTGCAAGTATAACTCGTTGCGCAGAAGGACCCTTGTAATTCAGAACAGTATTTACCCCCTCCCTGAGAATAATTTTGAAGATAGGGCACTTGTACTGAGTTATTATCCTCTGTATAAGATATAACAACAGGTAGCTCATAAGAATTCTCGCCATACTTCACGATTATTTTATCTGTGAACGATCGCGTATTTTTCTTGATAGTTAGATTGAAGTCAGCGCTTTGATTTACGCTAAGAGATGAAATTTTATTAGGGCTTATTGAAAAGAAAGAGTTATTGTAGACAATAACTATGTCTCTAACCGGTTCACTAAAATCGTTTATTATTCTAAAAGGTACTACATTGTCTCTTCCAGACAAGACTACTGCTTCAAGCCGCCTTGGAAAAAAGGTTATGGTGTTTCTCTGAGTTGATTCATGAGGGAGGACGTTGATTGGGACAAGGTACATTCCAATTGAAACTTGATAGAGGCCTGCCTCAAAATTATTTACGATCTTTATGCGATTCTCTCCAGGGTTTAATGTGTAGTTTTGATTTACAGGCTCTCCCACAAATATATTTCGTGATTGATCTTCATTAAGAGTTAAGGTGAATTCTGTTGAAGAATCAAGTATGGCAAATCCTGGTTTAATAGAATATCCTACAATGGGTCCTGAAACAGAAAGATTTTGACGAATATCTAAGCTGGTAACCTGTCCATTAACCAGAGTAGTCACATTGTGAACCACTAGCGTGTAATTGTTTGCGTTTTGAGGCATTAGGGCATACAAGAAATAATCGGGCCCTATTTTTTTTACGTCGTATTCAATAGGCACCTGGATATACCCTTTTCTGAGCAATTCAATGCGTTCTTTGGTTATAGGCTCTAAGACGACTCCTTTAATCTGAGTTATGAGTGTTTCACCTGGTTGATAGGTAGATTTGGTTTCAATAGATAGTGCAGTGGCGGACGTTAAAAATAAAACAATTGTAAAAATAACGCTAAGGACGAACAAGCATTTCATGTTATTTGCTCATTTCTCTGAGCTTTCTGAGTGTGTCTTCCATTTCTTTATCCTGTACTGTCGGACGACGCGAAGGCATAGATGCTGAGCGTGGGCTTGTCATTAAACGAGGAGGGCTAGCTGGAGGAAATGGAGGTCTACGAATAGTTATCGGTGTTGAAGAAGATTTTCGAGACTTGAAGAATAATATCTTCAAACGGTTTCTAAATATAATTGCCGCTATCACTAGAAGGATTAGTATAATGAGCAAAACTATCCACCAGCTGCTTGAACCTGAAGACGTTGTAAGTTCGCAACATATGTCGCTGCCAAATGTGCAGGTAAGGCTGTTAGCCTGTTCATCACTATTACATGCACTTCTGCATGTATTGCCGCTTTGCTCGCATTCGTTGACATCTGTCTGGACAGGTTGACATTGAGCAAGGCAACAAGTACCATCTGAAGAGTCAACCTCTAAACCGGAACATTGTTCGCCTGAAGTGCAGACTGACCCTTGCTGTTGCGCACATGTCTGAGTTGCGACTGGTTTAGAACAGCAATAGAGAGCAGAAGGACATTCGTAATTAGTGAGAATTTCCCCTCCTGCGCCTTGACATTGAAGAGCAGAAGATTCGCAGAAGAATCCTCCTTCCGTACAGAGTGTTCCTGAAGAAGAATGAGGGGTGGTTGGATTCTGCTCAGACCATCCTCCATATAAAATGAACGCTGTATCTCGAATGTTTTTACTGTTCCAGCAGCCGTCTGAAGACTGGATACTGATTAAATAGTTCTTGGCATTCGTTGCTTCTTGGGCGTCCTTACCCTGTAGAGCGAGTAGTCCTAAAGCTGTATCGTAATACTTGTTATATTTAGTAGATGGTGCTGACCAAAATTGATTTGACTGTTGTGAACTAACGATTTCACTATATTGATCTTGTCCGCCCGTTAACTTATAGATAAAGGCACTTGGAAAATATGATGGATTATCTTGAGCAGCAGCAACTAGGTAAGGAACGAAGGCAGTTATGTCTTTGCCTGCCTGACTTAGAGCGAATGCTGCCCAGAGGCTTCCCTCATAATCACAATCTGCTCCTGACTTGAAACATTTTGCGTTTACATGTTCCTGCGTTTGGCCTGAAGATGCTGCTGAATTTGTTTTAGAAGAAACGTATATTGTGTCTGCGTTTGATTTCTTATATAATAAAGTGGTGATAAAATCCTTAGTACATGATACTTCGAAGTTCTTATCTAGGCATGTTGAAGATATTTGAAGCCAGTACCCAGAACTTATCACCGACAAGCAAGAACCTGGATTGCCTGTTATCTTCATGTCATCACCTATGGCAATGGTATTTTGAGAGCTGTCATGTTTGATAGTACATGAAGCAGGTTCATGATTAGAGATGTCGATAAGTAAAAACCATGCTAGATCTGAAGCAGTTCCATTTTTTGAAAGAAGATAGGTCGAGATTGCGCCTGTGTCTTTTCCAAGTTTTTCATAAGCGAGAAGTCCTTGCGCAGTTTCTTTTATTTTGCAGGAAGTTTTTGGCCAGCAGTTGTTTCCGCTTTTCTCGTCCTCTATTTTCTGAGCAGCTTTTGTATTTGAACCGAGCGCGAGAATGCTGAAGGTCGCTTCCTGAAGGCTCAAGGAAGAACTTGATTTTGCGTTAACCTCGGTAGTTAGGCACTGATATGCTTTTTGAATGCTGTCTGCTGAAGTTTCGTTAGAATCTGCATGTACTATGCCAAGCATGAGCATGGCAAAAATAAATAGAAATGCACCACTTTTCTTCATGCGATTCTTACGTCCACGGTGTTTAAAAAGATTCTTACGCGCCAGAGGATTGTTTTTTTAGTGCTCGAAGCACATCTACGATAGGATTTTTTGCGGTGGGTTGCTTATCCAGCAAGTTAAGATCTTTGTAAAAACTCTCATTTGCATAGTTAGGAGGGAGTATCTGTCTCTTTTGACGAAGATGCCAATCAATTTGACTTCTTACGTATCCTTCTTTTAGCGGAGGAACATTTCGCTTATTCCATTCTGTAATAGTCTTATGGATATACTCTGAATTAAAATTCAGTGCTCTTAGAAATGTGAGGAGAATAAACAGTCCGCGCTTCCTTCCTTCCTTAAGACCTTTCAATAATTTATGTATGGGGGCTGGAAACATGTCTTCAGTAACACCGGTTATTGATAGACGGTCTACTGAGGCATACTTTTTCTTTTCCATTTCATTCCGCTTTTCTTCATGCGATTCCTTCCAAAGCAATGCTGCTTCAAGCAAGCGTGTCGCTTCACCTAGTTTGGATAGAGGGTAATAGTTTTTTATTTGAACTTTCAGTGGATCGGCTTTATTTGGAGTAAATGATTCTATTTCTTCCTTGGATAGAACAATGCTTGCGAGTGCCGTTTTTTCATGGAGCGAATAAGGCATCCTAAAAAGATGTCGCGATGAGACTAACACCAAGTCGAGTGACCCGAGTGCTGAGGCAGAAATCTCCTCTTTAAAATCAGAAGAAAATTTTTCCTCATGCTTTCTTACGACAGATGAATACGTCACTTTTCCGCTAGTGCTTTCAGTGCGATAGTTACGAGAGTCATATTTACAGCTTTCACAGAGATAATACTCTTTCTCTTCTTTTACTTCGTATTCTCCGGGGCATGTGGGCACTATGCATCGCATCTTTCGCTTTGTTATTTTGAAGTTTGGCCGCTCAGTTATGTTATTACATCTATTGCATTGAAGTACAACCAAATTGCTTTTCTTTGCACGTTGGCCACACTGAGGATTAGGGCATGGAATTTCGGTTATATCTTCACGAGACACATTAATTCTCTCCTGAAGAACGTCAAAATTGATATCCCATGTGCTGACTATTTTGTTGTATTCTTGCTTGATTTCTTTCATAAGAAATTCGGATATCGCTCGTGGCCACTCAGGAAACATAGATCTTGTTTCTACGCCTTTAAACTCGAGAGGGAACGCTGCAGCTGGAACAATAATATGGAAACCTTTACTACCTGAGAACTTGATTCCATAGCTTTTGACCCCGTATTTTTCAAGCACAGCAATTATTAGAGTTGCAGCAACTTTTGAGCAATCAAGGAATTTTGAGTCTATATCTATTAGCAAGTCCCAAGCACTTCTAAGTTCGCCCAGTTCTTCGCCAGACATCTCTGTTCTTATTTGGAGAGGATCACGCCAGAGCTCTTGGGAACCATGGAAAGAGGTTGCACCGCGATTCACGAGACTCATTATGTCAGAGGGGTACGTAATAGTATCTGGACGCTTCCCAAATCCTTCATAGAATCTTGGAACAACTTCTCTCTGAGCAGCAAATGCCAGAAGTGCCTGTTGAACTTCGGGTTTAGAATAATACAATTTAGTAAGTGCGCGTACACGCTGCTCGTTTATAGAAGGCTGTTCTTGTTCAGTCATGGGTTTTCTAGCTTTCGGACGTTTTTATCATTTATTGTAGTTTGCTTATACTCTTGTTTAACTACAACAAAGCTTAAAAGTAACTGAAATGAGGAGGATATATGTTGCTTAAGTTAGACGATCCGCGCTTTTTCAGTACTTTGGTTTCGATTATCTCTGAATTAGTCACTGAGGTTCGCCTTAAGGTCACTAAGGAAGGCATGAGTCTTGTTGCATTGGATCCTGCAAGTGTTGCAATGGTCTACTTTAACATTCCTGCTGAGCTTTTTTCCCAATTTGAACTTGAGAAAGAGGAGACTTTGGGAATAAACCTTCAGAATTTGAGTTCTGTGCTAAGAAGATGTGGACTTGGAAGCTCACTTATCCTTCAAAAAGAAGAAAATACCTTGCGGTTAACTATTAAAGATAAGATAAAGCGTGACTTCACTTTGGCTTTGATAAGTGTAGAGGGTGAAGAACGTGAAATGCCTCGCTGGGAGTTCAAAAGCGTTATCAAGATGGATGCTCAAGCCTTTGTCGAAGTTATTGAAGATTGTCTTATTGTTTCAGATGCTTGTACGTTTGTCGCTGAGCCGAATAAATTTGCTGTTGAAGCAAGAGGACTTAACTCTGCACGTGCGGAATTTTCAAGCGATGAGGTTGAAATTTATTCAGATCATAGCACTGCGCGATTCTCCCTTGAATACCTAAGCAAGTTCATGAAAGGCGCGAAGATTGCTAGCAAAGCCGAAATCAACTTTTCAGATAATCACCCTATGAGAATCAACTTTCCAACCGGAAAAGTAATGCTCTCATTCGTACTTGCTCCTCGCGTTGAACAAGAAGATTGATTAGATTCTCTAGACAGCTTTAAATACCAGTATTACAATGTAATATGAAGTATACTTGATATATTTAGTATTACTTTGTAATATATGAAACAGAGGGTGTCAGCAACTATCGACAAAGAAACGGAAAAAGACATAGATTTTATTATGATCGAGGGAAAATTCAGAAATAAGTCACATGTTATCGAAGAAGCCATCAAATTTTTCAAGGAGGAAAAATATGGAAACAAAAAATAAAGGGCAAGTCACTATTTTCATAATCCTTGGACTCATAATTATTGTAGGTGTTGTAGTTATTGTATATTTTATAAGCGGAAATCGACCTAGTGCCGATACTCTTGATGTTGGAGACCCCGCAGGATATATTTCTACCTGTACACGTGTTGCTTTGCGTGACTCTTTGGACGTGCTCCTTCCACAAGGAGGAGTCTATAACCCTAAGGACTATAAATTGTATCGAGATACCAAAGTTGCTTATCTTTGTAAAAATGTTAACTTCTATCAGCCCTGTATTAACCAATACCCTCGATATATTACGTTCGTCAAAGGAGAAATTGAACGCGCTACTGAGAGCAAAGTAACTGCGTGTTTTGATGCACTGGAAGAGGATCTTCGAAGCAAAGGGTATGACGTTCTGGCTGACGAAGGAATGAACTACACTATTCAGATTAAACCTGGAATTGTCTCAGCAACAATCAACAAAAAATTCATCGTGACTAAAGGTGAAACTGTTCGTGATTTCAATACGTTCTCGACGATTTTAACTAGTCCTGTGTATGATCTTTCTTCAGTGGTTACTGAAATAATTTCACAAGAAGCGCGTTTCTGCAACTTTGAAACGTTAGGATTCTCACTCCTGTATCCTGCGTATGATATAAGTCGTTATACTCTATCTGATTCGACTAAAATATATACTATTGTTCATGTTGAAACTAAGAAGAAAATGAACATTGCAATAAGGGGGTGTGCGATTCCTGCAGGATTCTAATGTCAAAAACAATCAGCTTATTTGAAATAGCTCTTTTGGTACTTATGACTGCATCTATTTCTTATATTGTTTCAGAGTCGAACTTGCCAACGAATGAAATTACTTCGACTGAAAGTACATCGATCACAAAGATACGAAAATCAATACTTGATTACTTAGGATCGAATCTTGCTTCTGCTGCTGAAGGATTATGGACATGTCCTATAACTAATAACGGTACAATCTGTCAGGAGTTTGCGCCTACACTCTGTCAGGGCAATTGTAACCAGACCTGCTTCCCTGGTCCACGAACAAGTTACGCTGATTGTAGAATAGGAACTTGTATCGACCCTACGGAAGGAACATGTAGTCCTGCCCCCCGAGCTGCATGTCTTTTAGTTGGAGGTACATGGAAAACGCAGTCACAGAGTGAACTCGCTGAATGTAAACCTGGTTGTTGTCTGGTTGGGAACGAAGCATCTTACATAACTCAAAAACAGTGTACTGCTCTTTCTACACGACTTGGAATAGAGAGCAACTTCCAAAATGTGCCTAATGAGCTTTCGTGCCTAGTACTTGCCCATCCAAATTCCCAAGGAGCGTGCGTCATTATCGATTCTAATGAAGAGCGCACGTGTAAATTTACAACCAGACAAATATGTGCTAATTCTTTACGAGGAGAGTTTCATGAAAATTATCTTTGTTCGAATCCTTCACTTAATACAACGTGCGTAAAGGAAACGCGAACAAGTTGTGTTGACGGGAAAGACGAAATATATTGGTTTGATAGTTGCGGGAATCAGGAAAATATTTTCGATACTGATAAAGAACGAAGCTGGAACAGTGGAATGGTTTTGGCTAAAGAACAGAGCTGTAGCCTTAGCACTAGTTCGAATATACTTGGCAATCAGGCTACGTGTGGAAATTGCAATTATTTAGAAGGAAATGTTTGTGGAACTCCACGTGCGGGAGTCGATAAGAAGCCGGTTGGTAGTGAATTTGTATGTAAGGATCTCTCTTGCACGGACGCTGGAGGAACTAAACATAAACAAGGAGAGAGTTGGTGCGCATTTGATAGTATGACTGGTCCAAGTTGTGGAAATGGTTTTATCGATAATGGTGAATATTGTGATGGTTCTAATTTAGGCGGAGCAACATGTAAGTCATTATGGGGCTCAGCTAGTAACGGGACTTTATCCTGTACTTCTACATGTAGTTTTAATGTTGCACAATGTGCTAAGCCTAAAAATGATACTGATATGTTTAGCTTTGAGTTAAAGCTTCGTAATGCTGCTCCCCCTATAGAGATAAATCTCCAAAGAAGCGTGGATGTTGTTGGCAGCAGTCAATATAGGAAAGTTTGTTTAAACGGTGAGATTCGAACGGAGCCCTGCCAGAGTGCTCGGCGTGAATTATGCGTGGAGTCTCGAAATGAAGAAGCTGGTTTTTCATCTGCAGCGTGTAGAATCAATCAGTGGCAACAATGCATCTCAGCAAACACTGATCCTGCATCTATGAGCCGATGTGCTGCTGGAGAATTTACTGATTGTTATGTTAAACGCGTGCAGGTTGGCGAAGATTTTGGATTCGATAGATGCGTCCCAAAATATCCTCCAGGATTTGATTTGCAGGAAATTGGTGGAGGAGATGTTGGTCAAACAGTCTGTTCGTTAGGAAGTCAAAAATGTACTTATGTTAAGACTAAAAGATTATTTGGAAGTAGTTATAAAAACAGTGCATGTACAACCTCATACTTTACAGAAAGTATGAATAACTTGTGTATGAGTCTCGGAGACTGCGGTCTAAAAGTTAATGTAGCAGGGGTTGAAAGCAACGACGGATATCAGATTGTTAATGCTCAGGGCTTTACACAAGACTATTTCGACTATCTCAAAGTCTATGCTGCTCCAAAACCCGGTCAAAAGGTGGTTCCGTTTAGCCAACGAGACATAGCAAAATTCTTTGGGCTTGATCCGACTGAACCTAACTATGATTCTGATCAAAAATTTGAAGATTTAGTAGGGACTCTTGGAGCTGGTGCGGCAGGAGGAATATTGGCCGCATATATTGCGCAAGTAGGGTACGGTACAGCAATCAGTTCCCTCGAGGCGGGAGCTGGTGTAAGTTATGGTACGACCGGTCCAGGTTTAGAAGTCTTAGGAGTACAACTCGGACCATTTGGAGCTGTTGCGGCGGGAGCACTTGTAGGGGGAGCGATGGGTTTCTTTATAGCGAAATTATTTGGCTTACAAGGTGACGCAATAACTGCTACCGTTGTTGCAGGAATAATCGGTGGAGCAGCCATTGCGTACTTAGGAGCAAGTGGTAGTGGTGCGGCTCTCGGGGCGACTTCTTATTTTGCAATCTTTTCCTTAGCGTTTCTATTTTGGACTATTGTGATTATTGTAGTAGTAGCTCTCATTATGGTTGCTCTCGGTATTGGGCGTTCTTCTTCAACCACTATAGAATTCCAATGTCTTCCTTGGCAAGCGCCGAGAGGTGGGGCGCAATGTGATTTGTGCGGAAAGAATGGATTGCCTTGTAATAAGTATAAATGTCATAGTCTTGGACAAGCATGTAAATTTATTGACGAGAACGAAGGCACTTCAAATCCTGCTTGTGTTAATGCTAATCCTAGAGACGTTACTACACCGACTATCACTCCGAACTATGGTGTTTTACTTCAAAATTATTCATATGTTAATGTAAGCTCTAATGGATTCAGAATAAAGGGAACAGATGTTAGCGGTTGTCTCCCTGCACTTTCCACAGTACAATTTGGTATAACGACTGATGAAGTCTCTCAGTGTAAAGTTGCCCCAACTCATACAAGTCGATATGAGGACATGGATACCTTTTTTGATGGCACTAATTTGTTCAAGTTAAACCATACGATTCTTTTCCCCGTTCCGAGCCTTGAAGCTATAAGCGCGAGTACTGGAAGTCAAGCATTTACAAGCCAACAGAATCTTAACTTATATGTTAGATGCTCAGATATTAACGGAAACTCTAACGTTCAGGAATATAATATAAACTTCTGTATATCTCCACAAGATGATAGAACTCCTCCAATAATAACTTCTTTCAGCCCTGAATCACCTGCTTTTGCTTCGTTTACAGCTACGCAACAAAATGTTACCTTCTTTACTAATGAGCCTGCAGAATGTAGATGGAGTTCTGTTGATCAAGATTACACGCTCATGCCTAAAGAAGCTACTTGTCTTAATGAAATTAGTGATATAACTCCTATCGGGTGGCCTTGTAATGTAACTCTTCCTGTTTCATCAACTTCCTCGACAGCTTACTTTAGATGCAGCGACCAGCCATGGAAGAATGAGAGTATGCGAAACAGAAACTCGCAAAGCACGAGCTATCAGGTTAGCCGCAGTCAAGACCAGTTAGTTATTAGATCTATAACTCCTAACAATGTAACTTTGCTGCGTGCGGGATTACCGGTAGAGGTAAATTTGACTGTGCAGACAAGTGGTGGAGCTGCAGGAACAAACAGATTCTGTGAATTTGGATGGGGCGGACAATACTTGCAATTCTTCGACTCTGGAACTGACACACACGTGCAACCAAATTTGATTCTCTATGAAAATAGAACTTACACCATACCAATACGATGTCGTGATGAGGTAGGTAATGAAGCTCAGAGAAATGCTGTTTTCGCGGTGTTTATCGATAGAAACGGGCCGGACATTACACGTGTTTATAATCAAAATGGACTTCACGTTGTAACTGATGAGCCTGCGGTTTGTAGTTATAGCTCTGCTTCGTGTAACCTTGCTTTAACAAATGGAACGTTCTTAAGCGGTAACGAGCTTGATCACGTAATGGACTTTAGAAGAGATGCTCCTACATTTATTACTTGCAAAGATCCTTACGGCAATCAAGGAATTTGTTACACTATTCAGGGAGGCTCCTATTAATGCGCAAGAGTTATAAAGAACAGTCTACTTTTTTGAGCATGGGAGATCGAGGGCAAATTGCGCTTTTTGTAATTATTGCTATTGTTATTGTAGGTTTTTTTGCAGTTTTATTCCTCTATCCAAGGCTTTCATCTACTAGTAATGTAGAAAGCGACCCTATTGGATTTATGCAGCAATGTATTGAGCCTGACTTACAAAAATCGCTTGCCACCATTATGCATCAAGGAGGGTCGTATCAACCCACACATTCACTTAAATATAACAATACAGACGTGCAGTACTTGTGTTTTACTAACCAGAATTACAAACCTTGCGTTGTTGAGCAGCCCCTCATTATCCGTCATGTAACTCAAGAGCTACAGCAACGTATCCAACCTGTTGCTCGACAATGTTTTGACTCTCTTAAAACTGCGTACGAATCCAAGGGATATACTGTTTCAGGTAATTCTGGAGCAATTAACGTGAGTATTGTACCTGGATCTATTCGATTAGAGTTTGTAGCGCCCCTCTCAGTAACGAAAGAAAATACTCAGACGTTTAGAAAATTTGTCGTCTCTAGTAAAAGTGAAGCGTATGATTTATTGACGACTGCTACGAGCATCATTGATTATGAATCTACATTCGGTGATTCTGAGACAACTTTATATATTCGGTACTACCCTAATTTGCAAATAGAAAAGGTAAAGCGTGATGATGATACTATTTACACACTCAGAAATGTTGAAACCAAAGAAACATTTACATTTGCTACTCGTAGTCTTATCTGGCCGCATGGCTATGGGCTGGAGGTAAGGAGCGTATGAACAAAATAGTTTTATTACTTGCCTTTTTTTTCATTGTAGGAATTTTCTGTGGTATGGGTTTAGCTTCAGCAGAAACATTAGCGACGGTATGTTGTGAAAAAACTAAAACAGGTGCATCTTGTCAAGATGTCCCTTCGAGCGCCTGCGAAGTAGGCTCACGTCAAGTTCCCACTGCTTGCTCTTCAACAAGTTTCTGTAAACCTGGAACATGTTATGACTCTAATGAAGGAATTTGCCTCGATAATACTCCTCAGAGCACGTGTAATTCAAATGGTGGAATATGGAGTCAGACATCTCCTCCTCAATGCTCTCTTGGATGTTGCATCCTAGGAGATCAAGCCTCGTTTGTCTCACTTGTTAGATGCAAGAGACTTTCTTCATTATTAGGATTACAAACGAATTATGATAATACTATCAAAGATGAGTTGACGTGTGTAGCAAAAGTCCAGCAACAAGACAGAGGAGCATGTGTGTATGAATCGGAATTTGAAAAAACATGTAAGTTTACTACACGATCTGAATGTTCAACGATAGGTGCTGGGAATGGTACTGGAAAAAAAGGAACATTTTACAAGGACAAACTCTGTTCCGCTGAGGAGCTTGGGACGACATGCGGACCCTCGACAAAGACGACATGCTTGCCTGGAAAAGACGAAGTATACTTTGTAGACACCTGTGGAAATCCTGCAAACATTTACGATTCATCTAAAACTGCTGATAAAGATTACTGGACAAATGTTAAAGGTAAAAGCCAGAGTTGTAATCCGTCCGGTTCTAACGCTAAAAGTGCAAGCTGTGGAAATTGCAATTATTTACTTGGAGGATACTGCCGAAGTTCAGATGTTGTCGGTAAGAACCCTACGTATGGAAGCGCTATTTGCGGTGACCTAAGTTGCACTGATGAAAGCGGTAACAAACGAAGACATGGTGAAAGCTGGTGTGCTAATGATGAAAAGAGTGGTAAAGGCGCGAACACCGTCGGAAGTAGATTTTTTAGACGTGTTTGCATGAGTGGTACAGTCATTACTGAACCATGTGATGATTTTCGAGCACAAGAATGTGTTGAAGATTCTATTGAAACACCGTTGGGTAAATTTTCACAGGCAGCCTGTCGAGTTAACCGTTGGCAGGATTGCATTGCACAAACAGATCAAGCAGATTGTGGAAACACCGATAAAAGAGACTGCTTATGGAAACCAGGAATTACATTTGGAAATTCAAATGTTGGAGGGACATGTGTTCCTAAGAACACTCCTGGATTAAACTTCTGGACAGGTGAAGAATCTAAGACTGTATGTGGTGCAGGGAATAGGGTTTGTGTCGTAAAATATGAAAAAGGGTTCTTTGGTGGCGAAAAATGCGTTGAGAACTGTGACTGTTTGACGGATAAGTGGAAGCAAGATTCTGGAGCAATATGCGCTGCTCTTGGAGATTGTGGTTCAAAGACGAACTATATTGGAAAGATTGGTTTCAAGCAAGGCGTCACTGTTTCTGTAAATTAATCTTATTTAATGTCACTTTTTAGTGATAAGATTTAAATAGTTTGTAGTCGTCTGTAAAAGATGGATAATCTCAAGCGATTAGGGCTTGTAGGGGTTCTCGGAGCTACTGCTGGCCTTGGTGGCTGTGGGGCTATGATGCAGGAAGTAGCTTATAGACATCCAGACCCTCTTGTAGGTCAAAATCTTGGGGTGCTTGGTAGACTTGTAAGTGCTGTTGAAGGTGGTGCAGGAAATAGTTCTCAAAGAGGACATGGCTATCGTGGATCGACCGCGCATATCAATAATGTATGGGTTGAGAATAATGTAGTCAAGGACGAACAACGAGGAATGAACATACACGTTGCTTTTGAAATTGTAGGTGATAAAGGACGGTCTCATGAGTTAGTAGCTTATTTCTGCCATAGAAACAAAGGCATTTTCAGAGATACAGAATTAGAATTGATGGATAAAGACGGACTGTATAAATTGGCTGACGGTCAGGTTGCTACGGGTGTTAAAAATCTTGTCTGTCCTGCTGAAGAAGGAAATATATGGAATGATTGTCGCCTGTTTATACCTTACAAACAACTTGATTTAGAAGAACCAGGAGATTACAAATTACGGTTTAGAACGGCTTTATTTGACTACTCTGGAAACAAAATGGCTGAGAGTGATCCGATTGATTTTAATTACTATAAATAGACGGTTCTCATAATATTTATAAGTGCTTCTCTCTTCGGTAGCGTATGTTTGTAAAGGGGAACAGTATAAAATATTTTGAATCTTCAAGCGTTATTTTACTGTTAGTTTTGTCAACGATAGCAGTGGGATTTATTATTGGTGAAAGCAATATTGCTGTCGCCCTTGGACCCAACATTCCTTCTACAACGGTTTCTCCTACTACTGCAAGTGGAGGCTTACTGGGAAGCACTGAGACAGGTCTTGTTTCTACACCTAACCAGTACGCATTCAGTGGAAAAACTGCAGCAGATACAGGAGCAAGCGGTGGTGGAGAAGGTATAGGAAGTATCTTTACTGGAACAATCGCAAGCATCTACGATGGAAGTATCGTCGGTGGAGGACTAGGAGCAGTTGTTTCTGGAGCTGCTTGGGCAGGTACGGTATATGCTGTGATTGCGCTTGTTGCTCCTATGTTAGGTGCTGACAAAAGAACGAGTGATTCTCTTGCAATCTCTGCTTTTTCAGGAGTACTTGCTGGTAAGCTAGCTTACTACTTTATTGGTGGCGGAGTGAAGAGCGGAACAATTCTTGGAATGCCTGCTGGACAGGGGGCTTTTGTCATTGGTGCAGGAGTGGCCGTCGCTGTATTTTTGCTTACGTATAAAAAAGAGGAGAAGAAAATTGTTGAATTACAATGCCTTCCATACGAGCCTCCGTTAGGTGGATCTGATTGTGAAAAATGTAATGCTGATCCGCTTCATCCGTGTTCTGAATATCGATGCCGCTCGCTTGGGCAAGCGTGTGAACTAGTTAACCCAGGTAGTACCGAGGAAAGATGTGTTTGGGTTTCACGTAACGATGTTAAAAGTCCGGTTATGACTCCGTGGAAAGAGATGTTGACAAAGGGTTACGCATACAGTAACTTGCAAGGTCGTCCTCCTAGTTTAGGAACGAAAATTGTTCCGCAAGGGGCAAACAATGGATGTATAAAACCATTTACCCCTCTCAAATTTGGAATAACCCTTAACGAGCCTGCTCAATGTAAGCTTGATTTTGAGGGCAATAAGAGTTTCAAAGATATGCAATTCTATTTTGGTGAGAGTAACCTTTTCAGATACAATCACACTGAACAACTTAACTTGCCTTCCCCAGATGCGCTGAAGACAGAAGCTCCTGAAATCCCTAATGAAGGAACCTATAATATGTATGTACGGTGCCAGGATAAAAACGGAAATGTAAATGAGGATGAGTTCGTCTTCAACTTCTGTGTAGACAAAAGTCCTGACACTACTGCTCCAGTCATTGTAGACACTTCAATTCAGTCAGGCAGTCCAGTTAGTTTTGGTGTACAAAATACTTCATTTTCGGCATACATTAATGAGCCTGCAGAATGTAAATGGAGCTTCCAAGACAAGGACTACAGTCTTATGGAAAACGCTTTAACGTGTTCGACGCATGTTTACGAACAGAATGCTCAGCAACTCTATCCTTGTACGACAGTGCTTACAGGAATCCAAGATCGTACGGATAACACGTTCTACTTTAGATGCAAAGACCAACCTCTCAAAGCTGATAACGAACGTAACGTTAATTCTCAAAGCTTCAAGCTCACTTTGAAAGGGACACAGACGCTAACCATTACTTCTGTTGGACCGAATGCTACATTTACAGGTAGCACTGCAGTTGTTCCTCTGGATCTTACTGCTGAAACAAGAAATGGAGCTGAGGAAGGTAAAGCAACGTGCTATTTCAGCCCAACAGGACTTGAGGGCACTTTTGTATCAATGTTTGAGACAGGCGGCGTAACGCACAAGCAAAAACTCGCTCTTGAAGCTGGTAATTATACGTACGTTGTTCGATGTGTTGACGCCGGCGGTAACGCTGATGTTAAAAACACGACATTTAGTGTTTCTATAGATCGCTCTGCACCGCAAGTAACTCGAGTTTACAAAGAACAACCTGACGCGTTGAAAGTTATAACTGATGAAAATGCTGAATGTGTCTACTCACTAAACAGCTGTAATTTTGTTTTTGAAGAAGGTATTGCCATGAAAGTACTTTCACCTTCAAGTAAAACAATACATCTTTCTGAATGGAAACCGAATCTAGCCTATTACATTAAGTGCAGAGATTCATATAATAACCAACCAGCGTCAAGTTTATGTTCAATCATTGCGAGCGGAAGCAACATTATCTAACAATGATTTCCAAAAAGGGTGACTTATCGCTTTCATTCGGAACAATATTCTCAATTATTGTGATTGTTGCAATTATTAGCGTTGCTGTATATGCCATTACTTACTTTGTTGGTTTGAAAAAATGCACTGAAATATCTTTATTTTATAAGAACCTGCAGGATACAACTGACCGCGCGTGGAATTCAGACAGCGTGTCCGATGTTTTCAGAGGAACTCTTCCCGAGAGCATTGAAGAAGTATGTATTGGAAATTTAAGTCAGGCACCCGCAGGCAAGGAGTATACTGCTTTGAAGGTATATATTCGACAAAACGCTAACATTTTCCTTTACCCTCCAAAAAAAGCGTGTGAGGCGAAATATATTTCTCTCAAGCATGCAGATATTAAATCGTTCTCGTGTGTCGACGTTAAAAATGGTCAGATCAGCTTGAAAGTAAGAAAGTCGAGTTATGATACGCTCGTGACTATTGAGGGCGCATGAATTCAAACGGATTTGAGTTTAGTTTTGCATGGCTCTTTGCAATGATTGTTGGAGGAGCAATATTGGTTCTTGCTGTTTTTCTTGCAACAAATATCATTAGAACTTCTGAGTTGCAGACAGCAACAACTTCTGCTGCCGAACTGGGAGTATTGCTTAACCCTATTGAAACATCTCTCGAAGAAGGTAAAACATATACGATTCATTTTCCTCAAGATACTAGAATAATCAATCGTTGCTTTATTGACGGAACATTTGGAAGACAAGAAATAAGCATTAGCACTCAGAGCATCTCTGGTGGATGGAGCAAACCTGGCGTTCCTTCAGTTTTTTATAATAAATATGTATTTTCATCCAGCCAGATTGAGGGCAAAGATATAGCTCTTTTCACACAACCGTTGAATTTGCCCTTCAAAATAGGAGATATTATTATCGCTTCCACTGACTCGTATTGTTTTGTCAATCCTCCTGATGAAATCAGAGACGAAATATCTTCATTTGGATTGAATTATTTCAATAGCTCATCAAATTTACGCGCATGTCCACAGAAAAGTATAAGCGTCTGTTTCTCAAATACGAATGGATGTTCTATAATCGTCGATACTCGACTTAAAGTAGTTAAAAAAGATAAAAAAGTAATTTCATATGATGGTCCTTTATTATATGCTGCAATTGTTGCTGATCCTGTGATTTATCAGTGTGAAGTGCAGCGACTTCTTAAGAGAACGACTGAATTAAGCTATATTTACATAGATAAATCGGCTTTACTTTTACAACACGGTTGTGGTGTCGGACTCGAGAGCGATTTGCGCTCGTATATTACTCTTCTGTCTCGCAACGTTTCTCTTGGAGACGTACGATTCACGGCAGATACTTTAGCACATACTAATGAAGCACTTACCTGTAAGCTCTTCTAGAGCTCAAATAAAAATCCAGCAAATGGCATTTGTACTTGTAGCATTCATGATCTTATTTGGAATAGTAGCTTTATTTTATGTTTCCATCAAAACATCCTCCCTTAAAACAGAAGCTACTGAATTGCGACATGATCAGGCTCGAGAACTTGTAAGAAAGCTTGCTAGTTCCCCTGAACTTCGATCGAGCGAATGTGCCTCTTGCGTCGATCTGGATAAGGCACTCGTCCTAAAGAAACGAAAATCGTACGATGGCTTTTGGGGAAAAAATATCGCCTTTCTTAAAATTAAAATGATATATCCTTCCAACAATACAAAGGAAATTGAGTGTTCTGTTGGAACATACCCTGCTTGTAACACTATTACCTTAATCAATAGTAATGAGACATACGTGAGCGAGGAAGCTTTTATTGCAGTATGTAGATATGAGGGAAATGAAGGATATGTGAAATGTGAACTTGGGAAAATCGTGATAGGAGTTATTGGAGCATGAAAAGAAAGGGACAAGAAGAAATTGTTGGTTTTGTTATCGTAATGGTACTTGTCTCGATAGTTATCCTTATCCTTTTGGGACTTTCACTTAGTAATGAACCTCGCTCGGTAAACAGCAAAGATATTGAACAGTTTCTTCAGAGCTCTCTTGAGTACACTTCTACATGCGCCATTAGATATGTGCCTGATTATGCTCGTATTGGGGAGCTCGTTGATTCCTGTAGGCAACATGAAACATGTACTGATGGAAGAAATGCCTGTGACGTCTTAAACAGCACATTTTCTGAAATTATACCTGTGGGTCTTCATATTGGCCCGGAAAGCCCCTTTATAGGATATATGCTCAATATTACCTATTCTGTTAATAAGAGCCAAGAAATACCTCAAACAACTCTTTATTTGGGTCTAGGAAACTGTACAGGGGCCTCCAGAAGAGGTGCTAGTATAGTCTTGCCTGGTGAGAGCGAAGGACTCAATTATGTTGCTTTAGAAGCGTGTTCTAAAGCTTAATTTCCAGCTTTACAGAGTCTACCACTACTACAGGTCTAAGGCGTTGTCTTTTGCCTGTTTTTTCTGATATTAAATCTATAAATCCAAACTGTTCAAGAAGCTTAACATCTTCACTTACTGATTTAAAATCTCTTCCGACGACTCTAGATAGTTTGTATATAGAGGGAGGATTTTTTGTTTTTATTACATGAAGCAATTTTGCTTTTTCATTCGATAGAAGGTGTCTGAGCTTCGCTAGACCGCCGAAATCATATTCATCTTCACCCGCTAATCTCTTAAAGAATGTAGAAAATGTTCCTTTCTCGTCGACAATTGTGATCTCACGAATTTTGTTTTTTGCAGCCATGTTGTATAAGGGTAATCTTTAAACATATATCTTATTTATATATTTTACGGGTATATGTTTATTTTAACAATATATTCAAAAAATAACATATATCTCAATATGTACTTCGTTTAACTCTTCAAGTGTAAGTGTTTAATGATAGAGTAACACCGTAAGCTTTATAAAGGAATTAGACACTTTCGAGGGGTATGTTCTTATTAAACGACTCAATCATAGAAAGCTTTTTAAAGCAGGATTGAGATACCTTCTTAACTCTGTAAAGCAGAGTACTGCGCCACAATGTGGCGATAACAAAGGAGCAATCCTTTCCTCTTTGAGGGGTCCTGAGGGACTGTTAACAGTACAAAGCTGAAAGGGGGTTAAAAAAAATGAACTTTAACTTTAAAAAGATCGCATCGATTGCATCATCAACCTTGTTGATTGGTTCTACTGTAGCGCTGGCTGCTGCTGCTAATTACCCTGCTCCATTCGTGAGTGGAAGTAACGCAGACGTAGCTATCGTAGTTGGAGCTAACGCTGCACCTACAGATACAACTGCTGCACAAGCAGATATCTATTCCCACCTTGCCACCGTTTTCGCGGCCAATGGAGGAACTACTACAACGACCACAACAACTACGAACAGCTCGGTAGGAGATGTTGTTAAACTTTCTAAATCAAGTGACAAAATCAACCTACGAGATAATGTAGCGACTGTATTTGGATCTACTGTTGATGACGATGACCTACCAACCTTGCTTAAGGATGGTACGTACGAAAACGATGAGAACACTGAGTTCGATTACGAGCAAAGAATTACTCTTGGCAACGGATTGATACTCAACTACTTCTCTGACTCTGACTATAGCAATGAGGCTTTGACGACAGGAATAAACCTTACGTCAAATCAGGTTGTATTAAACTACACACTTGATTTTACCACAGCTGCTGAGTCTGATGTTAGTGGAGGAGACCTTATCGATATTGAAACGACTACTATCCAGATGTTGGGTCGAGACTATTATGTTCTCGATGCTGACAATGCAACTGGTGACTTAACTCTCCTTGATTCGGCTGCTAGCGCAGTTCTTAATGAGGGTGAAGTGTCAACTATTACTGCTGGAGGTACTACTTACTCAGTAGGTATTTCTTACATCAGTACTAGTGAAGTTGTTTTAACGGTCAATGGTCAGACTACCAATTCGCTTAGTGAAGGTGAGACTGAAAAGCTTGCTGATGGAACCTATATCGGTATCAAAGATATCCGCGCACGTGATGTGCAAGGAGCTATTGGACAAGTAGAAATCAGTCTTGGTTCGGGTAAAATCGAACTCCAAAATGGAGCCACTATCGAGTTGAATGACGACGATGTTGAAGAAGTAACAGCGACTATCTTTAAAGCCGCACCAAGTAGTGGAAAAGAACGAATAGATTCTATTCGTCTTTCATGGACTACTGACGATGAAGCATTTATTACTCCTGACCAGAATCTTGTTATTCCGGGCTTTGAGAATATTGCTTTTTCGATGGACGACTTTATGACGCCTTCTGAGGAAGTTACAACAGTAACTCCATCAGGAAGCGATGTTCTTGAACTTAAGACTACTCTGAAAGATGGAGAAGTTACTATGCCTATTCTTTACGCGAATTCAAGCGGAGAGTATAGTGGAGTGGGTGAAAGCGCGACTAAATTGTTGCGTACATCTGCAGTAAGCCAAGCCGGAGGTACTGCAAACAGCTTTGTCTTTAACGACACAGCAGGTTTCGACTGGCTTGTTGCCTCATGGAATACTTCATCTGAAGCAGAATCTTATCTTCTCAAGTTTAGCTTGAGTACGAAGGACGGTGACGATAAAGTTACGATTAGTAAAGTAACTGGAACCGGCACTGTACAAGTATGTGGAGATAAGAGTACTGGAGATACCTGTGATATTGGAAGTCTTACACTTAACTTATATAACGTAAGTAAAGTTGGATCCGATGAAGCAGTGAACCTTTCTGGTAATGCTGGTTCTTCATTCAGACATCTGTACACAGAGTCTGGATTGAAGATTACTTTGCCTGTTAGCGTAGGAGCTACGGGTGATACTCAGAATGTTTTAGGTAACATTAACTTCTCGAACGCAAGCGCTGGTTACGGTTATGATAGCATTTTCCTTGGATTCGTTGAAGAAAATAAGGATGATGATATTGCAGCAGGTAACGTTTTCAACATTACAATTGATGACCAATCAGATGGCGATGTCGAAGTAAGCACCATTACTACCGGGAAGACTGCCTTGACTGATCCTGATGACAACAATCATCAGTTCAGTAGAGTCTACTCTGACGTAGCTACTTTAGTTGAAAGAATTGGAGATTCCAGTTCTCAACGGGAAGCTAAAATAACGTATTCTGGTGGAGAAGCGTATGCTAATGTATACCTTTCTGCTCCTGGCGTTGTTGGAGGTAGCAGTTCAGGCGGTACCCTTGGAGGTATCACTGTAACCGATGATCAAGTTTCTACCGTTTCTGGTAAGAACATGATCGTAGTAGGTGGTAGCTGTGTCAATACTGTAGCTGCCAAATTGCTTGGAAGCTCAACACCTGTATGTGGTGCTGACTTCACTGCAATGAGTGGCGGCGTTGGATCAGGGCAGTTCCTTATTCAAGCATTCAACTCACCTTACTCTAGTGGTAAAGTAGCCTTGCTTGTTGCTGGATACGACGCTCAAGATACAATCAATTCTGCTAAGTACTTAACGACGCAGACAGTAGACACTGCTGTTGGCAAGAAGTACGTTGGTACCTCTGCTACGCAAGCTACGCTTGTAGCTACTGGAGCCTAAAAACTCGTTTTTTATTTTTTTCTTTTTCTTATTTTTTATTTCCCTTACTCGTAGAGAGATTTTTAAATAGGTCTTTTCTTAATCGGGCATGAGAAAAATTGAACTGCGCGAAGATCTCGAAAAGCGAAATAAGCGTAATCAACTTATTGTAGGGATCATTCTTGTGGGGCTTATGCTATTAAGTACCGCAGGATATGCTCTATTGAGCTCTGACAGAACGTCTCTTCCAACAGATCAGAATAGCACGAGTGGAAGTTATGTGACTTTACGCAAAGATGGTTATGACTTCTATCTTTCAAGCACTCTTGAAGCCATTAAATCCGTTCCGGTTAATATTTCGATTACTCTAAGTAACTATTCAACTCAGAACGTATTCGTCGCCTCTAATAGTACGAGTGTTTCCAGTGAAATTTACAACGTACTTGGAAGATATGCGTATAGAGTGCAGGATGCTTGCTACGGCCCTTGCCAAGAAAATCTCCCTGAAAAAGATTGTTCTTCTTTACTTATTGTCTGGTCCCCTGGTGCAACCAATAAAGTAACGCAACAAGATAGATGTGTTTTCATTGATGGAGATATTTCATCTGCCGACGCATTTCTTTACTATCTATTAAATAACAAAGTTTAAAAGAAACCTGCTTATCCTATATTGTGGCCAAAAAATTGTCTAAAGAACGCAAACTTGAACAAGAACTACTCTGGGTAGCTGCATTTCTATTCGCCCTTGTGATCATATTTCTGGGAGCCAGTGCTTATTTCAGAAGCTTGCATACGTTCAAATACGAAGGGTTGACTTTTACAGAAGAAAAATTCGGACAGTTACCTGTGTACCATTATTCATATTTCTTCAAAAATAACAAAAATAACCTTATCAAATATAATCTCTATCTTCAAACAGACCCTCGAGAGAATAATGTTACGACCAGTGGAAACAAAATCTCGTTTACCAGAGCACAGGTGTTTGTTACTGTTGACCCTCGAGGGATTGATTCTTGTCCTAAATCATTTGCAGCTATTTTTGACCTATCTCGGTTCCTCTCTGAAAATGACCTGTATGTTAGAAATACGGTGATGGATTATGGAAATGCTGTAATTCTCAACCAGAGTTACGTTACCTGTAAAACAAGACCTCAATCTGATGTTATTGAAATATTTCACAGTGATGAGCCAAGCCATATTGTTGCTAACGGAACATGCTATCAGATTATTGTAGGTCCTGAATGCAATATTTTCGACGCTGTTGAAAAGTTTAAACTTCGATCAGTTTTGGATGCGAGAGATATCAACGGTACTGTGTCTTCTCTTTAAGATTTGAGTTTACTTCTAATAACTTCTATAATTAAGGGAAGGATTGATACGAATACAATTCCTAAAGATACTAAGAGCAAATTATCTTTGATAATAGCGATATTTCCGAACAAATATCCGCCAATAACGAATAGACTTACCCAGGCAATCCCTCCGATTATGTTATAGAGCAGGAAACGATCATAGCGCATCTTACCCACGCCTGCTACAAATGGTGCAAACGTTCGTACAATAGGCACAAAGCGGGCAAGAATAATTGTTTTTGAGCCGTGAACCTGATAAAAGCTACGAGCCTTTTCAAGATATGATTCTCTAAAGAGCTTGAATTTGCTGAATACTCTTATACCTGCATGCCTTCCCAAAGCATAATTAAGACTATCTCCGAGTATAGCTGCCAGGCTTAGCAGAAAGATTATAAGAAATATATTAAAGAAACCGCTTGCAGCGAACGCTCCAACTATAAACAGCAATGAATCTCCCGGTAAAAAAGGTGTTAGAACAAGTCCAGTCTCAAGAAAAACAATCGCGAATAAGAAGAGATATACAAAATGCCCGTAAGCGTTTAATAAAGTTGCTAACTGTTTATCAAAGTGAAAGATAAGTTGTAGGAAATCCATTCTGACGCTCTAGTAATACTAAAAAGAGACTTAAAAACCTAGTTATCTGTGCGACAATCGTACCGCAACTAAGATTATAAGGATTATCAACACGAGATTGACTGCGGCAATTATCCAGATAAGACTTGAACTTCCGCCAAAGCTAAACCCTGGAGAGCTATCTGTAGCAAAATTGACCTCGACATCCTGTGTGTCTAACATGCCATTAGAGGTTGTCTCGATAGTGAACGATTGTGATCCGCTTGCATCTTGATCAACATCGAATGCGAAATCTACAGTTGTAGATTGTCCTGCCTCAAGCGAAACAGTTCTCTTTGAGATACTTGTAAGAGTAGCCCATGAACTGTAACCTGTTGCGTCAACAGTTATGATTTTTCGTTCATTCGCAGTGTTAGTAATAACGCCTCGGACTTTCAATGCTTGACCTGGTGTAGCCTCTGATTGAAGAGAAGCATCTACTCTAACGCCGCTGTTTGTTGAACCAGACCCAGAACCGACTCCGCAACCAATAACTTTGATGCTTGTCGTGAAAGTATCTTTTGACTCCTGACGGTATTCTCCATTGCGATAATCATATTCTGTTTTGAATTGAAGAAGGTACTTTCCATCGCGGATACCTGCTGGAATATCGAAATCAATAGGTATTAACTGGCTGTCACCCTGATCTAGATTCTCACGAAGCTCATATTCTTTGTTAAGACGAAGCTCGCTGTTGAATACAGTTACACGTACCTGATCTTGGTCGTCTGTACCTACGTTGAATACTTCAACTGAACCAGACATAGGAACTGCGCATCCTGTTTCAGTAGGGAACTCGAAATTGTCAACAATGATTTGTTTATCATCGTCGCCCTGTTTTTCAACTTCAATGTCTTGGTAAATATTCTGGTTAAGATCGGATGAGCTGTCATCACATTCTCTGTTTTCATCTCCGCTCTTGTAAACTTTCACAGCCAATCTGTAATGTCCATCGTCGAAATCAGCTGGAACTTTAAACTCGAAATCGGCAGTATCTGTGTCTCCAGAGCCAACGCTTCCAAGATCAACATCTTCTTCATCAGCGCTTGTAAAATCAAGTTGGCCGATGTCATTGCTTCCATCGTCGTTGAATAGGCCTATCTTAACATGTACGCCGCTAACGCTTCGTTCTGCATTATTATGAACATCTACGCTTATTTTTACATCATCAAGAGGTAACCATCTATCATCATCGCCATCTCCTTTATTGTTGTAGTTTATGCTATCAATAGTAAGATTCGTTCCTGCTCGACCCTGTGAACAGAAGGTTTTCTGGAAAGTAAATTCCTTTGTAGCCTGTACATTACCTGATGTTGCTACAACTGTGCCTACATTGTTACCGAATCGAAGATTGCTAGTAGATATAGGGTATAGTGTAAATGTTGAAGAAGTTGTGCTTGCGCCTAATGAAGCTAGCTGGTTTGAAGGTGAGAAACCACCGGTAAATGCTCCGGTAGTAGTTAATTGGATATTAGTAAGGGTAGCTAAACCATTATTTGTCAATGTAAATGTAGCGTTCTTATTGAAAGCAATTGTCGGATCTGCTGAATTGATAACTAGAATAGTGTTAGGATCGATGACGAGACCAGTAGTAAATGGAACAACCTGACTATTTCCTGCGGCTGAAGGATCAACCGTTATTGTTCCGCTAATAGTAGAGCCTGCTGCGTTTGAACTGAAACTTACGATTGTCTCAACATGTGTTGTTACGTTATTATTTTGAAGAACAATGGAAGGGATTGATGCAATGTTTGCATTTCCGGTTGAAATTGTAGGAGTGAATGTAATAGTTGTTGAATTGTTAGCGCCTGTGTAAGCTACATTAAATCCAACTGTGAAAGAGCCAGCTGATCTGGAAACGTTTTGAGGGAATGTAACTCCGGTAACTTCGACAACATCTGCGCGTACAGATGCAACGAATGAGAGTGCGACTAGAAGAGCGAATGTAAAGAGTAAAAGTACTTTCGATTTCATTTTATGTTGTAACTCTGCAATTACACTAGTTTATAAATTTTTCTATTGTCTAGAAAAGTATGAGCATATGTATTTATATTGCCGCAGCTTGAATTCTGAATGGCTATACGTGCTCGTGAAAATTTTGTAGGTGCTTGGGCGTTTCTTATTGGAGTAATATTGGCATTCATTGGAGGTATCGTTATTAATTTTGGGTTCGGCCTCAATCCGTTCATATTTGCGCTTCTCGCAATACTTGGATTGGTAATGGGTTTCTTCATCAATGTAACCGATAACAATGGTACCCGTTTCTTAACATGCGCTGTTTCACTGGTGATTGTGAGTTTTGCAGGTATATCGAGTACGACCTCTCTTTCGACTGTGGAATTTGCACGTGTATCAATTATAGGAATTGCGGTCGGAAAAATAATTTCCTCGACATTAAGTGCGCTTTTGATATTACTTATACCTGCAACCATTGTTGTTGCGATTAAGAGTTTGTTCTCGGTTGCACAGAGATAATTCATAAAAGATAATTAAATAAGTGAAAAATAGCTGATTAAAAAAATACTAACTGAGATTAATACATTTCCAGAGGATCTTTCTTTGGAGCTGCCTTTTCAGGAACCTTATGAACTTCTGCAAATTGAGGAGTAGCTATAATAATATTCTCTCCGAAACCTGCGATTGAACCTTCAAGGGCTTCAACCGTCTTTTTTATCTTAGCGATAGAACGCTTTAGTTCAATAACATCCTTTGTCTTTATTGGCTTGATGTCAATAACTGCAATAGTGTATCCTTCTCTAAGGGCGTTGAGAATTTCATTAATATCATCATACTGTCGAAGCGTGAATGGTCTAACCTGAACTTTATTCTTCGTTTCTTTGCCCTGTTCAAGGTCAATTTCGACGTAATCTTCAGAGCTTGACTCTTTTCCAAACATCTTTTTTAAATTGAATGCCATGACACATCAAAACGTGGACAGTTTATAAACATTATCGTTCTTCATACGATAGTTCTATGATTTTTAGTCGTTTCCAGATTTTACTTTTTTCAAATCCTTTAACTTAGATCCGAAGAGCATTTCCTGTTTGTCGAATACACTTAACTGCATTTCGAGAACTTTTTTTCTTTCTTCCAATTCCTTTATTAGTGATTGCTTCTCACTTTTAATCATGATATTTCCAAGCATTCGATAAACGTCTCCTTTTGATTTCTGGAGTTCTTCGAGAGCATTTACCGTTTCGTTAAATTCAATCTGAATAGATTGTTTTTGCATAAGAAGCTGATTTAGATTCTGTTCAATAAGCTCAGTCTCGTGAGAAGATGTTGTCATACTGCCTTAATTTTTACAATGTGCTTTCGTGGTTTGTAAAAAATCTTTGAGTTGCATGAAGGACAGACGAACCTCTTTTCCAATACCTTGCTTGAAATTACTTTTCCACATTTGAAACACTTATATTGAGCCATAGTTATACTGAATTTGAAAGGTTTTTAAGTTTATGCGTTTAGCACGTAAGCAGGTCCTGCAAATCGCTTAAAGCATTTTGGACATGACCATATTCCTGCTGACTCGCGTTTTACGCCGAGCTTACCGCAGTAGGGGCATTTTTGCTTTACTCGTTGTGCTGATTCAATCTTGTTAAATCTATTACGAACGCGCGTTCCATATCCGGCGCCGAACTTTCCGAATGCTTTGATTTTTTTTGTTTTTGATCCCATGTTATGATAATGAGGAGATTATGAGATGTGAAAATGAGTGTTTTTAAATTATTCTATCGCTTATTTGGAAGAAATTAAGCTCTTTTTTAACCGCTAAAGTAAATTTTCTTCATATTACTTTTAGAAGACAGATAAAATATTTATCAAATTATTTTAAATTAATTTGTATAGTCAACTATGAATAATGGGGATGCCCAGATTTGAACTGGGGTCGCGAAGTCCCAAACCTCGAATGTTAACCAAGCTGCACCACATCCCCGTGCAGTAAGGAGGATATTTGTGTTCTTTTAAACCTTTTCTAGAATCTGATTTGAGGTATTAAGTTTGTAATCATTTGAAAAACCTATTTGCTGACGGTAATCTTCTAAGCTTTTCCTCAATTATATTAAGATAATCATTTTTAGCGTTCAATAAAGAAATAGATAGATGATGAATTAACTTTATCGTTGCAAAATTACTTCTTCTTTGCTGCTGGTTCTTTCTTCTCTTCGGCTTTTGCGCCAGGTGCTGGCGTTGCTGCGGCTGCGCCAGGTGCTGCTGGAGCTCCTGTTGCAGGTGCTGCGGCTGCTGCGGCTGCCTTAGCTGCTTCTTCAGCAAGTTTGGCTGCTTCAGCGGCTTTCGCCTTAGCTTCCTGTTGAGACCTAACGTCTGCGAATGTTTTTGCTAGACGCGCCTTCTTATCTGGTGCAACATCTGTTTTTTCTGATTTGATTTCTTTGTCGTACTTCCCTGCTTCAATGTCTTTTTCAACTTCTTTTGCAGATTTATCTTCAATAAGAATTCCAAGAGAAACACAACTCCCTACGACAAGCTTTACTGCTGCCTTCAAATCTTTTGCAAGCATATTAGGTAATTTTGTTTTAGCAATGGAAATTGCCTGCTCGATAGCCATGTTGCCTACCTTCATGTCGTGCGGTTGACCCGAACCTTTCTCTAGTCCAAGTTCTTTCTTAATAAGTTCGGCAACTGGTGGAGAAAACACCTTGATAGTGAATGTCTTAGTCTTAGAATTTACATCTATCTCGACAGGTACTTTGACTCCCTTGAATCCTGCCGTTGCCTGGTTAACATCTTGAATTACTTTTCCTAAATTAATTCCCATTGGTCCAAGTTGCTGAGCTACTGCTGGACCTGGCTTCATGCCTCCGCCCTCAACAATTAGCTTTACGATCATTTGTTTTCCTCAGCGGCCTCTGGCTCGTTTTCACGCCTTATAACTCTTACGTTATCCATTTTTACTGTAACTGGAATAGGTACTGCTGCACCTAGTAACGAAACAACGACTTCCCGCTTTTGCTTGTCGACGCGAATTACTTTTCCTTTTTCTTTCTTGAAAAGATCTGCAATCATCTCAACAATATCTCCAATCTCAATATGGAAGTCCTTGACCTCTGGCTGAACCATATTCTTTATTTCTTCGTAAGTGAGCGTCTTGCCAATAATTCCTTTTACGTATGGTAGATTGAAAACTGACTCTTCAGCAGAATCGCGATCGGCTGCTTCAAGAATTACATATCCTCGTAGACCATGTGGTCTTACGACTGAGTACAGATTAAGTTGTTTTTTCTCGGCCCTGTCAGTAATCATTTCGATGGCCTTGTCTTCCTTGTTCGTCGTTACTTTGATAACAAATATCATTATGCTTCGCTACCTCATGAATAACAAGAAGTAGTACCAACACAGATTTTGAGATATTTATAAATGTTGCGCTGTTAAGCAATTGACTTAAGAATTACTGAAATTAGGAAACCGAGGAACCCTAATATTAAAATTCCAATAGCAGAAACCTTTGCGACCGTCTTAAATTCGTACCCTGATGGTTTCTTAAGAACTTTCCATACGCGAACGCATTGAGTTATGAATGATTTTATTTTTTCCTTCATGATAATAAAGAGGGTGAGAGGTTTTTAAATTTACTCGTCAAGAAAATCGATGCCCAGCTCTTCCTCTAGATCTTCGCCCTTAGTCTTTTTAGAAAGATTATCTGAGCCCAATATCTGGGAGCTTTGAACACCTGTGATTATAAGCAATACTTTTATCGTTTTTTCGAGATCTGCAGATATCTGAGCCCCTGAAATTATTTTTGCGTCAGGTGCGATCTGGTTACCGAGAGATTCCATAACAATTTTGTATTCTTCTAGAGTCATATCTGGGCCGCCCAAAATATTTACAAGTGCTCCTTTTGCTTCTTTGATGTTTACATCAAGTAGTGGATTGTTTATTGCTCGTTCTACTGCTTCTAAAGCTCTGTCTTTGCTCGCATCCGATTCTCCTATTCCTATTAATGAAACTCCTCCATTTGACATTACTGCTTTAACGTCTGCAAAATCAAGATTAACGAGGCCTGAAGAGGTAATAAGCTCTGCAATTCCTTTAACTGAGTTTGTTAGGATTTCATCCGCAACTTTAAAGGCTGTATGCAAAGGTAATTCTGGTGCAAGTTCAAGCAGTTTATCATTAGGAATTACAATAAGTGTGTCTGTAACTGACGCCATTTTCTCGAGACCATACTGCGCATTTTCAATACGTTTCTGACCTTCTACGGTAAAAGGAAGTGTTACAATTCCGATAGTGAGTGCACCCTGTCTCTTAGCAAGTTCGGCCACAACGGGAGCTGCACCCGTTCCTGTTCCACCGCCTAGACCGCAGGTGATAAAGACGAGATCGCTTCCTGTTAATTTCTTCTTTATTTCTTGCTCAGATTCTTTAGCTGCTTCTTCACCAATTTTAGGATTGCTTCCGGCGCCAAGACCGTGTGTTAATTCACGACCGATAAGAATTTTATGATCAGCATTACAATAGAGTAAATCTTGCGCATCAGTGTTCATAGCGACGACCTCGCATCCTTTGATACCAATCTCTTTCATACGAGAAACAGAATTTCCGCCGCCTCCACCACAACCTACTACTTTTATTCTTGTTAGTTGATTGTGAACAAGTGCCTCTAGTTCCTTATCAATATCATGTGTAGTACTCGAACCTCTCTTTTCTATAGCAAGCGCCATGTGTTAGTTAATTTGAAATCGTTTATAAGTATTATTGTGTTGCCTCTGGTTGACTTTTTACCTCGTTCACAGGTGGCTCAACAATACGTACGATGAGCTCTTTGCCAATAAGTGTCTTAAACTTTGGCTTAAATAATGAAATGAACGGCTCGAATTGCTTTGGAATCTTCACAGTGACTGCTTCAGCGATTTCTAACTCAGGTTTTGAACGTGCAAACCACTCAAAAAAGAGATCTGCTTTTTCTTTGATATCGTCTACCTTTCTTGTTATTGTAACGTCGTAATCTAGGTCTTTTCCTGCCAGAGGGCTGTTAAAATCTACAATGACTCTGGCTCCAGAGACGGCACGTATAGTTACAAGAGATTGGTCAAGAAGTAATGCCATACCTATTCTCGGACTAATTTTTCTATCGGTAAACACTTTTAGAGGTATTGGTCTTACAAGCTTTGTTTGACGCTCTCCGAAGCCTTTCTGAGGTTCAACATGAACCGTGAAGGAAGTACCTATTTCACGATTAAGCAGAGCCTCGTCCAATCCAGGCACTACCATTTTCTCACCAATTATAACTATTGTCTTTCGCGGTTGGTGTTGAGAGTTGATTTTATTGAGCTCTTCGGGGTTGTTAGAATCAAAAACCTCGCCGCTGGTACGTCCAGTAAAGACGATTTCGATAAAGTCTCCATTCTGAGTCTGCATTGACGTGCATGTTTAGTAAGTTTTATAAACGTTTCTTGTTAGAACCTTTCATGGTTTTGAAAATTATCAACGCTACTGAAGCTAAGCCGGGCACTACTATTATGGTCGATAACGAGGCTTGTGTCGTCCGTTCAAACGATATAAGTAAGACTGGAAAGCACGGTGCGAGTAAATGTCGTATTGAAGCTATTGAAATATTAAGCGGAAAGAAGAAAGTTATAGCCGTTCCAGGGCATGAGAGATTTGATGTTCCTCTTATCGTAAAGCGCAAGGCTCAAGTTTTAAGCGTTACAGATGCGACTGCTTCTGTTATGGATCTTGAAAGTTTTGAAACGCTTGAAATTTCTTATGCTGAAGAGATTAAGGATGATCTTGCAGCTGAGAAGCAAGTTGAATATTGGGACGTTGAAGGTAAAAAGTCCATACGGAGAGTATTCTAAATGGGTACAAAAATTCCTGCTGCTCAACGACGTCTTTTCAAGAACGTGTTTATCTGTAAGCGCTGTAGCCATAAAATGAGAACAGACCCTATCAGAATCGTTCAAAAACAGGTTGCATGCCGTGCTTGCGGAGGACGCATCTTTAGGCCGGTTAAGGCAAAGAAGAAATAAAATAGCATGAGTTTTGTCCTCTACGATTTAATATTCTTAGTATTATTCACGCTTGCCGTTGTTGTTTTTCTTTACAGGCGTAGAAGTAATCTCAAAAGACAGGGATTAATGTACTTGTATCGTACGCGTGTTGGACTTACATTTATAGATATTGTAAGCAAACGATATGCGAAAATATTGAGACCTCTTCAATATGTCGTTGTGGCATGTGGCTACGTCCTCATGGTTAGTATGATATGGTTTTTGGCTAAATTTACATATATATACACAACTTCAACACTACTGGTTAGAGCTGTAAAAATACCTCCATTAATTCCGCTTGTTCCCTATCTTCCTAATATTTTCAAAGTTGATTTTCTACCTCCTTTCTACTTCACTTATTGGATTGTCATAATTGCAATTATTGCAGTAAGTCACGAGTTTGCTCATGGAATTTTTGCACGACTCAATAATATCAAAGTTAAGTCAACCGGATTTGGATTTTTAGGACCATTTCTTGCCGCTTTCGTAGAACCTGATGAAAAGCAAATGAACTCTTCTAAGAAATTCACTCAGCTATCTGTTCTTGCAGCCGGTACGTTTGCAAACATACTTATGACTATTCTATTTGGCCTGTTGTTTTGGCTCTTTTTCGTATCGAGCTTTAGTGCTGCAGGAGTCAATTTTAACGTCTATAGCACGAGTGTTGTAAATGTTTCTTCCATTTCATCGATTAATGGAGTTCCTTTCAATTCGACTTACCAACTTGATACTGCTCAAGGACTTGTTCGCTTAGAAACAATGAGTCATGTGTTTTATCTTATTCCAGCTACTAATCTCAAAAATGCATTGGATCAAAATGTGAGTGTAATTGTTGCATATGATAACGCTCCAGCAATAAATGCGAATTTGACTGGGCCAATTCTCTCAATCGCAGGGGTTGGCACTACAAACAGTGATCAATTAAGAACTGCTGTTGCATCCCATCGTCCTGGTGAAACCGTATCAATTGTAACTCTCGATGCTAATGGAAATGAGAAAACAACGAGTGTCAAGTTAGGTAACCGTGATGGAAAACCTTACTTAGGAATTGGTATTGCTCAACCAACACGTGAAGGCCTGAACGGAATAATATATCGACTCATAGAACGTGTTAAGAACCCAGCCATTTATTATGCTCCGACGTGGGGTGGCGACTTTGCATGGTTTGTTTATAACTTGCTTTGGTGGACTGTACTCATCAATCTGAGCGTCGCACTTGTCAACATGCTTCCAGTAGGCATATTTGATGGAGGAAGATTCTTCTACCTTACTATTTGGGGTCTAACTGGTAAAGAGAAAATAGCACGAAAGGCATTCTCAGCAGCAACCTGGATAATTTTGGCAGTACTTGCCTGGCTTATGATTCGCTGGGCTATTGCGTTTATCTAGAACTATCTCTAATTGCTTGTCGTGTAGCCGTAATGTGAGGAATATTTTGCATAAGGCGCCATAATGCTTGAACGGGTAAGATCTTCATCATAGGAGTATATTTTTCCATATAACCATGTTGTGGAAATCCTGGGACTTCAACTGGCATGATCCGATAATTTCTTTTTGCGGCCGCAACGACTGGATAGGTTAGAACTCCCCAATCATTCTTTGGATAATGCTCGAACAATGCTGCTGTTTCTGGTGTGAACGCCCTTGGTCCATACATAAAATCTGCACGTATTCCTACTGCTCTCCGGACAGGAATATTTGCAAGTCCTTCTAGACATTTTTGAATCAATGGAAAATCGTTCCAACCTTCTCTAGATCGAGCCGCTAGAGTTACGTCAGCTTTGTCTTTCAGTAACGGGGCAGTTACCAAGTCGATGTACTCTACAAATTCAGGCTTATCTCCTTCTGTTGATAGAATTGCTTTGGGATTCCTAGAAGCAGATATCCGCATGTTCTCTTTATATCCTTGAGCAATTGTGTTGCAAAGCACTTTAGCTCGTTTAAAGAAACTTCCTACTGGAGGCTCTCGTATAATGAAGTCGTCATATATTCTATTCAAGTCTTTTGCAAGAGGCGTGTCCTCTTTTCCAATATACGTTCCGACAAGATAATGCCCTGTTTTGACTAATGCTCGAGCAGTCTCCAGAATAAGACAGTTCATATGCTCCGTACCTTCTGCAGTTAATGTTGAGACAATAGTTTCAATTCCCATAGAAAACCTGCTCTATTCGTCTTTAAAAATGTTAGTTCAGCACTTGAACGCCTTTTTTTGTGTACACTACAAACCGTATTCCAACAGGTATTGCTAGCAACGCAGATATGAGTGCCATATGTTCTTTACCTGTGCCTGAAGCAATAGATAGAGAGGCTTCAAATTCCGCAAACGAATCTTTTAATTCGGCTAGTAGGAACGATTTAAGTTCCTCTATAGGCTTGCTTGTATCAACAATTATTTCCTGTGTGTTTGGAATAGAGGGATAGGTTGTAACTTTTGAAGATTTGATGATTATGATTTTACTCCACTCGCCATGATTCACGAGCCCAGAAACCTGTCCCCATGTTTCTTGATCTGATCCGATGAATGCAACGAGTTCCATCATGAAACGTGGAGCGCATGTTTATAAGTATTATTACACTTTCAGATCGATGGCACGAGATGTTCCTTTAAGTGAGATAACGTTGAGAAAATATGAGAGGCCTTACAATGCAGGCAGACGCGAAATAGTTAAAAAAATTTGTTTGAGCCTAGGATTGCTTCAACCGGGTGATTCGAGAGATATCATTGTTGATGTGTTGCTTGTTTTAGATGATGCCCGTAAGGAAAAAAAACATTTGAGTTCTTTTGAGGTTATAGATCGTATAAAATTGCTCAGGAAAGAACACTCGCTTGATGAAAAAGGTCTTGCGGAGAGCAATATTAGAAGACAGCTTAAGCGACTTCGCGATTTAATGCTTGTTGACAAGTCCAATAATGTCTATCGTTTAAGTGAGTTTGAACCTCTTTCTTCATTGTTTCAAGTAAAAATAGAACAGTTTCTTATTCCTCAAACTGTTGAGCGCGTAAAAGAGTATCTGGGTAAGTTTGATACCCTTTAGACAAAGATTTATAAATCGTTAATTTATCTCACTTTGTCGCACACTACATACTGTGATTATACCTTCTAGGAGTCACGGTCATGATGTAGGAGACAACAAATGGAACTCAAAGAAGCACTTACGCAACTCAGAAAGGAAGAAAAACGAAAGTTTGAACAGACAGTAGACTTACTTATTAGCCTTAAGGGAATTGACCTTCGAAGAGATAATGTTTCACTTGTAACTACTATTCCTCATATATTCAAAGAGAAAAAAGTATGTGGTTTCCTTGAAGGTCGTTCTGATCTTGTAACGACTATCACAAAACCAGAGTTTGATAAATACAAAGAAAAAGGTCCTCTAAAATCACTTGTCAACGAATATGATTTCTTCATAGCAAATGCAAAGCTGATGCCGGCTGTAGCAACTGCCTTTGGTAAAGCTCTTGGTCCTGCAGGGAAAATGCCTTCTCCTCAACTTGGAGTAGTTATGCAGGAAACTCCTGAAGCAATCAAAGCACTACTTAAGAAAATATCTGAGTCTGTAAAGATTCGTGCTAAAGAACCTTCAATTAAAGTAGCTGTTGGAAAAGAAAGCATGAAGGACGAGCAGATCATCGCTAATATCAAAGCAATCTATGAAGCAGTCACCAATGCTCTCCCTGCTAAAAAGGAAAACGTTCGCAAAGTAATGATAAAACTGACGATGGGGGCACCTGTTACGGTCGAAGTGAAATGAGTTTTAAACGAAGTAAACCTATTCCTAAGGAAAAAATTGTTCTTGTTAAATCTCTAGCTGAGAGCATGAAAAAATATCGAACGGTACTTATTGCTTCATGTAAAGGTCTTCCTAGCTCACAATTTCACTCTATTAAAAAAAGTCTTCGAGGAACGGCAGATATTACCATGGTTAAGAAAAACGCCGCAATCCGAGCTATTGAAGCAACAGGTAACAAAGCACTTGAAGATTTGAAAAAGCAGCTTACTGCAGATGTAGCTTTCTTCTTTTCGAACTTAGATGCTTTCGCATTGTCTGGAATGCTTACGGATAATCAAATCCCAAGCAAAGCACGTGCGGGAGATATCGCTCCTGAAGATCTTGAAATTCAACCAGGTCCAACTGACCTTGTCCCCGGTCCCGCAATTTCGGAACTATCGGGCGTTGGACTTAAAGTAGCAGTAAAGGAAGGCAAGCTCGAAATCATTAAGGGCACTGTTGTTGCTAAGAAAGGCGAAGCAATCAAAGAAAATGTAGCTGCTGTCTTAGGAAAGTTAGGTATAAGCCCTATGCGCGTCGGTTTTATTCCTGTTGCAGCATATGATAACAATGATCAGAAAGTCTACGTTGGAATCAAAATAGACAAACAAGCAACACTTGAAGAGCTTCGCGATCTTGTCAAGAAAGCACTTGGATTCGCAGTCTCCGTTAAGTATCCTACCGAACAGACTGTACGATACTTCATCGCAAAGGCCTCTATCGAGGAAAAAGCATTGTCACAACGACTTACAACTACAAAGGAGGACGCATAATGGAATACATTTACGGTGCATTACTCTTGCACAAACTTGGACAACCAGTCAATGAAGAAAACTTGAAGAAAGTTATTCATGCAGCTGGCGCTCAAGTCGACGATGCTAAAGTCAAGACGCTTATCGCGAGCTTGAATGGCGTTGACATTGCTGCTGAACTTGCTAATGCCCAAATTGCAGTAGCTGCACCTGCCGCTGGCGGAGCTGCTTCTGAAACAAAGGCTGAAGAGAAGAAAGAAGAAAAGAAACAAGAAGAATCAGCCGCTGGTCTAGCATCACTCTTTGGATAAGTTTATTTTTTTATTTAATCCAAAGAGATATTTTTCTTAGCTGTAGGCAGAATGCTATAGCTAACGATTCTAGAAAAGAGTCATTTAGTTATATTTAAATAAGGAAAAACGTCAAGTTCTATTAAGTACTGCCCGGATGGCACAATGGTACTGCGCCGGTCTTGAGAACCGGTTTCCTTCGGGATATCCCGGTTCGATTCCGGGTCCGGGCGTTCTTGTTTTCAATTACATAAATCCTTATTAAGAATGTGAAGATTATTGTTTCATGAAAGAAGAGCAATCTCGTATTGATGCCTGGTTTAAACAAACAGGTAACGATTATTGGAAACCGCTTGAAATGATGGCACGATTAACTGAAGAGACTGGTGAGCTTGCACGCGAACTGAATCATAGGTTCGGACCAAAAAAGAAAAAGGCGGAAGAAGACATCAAAGATGTTGGTGATGAAATTGCAGATATTATCGTCACTGTTTGTTGTATTGCTAATTCTCTAAAAATAAATCTCGACGAAGCATTCGATCGTGTGATGAAGAAAGTTTACGAGAGAGACACAAAAAGATTTGGAAAATAAATGACACCTCGTCTGAGTAAGATTTATAAAGAGAGTCGTTTTGTAGTTACTGTGTTTAACAACACAAACAAAAAAAATGAGGGTTGGACGTAATAAGATTGTTAGCGCTGTTTTGACAGTATTTTTGGTCGTTCTCTTTTCTGTTTTGTTTGTATACACAGGTCTTGCTCTTCATGTTGTAACGATTACAACTTCAAACGTGACAGGTACTTCATTCAATGTACTTGAAGACAATAATTCGGCTTTCTTTAACTTTACAATAAATAATACGGATACTCCGACTACTGCAAATATCACTATGCTCAATATTACATTGCCTGCAGGATTCACTTTTATCGCGAATACTAATTTTACAAGTGCTGCCTCTGCTCATAATTTTGCTAATAATAGTACTGTGCTTACTTGGAATTTGACCACTCCAGGATTAGTTACAAATAACAGCTTTAGATACTTCTCGTTTAACGCTACTGCTGCTACCCCTGGATTTTATAATTTCACGATTATTACTGCTAATTCTTCGACGGTTGTGACCAATAGCACAATATCGATAAGAGTAAACGATACTACTAAGCCTGATACATTTGATTACGCTTCTCCAGGCGATAACAATGGGGCTAATGTTAGTAGGGCAAATATACTCGTTAATGCGACTGTTACTGACAATGGAATAGTTGGAGTCGTCAACATCACGCTATACAATTCAACTTTATCGATTATTAATTCAAGCGTTTCAGGGCAAGGTGTTGCTTCATTCTTTGTTAACTTTACAGGTCTTTCAGATGGATTGTATTATGTAAATGGGACTGTAAATGACACTTATAACAATGTGAACGGAACAATAAGTAATAGAACAATTAGAGTAGACACTACTTCGCCTACCGTTAGCACATTTACTGCATCAAGTACAGGACAGACTTCAATAACCTTTAATCTAGGAGGGACCGATGCAGGAAGCGGTGTCAGTTCATGTAGTATTTCATCCTCAAGTGGTGGAAGCGCTACAGATAATCAAGTCACAGGTCTTTCATGTGGGACGAACTATGATGTTACCGCTCAGTGCACCGACTACGCAGGCAATCAAGGAACTTCAACGGATGACTTTACTACTGCTGCTTGTTCGAGTTCAGGTGGAAGCGGCAGTTCTTCTGGAAGTGGTAGTGGAAGCACAGCTACTTGGACTAACACGTATCCTGACGATGCAACCGATCTTAGCATGCATGTAGGAGGAGTCACGAGAATACTTTCTGCTCATTGGAGAATTAGAGTAAAGATAGCTAGCGAAACACATTATGTAGGAATTACCTCTCTTTCAACTACGGGCGCTACGGTAGAAGTGTCAAGCACCCCTCAAAGTAAAACGATGACTGTTGGAGAAACTTCAAAGTTCGATGCTAATGGCGATGGGTTCTACGATATGAAGGTCACGTTAGTCTCTATAGCTAACTCACAAGCTAATCTAAAAGTTGAGTATCTCCATGAAGAAGTTCCTTCTTCAGGGACTACTACTCAAGGAACAACTACTACTTCAGGATCTACTAGTGATGTAACGCCTACATCTGAAGCACCTTCACAAGGAAACGCAAAGAGAATTGGCGTAATTATACTTATTGTAATAATTGTAGCTGTTGCAGGTTATCTTCTTATGCGACAGAAGTCTAAGAAAAAGGCTAGACGCGGATATTAAAAATTGATATTTAATTAACCAAATAGTTTCTTCCAGAACGGTTTTTTTGCTTCAAGTTCAGGCATAGTAGGCTCTACTTGCTCTACTTTAATCTCTGGTTTCGTCTTAAGAACGGGAGCTTCACGTGCGAATTCCTGTTGAGCAATTTCTACGGCTTTATCTATTTCAAGACGGGAGTGTCCTTGAGAGACAAGGGCCCATTTCAAAGATTCTTTAGTATATCCCTTTCTAAGATTTTTCTTAATATACTCTACAAGACGGTTCATGTAATTTGCGTCTTTTTTTATGCGATTCATAGGTTAGTGTGTTTTTATCAATATATAAAATTTATTTCACTGAAATAGGAGGGTTATTTTTGTAGAAAAGGAGTGCTTCCTTTAATTTTACAGAGGATTCCGTATGGAAAGTGACTAATGGATCCCCTTTTGAAACATTTGTATCTCGATGTATATGTAAATATAATCCTGCGGCCTTGTCAATAGGGCTTCCTAAAATCCTCCCAAGGGTGTTTATTAGACGATTATGAATCTCTGTGACCCGGCCAGCTCGTTGTGAGCGTATGATATATTGTATAGGTGCTTTCCTCAATCGTGAGAGTGAACCCTTTTGAGCCTCTATTATCTCTTTAAACTTAGCAAATGCTGCTCCTGAATCAAGAATTTCTTTTGCCTTCTTCTTGCCCTTTCCTACTGGAACTGCTCGAACCATTTCCAGAATAAGCCCTGCAAGAAGGATAGATTTTTTCTCCAAATCTTTAGGACCGTCTTCTCTCTTGAGAATTTTAATAATATCTTCTATTTCAAGCATGGGCCCTACTCCATTTCCAATAGGTTGACTGCCGTCGGTAATTAGTGTTTCTATCTTTAAACCAAGTCTTGAGCCGACATCTACAAATTTCTTGCTTAGTGAGAGAGCACGAGATCGTGTGACTTTTGCCCCTTCTCCGCAGGGTATGTCTATAAGTACATACTTGCTTCCTACTGCTAGTTTTTTTGCAAGAATAGAAGCGAGTAATTGGGGTTCAGGATCAACGTTAAGCATTTTCTCTATCTGTATAAGTTTATCATCTGCAGGCGCCAAGCCGAGTGATCCTCCCCATGCAAGACACGCGCCGGTTTTCATTACTATTTTTTTAAGATCTTTTGCGGAAAAATCAACATGAGCTATAGCTTCAATAACGTCCGCTGTTCCGGCTGCAGCAGTTATAGCTCTTGAAGAGGTTTTAGGCATAAGAATACCTGCTGCTGCACAGATAGAAACTACTATCGGCGTAGTTCTATTACCTGCTATTCCGCCAATTGAATGCTTATCAGCTACTTTTGGATTTTTCCAGGTTAAATGATCGCCCGTCTGAAAAATTGCCTTCGTAAGATATACCGTCTCTTCGAGAGAAAGACCGCAATGATACACTCCCGAGACAAAGTAAGCTATTTCTGCTTCACTGAGAGCATTTGAAACAATATCTTTTACAATAATTGCGAGATCCTTTTGCGTGTATCTATGACACACTATTTCATTTTGAAGAATATTCTCACTTTGAGGACGTGGAACTGTTGAAATTTCTACTTTTTCATTAGGACGTACTGAGATAGTTGATAGAATCTCTTGTGATAGAGCTACCTGACCTTTTTTAATGAATCCTTTTACCGTGTCGACGATGCCTATAACGCTTCCTTTGCCGTCTTTGATGCTCACGCGTTCTCCGCTATGGACGCCTAAAACACGAGCATCGTCCTCGTGTAAGAAAATGACAAACTTGCCTGTTCTAATAGGCAAAGTGCGAAATTGTAGTTTCATAGTGTGTTAATCTGAAACGAACATGTCTTTCAAAGTGCGATCCTTATATGCTTCCAAGAAAAGAACTACGTATTCCAGTATAAGCGGACCGATAATAAGGCCTAAAAATCCGAAGACGAGTAAACCTCCGATCATACCTATGAGAACAATTGCTGATGAAGATTTTGTTCGCTTGGAAACAAGATATGGTCTCAAAATATTATCTATTGTTGAAACAATAAGTAGACAGTACAATGTAAAGATAACTGCGTTTGTCGTGTTACCTAGTGTAAACATGTAAACTGCGACTGGAATCCATATAAGCCATGCGCCTACAACTGGCAAGATGGAAGCGATTACTGCGAAGAGAGTGAGTAATAACGCTCGTGGAACTCCGAAGAATAATAGACCTGCTCCTGTAAGAAGACCTTGTATAATTCCAATAATGACGTGTCCATAAATAAGAGAATTAGTTATTCCTTTGAATTGTTTAGCGAGTAGTTGCCCTTTTTCCTTTTTGAGAGGAGAGAGATCTGAAACGTATGCTTTCAACTTGTCACTATCTCGCATTGCGAAGAAGAAAACAAAAATAACGACGGTGAAATGCAGCAAAACAGTAGGCAGGTCAAGGACGAATGTAGTGAGACCTGTAAGTGAGCCTGTTGTTATTTTACCTATAAAACTAGTTATCATGGTCGTTACCGTGACTTGTAGTTGTGCTGAGGAAGTAGGGAAAAGGGTTTGAACGAAGTTGCCTACGTTAAGTTTCTGCGCGAAATTGAATATATCGAATATTTGCTGCATAGCTATAGGTACTAAGAACCAAAGTGGAATAAAGATAACTAAAATTACCATAACTCCTACTGCTAGAGCAGAGGTATTACGTTCTCCAAATATTTTGTAAACTTTTTTGTAAATTGGATAAAAGATATATGCTAAGATCAACCCGCCGACGATAGAAATCATGATAGGCATAAGAATAATAAACGCAAGCACTATCAAACCCAGAATAAGGGCAATTGCTGAAAATCGCTTAACGTCCTTTTCTGTAATGTCCATATGAGTTGATGTTTTGCAGATATATAAAGTTTGGCGAGACTGCGAGCATGTTAGATTTATAAATCCGAAAAATCAGTAAGCTTATGGATGGGTTCATAAAAAAGATTTTTAACGGCGTAAACGATGAACTTGTGCACGCGCAGTTTCAGAAATTCAGTCGAGGCGTCTTTAAGCAGCGAGCAATTTTCAAAGCTTCGAAGTCTGCTAAAGGATTCTCGCTTGCAACTGGAAATGAATATGCTACTGAGTTGGTACGTGCTGTAGCTGAAAAACTTGGTTCGGGAAAGACCAGCGTTACAGGAGTAGTTGTTTCTACATTAGATCTTAAGTCTAAACTCCCTTATTCGGATATAAAACAGTTTATGGGTATCAAACAATATGTAATCGAAGGTGAAATGGCAGGAAATGATATTGTCAAACTAATTGATACTCTTCCTGATGCTTTCTTTGCACTTACGTTCAGCTTTGGTACAACTTTCCTTAAGATAAAACCAAAGGCTCCTAAGTCTGCCAAACCAAAAACAAGTGATGAACCTCCTAAACCTGATTTCTGCTCGCTTAAAACTGAAGATGAATCGTTGATAAATCAATTTGTTATTGAGACCGGATGGAAGACTCTTCTTGGAGAACACACCTACAATATTACTGATATAGAGGTTCCTTCGAATATTAAAGACTTGAATGAAATGAGACGCCTCGCAAAGCGTAAAGGTACGATCATTCGTAAGTGCACTATTGATGGCAAGGAAGTCATCACAGAGAAAGCATTTATTGCTTAAAGCCAGAGGCATAAGCTTTAAATAGCCTGATTTCTGAAAAGAGTTAAGGTTTACGGTAGATAGAGAATCTAATTGACAGACGAAACAACCGATCTAGCTGATAACTAGAATGGTTGAGTTGCACCATGGTTACTATGAAATATATTATAACTATACTACATGGCAAAATTAAGTCGACCACGATTTGGAAGCTTGCAATTCTGGCCCCGAAAGCGGGCACAGAAGGCCTTACCTAGAGTTAACTGGAGCATGATCAAGACTGGAAACGGTCTTGCCGGATTTATTTCTTATAAAGTTGGAATGGGTACTGCACTTGTTCGAGACAAGACAGACAAATCCATGACTATCAATAAAAAAATTGCTATGCCTGTTACCGTTCTTGAAGTTCCTCCAATGAAACTATTCTCTATCAGATTCTACAAAAACGGAATTGTAATGAAAGAAGTTATTGTTTCTACAGATAAAGAGCTTAAGAGAAAAGTCAAGTTGCCAAAGAATATTGGAAGCGTTGATGGAATTACCGGATGGGACGAAATACGTGTCATTATGTATCCTGTTCTTCGTGATTTGTTCAAGAAAACTCCTGATTTTACCGAAATTGCCGTGCGTCATGCACAGCCTCTGGAATTTGTTAAAGGTCTTATTGGTAAAGAGATTAACCTAAAGGATTTGCTTACGTACGATCTTATCGATGCTCGAGGCCTTACAACTGGAAAAGGTCTAGTCGGTCCAGTCAAAAGATTCGGTATTTCCCTTAAATCTCATAAATCTGAAAAGGGTGTCCGCCGACCTGGAAGCTTGGGCCCATGGCATCCTGCACGAGTTACATTCAGAACACCTATGGCTGGACAGTTAGGCATGTTCTCAAGAATAACTTATAATTTGAAGGTTGTTGCGCAAGGCTCAATCAAAGAAAAGAACATCAACCGCCCACATGGATTCCCTCATTATGGCTCTGTTTCTACAGACTATATTATCGTTGCTGGAAGCGTACAAGGTCCACCAAAAAGACAACTTATCATTACCCCGGCTATGCGACCAACTAAGAAGCATATTAAAGAGAAATTTGAGTTTATGGAGTTGAAATAATGAAAGCGACAGTACTTGATATAAGCGGAAAAAAGAAAGCAGATGTAGAACTGCCTGCAGTATTCGATAGTCCAATACGTGAGGATATTATTGAAAAATACGTTGAGGCTGATAAATACTGGCAACCATATGGTAACTACCCAGAAGCGGGAAGGAGACATTCTGCATCAGGTATTATTAGTCACAAGCGTCATGATTGGAAAGGACAATATGGTAAGGGTATCTCTCGTGTACCTCGTAAAATTATCTGGAGACGTGGAGTTCAATTTAACTGGGTGGGTGCGGAAGTTTCTGGGACTCGTGGTGGAAGACGAACACATGGTCCTAAAGCATATATTTCCACAAAGAAAATCAACAAGAAAGAAATGAAAATCGCAATGAACGGTGGAATTGCATCCACTGCTCAAGAGAACTACATAAAAGAAAGATATAGTTCACTAAAAAACGTCACGTTTAAAGTTCCGCTTGTCGTCGAATTAAAGAATAATATTAAGTCTAAGGAATTTTTTGCACTTATTAGAAGCACGCTTGGTGAGGCATCTTCACTTGCTCTCAAGCATAAAGAAGTTCGAGCAGGCAAAGGAAAGGCACGAGGAAGAAAATACAAATCAAACGCAGGGTTATTGCTTGTTACTGGAAAAGATGAGAAAGTATCGATGAAGGGAGTAACAGTTAGACCATATTCTCGTTTGAAAATAGCTGACCTCTGGCCGCTTGGAAGACTCACTATGTACACTGAAAAAGCATTACAGGAGATGAAACAATGATATTACGTCCTATAACTACTGAAAAAGCAATCAAACTTCTTGACACTGAGAACACGCTAGTATTTGAAACATCGCGTGGATCAAGAAAAGAAGAAATAAAATCATATGTTGAACATTTGTTCAACGTGAAAACTCGTGCTATCAGAACACATATACGAAAGAATAAAAAGCTAGTCTATGTTCGCCTCGTTAAAGAAAATCCTGCATCAGACGTTGCAACTAAAATGGGAGTAATATAATGGGAAAGCGAATCATATCACAAGCACGAGGAAAGGGAAGTTTATCCTATCAAGCTAGAAAGCGAGCATTCATATTTAGAGTAAAGTATCCTGCTATGAGTCGTGGAGAAGCACTTGTACAAAATATAATTCATTCAACAGCACACTCTGCACCGTTGATGAAACTTATTACTAACAAAGAAGTATTCTACAATCCTGCATTTAACGGCGCAATGGTTGGACAAACCCTTGTTGTAGGAGGGGAAGCTAAGGAAGGAAATATTCTTGAAGTCAAAAACATCGCACCTGGAACACATATATACAATATTGAGCGAAACCCTGGAGATGGTGGAAAAATGATTCGTGTTGCTGGTGCAAGTGCAATGGTACATAAACTGTATGAGCACGGAAAAGTTGGAGTAATAATGCCTAACAAGCATGAAGTGGTTCTTGATGGACAGTGTCGAGCAACCATTGGAGTAATTGCTGGCGACGGAAGAAAGCAGAAACCGTTCATTACAGCTGGTCGCAAGTTCTACAAGATGAAAGCTCGAAACAAACTCTGGCCACGAAGCTCAGCAGTTAAAATGAACGCTATCGATCATCCGTTCGGATCTGGTAGAGGTAAGAGAATCAAGTCAAAGATTGCCAAGCGTAACGCTCCACCAGGACGACGTGTTGGACATCTACGGCCAAGGAGAACCGGTAAACTCAAATAACAATGGAAGTAGAAATAAAATCGCGAGAAGAGAAGTACCGAGGGCAACCCGTTGCTGAACTCAGGAAGCTTGATGTACGAGAGTCTGCAAAATATATGCCTTCAAGAAGTAGACGAAGCATCTTAAGACATTTTGATGTGGTTGATAAATTCGTTAAACGTTGCGAAGCCAAAGAGGCTCGAAACAAAAAGATACGAACACACCAGCGAGATATCATTATCGTTCCACAACTTGTTGGAAAGCGCATTGGTATCCACAATGGTAAGATGTTCCAAGACGTAGATATTACTGCTGAAATGATTGGTCACAGATTGGGAGAATTTTCACCTACTCGCAAGAAAGTTGCACACTCTGCAGCTGGAATCGGCGCTACCAAGAGTTCGAGGGCTCTTAAGAAGTAATCATGGAAAAGAAAGAAAAGATTGAGGCTAAGAAAGAAATGACTGATCAAACTACTGCTAAGGCTGAAACAAAGGTCGAGACTAAGAGTGAAGAGAAGAAAGAACCTGTCAAAAAAGAAATTGTCAAGACTAAGAGAACAGAGGCCATGGTTGTTGGTAAAAATCTTATCATTTCAAAAAAACACGCTATGTACCTTTCACGATTCGTTAAATTCAAGACTATTGATGCAGCAATCGCTGACCTTGAACGAGTTATTATATTCAAGAAGGTTGTTCCTATGAAAGGAGAAATTCCTCATCGAAAGGGCCCGGGCATGATGTCGGGAAGATATCCTATTAACGCTTCAAAGGTATTTATACAACTCCTCAAAGGACTTAAAGGCAATAGCATTATGAATGGAATGGCTCTTGATAAAACAAAGATCGTATATGGTTCAGCTACTTGGGACGCACGACCTATGAGAAGTGGTGGCAGAAAAGGAAAACGAGTGCATATTGTACTTAAAGCTAAGGAGGAAATGAAGAATGGATGAAAAGAAATTCGTTAGATTGAAAGAAGAAGAACTCGAAGTAAAAGAGTACATAAAGAATGCTCTTGGTAAGGGCCGTATCAGTGAAGTCTCCATTGAGTATACTCCTGTTGGAGAGAAAATTATCGTTGCAACTGACAAACCAGGAATTGTTATTGGAAGCAGAGGGGAGAAAATTAACGAGTTAACGACTACTCTGAAGAGAAGATTTACTTTGGACAATCCACACATAGAAATTCAGGAAATAACCCAGCCGTTGCTGGACGCACAACTTGTCGCCGATGAAATTGCTATAGGTATTGAAAGAAAGGGTTCGTTGAAATTCAAACTCATTGCCTATAGAATGCTTGAGAACGTCATGAAATCAGGTGCGCTTGGAGCTGAAATCGTCTTATCTGGAAAGCTTCCGAGTGATCGAGCTAAGAGCTGGAGATTTGCTCAGGGATACTTGAAGAAAACAGGAAATCCTGCGAAAGTTGTATTGCGCGCAATGGCTCAGGCAAAAACGATGGCCGGAGTTATAGGAATCAAAGTAAGCATTCTTCCTCCAACTGCTGTAATTCATGATAAAATAGTAGTTGATAATTCTCTTATTTCTTCTATAAGAAATAATAGTCTAACAGCTTCTGCTCCAGCTCCAATTGAAGAAGCTCCTAAGAAGAAACGTAAAACCCAGGAGAAATCCAAATGACAGTACTAAGAGCAAAGGACGCCGCAAAGATGGAGTCAAAGGAACGAAAAGAAAAGCTTAAAGAGTTACGACTTGAGCTCGTTAAGACTTCTGCTGCATCAAAAAATAAAGCGAAAACCAAAGAGATTAAAAAGGCAATTGCACGACTACTAACACTCATCCGGGCTGATCGACGTCAGCAGGAACATACTCATTAAACATGGAGATAGATCCACGCACAGGTTTGCCGGTTGATGCTATCACATGGGAAGATCTCGCAAAGGGCGAGCAGCAGATAAGCGTTTCCACTGTAGCCAGACGCTATGGGAAAATAACCACGCTTGTTTCAGGCTTTGACAAGAGCATTGACCTGAAAAGTACGGCTAAGACTCTCAAGGAAAAACTTGCCTGCGGAGGAACCGTCAAGGATGGAATAGTAGAGCTTCAGGGAGATCATAGGAAGGCCGTTAAGCCAATACTTGTGAAGATGGGTTTCCCAGAAGGATCAATAACAGATTAACATGGAACAGAAAAAAACACAAAAGAAAAAGGAAAAAATAGTTTTTGTAGTTGGAACTAGAGGAAGAATTTTCCAAGGTTATGTGACGAAAGTATTCGCAAGGCGCGCAGTTATCGAGTTTGAAAGAACAGTTTATGTTAAGAAATATGAGCGATTCTTAAAAGATAAAACAAGACTACATGCACGAATACCTGAAGGAATGGCTGTTGAAGTTGGAGATTATGTTGAGTTGCAAGAGTGTAGACCACTTAGCAAGATTATTCATTTCGTAGTCAAAGAAGTTGTGAGGAAAAAATCATGAAAGCAATGTCAGCACGAGTAACGCGAGGACTTAATATCGGAAGTAATATCGTAGCAAGCGATAATAGCGGAGCTCGTATCGTACGAATTACTGGAGTAAAGGGTGGTAAAAGCACTAAGGGAAGACAACAGTACGCCAAAGTAGGCGATATGGTAAAAGTATCTGTTCGTGCTGGAAAGCCTGATATGATTGGTCAAGTTTTCGATGCAGTAGTCATCCGCCAGCGCAAATCATATAGACGATCAACAGGTGAGCGCGTGATGTTTGAAGACAACGCTGCCGCTTTACTTAAAGATGATAAAGGTAACCCTAAAGGTACCCAGATAAAGGGAGTTATGGCGCGAGAAGCAGCTGAAAGATGGCCAGTTGTTATGAAAATTGCCCAATTCGTACTATGAAACAGGAATTTTCAACTTCATGGGTAGGAAGTAAGCAGGTAAGAAAGCAGAGAAAGTATATTCATAATGCTCCACTACATGTAAAGCATACTTTTTTAAGTGCTCATCTTGCAAAAGACTTACGGAAGCAACACGGTAAAAGAAATATGTCTGTCCGAAAGGGAGATGAAGTGCTGATTATGCGAGGCTCGTTCGCAGGTAAGAAAGCAAAGATTGCAAGCGTTGATGTTAAAAGTGTTCGAGTTACCCTTGAGAATATAACTCGTCAGAAGAAAGATGGAACAAAGCTTGGAGTCGCATTTCATCCGAGTAATCTTCAGATCGTCTCGTTAAATATGGAAGACAGAAATAAAACTGTAAAATCAAAACAACCTAAGGAGAAAAAACAAAATGCATCTAACAAGAGCTGAGACAACTAGAAAGATACCTATTGTAAGAAAAGGTACACAGTATACAGCGCGCGCTCTATCTCATCAAGACAGCGGAGTTCCAGTAGTTATTGCCGTTCGAGATATGCTTAAAATCGCACGTACTGCTTCTGAAGTCAAAGCAATGATTAAACAGAAACTATTGGCAATCAACGGAAGAAAAGTAAGAGATTATCGAGAACCTATTTTATTGTATAGTATTCTTGAAGCTGGTGACACGTATAGATTGACTTTACTCCCTACTGGTAGATTTTCGTTTGAAAAGACGAAAGACACGAGCAGAATTGCAAAAGTTATTGGTAAAAAAATGTTAAAAAATAAAATAATTCAAATTAACTTACATGACGATACTAATGTACTTAGCAAGGAAAATATTTCTCTTGGTGACTCTCTCGAGTTAGGCATAGACAATAAAGTCAAGCGAGTAATAAAACTTGAGAAAGGTAAAAAAGCGTTAATTATAACTGGAAAAAGCATAGGATTGATTGGAACAGTTAAGAACATCGAAGGTAGATCCGTATATATTGAACTGAATGGGAGGGAAGTCCACTTAGACAAGGACTATCTAATGGTACTATGAACGTAATGAGAAAACCTCGCATAACTCGCGTCATTTTGAGCGCTGGAGCTACTGGACAGGATCTTGTGAAAGCTAAGAAATTATTAGATATTATCACTAAGAAAAATGCACATATTATTAAGGCAGGTCCTAAGCAAAGAATCCCTGAACTAGGAGTTAAGCCTGGACTTGAGTTAGGTACTCGTGTAACTTTGCGTGGACAGGAAGCACTTAAAGTTCTAGGAAGAGTTCTTGGAGCAATAGATAATATTGTCCCGAAGAAAAACGTTGCACCGAATCATTTTTCATTTGGTATTAAGGAATATATCGATATTCCCGATATGGAATACATTAGAGATATTGGTATTCGTGGATTTAATACGACGGTTGTTTTTGAGCGCCCAGGTGTTCGCGTCAAACATAAAAAAATTAAGCGAGGACGTTTGCCTGCTAAGCAGCACGTTACTCCTGAAGAAATTATTAATTATATGGGGGAGTCTTTTAAGACTAAATTCGAATAATGAGCGCAAGCGACTGGAATAAAATACTTAAGCAGCTTAAATCGAAACCTGCAATCATGAAGAAATTCGTTAAGCATAACAAGCCTAAAGATCGAAAAATAGGCGTCGCATCACAAAAGTGTCGTCGATGTGGAAGATTTGGGGCGCATTTAAGTCAGTATAATCTTAATTTATGCAGACAATGTTTCAGAGAAATAGCGGAGGAAATCGGATTCAAAAAATACAGTTAACATGAGCCAAGATATAGTTTCAGACACACTTAATCAGATAATGAATGCGAAGAAATCAGGAAAGCATTCAGTTACTGTGAAGCGCCATTCTAAGTTCCTTATTTCAGTATTAGCTATTGGAAAGCTCAAGGGATATATTCAGAATTACACCGTCACTGGAAAAAGTCTTGAGATAGAACTCGGTTCAAAGCTTAACGCTTGCAAGGCGATAAAGCCACGATATATGGTAAAGGCTGATCAAATAATGAAATATGTACGTCGATACCTTCCATCAAGAGACATGGGGATCGTAGTAATATCTTCAAGTGCTGGACTTATGACTCATCACACTGCTCTTGAACAAAAAAAGGGAGGAAGCGTTATTGCTTACTTCTACTAATGGCTACTAACATGAAGAAAATAACAAATGCAACGATCGAACTTCCAGACGTGGCTCTTAAGATAGAAGGGAATGTAATGATTTTTTCCGGATCTGGGAAAGAAGTACGAAGAACAATTACTAATCCTGAACTCAAAATATCTACTTCTGATAATAAGTTGTTAATTTCATTCAGAAAAGACAATAAGAAAACTCGTGCTGCTATTAACTCACTTAGAGCTCATGTAAAAAACATTATTGCTGGATTCAAAGAGAGTTTTGTTTATGAAATGGAAATTTGCAATGTTCATTTCCCTATGACTGTAAAAGTAGAAGGTAATCAACTCATAGTCAATAACTTCCTTGGTGAAAAAGTTAAGCGCGTCGCTAAAATATTACCTGGAGTTACACTTGACATAAAGGGTTCACATATTGTTCTCTCAAGCCACGATCTCGAAGCAGTTAGCCAAACCGCAGCGAATATAGAGAAAGCTACTAATGTTCCTAATCGCGATCGTCGTGTTTTCCAAGATGGAATATTTCTTGTTAGTAAGGCTGGGAGGTCTATCTAATGGCTCCTAAATTCTTACGTAGTGATACGGTTAGACACCTTCGACTAGGAAAGAAACGAAGAAACCTGCAAAAGTGGAGAAGACCTAGAGGAAGACATAGTAAAATTCGTAAGGGTCGTGTTGGGTACCCTGCTGCACCTTCAATAGGTTACAAGCAAAACAAAACACATTCAGGAAAAATAAAAGGCAAGTACGTAGCCTATGTTGAGAACTTGAATGATCTTAACGCTGTACCTAAAGATGCTATTGTAGTGCTTTCACGTAGAATTGGAGCTAGAAAGAAAATAGACATCATTAAAAAGGCAACTGAGATGAAAATAAGTATCCTAAACATGGAGAAACAAAAATGAAATTAGAAGGAAAGAAACAACTTGTAGCGCGAACATTTAATGTTGGAGAAGGAAGAGTAGTCTTCAATAGAGAAAGACTTGCTGAAATAAAGGAAGCTATCACAAAACAAGACATTCGCGACCTTGTACAGAGCGGAGCAATTCATATTCAAGAGATCAAAGGTCAGAAGAAGAATGATACTGTTCGTGTTCGTAGAAGAGCAGGAAGCGTAAGAAAACATGTAAACAACCGCAAGGCTGAATATGTCATGTTTGTACGCAAAATGCGAGCATATCTTTTGGAGCTCAAAAAACAGGAAACGCTTTCAAAGGAACATTTTCTCCAAATGAGAAAGGAATTGCGTTCAAGACATGTTAAAACTAAAGGTCAGCTAAAGGAAAGGATAGCTCACCTCAAAAAACAATGAAAGGAATAGGAAAAACTGTTAAGCGAAGACGTCTTCAGTCAAAGACAGACTATAAATCTAGATTTGGAATACTGAAATCAGGCAAGCCTAGAATAATTATAAGAAAAACGAATAGATATATTCTTGTCCAGTTTGTCTCGACGACTGTTGCTCAGGATAAAGTATTGTTTGGAGTGAGCTCTCAGGATCTTTTAAGCGAGGGTTGGCCTGAACAGAAGAGCGGAAGCTTGAAGAGCCGTGGAGCAGCATATCTTACTGGATTGCTTCTTGCACGAAAGGCAGTAAGCGAGGGTACCAAAGAAGCTATTATTGATCTAGGAATGCATCGAAATATAAAAGGAAGCAGAATGTATGCAGTAGTCAAAGGATTAATCGATGGAGGGGTTAACGTTCCAGCAGGTTCTGAAGCATTACCTACTGAAGCCCAACTTGAGGCAAACGCTAACACTCGAGAAATTGTAATTAAACTAAAGGAGAAATTGAAGACAAATGGCGGAAAAGGAAACAAGAAATAATCCTAAAGATTTGATTGAAGTAACTCCTGAAGAGCTTGCGAAGTTAGAAGCTCAGGAAAAAAGAAATGCTGAAGCTGATGAAAAATCAAACAAGCTTGCTGCATGGGCTGCAAAAACGCAGATAGGACGCGACGTTAAAGCAGGAAAAGAAAAAGATATAGATCATATACTTAATTCACGAAAGAAAATTCTTGAACCTGAAATTGTTGACAGTCTTTTGAATCTTGAAAGCGATTTGCTCGCAATTGGTCAGGCTAAAGGAAAGTTTGGCGGCGGAAAACGCAGAGCCTGGAGACAGACTCAGAGAAAAACTATGGAAGGAAATGTCGTATCCTTCTCTTCAATGGCAGTTGTAGGAGATAAAAATGGACACGTTGGAATCGGAATGGGTAAGGGTAAAGAAACGTTGCCTGCTCGTGAAAAAGCTACCAGAAAAGCTAAACTTAATATTCATCGTGTCGATAGAGGATGCGGCAATTTTGACTGCTCATGTAATGAGAAACACAGCATTCCGTTCATTGTTGAAGGAAAATGTGGTAGCGTTCGTGTCAAGCTAATCCCTGCGCCACAAGGAACAGGACTTGTAGTTGGCGATGAACTTAAAAAGATACTCAAACTTGCCGGAATAAAGGACATCTATGGAGTTACAAGTGGACAGACGAGAACAACGTTTAACGCTGCTCTTGCATGCCTTGATGCTTTGAAGAAAACCACGGAGATAAAACGATGATACTAGTAATTAGAATATCAGGCGATGTGAAGATACCTTCTGCTGTACGTGAAACGCTTTATCGTATGCGGTTGAGAAGGAAATATACTGCAGTTCTTATGAACGATTCGAAAGAGACACAAGCTCTTCTTGGAAGCGTACGTAATTTTGTCGCTTATGGAGAAATAAGTGATGCAGCTCTTGAGGCTCTTATCGAAAAACGTGGACAAAGTATTAAGAAAGAAAAAATAGATGCTTCTAAAGTAGCTAAAGATCTAAAGAGCAAGCCGATTACTGAAACTGGGCTCAAACCATTTTTCAGATTACATCCTCCTCGTGGTGGAATAGACAGTAAGAAACACTTTGGTGTTGCAAAAGGTGTCCTTGGAGACAATAAAGAATCTATCAACAAACTTGTGGAGCGAATGCTATGAGCGTAAAAAGACGAAGAAAAAGCACAAGGTATCCTGGTTCGAAGACACATGGGAGAGGAAGAAAGAATAGAACTAGAGGATCTGGTAATCAAGGCGGAGTAGGTATGTCTGGAACAGGGAAACGTGGAGACCAGAAGAAGTCTCTTGTCATTAAGCTTTACGGTGGAAACTATTTCGGAAAAAATCTATCTGCACGAAAGAGAAAAGAGCCGTCAATTAGCCTTGAGAGCGTAACTTTAAACCTTACTAATATGATCAAGAAAGGTACTGCTAAGGAAAACAAGGGATCGTATGAAGTTCATCTTGAGGACTATAAAATAATTGGAAACATGAAACTTGATGTCAAACTTGTAATTCATGCACGGGCTGCATCAAAAGGTGCTCTTGAATCAGTGAAGAATGCTGGTGGCGAGATACAGATTGCGTAAACGAATCTTTAAAAACCTCATTTATTTGGATGACGTATGGTGTTAAAGACAATTATTTCATATTTGCCAGAGGTTAAGAAACCTGCTGAAAAAAAAGTCAGCTTTAATACAAAATTAAAATGGACTCTTATTATTCTTGCGTTATTCTTCTTACTTTACAATATTCCTCTTCATGGGCTGAGCTCGAACTCGCTTGAGCGATTCAAATATCTTGCAACAATACTTGGAACAGATTTTGGAAGCGTCATCAGTCTAGGTATTGGTCCGATAGTCATGGCCTCGATTATTTTGCAATTACTTGTTGGCTCAGGCATATTGAGCATCGATACAAAAACAGAAGAAGGTAAAAAATATTTCCAAGGTCTACAGAAACTTGGCGTTCTTTTCTTCATTATATTTGAAGCACTTGTTTACGTGCTGATGCAAGGTCTACAGGCTGCTCCTGGATTTACAGGAATTGTCATCACCCAACTTATTCTAGGAGGGCTTGCCGTTATGTTTATGGATGAAGTCGTTTCGAAATGGGGATTTGGATCAGGAGTTTCGCTCTTCATAGTTGCAGGTGTAGCCTTGCAGCTATTCACCGGTCTCTTCCAATTTGTCGGCGCTTCCGGAGAGAACTGCCTTGCACATTTCTCAGATACGCCTTGTGCGGGAAAAGTACTTGTACTCGTGCAGTCGCTTATCAATGGAGATGCCCGTCAAGCGCTTCTCGCTCTGGCAATCATCGCTACAACTTCACTTGTCTTTATGGTTATTGTATGGGCCCAAAGTTTGAAAATTGAAATTCCTTTGAGTTTTGATAGACTTCGTGGACACACCGTCAAGTGGCCTTTACAATTCTTTTACGCGTCTAACATGCCAGTCATTCTTGTAGCTGCACTCGTCGCTAACTTTCAGCTTTTCGCAGGACTTCTTGAAAATTGGATAGGCCATCCTACTATTCTTGGGACGTTCTCACAGGGAACTGCTGTTGGCGGACTTGCTTATTGGTTGAGTTCTTCAGATTTAGTCACTGCAACAATAACTGGTAGCCTACGTACTATACAGATTCTTCAGGGAATTTCACACTTATTGTTCTATATGGTTTTTGCAATGATCTTTTCGATATTCTGGGTACGAACTGCCGGATTGGATGCGGGAAGTCAGGCTAAGAATATAATAGGATCCGGCTTGCAAATACCTGGATTTAGAAAAGACGAGCGAATACTTGAGAGTATCCTTAATAGGTACGTCCTCTCTCTCACAGTTATGGGTGGATTAGCTATCGGAGCTCTTGCAGCTCTCGCGAACTCTCTTGGAGTATTAACTTCTGGAACATCCTTATTACTTGCAGTGATGATTACGTATCAACTCTATCAAAATATTGCACAACAGCATGCTATGGATATGCATCCTGCCCTGAGGAAGTTTGTAGGATGATGAATAAAGGAATCAAAATTCTCGTTCTTATTTCATTTTTAGGACTGGCTGTGGCATTTATGTGGAATTCTGTTCCAATCATAAAGCAAGCAGTTCACTTTGTCCTTGATCCTACGCTAGGAGTTGTTTTACACTGGAATATTGACTGGGGAATTGTTATAATTACGGCATTCGTTACACTTATTACAACTCTTCTCCAGAAATACACTGTTGATCAAAAATTGCTCAAGCAAATAAAATCTGAACAAAAGCTTTTGCAACAACAAATGAAAGAGTTCAAAGAACATCCTGAAAAAGTCCTCGAACTGCAAAAAAAACAAATAGCATTAATTCCTCAAACGTTTGATTTGACTTTGCGTCCTGCGCTTTACACAGCAATCCCATTTATTCTTCTGATTAGATGGTTTAGCGACTTTTTCGCAGATAATCCTGTTAAGATATTTGGATTTTTCAGTTGGATATGGGCTTACTTAATTTTTGCAATTATTTTTTCGATGATATTTAGGAAGCTTTTTAAACTTCCATAGGGGAACTGAAAAATGGATGAAATGATTGCTGAGAAGGTACAAAGTCTTTATAATGAGGCTCAGGCGCTCGAAGAACGACTTATGTTCATCGACCAACAGCTACGTGAACTTGACGCATTCAAGAAACATATAAGTGAGCTCGAGCATACCAAAGAAAATGATATTCTTGCTTCTCTTGGAAAGGGTATATTTGTTAAGAGCATTATTGATAAAAAACAATTTTTTATTGATGTCGGAGCAGGTATTGTTCTTCAAAAAGAACCAGTAGACATACGAGCCACTATTGATCAGCAGATAGGCAAATTAGGAGAGATGCGACAGCAAAGCCTTGCTTATTTTCTTGAAGTTAACAATGAACTTGAAGAAGTTGTTAAAAACGCTCGAAAATCAGGTAACAACACTAAAACTATATAAGCACATATACAAATATATCTAAATGTTAGAAATGCTTATTAGTCCTCGGAAAGCAGAACGCCAACCCTGGGAGATGTTCTTTATAGGAATATTTTACGCAAGCATATCGATACTTCTTGTAACATGGGTTTTCGCACGTGATGCTGTGCTCAAAGATTACTCAGGAATTATTGTAGTTACATTTACTGTGATGTTCTCTGTTCCATTTATGTATTACCTTATACGCCTTGAAGAAAAGAAAGCGACACAGCATATGGGGACGTTCCGTCTTCTTAAAGAGCATAGAAAGGCGCTATGGGCTTTTTTATGGTTGTTTATGGGCTTCGTTGTCGCATTTTCCTTCTGGTACAGTCTTTTGCCTACAACCGAAAGTTTTCAAGCACAAGTAAGAACTTTTTGTACAATAAATAATCCTACGGACTACAAAGGATGTGTCGCTCGTTACGGTGATCCGAAAGGAAGCGTTCCGACTGTTTTTGCAAGCAACACTGAACGACTTTTTCTCATTTTTGCAAATAACATCTATGTGCTCATATTTACGTTGCTGTTTTCACTTATATTTGGTGCAGGAGTAATATTCATCCTTGCGTGGAACGCGACAGTTATTGCTGCTGCGATAAGCATATTTACTCAATCAAATCTTGCTGAGCTACCTCTTGGATTGCTTAGATATATGATCCATGGACTTCCAGAAATTGCTTCATACTTCATTGCAGCTCTTGCCGGTGGAATTATATCTATTGCAGTCATACGTCATGAGATAGGCTCTGAGAAATTTTGGGAAATATTACAGGACTCTCTTAACCTAGTTATTGTTGCAGTAGTGATTTTGTTCGCTGCAGCACTTATGGAAGTCTTTCTAACGCCCATTTTATTCTAATTGAAAGGTTTAAATAACTCTTTTTTATCTCTATTCCATGAAATTAAGGTGCAATAGCTGCGGTTATGCATTCGACTCTGAAAAGATGCGAGACAAATGTCCCTACTGTGGGAAAAAGGATGCTCTATCTGAAGTTGAGAGCGCTGAAGACCTCGTTGAGGAGTTGTAATGAGCGAGAACGACCTCTTAGAACAACGCACGAAAAAAATTGTGCAAGCCTTGAAGAAAAATTATTCCTATGTAACTTATGCAATTTTAGCGGTAATCGTCTTTATCTCTATAAGAATTCGCACAGCTAACCTTGCTGGACTTCGGGATGTGACAACCGGTGGTTGGACACTTGGTCCAGATCTTGATCCGTTTCTCTTTTTGCGATGGGGAAAGTATATCGTAACTCACGGTAGTCTTATGACTATGGATACGTTGAGATATATCCCTCTCGGATTTAATACTCTTGGAGAACTTGTAGGTATTCCATACCTCATAGCTTGGTTTCACCCTATTGCCTCTATGTTCGGGAGTACATCAGTTGAGCAATCTGCGGCTCTCCTTCCAGTTCCTCTTTTTGCCTTGACTGTCGTTGCTTTCTTCTTTATGACTCGTTTAGTATTCATGGACTTAGGAAAAGCAAAATCAAATGCAATTGCACTTATAGCTTCTCTATTTCTTTCGATATTACCTACATTGCTTCCGAGAACGATTGCAGGAATTCCAGAAAAAGAGGCTGCTGCTTTCTTATTCCTATTTTTGACATTTTATCTATTCCTTCGCTCATGGAAGAGTAGCAAAATGTCTAGTTGGCTTACGTGCTCAATTCTTGCAGGTATAAGCACGGCATTTATGGCAGTCGTCTGGGGAGGCTACAATTACATTTTCGTTATACTTGGAGCATTTATGTTTGTAGCAATTATCTTGGGGAAAGTAAAAGAAAAAGAGACCTATATTTATGGAATATGGTTCGTCTCCGCAATTATACTTATGGCGCAACTGTCGACAAGATATAGTATAATTGGAATGCTCAAGAGCACCATTACCGGCGGGGCAGCACTTGTTCTCGTAATGGCCATAATGTATGTTATAGTGTTTAGATTTCCCGAATTAAAAGGTAAACTACAAAATTCTTTCCTTAAAAAAATTCCTCTTGAAATAAAAATAGTTGTTCTTGCTGTATTAATCGTCTTTATACTTGCAATTGTTATCTTGGGACCTTCATTTATATTTGGAAAAATAACGGAAATTCAAAGAATATTGTTCACACCTATTGTTGATCGTCTTGGAGTTACCGTCGCTGAAAATAGACAGCCTTTCTTAGATGAATGGTCTTCAAGCTTTGGACCAAGTGTTGCAGATTTCTTCAGATTCATTTCGTTCGGAAATATACAACAAAATTCGCTTTCTTTCTTATCTACAATGTATATAGTATTTTGGATGTTTGTCATAGGTGGAATATGGATGTTCTATTCTTACCTCTCTATGTTGAAAAAAAGAGACCGTGTGTTTATCACTGTTGCTTTTGCAGCATTTTTATTTGGAATTATTTACAATAGAACTTCTGCCTCGAGTATATTTAATGGTGAAAGTTTCTTGAGCACGTTTATTTATCTTGGGGGAATGCTCTTCTTTGTTGGAACATTAGCCTACTATTATTACAAATATCACCAGGAAAATGAAGTTGAATTAATTCATTCTGTGAAACCAACACTCATATTTATGGTAATCTTTCTTTTTGTATCGTTGTTATCTGCACGAGGAGCTGTTCGACTTATTATGGTCCTTGTTCCTATTGCCTCTATGCTTACAGGATATACTATGGTTAAATTGTATTACGTATACGCTACTTCTGCAAAGAAGTCGACTGCTAGAACTACATTCGTAGTTATTTTTGCAGTTGTTGCAGCTATGACTGTTTTCGCAGCATATTATTTCTATGCCGTGAGCTATTCGACTGCTCAATCCTATGTTCCATCTTCGTATACTCAACAATGGCAGAAAGCAATGGGCTGGGTTAGAAACAACACCAACGAAAATGCCGTTTTCGCTCATTGGTGGGACTATGGATATTGGGTTCAATCGATTGGAGAGCGAGCTACAGTTCTTGATGGAGGAAACTATATTCCTTATTGGAATCATCTCATGGGAAGATATGCCTTGACAGGTTCTGATGAATCTGAAGCGCTTACGTTCCTTTATACTCATAATGTAACTCACTTACTTATAGACTCAACGGATATTGGTAAATACCCTGCGTTTGCAAGTATTGGTTCAAATCAAAGTTATGACCGAAGAAGCTGGATACAATCATTTGTCCTTGATCCTCAACAAACAACTGAGACTAAGAACACAACCGCCTTCCTTTATAGAGGACAATCTATTTTAGATGAAGACATTTATTATAATGTCAATGGAACTTCTATAATTCTTCCAGGAGTAGGTGACCGAGATATGGATACCTTGCAAAACGTTGCTGCTCTAGCGGCTGTCAGACTTGACGTTTCAAATAACGGCACTAAGGTAATGCAACCTCTAGGTTATTTTGTATATCAGAACAAGCAATACGTTCTTCCACTACGATACGCTTACTTCAATGGGACTTTGCACGACTTTAAGACCGGAATAGAAGCTGGCGTCTTCCTTATGACTTCTGCAGATATTCAAGGAGGTACTCAAGTATCTCTTAATGATAAGGGAGCGTTGCTTTATCTAAGTCGCAGGACGATACACTCTCAACTTGCCAGGTTGTACCTATTTGAAGAAGAAGATCCTTACTTTAAAGTGGCTCATGTAGAAGATGGATATATCGTAGGAGCGCTGAAGAATGCTGGAGTTCCGGTTGGACACTTTGTATATTATCAAGGAGTTCAGGGTCCTATAACTATTTGGGCAGTTTCATATCCTTCATCAATTAAGTCTAACCCTCGATATCTCGAATCTGATTTCCCCAAGGAAGAGTTAACGGAAATCCCTGCATAACATGATTGATTATACCCTTTTGCTCCCCATTATACTTAGTTTTTCTATAAGTCTCTTTTTCATACCTCTCTGGATAAAGAAAGCAAAGAGTATCGGATTGGTGTGGAAAGACATGAACAAGTTCGAAGATCGTACTGTTGCAGGTTCAGGAGGGATCGTAACTGTTTTAGGATTTGTGGCTGCAGTCTTTCTATTTATTGCGTATCGAACATTTTATTTACAAACTACCCTTCACCTTATCGAAATTCTATCCATAGTTGCAGTAGTATTTTTCCTTACAGGTATCGGACTTGTAGATGATTTGCTTGGATGGCAACGAGGAGGCCTCTCTCGCCGCTCAAGAATAATAATGGTCCTACTGGCCGCAATACCTCTTATCGTGATTAACGCTGGAAAACATGTGATAGAACTTCCTTTTTTAGGGGTAGTTAACCTCGGACTCACTTATCCGCTAGTTATCATCCCTTTAGGGATAGTTGGTGCAGCTACAACTTTCAATTTTTTGGCAGGATTCAATGGTCTTGAGGGAGGACAGGGAGTCTTGCTCTTGAGCGCTCTTGGTATTGTAGCTTATTTTACAGGCAATCCCTGGCTTACCGTTATTGCTTTCTGCATGGTTTCTGCACTTCTTGGGTTCTTAGTGTTTAATTTCAATCCTGCAACAGTCTTTCCGGGAGACTCCTTAACGTATGCGGTTGGAGGACTTATTGCTGCGATACCTATCCTTGGAAATTTTGAGAAAATAGCGGTCTTCTTTTATATCCCCTATATAATTGAAGTTATTCTGAAATCTCGAGGGAAGTTAGTAAAGCAATCTTTCGGTAAACCGAATAAAGAAGGTTTATTGGATTTGCCCTATCCTAAGATATATAGTTTGAATCACATAGCTATTTGGCTGTTAAAAAAGGCAAATATACGTTCTACAGAGCAGAACGCAGTGATCTTACTCTGGATTTTCCAAATAGTCGTAATCCTTCTCGGATTCGCTATATTTAGACAGGGTATTTTTATCCAATGAAGTTAAACAAGGAAGTTGTTAAGGGAAGTATCATTTTACTTATAGGGGTTAACATTTTTAGTGCGCTTGGATTTATTTTCCAATTGTCTATGGCTCGTCTATTAACTCTTGCAGAATATGGAGTTTTAGCGACGTTATTTTCAATACTTTACTTCTTGGGGCTATTTACAGAATCTCTTCAAACACTTGTTGCTCAATATGCAAGCCGTGAAAGCAACACGGGTAAAATAAAAAATGTGCTTAAAAGAACGCTTAGGAAAGCACTTTTTCTATCGTTAGTGTTGTTTATTGTCTATCTTATTGCTGCTGTTCCACTATCTCATATCCTTGAGATACCTTTCTTACTTATTGCATTTACAGGACTGTTTATTTTTGCATCGCTACTAGTTCCTGCTTCTCGAGGGATTATGCAAGGAACAGGACTTTTCACCGCATTGAGTTTGAATGTAATCATAGAAGGTATTGTTAAACTCTGTGCAGGTGTTGCATTTGTTTACTGGGGACTAAGCATCTATGGGGCTGTTGGCGGGGCAATGCTTGGAACATTCATGGCATTTATCTTCTCATTTATTCCTCTTAGAGAAATACTTAAGACTTCTGAGAAGAGAGCGAACTCCCACTCGATCAATGTAGCTGCAAAACCGACATTCTTCGTTATTCTTGTCGTAATGATATTTTACAGCATAGACATTATTGTTGCTAAAAGTGTTTTCTCACCTGAGGTAGCCGGAGCGTATGCCATTGCTTCAGTGATATCTAAGGCATTGTTCTGGGGAACACAGCCTATAAGCAAAGTCATGTTTCCACTCTCATCAAGAAAAAATAACCTATCTAGAGGCTCAAACGTATTTGTTAATTCATTCTTTTTATTAGGAGGGATACTTGTTGCCGCATTGCTAGTATTTTATTTTGCACCTGCGTTCCTCGTTAAATTGTTCTCTGGAAAAGAAGTTGCACAAGCTACACTCGTACTATTTAATGTTGGAGTCGCCATGAGCCTTATCTCTATTGCTAACCTCATATTACTCTACAAATTATCTATGGGTAAAGTTAAACGATATTATCTTCTCCCTCTATGCCTTCTCCTTGAAGTGGGATTGCTCTACTACTTTTCATCAAATCTTGTTGAGTTTTCAATTGCATTTATCACGTCTTCAGCAGTTTTAGTTTGGGCATCTGCTCGAGTAAATCAATGATTTGCATAAGATTTATATGGATTCAGTTCGACCTTTCAAAATGAAGCCTATCCTTTCAGTAATTATGCCTATGTACAACTCGACAGGTATAGAGCGCAACCTACGAGAAGCCTTACAGAAATTAGATGCCCTTAAAGTGCGGTATGAGCTCATTCTTGTTGATGATGGTAGTACGACTAATTCATTGAAAGAGGCTAAAAGAGTTAAGAACAGAAAGCTAAAGATCGTGGGATATACAAAAAATGAAGGGAAAGGCAATGCTATAAAGTATGGGTTCAAATTCTGTTCAGGAACATACGTTGCTTTTGTAGATAGTGGAAGAGACATAAATCCTTCACAGATAGGCTCTTTTCTTGAATTAATGAAGAAAAGCAATGCCGATATAGTAATCGGTAGCAAACGTCATCCAGAAAGCAAAGTTCATTATCCCCTTATGAGGAGAGTCATGAGTCGTACTTATCAAACAATCAATCACCTATTCTTTAACTTAAATGTGCAAGACACGCAGGTAGGTATCAAGCTTTTCAAATATAAGGTGCTCGCTAATATCTTCCCTAAAATTGCTGTGAAAAAATTCGCTTTTGACCTTGAACTCCTGGTCATAGCAACTAGACAGCACTATAAAATTGTTGAAGCGCCTGTGGAAATACGTTATCAGTTCAAAAGCACTGTGAATGCCAAGGCAGTTTTTTGGATATTGTGGGACACTGCAGCCATATTCTATAGATCTACTATTCTACATTACTATGACTAAAAAACCACTCGTTTCAATAATTATCCCTGTAAAGGAAGTGAACGATTATATTCGAGAATCTTTACCATATCTTCTTAAGCAAGAATATCCTTCTTTTGAGATAATTATCCTTCCTGATTTTAATAACAAACCTCTCCCGATAAAATCAAAAAAGATAAGAATTATTCCGAGTGGAAAAACAGGTCCTGCTGAAAAGAGAGACCTCGGTGCTAAAGAAGCAAGAGGAGAAATACTTGCCTTCATAGATGATGACGCTTATCCTTCTAATTTGTGGCTTAAACAGGCAGTATCTCTTTTTATTGAGGATTCTTCGCTTGGAGCGGTGGGTGGGCCTAACGTCACTCCTCCGAACGCTTCTTTTTTTGAAAGATTGTCTGGCGCAGTTCTTGGTTCCCCCATCGTAGCAGGACATGCTTCCAGAAGGTATAAGCCTTCCAGAGCTCATTACTCTGAGGACTTGCCCAGCGTTAATCTATTAGTTCGTAAAGAGATATTTTTTTCAATAGGAGGATTTGATTCCCATTATTGGCCTGGAGAAGATACCAAACTCTGCTTAGATCTACTAAAAAGCGGAAAAAAGATACTGTATCACCCTGAAGTCCTTGTGTATCATCATCGAAGAAAAAGTTTGAGAGCTCATTTGAAACAGGTTTACAATTATGGCAAGCATCGAGGGTATTTTATAAAAAAACTTCCCGAAAATTCATTAAAAATATCTTATTTTATCCCGAGCGTTTTTGTTATAGGGCTATTTGCAGGATTTATTATTAGTTTTTTCAATTCTTTATTTGCCCTCGTTTACATTTCGTCAATTATGTTTTATCTTGTTACTCTTCTAGTTTTTGCATTACTAGAAGATAATATTACAATGGTTCCTTCTTTCATAGGTGTTGCTTTTTTGACACATGCCTTTTACGGTGTAGGACTTTTAACAGGACTTTTCAAAAAAAACCTTAGGTCTAAACTACGATGAAAATAACCATCATTTTACCTACTTATAATAATGAGAAGACTCTTGAGGAATGTTTACAATCGATTAGAATGCAAAAATTTCCTTCTAAAGACTACGAATTGCTTGTAATTGATGGTGGTTCAAGTGATCGAACGCTCACGATCGCAAAAAGATACGATGCGGTAATAATCAATAATCCTGACCGAGTTGAAGAAAAAGCAAGAATTTTGGGAATATCTAAGGCCAAAGGAGAATTGATTCTTTTTGTTGATGCAGATAATGTGCTTGAAGGAAAAGATTGGCTAACTAGGATGGCTAAACCTTTTGAAGATAAGGAAATTATTTTTGCAGATACCCTTTACTACGGATACCGCAAAAAAGATCTTATGAAAGTTCGTTATCAAGCTCTTGTTGGTGGAGACGATCCTTTAGCCAATTATTTGGGACTTTATTCCAGATGGTGCTATTTCAGGAATGATTGGACTGATTTTCCATATGTAAAGGAAATCAAAAGAGGTTACTGGAAAGTTAAACTCCTAGACAAAAACCTTGTACCTGCCATGGGTTCAAACGGATTCATTATTAGGACTTCTGTTTTGAGAAAATTCGTTAAGAACTCATTTATACATTCAGATATTGTTTATGACCTTGTCAATAAAGGATATAACTGCTTTGCGAAAGTAGATGCTAGCATAGTGCATAACCAACCGACTTTTTTCAAAAACAAAATAAGAAGAATTCAGAGAAGACTAAAAAAACAAGTAGATATTCGATACAATTATGGTATGACTTCTGGAAAAACAGCCAGAGTATTGTTGAGAAGCATGCTCATTCTACCAGTAATCTACGACACGGTTAAAGGATATATACGAAAGCCTAATTCTGCCTGGCTTTTCCACCCTATTGCGCTCTATGGTTTGATTGGGATACACGTATACTACCGCACCCTTGGACGACTACTTAAGGCTTAAATAGGCTTTGTAATCTATCTTGAAATGGTTTCAGGAAAGAACATTCAATGTCTTAATCTCGGCTGTGGCCCCGATATCAAGAAAAGCACGCCTACTCGAACATGGATTAATCTTGATTATCATACGCGCTATAAACCTGAAATCGTACACGATTTAGATGTCTTTCCATATCCTTTCAAAAAGGAACAATTTGATTATATTTATTGTTCACATATCCTTGAGCATGTGCATGATTTCTTTAAAACACTTAAAGAGTTAGAGAGAATAACTAAAAAAGGTGGAATAATTCATATCAGAGTACCTCATTTCTCAAATGGCAATGGTTACAATGATCTTACTCATAGAAGATTCTTTGGATGGTTTACGTTTGACCATATTACAAACGGATATTATAATAGGCACTATTCACTGAAGATTGTTTCACGAAGATTCAATTATTTAGCCGTTGAACATCCATTAGCGAATAATTTAACGAGCTGGTTCTTCAATATCTTGCCAAAGCAATTCTATCAACGATTTCTTTGTTGGATATTTCCTGTTGGAGAGATAGAAGTTAAGTTTAGAAAAATCTAAAGTTCATATATTATTAAAACCGGATTATTCTGACTATCGAGGTATCCTTGTACGGCCGTTAAATTATGCTTATCAGGATAGGTGTACGCCCATTGTGGGGTAAATACTGGTTCAAACACTGAAACAATCAAGTATTTGGGCTTTAGTTCTGCAATTTTTTTATCAAATGTTTTCTCAGTCTCCTCTTGGCAAGTAGTGTTTTTACTGAGACTTCCGTATAAATCAGAACATTTTTCCCAAATAGTATCGTTTGTGTGAAAGTCGTAACTCTGCCTGTCGGAATAATATTGATTTTGAACAATGCTAGAGGTAATTACCTTTGTTTCAGGAGAAGTGTTTTCCTTCAACCATTCTCCGGCAAGTTTTACTTCTTTATATGTGTCTTTCTTTTGAATGATAAGTTCATGTGAGTGGTTTGCCTGCTGGTAAAACCCTGCACCTAGCAAAATAACAAAGACGGCTAGCCCTGCTATTTTATTATATTTTTTAACAAGTTCGTAGATAAGGACTAGGCCTTTAGCAGATACGAAGAAGAGAGCAGGCATTAACATTAAGATCCACCTATCTGTTGCTCCCCGTATAATAATGACATAAAACACCAAATGTACTAGTATCCAGAGTGTGACGAAAAGATCTGAATTTAGAGATTTATCTTTTTGTTTCCAAACTAAGTCTAAGCTAATAAACAAGGAAAAGAAAGTTAGGATTCCAACAAGCATCAGGATGAATATTGAACTATGCAGCAATTGAGGAATCAACGTAAATACGTAAAGTGCAATAGGTTGTTTTATTGTTACTGCCTTGCTTCCGAAATAGAATTGAAGGAAGTAAAATTTAGTCTGAATAAAGAAAATAATATAGGGTATCAGACATATTAAAAGAAGTCCGACTGATTTCCAAATAGTCTTGTCTGTGAATACTTTAAACTTGCGTGTAAACAACAAATAGATAGCACAAGTTACTGGAACAAGAGCGAGTGGGAAACGAGTTGAGAAAGCTAGGACGCCGAAGAAAATACACAAGTATAGTCCAAGAGGCTTGTTCTCTTTTATATAATATTTCCAAAAGAAGTAGAAAGATAACAACCCGAAGAGAGTTGCAGGAATATCCGTCAATAATCTAAATGAATAGAATACGAAAACCCAATAAACACTCATTATGAGTCCGGCAATAAGTCCTGTTCTTCGATCATATAATTCAGTACCTAGTCTATATGTGAAATATACTACTAATATGCTAGGCACGAGTTCTGTGACAAATCGAATCATGAGTTCACTAAACCCTATCTTGAAAAGACCGGCCCAGAGAAGAGGAATGAATAGCGGTCGCATACCTGTAAAATGGCTCCACCATTCTGGAGTGCTTTGACCAGTCGCCCAAACTTTAGCAATTGCAAGGTAATCTCCTTCGTCCCACCAAATTGGTTGATCCTTTAGTAAGAAAAAATAGTAGAGGCGAAAAAGGATAGTAAATGTTATGAGTCCCAAAAAAGCAAGGTTATAAGGATCCTTTAACCATTTTCTTAGCTTTTCCTTACGTTCTCCAGAACTTTTCATAGTATTATTACCTTGACTGTCTTTTTATGCGTTTGCATTACTTTGTGCTCTCAACGCGAAGCCAGAGTTCTTTCTGCGTTTTCTTTTTTACTGAGACGTCTCTGAAAATTAAAAACCATAAATAGACTCTAGCGGCAAATAGAACCGTAAGCCACCAAAACTCTCTGATAGTGCTAATATACTTCAAAAAGAAGAAAGCTCCCAGAGATTCGGTTTTTGCCGAACGCATTTCCACACCAGTCATTTTCTTTATCTGAGTGTATCCTCCTGCACTTCTTTTCTTCTGTTTAATCCAGTCTGAAAAATTTGAAGGATATTTAACATATGCTTCTGCTCTTGGAGCGTACCCAAGAATATAACCTTTTGAATAAACATAATTCGATATAAATCCATCTTCAGAAAGAAGACCTTCATTCAAACGAGGCATTAAACTTCTCCTTATTGCAAAGAGATACCCTGAACAGAAAAACTGTTTATTTTTCTTCTCTGACTTTAAACGAAGATCATGAGCTACAGAGGTCAGCAGATAAGCCCAATAACCATACATTGTACGCTTCGAATCTACCGAGATAGGTCTTCCTGAGACAGCCCCGATTTTTTTATTTTTAAGATGGTCGGTTAATTCAGATACGGCATTATTTGAAACATAGATATCCCCATCACTTAAAATGAGGATATTTCCCTTAGATTTAGCTACTGCAAGATTTAACGCTGCTGATTTTCCTTTGCCCTTATCCTGTATAGTTCGGATAAAAGGATACTTTTTTTTGTGCTTTTCAGCCTCTGCTAAGGTTTCTCTATCTGGTGCAATAACAAGTAGCTCATCTTTACCAGCAAGTTGCTTAGCAAACGTTTCAACCGACCTTCCAATAGTCTTAGGCTCTTTGAACGCAGTAATTATTACTGAAATCATACGAATAACCTCTCATATTTGTTTATAAGATTGTTCCAGGCAAACTCTTTTGATTCTTTTAGAGCTATTTTCTGAACACGCTTGTTCCCTTTTAGATTTGATTCTATAAGGGCCTTGAGTGCGAAATCACTGTCTTTCTCAAAAAGAAACCCATTTTCATTAGGACGTATGAGCTCTTTTCCCCCATCAGTTTCTGAGGAAAGTACTATTGATCCTGAAGCTTCTGCTTCTAAAATAACCTGCGGCATAGCTTCTCTCCAGCTTGGAAGTACAAAAATAGTGTGTGCCCCTATTGTTGAAATTTTCTCTTTTAGATTGTAGATTGGCGGATAAACGGCCACATTTGGAGATTCATTCAATAAAGAAGTTAATTTTTCTTGATATCCTTTTTCCCAAGCCCCGACAATGGAGAATTTTACTTGTGGAAGGCTTTTTGCAACTCTTAAAATAAGTTCTATATTCTTAACAGGAGCTATCCTTCCGAGGAAAAGGACATCTCCTTTTATTGTACTTTTACCCGTCTTTTTATCAAAATACTGACTAGGCAAACCATTTGGAATATAGGTGATTTTATTTTCATCCACACCCATTTTAATCAAATAGGGATATTCCCATTTGGTTATGGCTATGACTTTATCGAATTTAGTCAAATCCAATACTGAAAACTTTCTCCAAATCCAGGTAGCAAGATTAAGCGGGAAAGGTCTTTGAATATTAAACGGTGCATGTGGTATTATACATATTTTAATAGATGGATTTCTTCTTTTCAATAATGGAATAAGCTTGCTTATTTTCGCTGAATGCGGATGAAGCAAGTGAGTTATGATTACATCTGGGTTAAAATCGTTTATTGATTTCTGAGTTTCTGAGTTGAACCAGTAAATTACATTTTCAGATAAATTTTTATCAATCCAATCGTTTGTTGATTTGAATCGTTTAATATGTATTCCTTCTTGATTTTCTTCTAGGATGTTTGTGCGATTTCCCGTTCCCTTTTCGATATCTGAGGAAAGTACAAGAACTTCGTGACCTTTCTTGATGAATTCGAGAGATTCTGATTTTACGCGAGTCCAGACGCCGCAAATACCCTGGCTGAAAGGGCACAGTTCAACGATCTTCATGTTAATATCAACGCTGAGACGTTTAAAAACATTCGGAAAAAGGCTTCTACGAGAATCATAAAGATTTTAAACAGCTTTTTTACTTGATTACCTATGAGACGAGCTATTGAAATCTTCTTAAGAAATGACTCTCCGGCCCCGATTTTTACGTTGCCTACAAAGATCAACGGAGAAAGTTTTGCTAAGGACCTCCAAGAAACGGATATGGATATTATAAAAGATAATTGGGAAGAAGTCATAAAACTAAACTCGCGAGCCTTTTCCTTGCCTAATGGATTAGTTACACTTTATGATACAACTAATGGGCTGGAGTATAGGTATACTGATTTCATGCAATATGTGACCATTTGTAGAACATCCAAATCACGAAATCTTTCAAAATCATCTTATGAAAATATGCGTGTTGGAGCAATTGGATGTGCTCTTGATCTTGCTGATGGCACAGTGTTTGTCCATAAGCGATCTGAGAAAGCAACTCATGCGGCAAGTCTATGGGATTCTTCTTTTGCAGGTCTTTTGCAAGTCAAGAATGAATCTGTCTCTCTTGAAGAAGCCATCTACGAGAAACTAGATAATGAATTGAACCTGAAACCTCATGAAATTACTTTGAGAGGTGTTACTGGAGTACATAGTTCTGCCTCGCCTGATTTTAGCGGGACAATTACTTTGGCGGCAACTACTAAACTTGGAACTCAAGAATTTAAAAAGAGAATTGTGCCAGGAGCGTATTCTGATTACGAATTTGTCCCAATAAATCAATTGCCTAGCTTTATTGTTGATCATTATGTTGAAAGAGAGGACTTGTTAGGGGATGGAACCGCTACTTTACTTGGAATGCTTGATAAACTTGAATTCCATAATACTGTTTCTAAAATTAATAGAAACTTCCCGGCGATTGTTTTAGGGGAATTGCGCAAGGGAGTTTTCTACGAAAAAACAACATAACCTATTTAAAACGGTTTTGGTAAAGAAATCTATGCTTACAAAGAAAGATGTTTGTATTGTAATTGCGACCTACAATCGTCCTGATGATGTAAAACGAACACTGTCTATGCTTAGAAAGAATAGTAATGTCCCTGGAAAGATTATCGTTATAGACCAAAGCAAGGATACCAAAACAAAGGAAATTGTTTTATCTTTTAAGAAAAAACTTCCTGTAACGTATCGTTACTCTCAGCAGCCCTCTTCAAGTATCGCTAAGAACTTGGGAATCTTAGAAGGTAAAAGAGAATTTCCCCTAATCTTGATTCTTGATGATGATGTTGACTTATTGCCCGGATATTTCACAAACGCTCTTAAAGAACTCAATGCAGATTCTAAAATAATGGGTCTTGGAGGAGTAGATATCTCAAAAAAAATCCACAAGAGCAGTAAAGGACTAAAATCATTCATATTTAAACTATTTTTACTTCCTCACCAGAAAGACAATGACTATAGTATCATAAGCCCGTATGGTAACACTGCTGATCCTGAACCAACAAGGCCCGTGAGAAATGCTCAATGGCTTCCCGGATTTAACATGTTATTCCGACGAGAAATATTCAAAAATTATAAAATGCCGGAAAGTAAAGGGTATAATGTGCTTGAAGATATAGACTCGTCCTACTACACATTCCTCAAATATGGCTCTGGAAGCCTTGTTGTGACTCCTGCCTGTAAAGCAGATCATAGGTTCAGTTTGACTTCGCGTTATGCTGAGAGAAAACGAATTTTTGTAAATCATGAAGACCATTTTTATTTTTACTATACGTACCTTCATACTCCTTTAAATGCCGTTAAACTCTGGTGGTCGTTATTTGGAATAATCGTTGGGCAAACTGTACGCCTTGTTGCCAGACCAACTAAGAACAATTATCTTGCATTGAAATATAACCTTCAAGCAATTGCTTACGCTTGCCGAAACAGAAAACGGATAAGAAAGGGAAAATTACGTGATTTTCTTAACCCAGATCTTTCAATGAAAGATCCATTACCTGTTTAAAGATTGATAGACTTGTGTCTGTAGCTCTAGATTCTTGTATATTAATTCGTTACTAAAAGAATTCTTTCCTTGAACAGCTGTTAAAAATTCACCTATTGAAGCGTGCATAAAATCTTGCCCTATCACTTCTTCATTTTTATTTGAGAGGCGTGCCCTGAATACATTATTTTCATTAAAACCTGCATAATCTGCAATAAACCCATTAAAGCCGAACTTTCTTTTGGGCGTTCCTTCTTTAATTACTCGATATATTATTTCGACCTTGCAAGTTGTTCCATCGTATCTATACGGGAACATAACTTGTACAGAAGAATTATCAATCGTTGATTTAATGTCGTTCGTACGAACTATTCCATGAGGGATCTCTTCCAGAAGCATGCTTAAAGGATGTGCAGCTACGTCAGTCCATAGTGACTTGCCACTTATACGATTCCCGCTACCCTTACTTTCCATCTCGAAGTAGAATGAGCTTGTAGGACTTGCCTCAGATATTCCTGATTTTCGCATCAAAAGATGATAGAGAGGAATTGATTTTCTATATTGGGCATTAACTCCCAAAACGAGATTTTTACTTTTAGCTAAGTTCATTAATGTTCGTGCTTCGGATAAATTTTCTTCGATAGTTTTATCGTTCCATATGAATGGTTTTTCACATAGGACATGAGAACCATTTTCCAGAGATTTCTTGCAAAAAAAAGCATGTGTTTCTGGAGGGGTACAAATAACTACTGCATCTGGACGCTCTGTTGAGAGCATTGTATCTATGGAGGTATAGCTTCGCCCGTTAAAGCCCATTAAATCGGTAAGCGTTTTGCTAGTAAGACGATTTTTTTCATCGCTTTGACCTAAGAAAGCAACTACTTCTGCACCTTCATGCTTAAACCATTTCGCATGATGCTTTCCGATTCCTGATGCCCCGCATATAGCTAATTTCATTTTAACTGTCCCGTCCTGATCTTTGCAGGACCCTATTTAAAAAACTTATTAGAGAATCTTTTAGATCTTTTTGATCTAAACCGTACTCTACAAGTGCTTCTATGTAAGCTAGTTTATTGCCTATATCAAATCTTTTTCCAACTTTATTATATGCGATGAAAGAATTCGATTTGCATGATTCGTTGAGAGCACTTGTGATTTGAATTTCTCCTTTTGAATCTGGAATTGTTTCTTCTAAGAATGAAAAAATATTTGGTTGTAAAATGTATCTTCCATTCATGGCAAGGTTTGAAGGTGCTACTGCAGGATCAGGCTTTTCAACCATCTTAGTTATTTTATAGACATTTTTTGATATCTCTGACCCTTCAATCATTCCAAATCTGAAAGACTCATTTAGGTTTACTTCCTCTACTCCTATCACTTGAGAGTTAAAATCGGTATAAGCTTCGATTAATTTTTTCGTGCAAGAATAATCTGATTTTATCAAAGTATCTCCTAGAAGCAATGCGAATGGGTCTTCACCCACAAAGTTTTTTGCATATAAAACAGCGTCACCTAATCCTTTTTGCTCAGTCTGATAAACATAACTAATTTTTGCAAGGCTAGATATTTTTAAAATCCTTTCATATAACTCCTTATCCTTATTTTTAACAATTTCCAACAACTCTGAATCTCTACTAAAATGCTCTTCGATTGCATTCTTCCCACGTCGAGTTATAATAAGAATATTAGTAATTCCTGCTAATACTGCCTCCTCGACTACTGCTTGAATAATAGGTATATCAATTATTGGCAACATTTCTTTAGGAACGGCCTTTGTCGCTGGAAGAAATCTTGTTGCAAATCCTGCTGCGGGGATAACGGCTTTAGTTATTTTTTGAACCATTTGAAACTTTGTTAATTCGTCTTAATTAACTAGATCGTCTAGAGACATATGAATCACTGAATTAACCATCCCGGAATCGTTGACTTCTTCAACAAGATTTCGGTATTCTCCTTCAGAAATTCTTTGTTGCATTAAAGATAGCAATCCTCCGATTCCATTCCCTATTTGCCCATAAGGCTTATCTTTAATCTCTCTTGGACCCCTAGTACATAATCCTCCATTAAACAATATTCCTTCGAAGTCATTTAAAGAACCTGTGAATTTCCCACTTAAAAATTTGGCTACTGAAGATCTGTCGTTTGGTAAATAAATTAAATGATCATGTTCCACTTTTTGACCTAGGGAGATAAGTTTTTTATTAAGGGAATTAAACTGATTGTTTAGTTCTTTTGCCGAATAAGCACAAGAAGAGAGAGTTAAAACCGTAAGATTTCTCGAATCATCTCCTGATGAAATCCCTACATAACGACACTCTTGAGGATTTAGATCTATTCCTAACTCTTCTTTGATTTCCACTAAGGAAAGATCGATGAAAAAAGAAGAGTTTACTTTACCTTCGTGATCTGAAAAGCCTGCTGGCGGAAGATAACGTCCGCCCATATGGGCCGTACTTCTATGTCCAAATACAAAATAATTGTCTTTCGTCTCTGTAAATGCAATTAGGGGTACAACTCTTGTTAGCGTCCCTCTTTCATTTTTTTGTAATTTCATTTTAAGAGCTTGGTAGGTGCTATAATCAACGTCCTTTACGCCCATTACACGATCAATTCCATTTATATAAAAATAATCTAATGATAATAGGGTCCCATCAAATTGACCAGATTCAGGAAGAGATATTTTAGATTTAATTTCTGCAACATTTTTTTCTAAATCTGAATCATAATTCGGAAAACATTCTTCAGAGAGAGGACGTTTTTCAGGTAGGTGTTCAACTTTTAAGTTTGATCCATCTGGCGCACTATCAAAAATATAAACATTTCCGATGTCGTTTTTCTGTATGGGTCCCATGAAATAGGCTCTATCAATACTATTTAAGATTTATTGAGATATCCAACTCGCTATAATAAAGCTTTTAAATCCACTACTCGTGCGACGAAGATGGAAGAGATACCTAACTTTAAAGAGAGGGGAGAAACTGTTTTCAAAGGAGAGAATCCATTTGAAGATGCGCGCGGCAAGATATTAAATTACACTCTTCCCGAGTCAATTAATCTCATAGGCCTTATAACTTCTAAAAAAGGATGTTTACGTGCTAATCATTATCACCCTGTTCAAGAACAAAAGGTTCTCCTTGTTTCTGGAAAATACATAAGTGTTCATAAGGAATTACTTGTTCCTGAAAGTCAAATTAAATGCCACGTTGTTAAGGCAGGTGATTGTGTTATAACTCCTCCTATGGTGGCTCATACTATGATTTTTCTGGAAGACTCTACTTTTCTGAACCTTGTTAACGGTAATAGAGATCATGACAAATATGGACAACACACTATTCCTTATGAACTTGTAAAGCAGAATGAGGTTGCTTCGTATGCTGCTAAAGTTGGAGAGAGTATATGAAAATAAGCAACAGCCGAATCGTTAAAGAGGATATTGCTTCTATTGCTAAGGAAATCTCTGATGTTTCCGATCAATTAAGTGGAAAAACAGTGCTTATCTCTGGCGGAGCGGGTTTTTTGGGAAGATACTTGGTTATGACCTTACACTACCTCAATGAGCACGTGTTAACAGTACCTTGTAAAATAATCATTCTAGACAACTTTATTAGCGGGTTAAAAGAATCGGTTGATCTTGATAAAAATACTGTTTTGATACAGCAAGATATTTCCAAACCATTCAAAATAGATGGTCCTGTTGACTATATTCTCCACGCTGCAAGCATTGCCTCTCCCGTATTTTACCATAAGTTCAGACTTGAGACCATTGATGTAGGCATTCTTGGAACGAGAAACATGCTCGAACTTGCACGCGAGAAAAACGTTAAAAGTTTCCTTTTCTTTAGCTCAAGTGAGGTATATGGAAATCCTGACCCTGCGCATATACCTACTAATGAAGAATACTTAGGATATGTTTCGTGCACAGGGCCTCGTGCTTGCTATGACGAGCCTAAAAGAATTGGAGAAACACTTTGCGTTAACTATGCTGATGTGTATAACCTTCCTATAAAAATAGTAAGACCATTCAATACATTTGGTCCGGGAATGCGATTTGATGATGGACGTGTGGTTCCTAATTTCGTCGTTGCTGCCTTAAAAGGTGATAAGATACCCCTTCATGGTAAAGGTGTGACTACTAGAACATTCTGTTATATCAGTGATGCTACTACTGGATACTTCAAAGTCTTGCTTTCTGATAGAAACAAGGAAATATTCAATGTAGGGTGCGATGACCAAGAAATAACTATGAAACATCTTGCAGACATTGTCCTAGGACTTGTTGAAAATGATGAATCGCGCATACATGATGTTGAAAAACCTCTAGAAGTGTACACTAAAGGCGATCCTGATAGAAGATGTCCCGATTTAACAAAAATCAGAACGATGCTAGGATATACTCCTAAAGTAAGTCTTGTTGCAGGACTGAAAAGATTCATAACGTGGGCGAAACCTGAACTTGAAGCTCAGGGTGGAACCTATAAAATCGAAAAGAACTGCAGAGTCTGCGGCAATGCAGACTTAAAGAAAATAATCTCTTTTGGAAGGAGCCCTCTTGCCAATAATCTTATTTCAGAAAAAGACGCTTCGAAACAGGAACTTTTCCCGCTGGACGTAATGTACTGCAATAAATGTCATCTCTGTCAGCTGTCATATGTTGCTCCACCTGAAAAAATGTTCAAACATTACGTCTACGTAAGTTCGACTACTGAGACATTCAAGAAACACTTTAAACAACTTGCCGAAAAAATAACTATGGATCTTAAGCTAAAACCTTCTTCGCTTGTTGTTGACCTTGGAAGCAATGATGGTCTTTTGTTAAGCAATTTCAAGAACTTAGGTGTGCGAGTAGTGGGGGTCGAACCTGCTGAAAACCTTGCTTCTCTCGCTAGAGAAGCCGGGATAGATACCGTAACTGAATTTTTTAATGATCAGGCAGTAGAAGACATCATCCGTATGAAAGGCAAAGCTGACGTCATTACAGCTAATAATGTATTCGCACATGTTGGAAATATTAAGGATTTTACGTCTAATGTGAAAAATTTACTCAAGGACGATGGAGTATTTTGTATTGAGGTACAGTACTTATTTGATTCCATACGCAACTTGACATTTGATAATATTTACCATGAACATCTTTCATATTTTACCCTTCTTTCACTTATGGAGTTCTTTAAGCGCGAGGGAATGACTATCTTTAACGTTGAGCATGTTGAAACTCATGGAGGTTCTCTAAGAGTCTTTGTTCAAAAGGAAGGAGGAAAATTCCCTGTAAATGCTTCAGTTGAGAGAACATTGCAAGATGAAATAACCTTTGGACTTGATAAACTTGAAACCTATGAAAAATTTGCTTCTAAAATATACGCTACGCGAGATAATATTCAGCAGTTTGTAAAGAAACTTAAGTCAGAGGGAAAAAGAATTGCTGGATATGGTGCTCCTGCAAAAGCTACGACTTTGTTAAACTTCTGCGAGATTAATAAAGATCATATTGATTATATTATTGAAGATAATCCTTTAAAACAAGGGCTTTTGGTACCTGGAGTGAATATTCCTATTGTTAACAAGACACATCTCGATAAATCTCCTCCTGACTATCTCGTAATCCTTGCTTGGAATTTTGCACATGAGATAATGAAAAACAATTCCCAGTATCAAGCAAAGGGTGTAAAATTCTTTGTACCTCTTCCCGTACCTACATTTATTGAATCGAAAACTGCTCAAACAAGCAACGCATTAGCTTTTCGCTAAACATTTGTCAAAAACGTTTTTAAGATTCTTGTTTCTTGCATCTATTGAGAATCTTTTTCTAATAATCTCTCTGGAAAAATTTCCATATTTTATGATTAAAGAGGGTTTATCCACAAAATAACTCATTGCAGAATATATATCGCTTACTGTTTTTTCATCAGGTATCCGCATGTTTTCTATAACGGTCTTATTTTTAAGTCGCCCCATATAAGAGTAATCTGTATAATCGAAATGTTTGCCTGGTCCAACCAGAAATCCATTCTGTTTGTGCTGGATATATTCTCCTGTGCCGTATGTATCTCGACCAATTATAGGAATTCCAAAACTCATCGCTTCTAGTGGTGCTGTTGCAACAAAAGTATGTGCTGGAGTAAGCAAAACGTGTGATGAGACATATAACTCCTCTAACTCTTTTTCTGACAGAGGTTTTGTTATGAAATTGATTCCTTCTAAATCATACGTTTTTTTTACATATTCAGGGATTTTGCACCGAACAACCAACGATACTTTTGAACCATATCTTTTGCGAAGTTTAGCAAATGCTGTCAGCGCTTCAACCCCTCCTTTTATCTCGAAGTCGTCAGGATTAGCAAGTGAACCTAAAAATAAGAATTGTATGCTCTTAGATACTTTTCTTTTAAAACCCGGACGACTTTTAACTCCGTAATTTATTAATTGAATTTTTTTTACGACCTTGGGAGTGAAGTATTTTTTACACATTTGCTTACAGTCTTGAAAGGGCACGATAATCGATTTACAATCATCTTTTTCCAATTTTGCGTTTATTTGGGAAAGGTTTTCAATAAAAGATGAATAATTGTATCCAGTTATGGAGTAAGGATTATCTATAATATCGAGGACATATGGAAATTTTTCATCAATAATCATACCAAATGCAAAAACTAGGGCAGTTTGTTTAGGTATTTTTGAGGTAACTATTGCTGCGCTTAAATTACGATTATTCATTACTTTCTTTAGCGTTGAACGATAAATAGTCTTAAGAAAAGAAGATTTTTGGCTGACTGCAAGGAATTTCTTGCTTAATGTCGATGAAGGTAAGGTAAAGGTATATCCTACAGGAGGGTTATTTATCATAGATTTGTAAATCGAATGAAGATTAGGTGTAGCGTGATAGAGAAAAACTTCTTTCATAATAACCTAAAATGATGCTCGTATAAAAATTCTCGGGTGTTTTAGAAAAGATTTATAAATGGACTGGAAGAGACTATCATATGCACATTCTAGGACTCAATATCGGTCACAATGCTACCGCCTGCCTTTTGACAAATGGTAAGATTGTTGAGTGCGTAAGTGAAGAGAGATTTTCACGTATAAAAAATCATTCGGGAATACCTTTTCGATCTATCGAGTATCTCATGAAGCATAATGGACTTACTCTTTCCGAAATTGATCACATTGTTTTTGACCAACACTATGAGATTGAAAGTGATCCTTACATGGGAAAAAGGATTATGGAAAACTATACTAATAAGAGTTTCAAAAATAAGATAATTTCAAAATTAGGATATAAGAGACCAGCACTATATCATAATCTTCTTTCAATTAAAAGATCGTTAAAACCTCTTGAAAAAAGAGAACATCGCTTAAGGAGACTTTCGCATGGAATTTCGCGTGCACTTCAATTTCCTATTGAAAAAATAATGGTCATTGATCACCATTTGGCGCACGCTATGGCTACTTGTTTTAATCTCCCGCAGGATAAAAAAACGCTCATTTTCACACTCGATGGAGAAGGAAATGGGACTTGCGCCACTGTAAGCATTTATGATGGTCGTGAGATAAAGGTTATATCTAGGACCAACAAGCGAGCGTCTTTGGGATATCTATATGGCAATGCCACTCTTGCACTTGGAATGAAACCGCTTGAACATGAATTCAAAGTTATGGGCCTTGCACCCTATGCCAAAGAACATAACATTGCAAAAGTATATCCTCGATTTAAAGAATTGATACGTCTTGGCGAAGGTCTGGAATTCACCTCTGAATTTGAGATGATATTTTCGGATAACTTCTTTCTTAATGAGATGAAATTTGTCAGATTTGACATAGTTGCCGGTGCAGTTCAAAAATTAGCAGAGGAACTTGTTACTGCCTGGGTTCAGAAAGCTATTAAGCAGACAGGTGTAGATTCAATCGCACTTTCAGGAGGGGTTTTTATGAATGTAAAGGCTAACCAAAAAATTGCTGAATTGCCTGAAGTAAAGAGTTTGTTTGTTATGCCTAGTGCGGGTGATGAGAGCAACGCTATCGGTTCTTGTATGTATGGGTATAAAATGTATTGCAACCAACATAACTTGCCATTTTCTCCAGAACCTATGCAAGACCTATATTTAGGCCCTGAATATGATGAAAAATATGTAAATAACTTTATTAGAAAAGAAGAAGTAACAAAGAAGTATAAGGTATCTACGCCTAAGAATATCAATAAAGAAATAGCTAGATTACTTTCCAAAGGAGAGATTGTTGCTCGCTGTTCTGGTAAAAGTGAATGGGGTGCTCGTGCACTAGGTAATCGTTCAATTATCGCTAATCCTTCTCACCCTGAAACGATCAGGTTCCTCAATGAAGCAATAAAAGACAGAGACTTTTGGATGCCATTTACCCCGAGTATGCTTGATTCTGAGATGAGTAAGTATATTGTAAATCCTAAGAAAATTGCTGCTCCCTATATGGTCTTGACATTTGACTCAACAGAGCTTGCTCAGAAACATCTTCCTGCCGCTATGCACCCCTATGACAGAACCATTCGTCCACAAATGGTTTATGAAAAATGGAATCCTGATTATTACGCTATTCTCAAGGAATTTAAGAAACTTACCGGAATAGGGGCCGTGTTGAATACTTCTTTCAATCTACATGGTGAACCTAATGTACTTACACCTGAAGATGCGCTCCATACCGTGGAAAATTCAGGACTTAAGTATTTGGTCTTAGATAAGTATTTACTTGAAAAAATCATTTAAACTTCTTAATTTTTCTAGCAAAAGCATTTACTATTAAAAGGTCATTCTTATCGAATGCTTTAAAGGCGAAAATAAGTGCTAAATAAATTAATCCAAAAATGAGTGACCCTATCAAAAAGTTAGTCAAATTAAAGGTAGTTTTTGTTGAGTAAAAATAGAAAAAGGCTGCTGCAGGAATCATTGCAAGAACGACATTGGCCATTTTTCTTCTGAATGGTAGCGTCTCTATTTTTAAACCTGTTAAACTGAGTGAAATCATTAAATTGAGAATGATAAATGAGAATGCAGAAGCGATTGACGCACCAACAAGTCCGGATTGGTTGGCAAATCCTAAAATGTAATCTCGAGGTATTAGCACGACATTAAGAAACACATTGATTATTGCTGCTATGACAAGACACTTTACAAACAATCTGGATTTTCCTTGAGCATAGGCTACTTGTTGAGAGATTACCAAAGAGGTTGAGAGAAAGGAACCTACTGCAAGGATTCGAAGAGCGTTTGCAGCTGCAACAAATGAGGGTCCAAAGAGAAGGTTAAGTATGAACGTCGGGAAAAGAAGTAAAACTACCAATATTGGCAGATTTATAATAAATATCCATTTTGCAACCTGTTTAGTTAATTCAGTTACTAATGAGTGATCTCCTCTGACGTATGATTTGGTAATTATTGGAAGAAAAACTTGAACAAATATTTCGGGTACGGTTGCTAAAAGTAATGCTAACGGTACTGCAGAATTATAAAGTCCTACAGGAGTAGCTCCTCTGTAATACCCTAGAAAAACGGAATCCAGCCAGTAGAATAAAACATACATTATATTGAAGAAAAGAAGAGGAAGCGAATAGTGAATAAGCGATTTTTTTATTTTGGATTTCTCCTTTTCTGAGATAGATTTAGTTTCTTTCTTGTACATGTCTGGCACTGTTTTTTTCAGAACAAGCCATCCACATATGAGCATTGCCAAAACTGCTAACGTGTAAGAAATTAGTATAGAAGAGACAGTTACGCTTCCGATTAAAAGCAAGAGTATTACGAGTACTTTTACTCCATTCTGAAGGACATTGAGAATGAATGAATACCATCCGATTTTACGATAGGCTCTAAGAGAGGATAGATAAAGATGACTCATCGCAGTTAATGGAACTATAAGGCTAAACCATCGAAGAAAAATAGTCAGACTGGGATTGTCGAAAATTCTCTCTGAAATCAGACCTGCAAAAATGAAAAGGGCAAATCCAAGAATAATACTTGAGATAAGAGTAACTTTTTTAATATATTTGAAAACAAATCGCGATTTTGCCCCGTTCTTTTTATTTTCATAGAGTATTAAATATCTAATAACTCCTTCTGCTAAACCTAGACCTGCAAAAGTTATGAACCACCCTGAAATGATTACTGCTAATGAAAATACTCCGTAAACCTCTGGTCCAAAATAGCGTGCAATGATTATTCTGTAGATATACGAGATTATTTTTGAAAGAATAAGACCTATTAGTACGAGAAATGAAGAATTTACAATTACTTTAAGAAAGTTATCTAACTGATTTTCTTTGCCCATTTTAAACCGAAGAATCCTTATTATTTAAAGCTCGTCTCAGCCTATATATTTTTAAACCTCTAACTTATGTTTTGACTATCTATGGTCTCTCTATCAGTAGTTATTCCTGCTTATAATGAGGAGAAAACAATTCGAGAAGTGCTTGAACGGGTAAAGAAAGTGTCTTTACCTGGAATCGAGAAGGAAATAATTGTAGTTAGTGATGGGTCAAGGGATAAAACTGTTCAATATGCTAAGTCTGTCAAAGGGGTAAAAGTGATTGATAAACAACCTAATCAAGGAAAGGGTGCGGCAGTTAGAAGAGGTATTCAAGAGGCGACAGGAGATATAGTTATAATTCAAGATGCTGATATGGAGTATGACCCAGAAGATTACCGAATAATTGTGCCACCTATTGCGAAAGGAAGGGCGCTGGTAGTATACGGCTCGAGATACCTTAAACTTGCTAAGAGTAGAAAGTCTAGGTGGGCAATTAAACACCGAGGAGCTTATACTGCAACTTCTCTCGGGAGTCATGTCATTACGATGACTACTAACTTGCTCTTCGGAACGAATATAACTGACGAGGCTACCTGTTACAAGTGTTTTGCAGCGCGTGTAATTAAGTCTATCCGCATTGAGAATGATAGGTTCAATTGGGAGCCTGAAATCACTGCTAAGATCGCTAGGAAAGGTATAAAAATACATGAGGTACCGATATCTTATTCCCCTCGTTCCTATGAAGAAGGAAAGAAAATCGGATGGAAAGATGGAATTGAAGCATTATGGACTCTACTAAAATATCGGATAAAAAGCTAATAAGACGAAAGCTTGAGACAGTTCCCTGTAATTTGTGTGGATCTTCCTCTGTACGCGTTATTTATCCGGCTCAATATGAAAAAGAAAAGGATGCAGACATAGTTTACAAGTTTCGAGCATCTGGTGATGAACTTCTTGTTGATCAACTTGTACAATGCACTCGTTGTGGGCTAATATATGTCTCTCCACGAATAAAAGGAGATACTATCGTTGAGGCATATTCTGCAGGAGAAGACCCTCTTTTCGTTTCCCAAGCTGCTGCAAGAGAAAAAACATTCGATGAAGCGCTACGTGGGATTGAAAAACATACTCGTAAAGGGAGCGTTCTGGATGTAGGTACTGCTGGTGGATCTTTCCTTGCTGCCGCCAAAAAAAGAGGGTGGAACGTTCAAGGCTGTGAACCTAATAGATGGCTTGCCTCCTGGGGAAAGAAACACTATGGAATCGATATTCGACCTGGAACTATTTTTGATCAAAAATATAAGTCTAATTCGTTTGACCTTGTAACGTTATGGGACGTTATCGAGCACACACCTGATCCTTCTGCAGTTCTTAAGGAATGCAATCGCGTACTAAAGGAAAAAGGATACTTAGTCGTTAACTACCCCGATATTGGGAGCTTTATATCACGGCTCATGGGAAGAAAATGGCTTTTCCTTACGTCTGTCCATCTTTACTATTTTACACGAAAAACCATTAAACGAATGTTAGAAAAGGCTGGATTTGAGGTAATAACTGTAAAACCCCATTTCCAAAAACTTAAACTCGGATACGTGCTACAACGCGGTGCAACGTATAGTAAAGGACTCTCAGCCCTAGGTACGGCAGTTACTAAACCATTAGGATTGACTTCTAGAGATATCCCTTATTGGCTTGGACAGACCTTCGTCATCGCTCGAAAGGTGTCTAAAAAATGAAGAAGGCAGTAATTCTTGGAGCAGGAATAACTGGTCTACGTATTGGAGCATATTTAGCAGAGGAAGGTTACAACGTAACGGTTATTGAGAAAAGTCCGAAGGTTGGTGGGATGACTGCAAGTTTTGCATATAAAGATTTTATACTTGATTATGGACCTCATAAATTTTACACTCAAATCCCTGGAGTATATGACGATTTTAAGCAAATAGTAGGTGATGGAAATTACTTAACTGTTGAAAAGAAAAATAGTATACGCCTACTTGGAAGATACTTTGATTTTCCTGTTAAACTCTCTCAGCTTATTCTTCGCATCAATCCTCTGACTTCGGCAGCTATTGCTTTAGAGTTTAGTCGTTCAATTATCAATAAACGCAAGGCACTCAACTACGAAGATTACTTCGTGAACGGTTTTGGAAGAAAGGGATATGAAATCATCTTTAAGGGTTTTGCCGAGAAAGTTTGGGGCAACCCTAGAGAATTGAGCGTCGAACTTGCTCAAAGAAGATCTCCTGTGAGTAATATATTTGATGTGTTAAAAACCGCTCTTGTTAAAAATAAGAAAAGTGTCAGCGCAGAAACGTTTCTTTATCCTACGAAAGGATATGGGGTAATGTGTGATAAGCTGGCAAATAAAATCATCGCAAAAAAAGGAAAAATCCTTCTTTCCACAGTTCCTTCCAAGATACTTGTTTCTAAGGGGCAAGTTAAGTCTATCGAAATTACACAAGGAAAACAGAAAAAGAAATTGTCTTGTGATGTGCTTATCTCTTCATTAGCAATAACCGAATTACCTAGCCTGATTTCACCTTCTGTTTCAAAATTAACTATTGATGCTGCAAAGAGCTTGAAGTTTAGATCACTGGTTATTGCCTATGTCTTCCTTAATAAGAAAATCGCATTGAAAGATAATTGGATTTTCTTCCCTGAAAAGGAATTTTGTTTTAATCGTGTAGCTGAACAGAAGAGCTTTAGCGCTATGACTTGTCCGGATGACAAGACCGTACTCACTGCTGAAATAACCTGTGATTTTGGAGATAGCACATATGCTGCTTCCGACGAAGAAATACGCTCACGTGTCGTAAAAGATCTTGAAAAGGCAGGACTTATCAAGGAAAATGAGGTGTATGAGTTTATAACCCGGCGCGCGGGAAGAGTATATCCCGTTTATTCTATAGACTGTAAGAAAAGATTAGCAGAAGTATTTGATTCTCTCGATGATATTTCAAATTTGTATAGTGTTGGAAGGTTAGGTCTTTTTAACTATAATAATGCTGATCATTGTCTGGATATGGCTCGTGTTGTGGCTAATTTAATAATCCAACAAAAGCCTGTTGAAGAGTGGAAAAAAGCTAGAGACTATTTTGATACGTATAAAATTGTTGATTAACTAAACGTTTCCTTGAACACCTTATAGGCATAAACGAATGAGAGAATGATGGCGAGCCATAAGAATAACTTTCCAATTAAATTAAAGACTGTTTGGAAAAATCCTTCTGGAACGTATTTGTCGTACCAATCTCCCTTCTCCCAGCGTACAGGATAATAGAACCAATCGTGTGTACTGTATACTGCTTGCAACACTGAAGGATTGAGGCTAATCATTCCTTTATAGACGCGGAGAGTAGGTTTTCCTGTTTCCTCATCGTATCCTCCTCCTCCATTGAACGTTACAATTTCCTGACTTGATTGTTTGAAGAGGCCTACAATTCCTTCCATGCTTTTATTGAACTCTTGCTGATCTTTGATAGTTCCCCAACCACAATCATCAGAAACGCATTCGACGAAATAAATAATCGTGGGGATTTTTGCACCCGATAGGTTCTCATTAAGCTCGAGTAATTCTTGAAGATTTGTAGACTCTAAATAGGCTTTATCGTTTAACGTCCAGGCTATTCTCCCTCTGTAAACTCGTGAATCGACTACCACTAAGTCGTTTGTCCCGATGTTGTTTATCGAATAGTCTCGTAACTTAAACATTGCGGCCTTGCTCGTAAGGTTTGGGAGAAGGAGATAGATATTGACTATTAACACTAATATCAATAGCCCATACATTAGTTTTTTCATATTCTCTCCTGATGAAAAGTAATCTGTAGTACCTACTATGAAAAATGCTGCGAGGAGACAGAATGTAGGAACAAAAACAGAAAGATGTGTTTGGAGCAATGACGTTCCAAGCAGAAAAATTAATGGAACTATATTGAACCATAGCAGAATACGTGCTTTGCGATATTTTGTTGTTGTGATTAATAAAACGAGTCCAAGAAGACCTAAGATAAAAATAGCAGGATCTAGACTCCAATACGCATTAAACAGTGCAGGAATACCTAACGAAACAACTTCACTCAGTACAAAAGATTTGTCATATCCTTGCAAGCCGGCGTAAATATCTTGATTGATTCCTAGGAAACGAGAGAATATGACGTCAGTTATTCCTTTTTGATGATATAAGATATAGTTATAGGATAGTATAGGAGTTGCAAACAAGAATAGCGTAAGAAGAACATAGCAAATTCTAATCTTATTTTTGTTGAAGAAAGTTGCTCTGTTTCCCGATTTATAGAGAGCTATGAAGAAACATACTCCGAACGAAACAATAAATGGAAGCGTTATGGGCTTGATAAGGAGCGCAATTCCCATTAGAATTCCGCTGATGTAAGGTATTTTTTTATGTGCTTCAATTTCTTTCAGAAAATAATATAGTGCGAGAAGGACGAAAAACATCATGGCCTGATCCATTTCCATAAGAGTGTAACGAATGTAATAGGCAGATATAGCCATAAGGAATGCGGCTGTTAGACCTATTTTTTCATTGAATAGTTGTTTGCCCAATAAGTATACTACTAAAATCGTCAAAGTTCCAAAAAGTATTGACAGAAACCGTGCCGAAAAAGAATGCACTCCGAAAATACGATAAAAAATGTCAGTTAGATAAAGCCATGCCGGAGCTTCGTTTTGTGCATTAATTACGCCGGAACTAATGATGTTTATTGCATTTGTTCCGTGAATCATTTCATCGGCTAGAGGGGCTACATTGTTAGCCACGATGAGACGCAGCATAAATCCTAATATTATGAATAAAATAAGATATCTACGAGGATCAGATGAAAAAGCAAAGTCGATTGCTCGATCGTACCAGCTTTTTTTTGCCGATGTACTTTCCATATCGAGAGATCGCAAATAAGTAGTTAAACGTTTCTAATAAAGCTTTTATAATGCCGATATTCCAGATTGTATGCTCGTTAGAATACTCGGACTCATTGATTTAATTGCGGGAGCTACGCTTCTGACATTGATATTTCAAATTCATCCTTTTTTGGGATTGGTTCTTTTTTGCGCTGGCTTGCTTTTCCTTAAAGGATTATTTATTCTTTCAGGAGATATGCTGAGCATAATAGATCTTGTCGCATCACTATCATTGCTCCTTTCATTAGTTTTTACTTTGCCAAGCTTTCTGATCTGGATGTGTACGTTCTTGCTTATCGCTAAAGGCGTTGTAAGTTTTCTTTAGAATTTATTAAATAACCAATTGAAGAAGAAATAGTCTCTTCTGTAAAATCTTCCAACATAAAGTAATGACGCAACGTCAAGCAATGAATGAAATATCATCCCTATAAAGATATAGAAGAATGGTGCCCAGAAGAAGGACAAAATTCCAATAAGAATGTGAAATTCGACAGTGTGGAAGAGATGAAAATCTCCTTTAACGAAAATACCCTGTTTTTGCTCGCGCTTTTCTTTCTTTTCTAGCTCTCGATGATATTCAAAAGCCTGACTTAGAGATAGTTTCTTATTTCTTATGGCTGCGTTAACATAGTGGTCAAAATCAATGAGGAAAGAAGAGAGGAAAACGAGCAAAAGATAAAATATATTGATGGTTGGAGCAACAAGCCAAATAACAAGTGTGAAAACTCCGCCGAGCAGAATGTGCCATCGTGGGAGCATATTATTTAGTTTGCTCCTTTTCTTCAAGACCTTTGATCATATCTGCAAAGGCAGGTCTACTGATGAATACTCCTGCAGTGATCCCAATAATGGAAGTTATAGCGAATCCCTTAAACAATCCTGCGCCTGCCCAATATAATGGCAATAGTGAAACGAGTGAAGTAGCGTATGCCGACATAACAATAAAGATAGCGTGCTTCATTTTCTGGCGCAATGATGATTCTGCACCTCTTCGAGCTTCATCCAAAATAATTATTTGCTGATCGACCCCTGTTCCAATAGTTGCAAGAATACCTGCGATGGACGCAAGATCAAGGTTCCAGCCAATTAATGCTGCAACTCCCAAGATGATGACAATTTCAGAGAATGAAGTGAATAACACTGCAAATGATTCTTTTATTTTTCTGTAACGCACAAATACAATAATCCCTACTGCAGTAATTGCTGCGAGACCGGTTAGAATAATTGTTTTAATAAATTGCTCACCGAGTAAAGGAGAGATCGTATCCAATTTGACTATCTCGAGCTTGTAAGGTATGCTGCCGGTTATCAGAATAGTCTGTAGTTTATGCATTGATTGCTTTGCGTCATCAAATGCCTCTTGTTGGGTTTTACCCTGTCCCGAACCTTGAATTGAAATTTGCGTGGCTACCTGTCCCTTTAAATCACGATTAATTAGTAATTCTTCTACGGAAACTCCATCGAGCACAAGCGTTAAATTATTCTTGAGATATAATCCTCCACTTGCAATGTCTAACTCCTCATTCTTAGTTATCTCTGCATGTCTCTTTGCGGCGGTCTCGCTCAAATAGATTGTAAATGCAAACGTACATGTATAACCTGTCTGAGACTGGAAACATTGACGAATGCCTGCACAACTTGCGTCGTTTCTACATACTGAAGTGATATCTTCATTCCCCCCCTGAAATACTGTCTTGTTGCCTATTTTTGCTTCAAATTTCCCTTGCTTTGCTATGAGATCTTGTAGATCTGAAGGTGTTGCGCCTGCAACTTCGACAAGCATGAACTTGTCTCCTGCGAGATCCGTCACCGCACGAATTTTAACATCTGAAATTCCGAAAACGTTGAATCTATTATTGCTCACATCTATAAGGTCCTGTAGTTGAGCGTCTGTAATTTGTGCTTCTGGTTTGACAAGCGCGCGGGCTCCTCCTTGGATGTCAAGACCTGTTTTGAGACGCGTTCGGGGAACTTTCTGGACAACTAAATCAGGAGTCTGGTTTAAGAAGGCTAGATACTCTGAATTTTTAGTAGTGATGTCAACACGAGTAGGCGAAGTAATGTTAGAAAGATAGTCCATGGCAGATGCATATGATTGAATGTCTGTCACCGGTTGACCATTTATCTCTTTAATTATATCTCCTTGGCGTATGCCTTGAGTGAACAACTCTGAATTGCGATCTATGGACTTTACAAGCACTCCAGATTCAAATGAAGGTCGAATAGCGAGTAATGAAAATATGAGGGCAATTATAAGTATCCAGACTCTAAAAGTAATTTTCATATGCTCCTAGCCTCCCCGTACCATTTTAAGAGAGATGCGTTCGTTACCCAACAGTTGAATATATCAAATCCTAAGCCGATAAGAATTATCGTGAACATTTGTGACAGAACTGATGAGATTGAATGAGTCATGAGGAGCGCGACCGCAACAGCAGCGATTGCTGTCAGGGTCATCGTTATTCCTGTTTTAAATGCTCCATAAATTCTATGATTGAGAGTACCCTCTTTATGTTTCACAACTCTTGTTGTAAGTAAAATATCTGCATCTACTGAATAACCGATAAGCATGAGGAGTGCAACAATACCTGCCGTTGAAAGACGAATGTGTAAAATATCTATAACTACAATAGTCATGAGTATGTCTGCAAGTCCTGCGATAATAATGGAGAGACTTCTAATAGGAGTTCTAAAAATGATAAAGACTACGATAGCCATCAATACAAATGAAATAATGACTGCAAATCGTAATTGCTGGTAGAAACTTGACGATAGTGCTGATCCTGTAAATTCGATGGAGGAATTCTTAGGAGTCAAAGTATATCCGAGATATTTCTCAAGCGCGGCCTTAACTTGATCTACACCTGCTGACGTCTCAACGAAAAAGCCAAGTTGTTTTCCAGTCCTCAAGTCAGAAATACCGTTTACAACAATATCTGAAAATTCTGATTTAAGGGCATTTTCAACGTCTTTGATATTTGCCTCATTGTATACCGTTATTGTCGTCCCTCCCGTTATAGATACGTCTTTGTAGATAATGTCTCCATTGACCCCATAGAAATGAACTAAGTAAATAATAGATAGTGTGAACAATACAGCCGGTGCAATAAGTAAAAGTTTGTATGACTTATCGTACCAGTTTCTCTTACGTTGGTGATGTTGTTCTGTCATAGTATAGCGATAATAACGTGTCCGAAAGTTTGTTTATAAATTCTTTCTTCGATACCTATATTGCTCTGACTCTATTAGTTGTTGCTCCTCTTGAGCAAATTTAGGTCATTTAAAGAATAGACATATAACGCTTTCTTCATCGAATACCTTATATATTCTAATTATTTCTAGGAGTTATGACTGCAGTAACCAATGCTCTTTCCATTCTTACCATTTTAAGTGACATAATCATAGTACTGTATGTTTTAGAAAGCATTGGATTGAAACTAAAGATGATTGAAAGTCGTTCGTTTCTATTCAAGTGGGTAGGTAATCGAGCTGTTTTCTTTGCATTTATTATTGCCCTAACTTCGATGCTTGGAAGCTTGTACTTCTCTGATATATTGCATTATGAACCGTGCAGATTATGTTGGTATGAGCGAATTTTCATGTATTCTCAGGTTTTCTTATTTTTGACTGCTTTCATAACAAAAGACAAAAAAGAGATTTGGAAATATAGTTTGCCTTTGTCCATAATTGGCGGAGCCATTTCTCTGTTTCACTATTATATACAAGCAGCTCCAAAACCTCTGATAAATATCCCTTGTTCTGCTGTCGGAAATTATTCGGCATCCTGCTCTAAAGTGTTTGTCCTTACATATGGCTACATTACTATTCCTGTTATGGCTTTGAGCGCATTTGCCTTGCTGATAATCTTATCAATTTCAAATCGGAAGAAGACTGCTTAGATAATCTGTGAATTATGCTCGAAGAGTAAACTGCGCGGTACGGGAATCGAACCCGTGACCTCTGGTGTTTTCAAGTGCTTAGAGAGCGATTTTGGAAACCAGATGTTTTGCCATTAAACTAACCGCGCTTACGGGAATTATCTACTAGGGAGTTTTAAAGCTTTGCAGAGCGCGCCCGATAGGATTTGAACCTACGACCTCCGGGTTAGGACCCCATTGCTCTATCCGGGCTGAGCTACGGGCGCATATAAATTGTACAGGATTAGATGTTTAAAACCTATTCATTGAATACCAGGCAGGCCATACGTATTGTTTCTTATTACTCAATTTGATAAAATACGAGTGTGTGCCTTTGGGAATTATGTCAGTCATCCCAACAATAATTTTCTCTAGTTGTCTCGTCTTTAGAGCAGCGGTATCTAGCATTATTTCTCTAACTTCCGCAATAGAATAAATTCCTTTGAAACGTACAGCTTCTATCAGAGAGACATCATCAAGGAGTATTCCTTCTCTCGACAGATGAAGCCGTAGGTCTTCAACAACTATAACCACATGCGGGGAAGAGGATTCGAACCTCTGAAGGCGCTAAGCCAACAGATCTTGAGTCTGTCCCGTTTGACCGCTCCGGCATCCCCGCGTTAAAATAAAGACAAAAAGAGAGTTTTAAAGATTCCTATTGACAAGAGAGAGAATAGCTTTCGCTTCAGCGTTAATTCCCATCTTGCTTGTATCTAATACAAGATGATAATCTTTAGTAACGCGGTAATCGTAATTATACAAGCGCTTGCCCGTTGTAAGTTCCCACGCTTCTCTTCCAAGCAAATCTCGTTGTACTTCATGCGGAGACAACTTGCCTTCTGATTCTTGCACTTTTCTATGGACACGTACTTCCAATGGGGCAGTCAAAAATACATATGCTGTGTCTGTACGGCTTCTGCAATTTTCTATAACATATCTTGAGTCCATAACCCATTGACCTTTATCAGTCATGCATCGTATTTTTGCATTGAATTCTCGAATATCTTTATCAGTTAGACTTGCGAGATATCTTTGAAAATTTCCTCCGAATAGGCCGTCCTTCCATAGACGAGCATGATCTTTTCTTAGAATATCGCCTGTTGAAATTCCTTTCCAGGATGAGAATTCTTCAAGGCTAAGTAATCTCTTAATAAGCTTGGATTTCCCTGCTCCGGGTAGACCATTTATTCCTATAATTGAATAGTTCATGTCTTGCTCGTGTAACGAAACCTTTTTAAATGGTTGGTATGATGATGGATTGAAGACGGTCACAGTCATCAGGAAATACCTGTTCCCATTCCGAACACAGAAGTCAAGCTGATGACGTCTTGTGCGGTAGTCTCCGTCAAGAGGCGAAACACGGATGCTGTCTTCGTTATACTCACTTATTAATAGGGAACTGACTTTCTTTCCTTATGAATAAACCTTCTAAAACAGAAGCAATGAAGACTATCGAGGCTTTTTTTCAGAAGACTTCTTTTCAACCTTTAGAGATCAGAAAGATAAAACGCCTCGCGATGCAGCACAAGATACGCATTGGAAAGTATCGGGCGCGATTCTGCAAGAAATGCTATAATGACTTATCAAATAGCAATAGAAGAGTAACTAAAACTCATGTAATGATAACTTGTGCAAGATGTGAATTTGTTAATAAATTAAGATTAATCAGTCACAATAAGTCGATTTAAACTTCGATCTCTGTAAGGTTCTAATCTTTTCTGCATTTCTTTTCTTTGTACTTGTCTAGCAAGGTATTCGGGACTTGTTAGATAATCAGACTTAGCCTTTCCTATGATCTCTCGTAGATCTTCGCTAGATAATGGTTGATAGATTTCCTCTCTCATGTAGGAACAAAGAGAACAGGATATTTATAATTTATTTAAGATTTCTTGAACTTAGTAATTTCAGGCAACATATCAGCATGGCCTAGTAATGCAGCTCTGCAGCAGTATCTGGTAAGACCAAGATCAGTAAGAACTTTTCCGGCTTCTTCGCCAGCCTGCGTGCGTCGCTTGTATTCTTCCCAAAGATGCGCGATAGGTTTACCGCAACTGAAACATCGAACAGGTATAATCATGGTAGTAGTGGCGTTTCGGGGTTTTTAAATGTTAAGGTGTTATTATTTTAGAGATAGCGTTGCTTTTGAAGAATTAGAGTTATACTGATCAGCTCTACCTGTTGGAGCAGGCGTTTGGATAAAGGGTGTTCTGTCTTTTGCCGTTGGTTTACTTGAGGACTGAGGAGTTAGTGAGAGACCAGCAATAACTCCGCTCAAAGTCATAATTACTCCTGCGGCTACTCCTGCTAATCTGAGGGCTGGTCTTTTGATTACAAATCGTGAGTTTGAGGCAACGGTAACCGGTTTTTTTTCATATTGCTTAACGTGTTCTTCTTGAGTTTTACCACTAAAGGCCAGGAGGGCCATACCTACATCATATTGATGATTGAGAGGATGTTTTATTTTTCCTTCCAACTGTGCTCGTTGGTAAGAAGCATTTAACAAATTCCATTTTGACTGCAATTCGGGGGAAATAGGGATTGAATTACCAAGTTCTCGGCGTGTCTGGAGTGCGTTGTTCAACTGGACAAACATGGGTGCAGGACCCGAGATCTGAGGAATGTAAGTAGACGTTCCAGAGTCTGCTAGTGGAGAAATGCTTTCTTCAAGAGAAGAGTTTTGAACAGGTCGCAATAGTTGAGTAATTGATGTAATTTTTTCTTTAGTTTCTTGAAGAAGATGCGCGTATTTCTTGCTCTTCATGGAACTATTCCTATATAACGTCATTGAGAGGACTTCTGAAACACGATCAAGCTCTTGGAGTGCTTCCGATTTTTCAGTTTCGTTGGAATACGTTCGATTTGCAAATTCATTGAGTTTTTGTTGAATTATCGCATGGCGGTCTGTCAGTTTTCTGCTTCCGTGGTAGTCCTTTCCATTGGTAGCGACTTCTCCCAAGTACTCGGTAATTGTCCCTGAGATTTTGTTGTGAATTTTATATCGTGTAAAGTTAAAACTGCCTGAAGAATTCTGATATTTTATAACTCGTTGCTTAGCGCTCATGATTTTAGAATAAAATTCCTATATTTAAACCTTTGTTCAGTAGTAACGAAAAGGTCTACTTTCTTAGAGAATCGAATTTCTTCTTTTTTCGTCTTCGAACAATGAAGAACCAATATCCTGCAACTACAACCCAAGTGAGAATTAACAAGTAAAAGTAGATCCCTAGGTTTGATTTAGCAGTTTCTGTACTCGCGTATGAACTAGCTGTGAAGGGAACTATCTTATCGACTTGGCGTCGCTTTCCGATTAAATCCGTGTAATAAAGACTAACTTTAAGAGAACTAGTTCCGGAAGGAATTGCTGTAAAAGTAACCGTTGTATCATCTGTTGCGCTCAACTTACCGACGGTCTTATCGCTTCCGGCAGTCACATTTAGGCCATCTTGTGTAGGAAGTTTAACAGTTAGAGCGTTTGCATCATTTTTACCAATATTTACAATGTTTAACGTGAGACTTTTTGTTGTGTCTGAATAACTATCCACAAACACATCGAAGTCCGTATGAGTATCATTGACTATCAAATCAAAGCTGCTTGTGCGATAAAGAGAGACAGGATTATTGTTTGAACCATAATTGACTTTTAAGGTGTAATTGCCATCTAAGGCGTCTTGATCTATTCTTACTTTGTAAGGAACTAGAAAAAATGTCCCATAATCGAGTAAATATGCTCCGCCTTTAAGACTTACAAAGGGGCTTGCTCCAGGATCAAGACTTATAGGGTAATCTTGTTGAAGCATGAAATTAACTGTGTCGCATTCTGGATTGTCGACCCCGGTAACCTGAAACACAATTCTAGCATAATCTCCAGGAATAGCTGGGTACGGATCCTGATTAAGCAATGAGACGCGAGGTTCACATAAAGCAGAAGCTACTTGGAGCAAACTTACCAATGAGATAAAGGCTAAACAAACAAATAAGACTTTTCCTTTCATAAAGTCCTAATGATAAAACCTCTTTTAAATGTTGCCCTCATAACTGTCGATTGATTCGATAAACAAAGGATTATAAGCGAAGCGCTCTACGAAAATATATGGCTGATATTATACAATTAAAAAACGTCTCAAAATATTATGAGATGGGAGACACTACCGTCAAAGCTGTTGATGGAATGAACATTTCTATTGAACAAGGAGATTTTGTAGCTATTATGGGTCCATCTGGCTCTGGAAAGTCTACTGCTATGAATCTTGTAGGAAGTTTAGATCTTGCTACAAAGGGATCCATTTTCCTGGATAATATCAATATCGAAATGCTTAGCGAATCAGATCTCGCGCAGATACGTGGAAAGAAAATTGGATTTATCTTTCAAAGTTTCAATCTTATTCCCAATTTAACTGCTAAAGAAAACGTGATGTTACCTATGCTTTTTCAAGGAATTGATAGAGCTGAACGAGAAGATAGAGCTGAAAAACTTTTGAGAAAAGTTGATCTCGGTGATAGAATTAACTATTATCCTAATCAGCTTTCTGGCGGACAACAGCAGCGTGTCGCTATAGCTCGAGCGCTTGCAAATGACCCAGAAGTGATTCTTGCAGACGAACCTACAGGTAATCTTGATACGAAAACAGGTAATATGGTTATGAAATTTCTGCAGGAGCTTAACAAAGAAGGTAAGACGATTATTATGGTTACACACTCTCCAGAGTTAGCATTGGCGTATGTACGCACAGTCTATCAAATAAAAGATGGGAAAGTCGAGCATATTAAAAGAAAAATAAATGGTACTTGGAAAATTGTTTCCAAGTGAGATAGTTAAGACGTTTTATGATTCGTGATTATTTCTCATTAGCTGTTCAAAATCTCAAGCATAGAGGTTTGCGATCGTGGTTGACGATGTTAGGTATTTTCATAGGCATCGCCACGATAGTTGCACTTATTTCATTAGGACAGGGTTTGCAGAGTGCTGTGACTGCGCAATTTTCGAGTCTTTCGGCTGACACACTTGTAATTCAGAATGCACAGACAAGTTTCGGACCTCCGGGAAGCACCGCAATCACTAAATTAACCGATCACGATGTACAGCTTATCGCAAATGTTCCAGGTGTTTCTATGGTTATTCCGCGTTTACTCCGTGTACTCAAAATGGAATATAATAAGAAAGCTCAATTTCAGTTTGTAGTTACTATTCCCGATGATCAAGCCAAAGTTGATGTTATCAATTCTATAATGGATTTGCGACCGGATAAAGGCCGATTGCTTCGTGCTGGAGATGCTGGAAAAGTTGTTCTTGGTAGCAGCTTTACGGATGACTCATTTGGAAGATCTATAACGGTTGGAAGACATGTTACTTTACAAGGAACGGATTTTGAAGTTGTAGGAATTTTAAAACCTGCAGGAAGCTTCCAAATTAATCAGGCTATTTTGATGAGTGAAAGAGATCTTAAGCAATTACTTGATCTTGATGACGAATTTGACTTAATCGTTGCTCGTGTTCAGAATAAAAACAATGTTGAGATGGTAGCTAAATCTATTGAGGAAAAACTACGCAGAGACAGAAATGAAAAACCTGATGAAGAAGATTTTACGGTTCAAACACCCATTCAGGCACTCTCTACAATCAACACCGTTTTAACCGTAATTAATGTTATTGTTGTGGGAATCGCATTCATTTCGCTGATTGTTGGAGGTGTAGGAATTATGAATACGATGTACACTTCTGTGTTAGAAAGAACAAAGGAGATTGGAGTGATGAAAGCGGTTGGTGCTCGAAACTCGAGAGTACTTCTTATTTTTGTCATTGAATCTGGTTTATTAGGCCTCGTGGGGGGAATTATTGGCTCTGCTATGGGTCTCTTCATCGCATTCGGTATTTCGTCACTTGCAGCAAAGGCGCTCGGAAGCAATTTGCTAGCCATAACTATTTCGTGGCCGCTCGTTTTTGGAGTCATTCTTTTCTCATTCCTCATTGGAGTGCTCTCCGGATTACTGCCTTCTCTTCAAGCAGCTCGATTGAAACCTGTGGAGGCATTTAGAAGATGATTCGTGATTACATTGTTTTAGGAATACGCAATTTGAAGAAACGAAAACTCCGATCGTGGTTAACTATGTTAGGTATTTTCATTTCGATAGCCACTATTTTCGTTTTGGTAAGCATGTCTGTCGGATTGCAGAACGCTGTAACTGAAGAGTTTAGAGCGTTTGGAACAGACAAATTTTTCATTCAGCCTGGCGGGCAAATTGCAGGACCTGGAAGCGGTGGGGCTGCTGAGCTTACCATTTCTGACATAAATACCATTGAACGAGTTTCTGGCGTGAAAGATATTTCGTATGATGCGGTTGGAAATGCCGAAGTTACTTTTAGAAGCGAGAAAAGATTCTTGCAAGTCATAGGGTATCCCCTTGATAAATCAAAAGTACTCGAAGAAGCTGGTTCTTATGAGGCGTCTCAAGGAAAACTTCTGCAGAGGGGCGACGTTGGAAAAGTAATGCTTGGAAGTAAATATGGCGAAGGCACAGTGTTTAAAATTCCGATTTCTGAAGGAAATAACATTTTGATTAATGGCGTATCTTTCAAAGTTAAAGGAATATTGAAGACTATTGGAAATCCCGTCGATGATAAGCTCATTTACATGTCTCTTGACGACTTTAAAACGCTCTATAATAATACCGATCGTGTTGATCAAGTAATTGTTCAAATCAATCCGGGTGCAGATGTCAAGGAAGTTGCTAAGCGTGTTGAGAAAAAACTTCTCTCTACACGAGGAGTTACTGAAGATACTAAAGATTTCGCGATATTGACTCCTGAAGAATTGCTCAATAGTTTCGGATCTATCTTAGACATCATTACTCTTTTCCTCACAGCTGTTGCAGGAATATCACTTATTGTTGGAGGTGTGGGGATTATGAATACGATGTATACTTCGGTGTTAGAAAGAACAAAGGAGATTGGAGTGATGAAAGCAGTTGGTGCTCGAAATGCAGATATTCTCATCATATTTCTTATTGAATCCGGGTTGCTTGGAATGCTTGGAGGGACTATCGGAGTATTACTGGGTTGGGGAATCAGCGAACTTATTTCATTAATTGCTAACAGCATTTTAGGAACTGATCTTCTTCAGGCCGCGGCTCCGTGGTATCTCTTTGTAGGATGCCTTGCATTTGCATTTGTTGTCGGTGCAGTTTCAGGAGTATTACCTGCGTGGCAAGCTTCCAAAGTGCGACCGGTTAAAGCACTTAGATATGAATAGCGATCGGACACATAAACATTTATAAATAATAAATGTACCAAAAGAAAGAGGAATAAAAATGGTGAAGAAATGTGGATTTTGTAAGAGCGCGATAAGCGATGATCGTGCATTTGAAGTCTGTGACCGATGCGGTCATGGTATCTGGGGAGATAAAATGTTCAATGCTATTAAGACTAATATGGATAGCGCTAAAGAAAAGGGCGACTTGTTCCAAGGCTCTGTCGGCGAATAATTCTTGAGGAAAGCTTTTTAAAGTAGTGTTCTGAGGTATTGCTATGTTAAAACGGAAAAAACTAAGTGAACGCGGGAAAATTGCATTCAGTCGCTACTTTCAGCCCCTAAAAGCTGGAGACTCAGTCGCGCTTGTTCGAGATTTGAGCTTTAAAACCTCTTTTCCTAAGCGTATGCAAGGCAAAACAGGCGTTGTTATTGAGAAGCGTGGAGCAGCCTATGTTGTTTCAGTAAAAGACTATAATGCTACCAAGCATTTTACGGTCAAACCTATTCATCTTAAGAAGATAACTGTAACCCAATGATATTATCAATGAAACCTTTAACCCTTGCTGAAGTACAGCACCTAGCTGGCGATGTGAGCGAAAAGAAAGCTCTTGAAGACTACTTGAAAAAATTTGGAAATCTTTCTCAGGAAAAAGCGCATAAACTTGCTGATGAAATTAGAGCGCTTGCAAATGTGAAGATCAGCGAAGAACATATTGCGAAAATTGTAGACTTTCTACCTCGTGACAGCGAGCAAGTTCACAAGATATTCCATGACGTCTCTTTTGAAGAGAGCGAAACCAATGCCGTCCTTGACATTGTCAAAAACTACTGAACATGAGAAAGAAAGACGATCATGCAATTGTTCTAGATTACTTACCGTATGGGTATCCTCTAGAAGGTAGACGAACGCCTGTAGTTCAGGCTATCGGTGAAACGCATTTAACACTTCTTGAATTGTCTCCCGTTAGAGGCGCAACGTTTACGACACAAGAAAAGGTTTATATAGGTCCCGAAAAGAGAGATAAGGTATACTACATCGTAGGTAGGCTTTCATACGCAAAGCTTACAGAAACAGCGAAGATCCAACTTCAAGACTTCCTTGTGAAGGTTGTTGGGGAGCGAGAGAAAGAATTTGTCATGTTCTTTAACAACGCTCGAGCCATTAACACCCGATTACATCAGCTTGAATTGCTTCCTGGTTTCGGAAAAAAACATATGCAAGAGATCCTTACTGCACGCGAGCAGAAGCCGTTTGAGTCGTTCGACGATATTCGGCAGCGCGCGAATGGTATTCCAGATCCTCGAAAAGCCATTGAGAAAAGACTCATGGAAGAGATTACGGAAGACCAGCGGCATAGACTCTTTATAGGATAATATGGAAAAGAAAGAACAAAAACAAACAAAGAATAAACAACCTGAGCAACAGCCTGAAGCTGTTAAAAAAAGACCTCAGGAAGAACATAGCGAGGCACTTGTAAGAATTTTTGGTCAAGACATCCCTGCAAGCAAAAATGTGTATGTTGGATTGACTAAAGTTAAGGGCGTTTCTTGGGCCGTTGCAAATATTATTTGTTATAATCTAAAACTAGACAAGCGAATGAAAGTTTCTGATCTTGGAAAAGAGTTGATTGGTAAGATTGAACACGAACTCAAAAATCTTAAGCTTCCTGTTTACATGATGAATCGAAGATCTGATCTTGATGCTGGTGAACACAAGCACCTTCTGACGAACGACTTGGATATTGTCAAAGAATTCGATATAAAACGCATGAAGAAGATGAAGAGCTACAAAGGTATGCGACATGCTGCAGGGCAACCTGTACGCGGTCAGCGCACGAGAAGCCACTTCAGAGCGAAAAGAAAGGCAGTGGGGGTAAAGAAGAATGATAAGAAAGCATAAGAAGTTCTCCTGGCCTCGAAAATTGTACGACATTGATAGAATCTCTGAGGAAAATAAGCTTGTTGAAAAATATGGTTTGAAGAATAAGCGAGAAATTTGGAAAACAGAATCACGCGTCAGATACCTCAGAACTCGAGCCAAAAAGCTTATCACTGCTGATAATAAAGATCAACAAATGTTTTTCGCTAAACTTAACAAAGTAGGCTTGGAAGTTAAGTCGATTGCTGATGTTCTTGCACTTACTAAAGAAAATCTTTTCCAGAGACGCCTTGGAATGATCCTTATTAAGAAGGGACTTGCTACAACACCTAAGCAAGCGCGTCAAATGATTTCTCATAAGCGAGTTTCAATTGGTGGAAAAGTTGTTAGCGCTCCTGGATATATTGTACAGGTTAATGAAGAAAATATTATCACTATTCGAGCTACAACACCTAAGGCTAAACCAGTTCCTGCGGAGGCTGCACAATGAGCGAACATAAGACTGAAGAAGTAAAGAAGGAAGAAACTGCCGAAACGAAAGTCATGCCTGAAATGGAAGGGCCTGTAATTTCTGAAAAGGAAGAGCGTGCTGGAATCGCTTATATTTACACATCATTCAATAATACGATTGTGCACATAACTGATCTGGCGGGAAACACTATCTCACGTGTTAGCGGTGGAATGGTTACTAAGCAAAGCAGATTAAAGGCTAATCCAACTACTGCAATGTTCGTCGCAAAACGAGCTGCTGAACGCGCAAGAGATCTTGGATTGACAAGTCTATATATCAGAACTCGTGCTCAAACAAATTCAATTGGTGCTGGTCCAGGTGGACATGCTGCAGTAAAGACCCTTGCTAAGGAAGGATTCAAAATAATTAGTATTATCGAAACCACCCGCGTCCCACGTGGCGGTCCTAAGAAGAAAGGAGGCAAACGAGGTCGAAGAGTTTAAAAGACTCTCGCTCATACTCTTGCAATGGAAATTATAGAACAGAGCCCTGAACGAATGGTTATGCGCATTGAAGCTAGTGAAAGCCTCGCAAATGCCATACGAAGAAGCGTTAATGAGATTCAGGTCCTTGCTATTGATGAGGTTGAAATTTTCAAGAATGACTCTGCTTTGTATGACGAATTCTTGGCCCATCGAATTGGACTTGTTCCGCTTAAGATGGAAACAGGAATGAATGAGAAAACTGAAATTGAGCTTAAACTCGTTAAGACTGGTCCAGGTACTGTATATGCGTCCGACTTTAAAGGTGGAGTAAGTGTTGTTCATCCAACTATTCCTCTTACACTTCTTGAAAAAGATCAGGAAATTGAAGTAATCGCTACCGCTCGTCTTGGAAAGGGAAGCGATCATGAGAAATATACTCCTGGATTGTGCTACTATCGACATTTGTATGAAGTCTCCTCAAAGAACAGTCATGTTGAGAAACTTGTAAGCCAGTCACGAGGGCTTGTAAAACCTGAAAAAGGTAAAGATGGAATTGTTTGTGATCTTAACGAATCTATTGTTGAAGAAATAACTCAACTTGACGCTCAGGCACTTAAACAATCCAAGGAGATTCTCTTCATTGTAGAATCATTTGGACAACTGCCAGCCAAGGAAATTGTACTTCGTGCATTGCGCGTACTCGGCGATAACGTTGAAGCGTTTGAAAAAGCCTTCAAGTAATAACGCGGGGATGCCGGAGCGGTCAAACGGGCTGCCTTGAGGTGGCAGTGGCGTAGAGCCTGCGTAGGTTCGATTCCTACTCCCCGCATCAACGGAAGAAAAATGATAAGCAAAACACACATACGAGAAAGAACGAAAAGGAAAACGAATTCCTCACTAGTGGCTACTATCAATCTTGCTAAAGCTCATACGGGTTGGAGAAAGGTTGCACAGCGACTTTCAGGTTCAACTCGAATGCATACTTCTGTCAACCTCTCTGAAATTGATAAGATGTCAAAGGAAGGAGATACCATCGTTGTCGTTGGTAAAGTTCTTGGTTCTGGAGACATCTCAAAGAAAGTACGTGTTTGTGCTCTAAGTTATTCTGAGAGTGCACGAGATAAATTAAAGAAAGCGAAAGCTGAAATGGTAACTATTCATGAAGAAATTCAAAAAAACACTAAAGCAACAGGAGTCAAATTAGCATGAGCGAAATAGTTGTTGACGGATCAAATGCATTGCTTGGACGACTTGCAAGCTATGTAGCAAAGCAAGCACTACTTGGAAAAAAGATAGTTGTTGTCAATTGCAAATACGTTGTTATCTCAGGAAATAGTAAGATGGTTGCTAGTGAATATATGACTCTACGAAAGAAAGGCGGTTCTGCACTTAATGGTCCTCATTTCCCTAAGTCACCTGAGAGAATTGTCAAACGTACTATACGAGGTATGTTGCCGTATAAACAAGGACGCGGAGAACGAGCATTTGATCTTGTTATGTGTTACAATGAAGTCCCTGCTGAATATGCTGATGTGAAGAAAATAAAGTCAGGTAAAGAAAAGAATATCCGAGTTTCAACATTACAGGAGATAGTCAAATACATATGAGCGAGAAAATAATGGTTGTATCTGGAAAGCGAAAGACTGCGGTTGCTAAAGCTAAAATCAGCAACGGTACTGGTAAGATTTCGTATAATAAGCAACCATACACTGCTCTACCTTTGTTCCATCGTCTTGCATTACGTGAGCCTGTCGTTATTGCTACTTCAGTGCTAGAATCATTTCCATTTAACATTGAAATCCGAACACTTGGCGGCGGAAAAGAAGGTCAAATTCAAGCAGCACGACTTGCGGTTGCTAAAGCTATTGTTAAATTTACTCATTCTGCAGAACTCAAGAAAGCATTCCTCAAATACGATCGTTCGTTGCTTGTAGCAGACACACGAAGAAAGGAAGCTTACAAGCCAGGCGACTCAAAAGCACGTTCTAAGAGACAGAAGTCTTATCGTTAATTTTTTAATTTATAGAATAAATGTAATTTGGAGTTTTTAATGGTGTAATTTTTTAATTACAATCCGTCCAAAGGGTTCTGAACTTTTCTCAACTGATCAGCTGAAACATGTGTGTACAATTGAGTAGTATTTAGAGACGCGTGGCCAAGAAGCGTTTGAATAAGTCGAATATCCGTACCTGCTTCGAGAAGATGGGTTGCGAAGCTATGCCTTAGTGTGTGAGGAGTTACTTTCTTATTTATTCCTGCTTTTTCTTTTATTTTTTTCACGATTTTCTGAATATTTCGAGTTGTGAGGGGATCTTCTTTCTTTGAGAAGACGTATGGCCCCGGATTTCTTTTGACGTACGCATCAAGATCTTTTGAAAGTGTTTCCGATAGAATGAAACGTCTGTCTTTTGCGCCTTTTCCTCTACGAACCCAACCCATACTTTCATTGATGTTAAGATTTTCTGGTTTGAGATGAACGAGTTCGGAAACCCGGAGACCTGATGAATAGAGCAATGAAATTATAAGGCGTGACTTGAGAGTCTCAGAGAGATCAATCATCTTGCGAACTTCCTCTTTTGTCAATACTTCTGGAAGCTGTTTGTCTTTTTTGGGTGCTTTTATCGCTACTGTTGGCTTCTTTAAGACTTCAGCATAAAAGAATTTGAGAGATGCTGCCGCGAGCATAATGGTGTTCTTAGATTTTGATTCGAAAAGAGAAGCTAGATATGCGCGTGCATCGTTCTCGTCGACTTGTGAAGCGTCTTTATTGGTGAATTTAAGAAATTTTTCGACAAAAAAAGAATAGTTACGTATAGTTAATGGAGAGAAGCCGCGTAGTTTTAGCTCGGTTTTGAATAGTTCAACATGCTCCATTAGAATTGAGGGAGCTATTTCTATTTAAGGTTGTTGCCTCTTCAGAATGTATTTAAATTGCACATTTATGTAGTTTTATGAATCGAAATGGTTTTATAGGGCTCATCGTTTGGGTAATTATTCTGTTCCTCGTTATAACTGCGCTTATTTTTGCACTCTCGACACATGAAGAATCAGATTCAGAACCTCAACCTGCGCAGACTCAACAAACCGTTGATTCGCTCGGTGCTCAGGCCTCTCCTTCTAAACTAATTTTAGGACTGATTAGCAGTTCTCAACAGGCTTCTGTTCGAGAGAGCACCCGTTAGATTCTAGACCGGCATACAAAGGCATTTCGTCTAAGCCGAAGTAGTATGTTTTTGTTTCTCCATTTGAAAGGAGAGTGCATGTTCCACAAGCGTCTGTACATGACCATTTTCCAGACGCGCCTGAAGATGTTTGAGTCGAAATATAAAATCCTTCAGTACTTCTATCATCAAACGAGCGATGAACCGTTATCTCGAGATCTTTTCGTGCAGAGTTATAACATACTTTCTGGATTGAGAAAGACGGATTTATCGCTAGTTGTGTGCACGCAGTAGCCGGACCTAGAGAGACTTCTGTGAACTGCTTAATTCCGTATCCAATGATAACTGCAAGTATCACACTTATTGCTATAACAAGTACTGTTGAAACGACTGTGGACATTCCGCGTCTGCTCATATTTTGCATAACCGTGCTCCTGCATCACTCAATGCCATTTGTCCAATAAAATTTCCTTCATCATCATGAAAACTAAGTTGTGGAGGTGTTGAAAGCGGAAGGGGGATGTAAACTGGTAGATCAGGGTCTTTGAAATCTTCGCCATCGATCGTCTCTTTGCCTGGACCATCTGTAAATAAAATTGGTTCAAATGTTGAAACTTCTCGGCCATCTGATCCAGTATATGAGAATGATCCTGCTTGCTGATTTTGAGCGCAACCATTTGTAATATACGTATCAATCGGTGTTAATGTGCCGTCGTACTTTGCCTCTGCAAGATAGTACGATTCTGCGGCACAATTCTCTTGTTCCTGTGATGCGAACCCGGTTGCTTTTAATGGAGAGTAATGGTTATCTATTTGTGCTTCGAGAAGATGTTCGTTGTACTGCCCGTACTGTGTTGCTTCGAGAGAACGCATAAATCCGCTCTCTATGGAGCGATAATAGGATTGTTTTGAGCATTCTTGATATATTCCATCTACAGGTGACGTGAAATCTGATTGACTCGCTTTGCAGTTTTGTTGATTTGCCGGAAGTGTTTCTGTTCTATATTCTTCTGCAAAATTGCCGAAGAGGTGTCCGAATTCATGTGCAAAAACGGAATAAGGGTGATTTGTATTAAGTGATCCAACACCCAGATATGCTGAACTGCGAATACTTTCCTTGTCTGAAGAGAGTACTAGAATTGCATCGGCAGAAGGACAAGAACCTGCTTTTTCAATGACTTCTTTATTGTAACACAGCAATGCAATGCCTCTATACCTCGTACAGGTTGGCTTGTAATCATCGATGTAATAGACATTGAAGTCTTCTTGCCTGGTTGTAAACGGCTTTACCGAAAAAAAATAATCCATATATTTCTTAACTGTCTTTCCATCTCCGAAGAAAACAAGGTTTATCTTGTGTTCTCCATGATACGTAAGAGTTTTACACGCTTCGAGTTGATTATCTCCGGGGCTTAGAGTGGTAGAAGTATCCGTATGAATGATTGCAAGAAGGGTAAAACTGAAGAGTGTGAGCCCTACGAAGCCCAAAAGCGGCCATTTGAAATGCATGTATGAAATGGTATCGCTATCCTTAAATATATTCTTATCACGTTACTCTATGCGTAATCGTTTTGTCGATCTTCAAAAGAAAGTAATTCGAATCAATCCAACATTCTGGGCATTTGTAATCGCTTTAGTTTTTATAGGGGCTGGGCTTCTACTGCATATTAGCACGTTTACACGACTTGGTCTGTTTGTAATGGCTGTCTATCTCATAATTTGGATTGCTTGGGTCATATCTTCTCAGCAATAGATATCTTTATATCTTTGAAACGTATTCTATATTGTGCAGGTTATTCTCCTTCCACGTGCTGACCGCTCTAATAAACAGTGGCTTGAAGACGTAGGTTTTTCTTTGCACGATATCGTGCAAGGTGTTTCATTACACCACTATGATCATTGGAATTCATCTCACGATATCGATGTAGATTCTGAGGTAGCAATATTGCAGAAAAGGCTGAGTGGTGATGCTATTGTCATTGGAACTGAGCTTGGCGCTCTTATTGCTCTCCAAGCGCTCGGTTCTAATAAGATAAAACCTGCGGCGTACGTTCTTATTGATCCTCCTTTTGATTGGGCTCGTTCGCGAGGGTCATCTCTTCAATCGTTTGTTTCACTGTTGCCTAAAAGATCTCTGATAATTCATACTAAACCTCTCTCCTCACATGCTAAAGAAATACACAAATCACTGCCTGGCTATATCAAAGACATAGTCCTTAATGGAAAAGCGAATAGTAAAAATGTAGATAGGACTCTTCGTGAGACCATTAAGGGGTTTCTTGTTTCCCTAAAGGCATAACCGCAAGGTTCTTAAAGACATATTTTCAGAGAGCGATATGAGCAAACGAATTATTACCTATATTCCAAAAGACGATGTGGATGATGGAGAGACCACTGTCTTAGACAGCGATCTCCTTGAAGATGTTCTTGAATCAGAGGTAGAAGAAGAATGACTGTAAAGAAAGGAGATAAGGTAGCGGTTGATTATGAGGGGCGCTTTGAAACCGGAGAGGTCTTTGACAGTTCCAGTCATGGAGATCATTCACACCCTCTTGAGTTCGAAGCAGGGGCTGGGCAAGTAATACCTGGGTTTGATAATGCCGTTATTGGAATGGCAAAGGATGAAGAAAAGGAGATTACGATTCCTGCTGCCGAGGCATATGGCGAATATGATGAACAACTCAAGAGAGAGATATCTGCTTCTGAAATTACCCTTCCTCGAAATCAAAAACCAAAGGCCGGTATGACTCTTATGATGCGAACACCTGATGGACAGGCTGTTCCTGTGCACATTGTTGCTGCTGATGCAAATATAATCACTATTGATCTTAATCATCCTCTTGCAGGAAAAACACTTATCTTCAAGATTAAGATAATTGGAATAAATGAAACCCTCAAAGAATCAGAACATCACCATTAACGTGCGAGTTATCTTTTTTAATCACTTCTTTGCCCATCTAGAAATTATTACTATACCTATCACTGAAATTCCTGTAACAATAATCGCTGAAAACAGTTCGGCAAAATAGGGGTATTGTGTGAGAATATTACTTGCGGTAAACTGCTCAACAATCTTCACAATAAGGTCTTTCCATGCTAAGGCTATAAGGAAACCAAACGCCGCAATAATCGCTGCCGCAGTCTGTTGGCGAAATTCTTGTCCGAATAGTGATGCCGTTCTTGTTGCTTTTTCCAACAGCTGTTTGTGGATGCGAAGCTCTTCTTTTTCAATTTCTTTTTTGGCTTCAGCTACTTGCTTGTTTATTTCTTTCTTAACTTCTTTTTTTTGCTCGCTGTTTAGTTCGGCCATCTCTTTTCCTATTGATCTTCTTTTAAAAAGCTAGTGAAAGATACAATCTAGTTCAAGTAAACTATTTAATGAGAAATATGCTGCCCGTTTATGGGAATCGAAGAAGTTGCTCGAATAAAGTCTATTTTTAAAGAGCATAATGTGCGCGCTAAATACTTAGAACATGCTCCAGTCATAACAAGTGCGCAGGCTGCTGAAACCCGTGGATTTAGCATGAAAGAAGGAATAAAGGCGATTGTGTTCACTAACGGAACTGATTTTGTTGTGGTTGACGTTCCTGCTGATTGTAAAGTCGACACTAAGAAAGTTGCACTTAAACTGGGATGGAAAAAAGACATTCGGATGGCAACACATGAAGAAGTCTTTGAGAAAACTGGGTGTGAAGTAGGGGCTGTGCCTCCATTCGGACATAAGGAACGCATCCAGTTACTTGTTGGTGTGGGTGTTTACAATAATACTGAAAGTTCGTTCAATATTGGTCTTCGGACGCATTCTGCGCGTGTTGCCACTGCTGATGTTAAAAAAATCCTGGACAAGTTGGCTTTGTGTGTTGGAGATTTTACGAAAGAGTAATCTTTTCATAAAAAAGGATAATATTTTACAAATAGTTTATTATTTATGCAAGTAAAATAATTATAGATTTAATATTTCAAAGGTATATGCGTGGACGAGCAATCTCTTTAGGTCTTACAGGTCTTATTGCTGCTACAAACCCTGTCAAAGGAGATACTATTAGAATTAATGAGATAGTTGTTGATCCTCAACAAGATTGGAATCATGATAAACAGGTAACTCCTTCTGATGAATGGTTTGAAATATACAACCCTGGGACGCAACCATTCAACCTGTATGGTATTGAACTTAATTTAATAGATACTACTCCGAGTGGATTATCGCTAAGTTCATTTGGATTTCTTAATCCAGGGCAACGACTCATGATCCTTAATCCTGATGGCATGCAAAACAACGATGGGAGAATAGAGTTGTATGATATATTCAATAACGTAGTTATAGATGGTTTTTCATATGGGAACTGGCCAGGCAATACCGGAAACGTGCCTAACGGGAATGCACATGGGTTGTATGATGAATCTCTTTCACGATTTCCTGATGGAAGCGAGACGTTCATGAAAACATACGCGACATATAATTCAGCCAATGTGCCTGTGCCGAGTGTGTTTGCTATTGGAGGACTCGTGGGAATAAGTTTGGGAAGACGTAGAAGAAGATAGTTTTATAAATAAAAAAGAACTTTTATGGTTATGATGTTTCCCGTACCTGTCAATTATCTTCCTATTGTTGTTTCTACCGTTATTGCATTCATCATTGGATGGCTCTGGTATTCCCCGCTCTTCTTTGGAAATATGTGGATGAAACTAGCTAAAATATCTCCTAAAGGCGACAAACCAAAGGGAATGGCTAAAGTTATACTTATTAATCTTGTTTCTACCTTTGTTCTTTTCTATGTACTTGCGCATGTAGTTATTTATGCAAATGCCTCCAAATTATTTGACGGCATGTTTATCGGATTCATGTGCTGGCTTGGATTTATAGCTACGACGTCACTTGGAATGGTTCTTTGGGAAGGCAAGTCATGGAAACTGTACGCGCTTAATATTGGATACTACTTTGTCACCTTCCTTATTGGTAGCGCCATTCTTACTGTCTGGCATTAATTTCTATTTTTCAATTGGATAAATTTAAATAACAACATTCGGTTTTATTAGCGTGATTTTCGATGTCTTAGACTTGCCTAAGGGCAAGAGAACAGAAACTCAGGAACAAATCAGTAGGCTCAAAAGGAGACCTAAGACTATTCATAATCATAACATTCGCCCTCCTCGCCATTACGCTCCTCCGAAAACTTCTGATCGAAAAATAATTGTTATAGAGGAAAAATATAGTCCGAAAGTCATCAGATATTCCTGGTTTAATGAAAAAGGTACTGAGAGTCAGCCGTATCATGTTATTGCACTAAATAATCAAGGTACGCTATTTTCTTTACGTGTGAATCGCAGAGAGGTAGCTCAATCTCGTTCGCTCGAATCTGGAGTAAGATATGTTCATGGGCTCGCGATAGGTGATGCTATCTCTTATGCTCGAGACAATGCTTGCGATCTAGAAGATTTTACACGGTTTTCAAGATAGGATTTCTAGATTAATGCGTTATTTTATCTTTGAAGAATATTATACAAATAGTTAAAAACCAGCAGAAAGAAAAGAGAATATGCTCAACAGGGTTTTCTTTGATATAGGACTTGCACATCACGCCGCGCGTGGTCAATTTGAAAGTGTTCTTGAGCAGATTAAGGAATGGCCTTTACATATAGGATATTCTATTGAAGGGAAAAGACAAGTGCATCCTCCGTTGGTTCTTACAAATCTTCTTCCTGGTTTCGGAACAAACATTACTTATGCTGAATTTGTAACGATAGCTCTTCCGCAATCAAACATATGGGCTGAGGGTGCTCTTACATCGGCACAATACCTAGAATTGTCAGGTGACGAATTACGTCGACCTTTTGACAAGGCTTATGAATTCGGTTTCAGAGAAGGTAGACCAGGAATGGATGGTCTTGAAGTCAGTTTTATAGAAAAAATAAACCGAGTTTCGTCTCGCCGTAAGAGAGCAGACGTGTATGCATTGCCTAAAGGATATTCTTTTGAACGTATAGATCCTATGAAATGCAAGGGACGACATCGAAAAGGCATGGATGAGTTTAGATTCGTCGGCCTAGTGCCTCCGGCAGTTGTAGCTGAAGTTAACTGATAGAAATTCAGTTATCTAATCTTAACAAGCTTACCCTTTGTGTTTTTCTTGTCACATACAAAACAGTAAAAACTAAATAGAGGAAAGGACATAACTTTTGATGACTACTGAACAGAGTTCAGAGGAAAAAGAACTCGCTGAAAAGCTGAGAAACATGACAGATCAAGAAGTTATAGATTATTACAATTCTAGACCTATGAAAAAGTATGATCGATTAAATTTTGCTTATGTTAAAGTTCATGTTTTGCTTGATTATATGAAGGTAATTAACTCGAATCATTCACAACTTGTTTCTCCAGCAAATCGTGTTTCTGCTCAAAGTGGTAAGGTCTCTCCAAGTGCCATGCTTTGGCAATACGTAATCATGGAAGTTTGCTCATTTTATGAGGTAATTGAAAAAATGATGAATCAAGGAGTTAGCGGTCTACCAGAGATACCTGAATATTATCGTAAGATACTTAAATCATTTAGGGGACAAGTTATAGCACATCTAAACCCGCATGGAAATCTACAGACTACTGCTGATTGGATGGCGGAATTTACCAAAGCCAACAAAATACCTGCTGAAACAATCCTAAATGATTTTGAAGGATATTACAAATCCTGCAGAGCAATCTTAAGAAACGATATGTCATGAAAAGAATAAAAAATAAAGAAAGATTCTCAGAGGCTCAGTTTGTTGATTTACTTAACGATATTTCATTAACCATGCTTACGTGTAAACATTTCTTCTTGTAAAGGTGTTCGATAATATCTTAGAAAATTACGTTTACCTGCCTGGCTACCGTACACCGTATTAGGTCTTTCAAAAGGTGCATCTTCTTCGAAGAAATTCCGGAGACCAGGACGATGAGCGACCAAGAGCGGATCTATTGAAGTTACCAACCCAAGATGGGCAGTCCAGACGCATGGAGTTTTGATGGTTTTTGAAGTGTGTAATGCTTGCTGCCAGGCGATAAGCCCATATAACTCTGGAGAGTTTACCCGTGGAAGGTCAACTAGAAACTGTCTGTAGGCTTTATCTGGATAGATTATGCCTTCCTGTCTAATCATTCCTGCCAAAAAAAAGGCAGTGCCAATGCAATTGCCTTTTTTATTCCAACGTGCAAAAGATAGTCTTTCTTCGAAACTCGGCAGAGGTTTTGTATTCCAGATTCGATGTTTCATAAAACTAGTCCTCATATACGATTTATAAATTTTGAGATAGAATACCTTATTTTATTTGAATTATTTTTTAGAATGATTAGCACCTGGTCCCACACTCAGGACATATCATTACACTAGTAATATCATACCCGCACTTGAGACAAGCTCCATTTCGTTTTCTAAATTGTTTACGAAGTAATGCGAGTGCTGCAAAAGACATTTGAGGTATGGCGAGTGCTGCACCGTGAACTGCCGCATCAAGTGCTAGTCCCGTAGGTATCGGTTTTGTAGGAAGCATGCGAATATCTAATCCCATTGTTGGCCAAGAAGGTGTTACATAATCTTCGAGATGCGGACGCACAAAGGGATTAGGCGAACCAGAAGTATATACGAATCGGTCTCGCTCGACACCTTTCAACGCTCGAAGGGGCCAACCCCATGCTCCTGTTGTAATCAAATTATCTTGGGGAAGATTGTCGGGAAGGGTAGCCCATGAAGGTAACAACCTTGTATCCACTATAGATTGATTAACCAAGGGATACTGCTTTCGAATGGTTGCACTGTAAACAAGACCTGAAGGATTTGCTCCGGTCGGACAGAGTGCGACTTCTGTATTGAACGGCCCGCCGCGAATTTCTACAAGAACATCTCCTGAATCTGATCCAAAACAATATTGCCGTTGAATTCGTTGTGAAGACTTTGAAGTGTTTACTCCGACCATGTTCGGTTGTCCATCGATTGGATACATAGCAGCTGCAAGCCAGGTTGTTGCGACCGTGGCAGGAAAGCCTACCGCATAATAGGTCGCTGCGCGTACTCCTAGTTTGGCTGCCCGTCTTTTCATTGGGGATTTTATCATATAATTTAAGCTAAGAGTGTCTATAAAAATATATCTCTAAGCGGATTTGGAAACACTTAAAAAGGAAGGTATAGAGAATAATTCATGTCATTGGTACGAACACCTGGAATTATTGAATTGGAAGGATTAACATTAGTCTCGGGTATGCCTTCAACTGAGATTATAGAGAAGCTCAAACAATTACGTGATCGGGCAGCTATTGGACTTCCAAGTGTAGATGCCTCTGAATCGGGAGCCTATTATTTTAAAGAAACAGGAATTTCTCTAGAGGCACGAGATCGAAGCATAATTAGAAACGAAATAGGTGAACCGACCAGTTCTCGTAAAGGGAGAGGTTGGGGAAAGAACCCTGTTTGGACATATCTTGCAAAGTACGAAATTACTCCAGAGTTTAGTATGGCTCAACTTAATGGAGTCGTTCGATTCGATGAAGGTCGTTTGGTCGAGCGAACGTTCCTATATTTTAGAAACAGTTAACCTGCTTTAATTAAAACGAACTTTATTATCTGCTTAAAATTATCATTAACGCTTACAAGTTCTAGCATACCGTTTTTCTTATTAAAACGAACTTATACTGTATGCTGAAAGGTTTAAGCGAGAGCAGAAAGTTTTAGCATGTATTGCAGACTATAGAAATGATTAAAAATCATGTACGCCCCATAAACGGATGAAGGAATATGAAGAGTTAGGTGATGGATCTGTAATTTTTCGAGGAAGGTATTATCCGTTTCTAAGCCTTAGAAATCAGGAGGTGGATTTTGATGTGGAAAAATGGCTAAAATTCTGGAAAGAAAAAGCTGAAGAAATTAAAAAATTACACTTGGAATACTTTCAAATTAAGAGATTTCATGAAGAGTTTCTCCACCACATCCTGACCTATGGAGGCACTAAGCAAATGCTTAAGAGACTACAGGAGTTTACTCAACTAGGAACGGAACTAAATATTGCTTATCAAATAGCATACTCAAATTATCGAGATTCAAAGAGGGGACTTAGGGGACTTCTTATAGGCCTATTCGGAGAAAAAGCCTTGAAAAACTTACCAATCCCGCCTATTCTGAAGAAATAAGTTCGCATTATTGTCTAAAAACCCTCTAAAACTTCGCTTAATATACCTTATACGAACTCTTATTTTACCAATTCTCGTGCCGAGGAATGGGGTCTCCAGAAAGTTTACGCACATAGCGCACCCCAAGTACCGAATCGGCGGTCTTAGGATCCGCGGCGCAACTAAGAATAGCCCCGTCCGAACTCGCAACAAACCCTGCAACTAACCCTCTTTCTTTTGAGAGAACATCTGGCTGTTGAACATATTCTGAGGTTTCAAGTAAATTAAATTTGTCTCTATCTGCTGAATTTCTTATTTCTTGCAAAAGCTGATAGGTAGGCATATGCCATCCTGCTGGACAATCTTTTTCACACTCTCCATAGGTTCTACCGATATGATGCCTATTCAACTCTACTTCGAAGGTCTTGCCTTCTAGGGTTACTGTGCCTGTTTTAGTTTGTGAGTGCATGATTTTTGATCGATTTATAGTTTTTAACCTTTTCTACTCGTTGCCGGGCGCGTTCGGCGCTTCGCGCCTCACTCTTAATTGAGGCATATTTCCTTAGGGTTCGCGGGCTTTAACACGAACTTTAATGGGTGCTGAAAGATTTAAGCGAAGCTGAGAAGTTTTATTACTTGTTTTTTGAAACTATAGAAGCATATTTTAGATCCGTTATTCTTGGCCCGTACTCGTACGTTTGATCGAGTCCTCTGAGGTCGATTTTTACTTCATCGCCCAGGCCAAATGGTTTTGGTTGGTTGGTCTTGGGAGAATATACGTCTGCTGATGTTCCGATAAGACGTGAATCTCCTTCGGGCGTCTCAATTCTCCAACTATAGGCGAAGCCTCCGCTGAAACTTAAGGGACTTTCATAGGTAACCTTGCCTGTCAAAGAAGGTCTTTCTGGGGCAGGCTTTTGGGTGATGAATCCGTAGGTCACGAGGCCTAGTGCGCCAACTGCTGCGGCAGCGATTACTAAAGGAGATGGTTTTTCATTAATTCTTTTTGCTGTTTCCATAGTTTTGGGTGTTTTGATTGGTTTTTAATCCTTTCTAAAGGGGCCTGTGTTGGGGAATTTTTATGGGGAGAAAGAAGGGTACGCCTGTGCTAGAAGTTGCAGGACTCCGAAAATGAGCAGATAAAATCCTACGGCCCAACGTAATAGCCTTGGGAATACGAGGATTAAAATGCCTAAAATGATGGCCAATACGGCTGAAATGGCTACTGAAACTAATACCATGTTTTGTTAAGGGTACTGAAGTTTAAATATCTTGTGAATTGCCCTAAAAACAGGTGTTTTTTGTGTTGTCGGGCGCGTTCGGCGCTTCGCGCCTCACTGATAATTGAGGCAAGAGTGTTTAAACAGCTGTTGGGCTGTTTTATCGTCGATTATTCTAGGGGTGTTTGACCCTGTTTAAAGGTGTTTTTTGCCTGTTTGCTTTTGAAAAAGGGGTGTTTATGGGCTGTTTGCCTGTTTAAACAGGGGTGTTTTTTTGGTGTGTTGGAGGATGTGTTGGAATGTGTAAAAAGGCGTAAAGTTTATAAATACAGGGGTTTTAAGGTGTTTATGTTTGGATGGATTTTCGGAAACAAGGATAAGAAATTAGAGGAAGCAACCAAACATGGTTTTTCTGGAGTTAAAAAGGATCTTGAGAAAGTTGGAAGCTGGATTAAACACCTGGATACTCATGACAAACAGCTGTTTGATGAGATAAACAGCCTAAAATTGGATTTAGCGACGGTTCGTGAAGAGATTGAATCGCTCCGTGAAGGTTTAAGCTTAGTTGATTTTGAGGCAAAAAACAAACAGCTGTTTAAAAAAACGGGTGTTTTAGACAAACAAACAGCTGTTGAAGATGTTGAAGAAGATGTTCAAACACCTGTTCAAACAGGTAATTTATATGCTATTTTGAATCAACTATCAGCTAATGAGAGACTATTGATTTTTACCCTATTGAATGCCGGAGAGGGCCTGAAGTTGAGCTATGAGGATCTAGCCAGGCTACTTGGAAAAGAGAGAAGTACGGTTAGAGGACAAATAAATGCTATAAAGCAGAAAAGTGAGGGCTTGATTGAGGAGATAACTGAGGGAAATGGGAAAAAGAGAGTGTTTATTAGTGAAGAAGTTCGTATTAAACTCCTAAAATACGCAAAAGTGAGAGTTAAGGGCAAGGAAAAACGCCTCAAAAAGGGGGAAAAAGAAGAGAAAAGTGAGGATTATGAGCAAGCTATAGCGGAGGAAGTGAAAAGTGAGTGATATTTACTGGATTTTGATTCAAAAAGAGGGTACTGTTGGCCCTTTTTTGTGCAAAAAGTGAGGGATCATCCACGCTGATAAGCGATGATTCTGAGTGATCAAAAAGTGAGTGTCAAAAGTTCGCGTTAAAACGAATTTTGATAGAACAGTTTGAAAGGAAAAGGTATAGCTAAGCCCCTATTTTATTCGGTATACCGAAAGGAGTGATATTTATAGCTCGCGGAGAGCTAAAATCGTTTCTAGGGTTGCTACTCGGCGCAAATCCTCTGGAATTGTGAGCCTAATTTTTTTATTATCGACTTTTTCTTTGTTGAGAGGGATGCCCTTGGTAGCTATTTTTCGAATATAGTCACGTATTGAAATCTCTGATAATTTGAGTTTTGAGGCTAATAAGGTGTAATCGACGATATTTCCTTGCTCTTGAAGCTGGTAAATTGCTCCGTATATAGCCATTTCTTGCTGGGTAAGCTTCTTAAATTTAATGCGAACTTCTTTCTTTAATGCATCGAGAGATCCTAGGATCTCTGAAACTCGTTCAAGATGGCTGATCTTATCGGGAACCCCTTCATTTCCAGTGCGTTGGTTGGTTGGTTGGATTGTTGGTTGGTTGGTTGGAACCCCTTCATTTCCAGTGGAGAAGCTTGTTTTTGAGCTTTTTAAGTGTTCTAGAGGGTGTTGATGTGTTGGAATCATCTGTTGGTTGGTTGGCTGAACTGACTGATATGATGTATTTAGAGTTCGCTTTAATTCTTCTAGTTCTTGGGTTAATTTGTCTATTTTTTCATTCAAAAACTGTATATCTTGCTTTGCTTTTAGAAATGCTTCTTTTATAGGATCCATATCTTTTGATATTTTTGGATATTATAAGGATTGTTGTGGTTAGATTTAAATAGGATTTGACTTGCTTATTTTATGAGTCAACTTGAAATATCCTCTAAGGCCGTAGATCAGTTAATTAGTATTGCTGGGGTCTCTCAACTCCCAAAGAGTATACTTTTTCGTGTACGTTGTCAGGAAGATTATAATGCTCATATATCCCAAGTTTCGTCGAACGTACTACAACGCAAAAAATTAGAAGGTCATGAGGAGGGTCTTTCTCGATTATGTGCTGCAATGTCTTATTATGGTGGAAGTTCTGTTTTACTAGCTGCTTTTTATGAATTAGATTTAAGAGAAGAATCTTGTTTACCCATTATTGGACAAGAGGATATTGATCTGGTGTTAAAAACCCGGAAAAGTTTCAATGGCACGGATATGGTACGCCAAATCTATAAGAACAAAGGTCATCCCCTTACTAGACTATTCGATAATGTGTGGGAAGCAGAGTCGAAAGCACCCTATCTAAAGGAAGCACCGAAAGAAATAGAACCTTTTCTTATGTGGCATGCACATGCTTTTTTGGAAGGACAAGCAATTATTAGTTCTGTTTATGACTGGTCTAGTCGTTAAAATTGATTACTCTTCATCGATGAAAGTCGTAGATCTCTGCTTAGACATCTGATTATATGCTGAGAAGGCTGCATCTGAGAGACGCCAGCGTTGACGACGAAGGTAGTCGAAGCCTTGAGAACTCTTTGTTACTTTTACTACTAGCTTGCGCTTTTCTAAGTCAAGAAGAAGTGCTTTTGTGAACTCTTCGTCTCGGGCGATTGATGATGCAATATGAACTGTGTAGCGAGGCTCGGGCGATTGGGAGAATAAGTAAGCTAATATTTGTTCTGAGATGCGGTCCTTTGTTTTTGACGATACTGAAGGCATGTCTTTTCTTAGAGATTTACTTATATAAATATAGGGAAATGTTTAAAACTCCTTCAGTATCGTCATGACCATGATAGAATTACTAGAAGAGCACCTTTCTAGGCTGTTTACTATGACTGGAGACCTCATTTTAACGAGAAAAACCAAACCTTACTTGGAAGGCCAAATGGGAATTTACGACTCAACTTTATTCAACAAGGTTGTTAATCCTTCCCAGATTAAAGATAAAAGAGTTTTAGATATTGGTCCATTAGAAATGGTCAGTTCTGCCGATTTTTTAAGAGCAGGTGCGAGAGAAGTAGTGGTAGTTGAACCTTTTCCATTTGGTATCGATCAAAAAATAGATGCCGGTTTAGATGAATTGGTTGCCCTTCATGGTGATATTGCAGGTTATGATTCGAAGAGGATGAAGGTTGTTCAAGAATACCTTGGCAGAGGATTTGACCTTTCTTCATTGGGTGCTTTTGAAAGTGCCTATTTCTTTTTCCCAGCAGTACCTTTAATTGGAAATTATCCAGAATACGCTGAATTTCCTTCTATAGAAAAGGAATTTAATGATTTAGTGAAAGAAACTTGTAATCGTTTAACTCGGGGAGGAATCTTTTCTTTAATCACGGAGGTGCCTATTAGTCGCCTAAGGAAAGTCGAAATCCCTGGTTTTACCCATGATGCGAAACGATTTAGGGGTAAGAAAATGTATAGCGAGTCTGAAAGAGTGCTTGGTTGGAGGTTTCATTCGTCTTCGACTCCTTTAATTCGTCCCGCCAGTAAACTAGGTGTGACGCTCCTACAGTACAAAAGACAAGATTAAAAATTAATTTGACCGAAACTATTAAAAAGATCGGGTAACCGATAGGTTGGCTCGGATTGTTATTCTTCACGGAGCTTTTCATACCATGCAACAGAACCTCGTATCCTACGTTGAACCTGCCGATGAAAGGGCGCTTAAAGAGCTACTGCATCCGTTGGTGCGAGAGTGGTTCTTTGGTAAATTCAAAGCGTTCTCGCCTACACAATTGCACGCTGTTAAGTACATTCACGATAGAAAAAATATTCTTGTGAGTGCACCTACCGGAGGAACTAAGACGCTGACTGCTTTTTTGGCTATTATCAACTATTTGGTAGAGCTCGCGAGTAAAAATGAGCTTGAAAATAAGATTTATGCCGTTTACATCTCTCCGCTTAAGGCTTTGAGCAATGATATCGCTGTTAATTTGGTTCAACCACTCAAGGAAATAACCGAATTAGCTGAGAAGAAGAAGATTACCTTGCAAGAGATTCGGGTTGGATTGAGAACAGGAGATACGACTCCTGGTGAACGAGCGAAACAAGCACGCAAGATACCTCATATTTTTATTACGACCCCTGAGAGTCTTGCAATTGTATTGAGTGCTCCTATATTTGGTAAAAATTTGCAAGCTCTTGAGTTTATTATTGTAGATGAGATTCATGCGATGGCTAATAAGCGAGGCGTACACTTGACACTGACGCTTGAAAGACTTGCAGAGATTAGTGTAATTGATCCTGTGCGGGTTGGATTGAGCGCTACCATTGCTCCTTTGGATGAAATTGCTCGATTTTTGGTGGGTAGTGAACGTGAGTGTCTTATTGCAGAAGTTAAATTATTAAAAAAAATAGATGTTGGACTTATTAGCCCCTCGCGTGATCTGCTGGAGACCGATGCCCCCGAACAACAGAGAAGACTGTATCATATTTTACACGATTTAATTCAGGAACATAAGACTACGCTTATATTTACTAACACTCGAAATGCTACTGAAAAGATAATTCACTACCTTGACTTGCATTTCCCTGGAAAATACACGGGCTTGATAGGGGCACATCATAGCTCAATGAATAAAGCTCGAAGATTTGAGATAGAAGAACGATTGAGAAAGGGTGAATTGAAGGTAGTTGTTAGTTCGACTAGCTTAGAATTAGGTATAGACATTGGGAGTATCGACCTTGTTGTGTTGTTGCGTTCGCCTAAGGGTGTTGCGCGAGCTTTACAACGTATTGGGCGTGCAGGACATAAACTTCATGAGAATCCGAAAGGCCGGTTTATCGTTCTTGATCGTGACGATCTGGTTGAATGTGCTGCTCTTATGAAAAACATGCGAGATAAGAAGATTGACACGATTACTATACCTCAAAATGCGCTTGATGTGCTTTCACAACATATATTTGGGATGGCTATTCAACGTGTATGGAATGCTGATGCTATGCTTAAAGTAATTCGTAAGAGTTACTGCTATCGAAACTTAAGTCGAGAGGCGTTTTTCTCGATTGTTAGCTATTTGGCAGGAGATTATGCCCTTGAACATAGACATGTATATGCTAAGATATGGTATGACGCTAAGACAGGAGACATTGGAAAGAAAGGAAAACTTGCACGCATTATTTATATGACTAATATTGGAACTATTCCTGAAGAAGGGTATGTGGAAGTCGTCATTGGTAAGGGTGGTCGAAGAGGTGAGGGGGTTGGTTCAATAGATGAGGCGTTTCTTGAGCGTTTGAAACGTGGGGACGTATTTGTATTGGGTGGAGCCAAGTATCAATACTTGTTTTCACGTGGAATGAAAGCTTACGTGCAAGCAGATGTTTCGCGACAGCCAACTGTTCCAAGCTGGTTTTCAGAACAATTACCTCTTACTTTTGAGTTAGCATGTGACATTGGGAGATTGCGCGGACTTGTACGTGAAAGAATAGATAATCGAAAGGAGAGTCTTGCTTTCTTGGAAGAATACCTTGAATGTTCTCCGGAAATAGCTCATACGATTTATCAGTACATGCTTGAACAGCACCAGTTTTCCATGATTCCGGATTCTCAAACACTGTTAGTTGAAAAATTTGTTTCTGATAAAGAATATCTTTTCTTTCATTCTATGTATGGAAGACGTGTTAATGATGTTCTGTCACGTGCATATGCCTTTGCCGCTGCACGTCTTAGACATCGTGACGTTGAGTTAGGAATTAATGATAATGGTTTCTTTATTAGTGCTGAAAAACTCGATGAAAAAAAGATAATTGAATATGTGACGTCTAAGAATGTTGAACTTATTGTGAAAGAAGCTATTGAAAAGACGGACGTTTTGAAGAGACGATTTAGACATTGTGCCTCTCGAAGCCTTATGATTTTGAGAAATTACAAAGGTAGATCGAAATCGGTTGGAAAACAGCAGGTTCATTCGAGTTTTCTGCTAACAAGCGTTAAGCAACTGAGCGATGAATTTCCTATTTTGCAAGAGGCTCGAAGAGAAGTATTTGAAGATCTTATGGATGTTCCTCAAGCAAAAGTTGTTCTTGAGTGGATTGAACGAAAGAGAGTATCTGTAAAAACTATGCGTGTTCCAATGGTTTCTCCCTTTGGATTAACCTTATTATTACAGAGTCACACTGATCTTATTAGTATGGAAGATCGTGCTAATTTCCTCAAGAGAATGCATCAATTGCAGTTAAAAGTAATTGATAAAAAATGATTGAATTTATTGGAAAGACGTTATTGTTAGATAAGAAAGTATTGGTAATTGGGGATCTTCACTTAGGATATAATGAGGCGCTCTGGAAGTCTGGGTTTATGATTCCTACTAAAATTTATGAAAATATTGTAACTGAATTGGAAGATGTATTGAAACGTGTTGATTTTATTGATACAATCGTTATTTTAGGGGATTTGAAGCATGCTATTGGAACAATTTTATGGGAAGAACGACAAGAGATAACCAAACTGCTTACAATATGTGGTAAACGAGCTAAGAAAGTGGTGATTGTTAAAGGAAACCACGATGCATTACTTGAGCCACTTGTGCGAGAACTTTCAGTTACTCTTGTAGATTATTATACTTGGGAAGATTACATATTTATGCACGGCGACCGAGACTTTCCAGCATTATATGATGATTCCGTAAAAACATGGGTATTGGGTCATTTTCACCCTGCCATTACATTCATAGATGGTTCCAAAATAGAAAAATATAAGTGTTTTCTTCAGGGGACGTACAAAAAGAAAAAAATTATTATTGTTCCAAGTTTTTTTCCTGGTAGTGAGGGAAGTGATGTTAGAGAACAACCTGTGCGTAATCCGTGGAATTTTGCTTTTGGAAAGTTTAGAGCAATAGTTGTTAGCGATGATGGGCAGGCCTTAGATTTTGGGCCTCTTGAACGAATTTAGAATTATTCCTGTTTAGGAGATAAACGAGGGACTGGAACATGCGACGGAAGGCTTATTTCGTCTTGTAAGTAGATTGCTTTTGGAGTACATTTCTTTAATATAATATTAAAAAGTGGAATTTTCAAACTAATTGGAAATTCTTTATTTTTCCATGCCTTATTTATATTTTTAACTTCGTCTTTTGTTGCGGCTATAATAATATATCCTTCGAACATAATTTCACCTTGTTTTTCTGGCTTTTTTTCTTTTCCTTCGTAGGTTAAGTTGTATTTGAAAGTTATTTTTAAGGGCTCTGCGTCTTTTAAGAGATTCATAGATTCTTTTTCAACATTCAAAAATTCGATATTGGTGTTAACTGTTGCATTCACAACTCTATGAGCCTTTTCAGCACTAATTTTAGTGTAATTAAATCCAATTATTTTCATAGTATTATTATGTAAGATCTTCTTCAGAAACAACCACGAAATCGCCTATTGCAATAATAGAATTATAAGGAACTACTGTGTCTTTATCCTGAGAAACCTCTAAATTCAGGTTTTTAGTATATATCGTTGCATCTTTTAAGAGTAATTGAAGCAGTTCTCCTGTTCTTGTTTCAAATGTAACGTCTTTTACAAGACCTAAACGCTTACCTTCTTTAGTAACTACGAGTTTACCAAGAACATGCTTAAGTGGTCTCTTTTCTAATGCCATTCTAGAAAAACAGCGGAGGAGGTATTTAAAGTTTTGTATAATTGTTAATAGCTATACGATTATTCATATACAACACCCTCACCCCATGATTTCGTATGGAATATATACTAAGATTTAAAAACAAATTTACTTTTCTTTTTTTCTATTTTTTACTTTTAAATATTTATATATTATAATATATATAATATAGTATATAATAGATATATTTTTATTTTTATTTTTATTATTTTCCAGTGGAAACGTTGGTGTCAGTCTCCTTTTTTATAAAGTATGAAATTAGAGCTATTTCCATAGGAAATAGAGGTTTCAGTGACAATAAGTTTATAATCTAATGGATACTCTTTCAGAAAGAGGTGTATCATGCCAGAACTTGGAAAAATATTTGATTCTGTTGCGGGCAAGAGTTTGTTCAAAAATAAGAGTGTTTTACAAATAAATTACACCCCTGAAACGATTCCACATAGAGATGATCAAATTGAATTAGTAGCTTCTATTCTTGCTCCAGCACTTAGAACAGAACGGGTAAGTAATTTATTCGTTTATGGTAAAACAGGCACAGGTAAGACTTTATCTGTACAGTACGTAAGTAACGAACTCACTAAGAGGGTCAAAGACAGCGGTGGCCAATCTTTAAAAGTAGTTTACGTAAATTGTAAGTTAAAGAAAGTAGCAGACACGGAATATCGTATTTTAGCAGAACTTATTCATAATTTAGGAGGAAGCGTTCCCGCGACAGGACTTCCTACAGATAGTGTTTATAATAAATTTGTAGAACTTATTGATAATAGAAAGCAGATTGTTCTTATAGTACTTGACGAAATAGATCAAGCTGTTAAAAAAATATCAGACAGTTTTCTTTATACCTTAACACGTCTCAATTCCGAACTAAAGAATGCTCAAATTAGTATAGTAGGTATAAGTAATAGTCTTACTTTTATGGATGAACTAGATCCTAGGGTTCGCAGTTCATTAGGAGAAGAAGAGCTTGTTTTTCCACCCTATAATGCTTTACAGTTACAAGATATACTGAAGGAACGAGCTTTACAGGCATTTACAGAGGGTGTTCTTGAAGAAGGAGTTATATCTAAATGCGCTGCGTTTGCTGCTCGTGAACATGGAGATGCTCGTAGGGCGCTTGACTTGTTACGAGTTGCTGGAGAGCTTGCCGATAGGGAAAATAGCGCAGTAGTAGGATTGAAACATATAGATGAGGCTAATAAAAAAATAGAGCGTGATAAAATGTTGGATATTATTGAGAATGAACCTAAGCAGTTTCAACTCGTACTCTTTTCAATTATTCAACTTACCGAATCAGCAGGAGAAAACAGACTATACACAGGAGATATTTATAATAAATATCAAGAGGTTTGTGAACGTACACGAAATGAAGTATTAACACAGCGGCGCGTTTCAGATATATTGGCAGAATTCGATATGTTAGGAATAATTAATGCGCAAGTAGTAAGTAAAGGAAGGCAGGGTAGAACAAGAGAAATCAAACTCATGATTCCAACCCCTCTTATGGCAAAATCAAAGGAGATTTTGAGGACTTCTTTAGACCTATGAATCAAGACACGATTGCATTTATTAGACAGAGAGGATTATTCTTAGAGAAAGATCTGTTTGATTTACTTACCTCTTTTTCAGACGCAGAGATTGCGAAGAATCTCTTAAACAATTTGGAAAAAGTCTCGGGACAGAAGATGATTACTTCATCTAGTTTGACAAAGAATGCAGAATATGTTCTAAACGTTGTTAAAAGCTTGCCTGGAGAAATGAAGCAACAAGTTGAAACGGTTTTTATCAAAATGGGAATTACTGTTGAAATTCAAAAATCAACTTCTGTTGCACCGATCAGTCAAGATAAGAAGGAAAATTTACCCTTTCAAATATATTATACTGACACCAAGAACCATAAAAAGATAGAAATTGCTGATTTTGTAGGACACTTTAGATCTCGTTATCAACAATTACAACGCATTCTTATGCAACGAGGGGATTTACAAAATTTAGTATCCTTAAATAAAATTGCGGGAGATAGGCAACGATTTTCCTTTATTGGAATTGTTACAGATAAAAGAACAACTCCCAACAAAAATATAATAATTACTTTTGAGGATTTAACAGGGAGCGTTAAGGCCCTTATCAAACAAAATGCAGACTGTTTTTCAAAAGCAAGTGAATTACAATTAGATGATGTGGTTCTTGTAAAGGGTTCTGGAAACAGAGAAATTGTTTTTGTACACGATATTGTTTTTCCTGATTCGTTTAAGGAAAAAGTAAGATTCGATGAAGATTATTCTATCGCCTTTGTTTCAGATGTACACGTTGGTAGCCAAAAGCATTTGGGAACAGAATTTCAACGCTTCCTTGATTGGCTCAATAGCGGAAATGAACTTGCCAAGTCTATACGTTACATTTTTTTTGTAGGAGATAATGTAGATGGAGTGGGTGTTTTTCCTGGACAAGAAAGACTGCTCAACCTTAAGAGTTTGAAAGAACAATACGCGAAGCTTGCTTCATATATTAAACAGGTGCCTCCACATATAACCATGTTTATGTGTCCTGGACAACACGATTCCGTTCGTGTTGCTGAACCTCAACCAATGATTGATTCTTTTTACGGAGAGGCGCTCTATGCTTTCCCTAATCTTTTTCTTGTTTCGAATCCTTCAATGATTAAACTTACTGAAGGCGATAAAGAATTCAAAGTACTCATGTATCACGGAGCAAGCATTCATGCATTTATTAATGAAATTGATGAACTACGCGCTGCTAAAGCACATCGCTGCCCGGCTCGAGCTGTAAAACACATGCTTAAGCGTAGACATCTTGCTCCAACACACGGAGTTAGTCCCAGTATTGTATATGTTCCTAATGCTCAACATGATCCTCTTGTTATTTCTGAAGTACCTGATGTTTTATGCACAGGAGAGGTACACAGACTAGATATCGAAAATTATAATGGGACCATTATTATAACGGGAAGTTGCTGGCAAGCTCAAACAGAGTTCGAAGAAAAGGTTGGAAATGTGCCTGATCCCTGTAAAGTTCCTTTGTTCAACGTCAAGACTCGCGAACTTAAAGTTCTTGATTTTACACAATGAACATCAACCAATATTTTGAATCTCTTAACGAAAATGTAAAAAGTTGTTACGCTCTAGCTGAACAGGCAAGACAGAGAGGAATAGATCCAGTTTCTTCTATTGAAGTTCCACAGGCGACTTCTCTTGCTGAAAGAGCAGTAGGACTTATTTCTGCAGTATATCCTCAGATAGCTGATCCGCGACTTGTTAAAAGAATCCTAGATTTAGAGAAGCAATACGGAAGTCTTGACCCTGCGGTTGCTTTACGTGTCGCGGAAGAAGTTGCAAAGGAAACTTACTGTAAATTTGCAAGTCATCTCGAAGCTATTGAGGCAGGAATACGTATAGCTATTGCTTATCTCACTCTTGGAGTGGTTTCATCACCTATTGAAGGTTTTGTTCAACTTAAACTTAAGAAAACTATGGATGGAAAAGATTACTTCGCACCTTACTTCTCGGGACCGATTCGTTCTGCCGGGGGAACGGAAGCCGCTTTTTCGTTAGTAATCATTGATCATTTGCGTGAAATCTTCGGATATGCTCGTTATGACCCTACTCAGGAAGAAGTGAAGCGAGGAATTCATGAATGTTATGAATATCATGAACGTATAAACAATCTTCAATATTTGCCAAGTGAACAGGAAATAGAAGAACTTATGAAATACTTACCTGTTCAGTTAACCGGAGACCCTAGTGAAGATAGAGAGGTTTACAATTACAAGGATCTTCCACGTATAGAAACGAACTATATTCGAAGCGGATTTGCCTTGGTCATGGGAGAAGGTATTGCACAGAAAGCTCCTAAAATCCTTGCACGAGTGATTAAACTTAAGGAAAAAGGATTTTTGCTGAGCGACTGGGGTTGGCTTGAGGGATTTGTTGCAATGCAAAAGAAAATTAAAGAAAATAAAGCCGTTGGAGCGGGCGCCAGTGCAACATATATCAAAGATCTCGTTGCGGGGAGACCTGTTTTTGCACATCCAAGCTATTCTGGAGCGTTTAGGCTTCGATATGGAAGGGCTCGTAATACAGGTTACTCGACTCTAGCAGTCCATCCCGCTACAATGGTCCTTTCAGATAATTTCATTGCCGTAGGAACGCAACTTAAAATAGAAAAACCTACTAAAGGGTGTACTATTGCTGTGTGCGACAGTATTGATGGACCAATTATCAAGCTTTTGGATGGAAGCGTCCACTATGTGTCTACCTCAGATCAAGCAAAGCAATTTGCCCCAGAGCTTGCTGAAATAATCTATTTAGGAGACATACTTGTACCTTATGGCGACTATCGAAATCGAAATCATTTACTCGATAAACCGGGATATGTTGAGCAGTATTGGTTAGAACAACTCATTAAGGCAGGAGGCACTTCCGAGCTAGTGCCTTCATTGGACAACTCTATCGAGCTTTCCAAGAAGTATTCTATAGCCCTTCATCCGTCTTACACTTTTTATTGGAGTCAAATTGATCGTGACGATTTTATGGCTTTAATAGACTGGATATCAAGAGGTACATACACTTCTCGATTTGTACTTCCATTTACCAAAGTAGATCGCGAGCGTTTTGCACGAGGTAAGCGTGTTTTGGAGCTTATAGGATGTCCACATGAAGTATCTTTAGAAAATGTAATTATTTCTGAGGTATCTGCACGAGCCCTCCTTTTTAATTTAGGAATCACCACTTATGACTCCCTTGAACAATCTTTTGAGAAACTTATTTCTCAAATACCTGCCGAAGTCGATGTGCTAAGTATCATAAACGCTCTGTCGTCAATACCTATCAAAGATAAAGCAGGCACTTTCATCGGGGCACGTATGGGTCGTCCTGAAAAAGCTAAGCTACGCAAACTTACAGGAAGCCCGCATGTACTCTTTCCAGTTGGAACTGAAGGCGGAAGATTACGAAGCGTTCAAGCAGCTGTTGAAGTTGGAACAGTACGTAGCGACTTTCCTCTTTATCACTGTACTACTTGTAATGTGCAGAAAATTTATCCTGTGTGTGATCAGTGTCATGAGACTTGTAAGAAAAAACTTTATTGTCCTCAATGTGATAGACTTTACGATAGTGTATGTATCGAACATAATAAGGGTCTTCCCTTTTCTAAACAGCGAGTAGATATCAAGACGTTTTTTGAAAAAGCTAAGCAACTTACAGGGGTTCGAATTGAGGAAATACCTGCTGCAGTAAAAGGCGTTCGAGGAACATCTAGTGCAGACCATAGTTGTGAGCATCTAGGCAAGGGATTGCTTCGTGCAAAGTATAATTTGCATGTTAACAAAGATGGAACTATTAGGTATGATATGACTGAAATGCCCATAACTCATTTTAAACCAAAAGAAGTGGGTACGTCGGTTGAAACATTACTCAAAATGGGTTATGAAAAAGACGTGAATGGTAAACCTCTGGAGAATGATAATCAAGTTCTTGAAATATTTCCACACGATATAATTTTACCAGCTTGTCCCGAAAGCCCGGATGAGCGAGCAGATACAGTTTTTCTAAATATCACTAAATTCGTTGATGACGAACTTGACAGACTTTATAATTTGCCTAGATTCTTTAACCTTGCAAAAAAAGAAGATCTTGTTGGACAACTTTTAGGATGCATAGCACCTCATAATTGTGCAGCAGTAGTTGGAAGAATCATAGGATTTTCAAAAGTACAGGCTCTTCTCGCCTCACCTTATATCCATGCAGCTATGCGTCGAGACTGCGATGGTGATGAAGCTGCCGTAATGCTTCTTATGGATCTACTTATCAATTTTTCACGTAAATTCTTACCTTCGCACAGAGGTGGAACTCAAGATGCACCGCTCGTTCTTAACACACGTATGCGCGCAGGAGAAGTAGATGATATGATTTTTGACCTAGATGTAAGTAAGACGGTTCCACTAGCACTCTATGAAGCTGCGGAACTTGAGCAAAGCCCTATGACTCTCAAAATGGAACAAATTAGAGGCAGAATCGGAGGAGAGCACGAGTTTGATAATGTTAATTACTTTTATGAGGTGAGTAATATCAACGGAGGACCTCTTTGTTCAAGTTACAAAACGCTTCCGACTATGCAAGACAAAGTCAACTCTCAAATGAGGTTATGTAGTAAGATACGTGCTGTTGACTTAACAGACGTTGCACGTTTAACTATTGAAAGACATTTTATGAGAGATATCAGGGGTAACCTTAGAAAGTTCTCTATGCAGGCGTTCAGATGTGTTGAATGCAATGAGAGCTTTAGAAGAGTGCCTCTATCAGGCAAATGTTCAGCATGTGGCGGAAAACTTATTTTCACTATTTCTGAAGGAAGCATTATCAAGTATCTTGCCTCGGCACTTAATCTAGCTAGAACGTACAATGTAAGCCCTTATTTGCTTGAATGTCTTGAGATAACTGAAAAAGACATTCAAGGAATTTTTGGAAAAGAGAAAGAAAAACAAGAAGCTTTGAAACGTTGGTTTTAGATAAGATAATATATAATTGTTGGAACAATTAAACAGCCCATAAGAGTTGTTCTTTTTACATTTGATCGTACTGTAAATATTCCTAGTGATGTCGCAGTCATTAAAACTAGTGCTCCTATAAATCCCGATAGAATTACCACTAACAAAGTTACGAAAATAATAATCATTCCAGAAATAACCGGGTAAGAAACCTGAGATATGAACTTGGCACTCACTTTAGAAAGGTATACTCCAAGGATAAATGCACACAGTATTGTAATTGTACTGATAATAAGCATAATCGTCAAGTCGCTTATGCTTATCTTAGTGAGCAGTTCACTAATTGCTGCAGCAGCACCAGTCCTTGCTTTATTCAATGTGAATATCATTACAAAGCTCATCATCATAATAGTCGTATTAAGTAGCCCGTTGAGGAATAAAAATGCCTTTCTTGATAATTCCCTCACTTCACTTCCAATAAGCGCAGCATATCCTGAACCTAGAGCAGGTAAAAAAGATCCGATGGGTGCTGCAACTATTGCAGCTATTAACACAGAAATTAATTCTTTTCTAGAGATTTTTATTTCATTGAGCGGCGTACTTATTTGAGGAGGAAGCTTATTGTTGTTTTTTAGACTTAAAATCATTCCAGAAGTTCCAAATAAACCGGTTAGTAAAGGGAGAAGCGGTTCATTTATTGGTTGATTCAGAGAAACTATTCCTAATATGCCTGCAAGACTAAAAATAACTCCAGCCATTATTGGTTTCTCTTCACGTAAAATTACATATAATGAAATTCCTATCAAAATAAATGGCAATATATTTGTAATTGCTTGTTGGAAAATTTTGGAATACCTTAGGAAAAAGGGAAGAAGTATTGCCCCAATCAGTATTCCTGCTACTGTTCCGTATAATGCGATAATTACTGCCTCATGACCTTTACCTTCCTTTAATAGTTCGTGACCAGGGAGAACCGAAAGAGCAGTTTCGTCAGTTGGTGCCCCCAAGTAAACCGAAGGGATAAAATCTAACGAAGTATGTGTTATTGCTAGAGAAACAATAAATGCTACAAGTGAAAGAGGATTAATCTTTTCTAGAATTGCTGAAGAGGATACAATAAACGCAGCAATTAAATTTATGTGTATTCCTGGAAGAAGGCCCGTTATTGTTCCAACAATCAATCCAGCAATAACTCCTCCGACTAGTTCAATAAGCACAGCACTTCATGTTTTATTTCTTAATATATTCTAGGAGAGTATTTTATCAAAAAATCTTATTTTGGGATAACTGAAGCAGTGCTGAACGAACTCAATTTAGCGATCTTACGTACATCTTCTATTTTAACTTCCTTAATCTTTTTTTCGTGAGCATAATAATCTTCCACGTTGCCTACCAGCTCAGCAGACAATAATTCATTCATAACAGAAAGACTCTCTTCTTTAGAGATTTTTCTTAAGCCTATTAGCTTTTCTTTTGCTTCTTTAACTTGTGCCTCAGTTATTTTTTCCATTTTTTTGAAACCTTCAATGATTAATTCACGTACCTCATTTACTACTTCTTTTCTAGTTCCCACATAAATCGTATAATATGCGTGTCTTTTCTCGGCATTGATTGAACTACGTATGCTGTAAGCAAGACCTCTTTCTTCTCGGATAGTGAGAAATAAGTGTGAAGACATCCCGTTTGCTAAATAGGCGTCAAGAACCTCTAAGGCATACATCGCCTTATCACTGGGCAATGGGGCATGCATTGCAAAGAGAAAATGTGCTTGATCAATTCCTTCCCGTTCTTCAATAGTCTCTCTATTTATTTTTTCTATTAACGGCTCTGCATTTTTCTTATTATTTACTGGCTTGAAGGTTTTTTCTAAATATTCACATACTTTCTTGATGTCTGCCTTTCCTACAATTGTTATAATATAATTTCGAGGATCATAATTTTTAGAATAGTAGTCATATACAAAGTCTCTCTCTAGGCTTTTGATTGTTTTTTCAGATCCGATTACCCCCTCACCAAAGGGAGCGCGATATAAATTGTTAACTATCTTTTCAAAAACATATGTTTGCGGATTATCATGATACATTTTGATTTCTTCTAATATGACTTTTTTTTCTTTTTCGAATTTGTCTTTGTTAAATAGAGGATTCTGCATAATATCTTGTAAAATATCCAGGCCTGCAAACAAATGTTCCGAAGGCAACTTGAATAGAAAACAGGTTACTTCGTTTGCAGTGTAGGCATTCAACACGCCCCCTCTCTTCTCTATTTCTCGAGAGATGTCTTCATGATTCCTCGTTTTAGTTCCGGTAAAAACCAGATGTTCAATGAAATGGGCAATCCCCTTTATCTTTGACTCTTCAAAAGCTGCTCCGAAGGGATTCGCTATGCCTATAGACACTACTGGAAGCTCCCTCTGTTCGAACAGCACAGTCATGCCATTTTTCAGCTTCTTTTTTATGAACTTCATTATGGTTTCAAATTCCTGAAATTTATAAACTATCTCTTATCTCTAGATACATGCCTATTAATGCAGGATACGAATATGTAAACGCTGAGAAGAAATATGCTGCAGCTCAAACCCTCGATGAACGAATTATGGCTCTTGAAGAGATGATTAAAACGGCGCCCAAGCACAAGGGAAGCGAGAATCTGCTCGCAGAGCTTAAAACGCGACTTAAGAAGTTTCTTGAAAAAAAAGAAAAGAGCAAAAAAACGGGTAAAGGTAAGGCCGGAATCAAAAAAGAGGGATATCAGGTGGCTCTCGTTGGCAAGCCTAACTCTGGAAAGTCTTCTCTTCTTGCAGCACTTACCAATGCACGCCCAGCGATATCTACGTTTCCATATACTACTCAACAACCAGAACTAGGCACTATGGACTATGAAGGAGTTAAGGCCCAAATTGTCGATTTACCTAGCTTAGGAAATTCATATTTTGATATAGGCCTCGTTAATACTGCTGACTGTATTTTAGAAGTTATAGAAAAAATAGAAGATCTTCCCGAAATAGAAAAAGTTTTAACGCGATCCGTAGGCAATCGGCTTGTTGTGCTTTCAAAAATAGATTTGCTTGATTCTAACGGCCGGAGAAAGTTAGAAGAGCGCTGCAAATCAAAACGACTTCCGTATATCCTTACATCTGCAGTTACGAAAGACGGTCTAAATGTTCTCAAAGAACATATTTTCAAAGGTATGAAAGTAATTCGAGTTTATACTAAAGAACCTGGAAAGAAGCCTAGTCCTTTTCCAGTAGTTCTCCCTATTGGGAGCACTGTTCGAGATGTTGCAGAATCTATTCTGAAAGGGTTCTCTTCTCGAGTGCGAGAGACAAAGGTTACTGGCCCAAGTGCTAAATTCATGAATCAGAAGGTGGGCCTTGGACACTCTTTGAAGGATAGAGATGTTGTAGAGTTCCAGACTAGTTAATTTATTTTTTTCCTTATCGGAGCAATTATCTTTTCAAGATTTTCTATTACGGCAGTCTTAAGATCAGCTGGATGTAGCTCTCCTGCAGAATAGCTCTCTTTCAATTTTTGAATATTTTCGAATGAAACATTTCCTCCAAATTTTGCAGGACGTAAGATATCTATTTTTTTTATTCTTGGAAAAATTATATATTGTACTAATTGGATAACCGGATTATCTTCTATTATTTTAATAGGGCAGTAGGCTTCGTTAATAGCCTTTCTTATCTCCTCTTGAGTATCTACTACTGAAATCCCCGAACCAGGTATAGATTTAGACATTTTGCTTCCCGGACCCTTGAGAGAGGTTATTAATGGTGTATGTATTGCCACAAATTGATGATTTAGGGTAGCCGATTGATCTTTTCCAATCATATGAACTTTTCTTTGTTCCATTCCACCTACTGCGATATCTACCTTTAATGCTTTTATATCTGCAACTTGCATGAGCGGATACCATAATTGAGATATCGTAGCATTTTCAGCATCTCTCGCGATTTCCTGCATACTTTTAATTCCTCGATTGATAGTCGCCTTTTGAGCAAGGTTCATGACGTCAATCTGATATTCTTTCTCGAATTGGAAATCACTTCCTTTAACAATTTCAGCCTTCATGCCCAGTGCTTTAATGGTTTTTTTCCATTGATCGACTTCACGAGCGATTTCTTTTTCAGAGCCCTTTCTATTAAGAAGTGCATGAACATCTGCCAATAGGATTTTTATTTTACATCCGGCTTGTTCAAGCATCATTAATTTTGTAATTGTGACCATATGGCCCAGATGCATTGGTCCATTAGGCTCATATCCGCAATACACAATAGGAATTTTTTTTCTTTTGAACAATTCAAGTAGTTCTTCTTCGGTAACTATTTCCTCGGTATTCTCTTTAGCTAACTTTAGCTTCTCTTGCAAATCCATATCTCCTTTAACCGAAAGGTTAATTTAAACCTTTCCCGTTTAGAAATGTGCGCGCAATCAGTTTAGGAATAGCTCTGATAGGAATTTTTGTTCTAATTTTTCTTATGAATCATCCCTTGCAAACAGATACAGACTCCAATTATCTAAAACAAGTAATCTACATCGCTGGAACAGTTACTGAAGAGAGCGTTCGTGGAAATTATCACACCATTACTCTTAATGGGACAAGTGTTTTGTGCGAATGTACCCAATCTTACCGTGGTAAAAATATATTAGTTAAAGGCATAATCGATGAATATAATGGTAAAATGGAAATTCGAGCATTACGTATACGAATTTTAACTTAGTAGTTTTTTGATCTTAATTCTAAGATTATAGAAGCTTTTTCTCCTATACTTTTTCTTAAAGATTCTTCAGGAGCATTCATTATTTCTTGAATTGTTCCAAATTGCTCAAACAGTTTTTTTGAAGTTGCGGGGCCTATGCCTGGAAACCCTTCCATAATAAATCTCATTTGTTCTTGAGGGCTCATCATAGGGCGGGCAAAACGTAATGAATTTGCACTTATCGAGCCACCGTTATCTAAACGGACAAGATACTTTGCAGTGTCTTCAGGCCCCAAAGTATAAACTAATGGGATCTTGTGATTCGTTACGAGCGAAATAATAAATCCTCTAAAGGCATTTTCATGAATAATACCTTGATACATTTCATCGTTAACACCTTCAATTATTAGAATTGGGCTAGTAGCCTGTTTTAATCCCTTGATCTGAGTTATAATTCGTTTGTCTATAATAGAACTTTTTAAATCATTGATGGTTTTTCTTTCAATTACATGTTTATTGATTAAATAATCTCCAACGGGTAGCTGATTAAAGCTTACATCACATTTTAACTTGATTAATTCAGAGATTACTAATGAATTTTTCTCTCGGTTATCGGCAATTATTACAGTTTTCCTTTTACTTTTGATAGGCTTATCTGAGAATATGTTAAAAAAAGTCATGTAAATTCTTTTAAGGTTTTCGGTTTGTTTTTAAGTTCCTTCTTTACAGCATCAAGGACTTTATACATGCGTTTTTCACGAGCAGCAGAAGCGTAATGATGTATCTCATCGCGAGTATCTTTAGTTACTAAAATCATTAATCTTCCTGGTGCAAGACGCGCTGTTCTTCCTGCACGCTGTATTTTTCGTATTGCACTCGGTATGGGCTCATAAAAAATTACCATACTTACTTCAGGGATATCTAGTCCCTCTTCACCTATAGATGTTGCAACAAGCGTATTTATTTCTCCAGAAGTAAATTTAACAAGTATCTCTCGCTGTTCTTTTTGAGATAAACCCGTTGTTCCTTTTTTAGCTTGACCTATGAACATTGCAGCTTTAATACCTGGTAATTCATTTAGCGTATTGACTAGAACAGAGGCAGTTTCTCTGAACTGTGTAAAGATTATCGATTTCGCGTTTTCTTTTTCAGCCATTTGCTCAGCAATTATGTTCCTGACTGTTTCTATCTTTGGGTGCTCGGTTTTTTTAGCTACTAATTGGGTAAGAGAAAGATATGCAGCGTTAAATTCAGGCATTTTAACGAGCCTTTGCACTCCTCTGCTTTTTTGCTCTTCCGCTTGTTTCATAAGTCCTTGCAAATAGATCCTTAACCCTGAAACGGTCTGTGTTTCTAAGAGCTCAAGCGCATGCGAAATCTTTATTGCTTGTGCACAAAGAGACATGCCATACATGGCATTTCCGTTGCCGCTTGAAGCCTGCCGCGCAAGATTATTCTGTAGTTTTAGAAGGGTGATTTTATTCGCGGGTCCAAACAGCAAATTACGTGACTTGAGTTGAAAGGTAAGGCTATCATATATTTTTTTTAACAAAACACGAATTTCGATAAATTCCTTTGGAAATTCAACTTCTATTTTTTTAAAATCAAGTTCTTGTAAATAGGGTTTGACATCTTCCGACTCGCGTGAACGCACTTCAACTTCTTTTATATTTAGGTGATTGCAAATTTGCTGGATGGTTTCATGCTCTGAACCTGGTGAAGCCGTAAGGCCTAGAATTCTCTCGTTTTCCGCCTGTCTCTTATAATAATCCACTACTTTAGTATAGTCATAGTTCTTAAGGCACCTATGCGCCTCGTCCATTACCAAGAGAGAGACTTCACTCAAACTATAGAGACTTTTCTGAAGGTCGTTTGCGATGCATTGCGGAGTTGAAAATATTATATCCGATTCTTCCCAAAGCTTTTTTCTTGTTGAGGCAGGAATTTCTCCAGTAAATATGTTGAGTTCTGCAAACAATTCAGGTAGTTGTTTTTTGAATGAAGCTAAGTGTTGTTCAACTAACGGGCGCGTGGGTGCGAGCATAAGTACTTTGCTTGGAGCGTACTTTTCGAGACGATGTATCGCCAATAGTAGCGCAATTAATGTTTTACCTACTCCTGTAGGAAGAACTACCAGAGTATTAGCTTCTTTTGCAGTGTCTACGATGGCTTGTTGGTATTTTCTAGGCTCGATAGATATCATTTCTTGTGAATGTCGTAGGGGTTTATGGCTTTATCTATACTAGAATAAGTGCATATGCAGTAAATACTGCAGTTATAAGGGCAAGAGCTGTCCAGAGAACACGAGAGCCGAAGAAAATCTGGGCTCCATCGAATCTTGAAACAGGAAGCATATTCCAGAATGCGTAAAAGGCACTAACCTTCCAGAGACCTTCTAGTAATACAAATGGAGACCAATACGTTATGAATGAGAGAGCCAGAAGGGCAATGATTCCGCCTGCACCAATAAGTGCGTTGTGCCAATCAGTCATTTCTGTAAAACTGTAAAATCCAAATCTTCTCACCGCTCTGCGTCTTAAAGCAGTTGTTTCATATGTAAGAAAAGTCATACACTTTAGGAACCCTAATGAAATCGCGGTAAGGATAAGAGGAAGTGCAACTCCTGCTGGTATTTTCTTCTTCATGTAGTCTCCTGGTTTTAGGCCGTATCTTTGCCAATACCAAAAATCGTGCTCTACGTCTGAATCTAGAGAACGGGCAGCCAATTTTTTCGCGCCAATGTTTATGAATATTACAATAACTGAAAAAATAATCACTGTTCCGACATAAAGGATGTTTCCTAACACGATTTGTCTAAAGCTCAATACTATACTAAATACTAGAACGGCTGCTAGAATCGAAATTATTTCTTGCTTTTTCATTCTTTTACGAGAGGCGAACTTTATATAAAGATTTGTGTAAACTTGTTTTCACATCTGTAATATATATTCTCAACAAACGTAAACTATAAATAGGGACTGATGCACTTTCTTGCCATGTTACGTATTCAAAAATTGACTGGAATGGTGAGCAAGCACGTTTATACCTCTGATGGCGATTACTTTGGTCAGATTGAAGAGGTTAACCTTGTTGACAATAAGATTGATGGATGGAAGATTCGCGTTGGTGGAGGTTTCATGAGTGTTCTTGGTGGTGCTCGAGGAGTTATTATTCCACACCAGTTCGTAAAATCTATTGGAGACATATTCATTGTCAATAAGGCTTCTTTGCCTGTTCGAGAGGAAGCGTCTATTGATGTTCCTGCAGGTTCTGATACTGCTGATTTGTCCTCTAACTGATTTTTCAGCAAAGTTTTAAATACATCTAACCTCTTTTTTAATTATGGTACAGACTATTCTTTCAAGCCCTCTGTTTACTGAGGTTATCTTACCTTTCTTGCTAGTGTTTGTAGTTATCTTTGCAATTCTTCAGAAGACTGAGATTCTTGGGAAAGGTAAAAAGCAAATAGATGCTATTGTCGCGCTCGTTATTGGACTGCTTGTTGTTTCTTTTGGTTACGCTACTAATATCATAACTTCATTGATTCCCTTCCTGGCTATCTCAGTCGTAGCTATCTTAGTGTTTATGATTCTATATGGGATGTCTTTTGGAGCAGGATCCTTTAAAATGCATTCACGAGTTATGATTGCCATTGGTGTGTTGGCAGCACTTGGTGTTGTCTTAACTTTACTGGTAGCTACCGGAACTTGGAGCTATATTTATGATTGGTGGTATAGTTCAAGTGATAATAGTACCCTTGTTACAAATATCATTTTTGTAGGTCTTGTTGTTGTGGTTTTGTATGTTGCCATGAGTAGTGGCTCAGATAAACCGGCTGAGAAAAAGTAAAACTTAGAGAAACATATTTAAATGGGTTTATTGTATTTTAACTTATGATAAGTACTCTGCTACATTCTGTCTTTTTAGAGACGTTATCCTTGCAACAGCTTTATTTTCAATGGGAGAACGCAGGCATCTTTGATTTTTTCCTTCCTGCTTTGCTTATTTTTGCAGTAGTTTTTGGTATTTTGAGTTCTACACGTGTCTTGGGTGGGAATCGAGGGATCAATGTGATTATCTCAGTAGCTATTGCTTTGTTGGCTATTCGAGCACCTATTGTTAGTCAGTTTTTCACAACAGTATTTCCTAACTTTGGAATAGGTATTGCTATTGTAGTCATGGTAGTAATTCTTATGGGCTTGTTCATTACAAAGGGTAATTTTTCTAATTTTAGTAACACTCTTATGTGGGGCGGTTTGGGAGTCGCGATTATCATTGCAGTTGTAACTTTGAATCAATTCGACTGGTTTGGCTCCTCTTGGTGGCAGGACAACTGGACAACTATTATTTTTGTGGTAATTCTTGTGCTGATTATTGCACCACTTTTACTCAAACCAGACAGTGCTGATGAGAAGGCTAAACGACGTGCAGAGCATGGTACTCAATTCCTTGCTGTTAGGCCGGAAGATTAATTATGGTTGCTGAAGTTTCTGTGACTTATTTTTCCTATTTTGCTCCAATTATTGCTTTCTTTCTGGTATTCCTTGTTATCTCTCTTGTTCTGTTAAAGACTAAAGTACTAGGAGATAATAAATGGATGATAATTTTTGTCTCTTTTGTTATTGCGACGCTATTCATTTCCGCGGCGGGAGCTCGAAGATATGTTGAGGTTGTGACGCCATGGTTTGCTGTTTTGTTCATATCTCTTTTCTTTATGTTACTTATTGTTTCATTTGCTGGAAAAGTGCCTAATAAGTTTCAGGAAAATATAGGGGTTGCGGCAGTTATCATGCTCGTACTTATCTTTTTCATCTCAGCGATTGTAGTCTTTTCAGACGTAATTTATCCTTACCTTCCAGGTGTAGGATATGAAGGCAATTTATTTACTGACTGGCTCTATTCTGGCCCTGTTGTGGGTGCGATTATATTGATAGTGGTGACCGCAGTTATTAGCTGGCTTCTTGTTAAGAAATAAGTTTATTTTTTATGAGGGTGGTGTTTGGGTTGATTATGCTGATTATGTGGATGCTGATGTGTTTGCTGTGGATGATGTCTTCCCGGTACGAGTTTTGAGAACGTCTTCTGAGTTTCTACAATCTCTCGTTTAATGTCTTCTACGTTAGTTACATAGTCTCCTACTTTTCTTAGAACGGAGCTCTGGAGCGTGTCAATCACTTTCTCAAGCCTTTTAAGACGCTCGTCAATGAATTGTATTTTTGATTCAGCAGAAGTTCTAAAGTCAATCACTTTCTCAATATTTTTTCTAAGATCTGACATCTTTTCTGCTACGATTTGTTCAGCTATCTCTGAAATCATTTCTGTACTCTGCGGGTAACTATATTGGTTATAGTCTTGTTGCCCAGCATCTGTCGGAGCATATTGCTGTTCTTGTTGCTGCTGGGGCTGATATTGGTAATTCTGTGCTTGAGGCATTTGTTGGTCTTGACCTGGATAGTATTGGGGCTGATATTGCTGTCCTTGTTGAGCGTATTGAGCCTGTGTTCCTTGCGGCACTTGAGCATCAGCCAAAAGAGAGGGTTGTAGCATGTTTTCATCTTGCACTTGCTGTCCTGCTTGATAGGCTACCTGTGGCTCGTCTTTTTGTTCTACCGCAGCCTTAATCTGTGTTTGCGCAAGCGCTTCAGAAATGTCTCTATACTGGACTCCCTTATCTCGCATCATCTGAACTATCTGATCGTCAGTCATTCCTTGATCTTTTAGTTGCCTCACCTCTTCAAGAACACTCATCGTATGTGGGGTTTTAGGATGTCCAGTTGGCGTTGAATTGTCAGAACCTCCTCTTTTCGTGCCAACTCAGTTACTGACTCGGATAATCTCTGAACAAATTCTTTCATTTTAAGTTGTTCTTCTTTTAGCTCGAATAATGTCTTCTTTATCATTTGTAAATCTTGAAAAAGAGATTCTCGTTCCGAAACGATATTCTGACCAATAAGTAAAATTCTCTCTTTTAGGAGACGTTGTTTTTCTTCGAGGTCACGAAGACGTGTTGCGGCATCTGTGGCGTATTGTTGAGCATTGTAATCTTCAGGCATTAACACTTGAGGGGAAGGTGGTTTAAAATAGTTTTGTATCTATAGCAATTTATTTAATGCCGTTTTGGCACGAATGTTCAATGATATTTAAGCAAAACTCTCCTCTGTATAGTACAGAGGTTGAGCGTAAAGAGGGAGAGACTATCTTATATGTTAATTATCTAGGAGCGCCCTTTACGCCTTCTCTTGCTGATTTTCAAGAGGTTATGGCCAGAGTTGTAGATTCTCTTATGGATCATGCAGGAGTTTCCAGACTCATTCTTGTGCAACAACGAAATTATCATTATTCTTTTGATCAGCTTTCTCTCCTTATTGAGTTTGCACAACTCTATATTTATCTCGTTAAACAAGAGCGCATACTTTCCCCAGAGAAACTCGCTTTTTATGGAGACTCAGGCTTAGTTTATAGTCAATTGAGCACTTTTGTTAATCTTCTTAGACAGGATCCGGTTTCAGCACTTATAGAACTTAAGAGATTAATTTCCCTCACTCAAAATGATTCTAGATTTTCAATAGCATATGTTCGTTTTCTTGAACGCACTCGTGCTCTTGTTGAGCAGACACGCCTTATCAAGTCGATTAGTGATATTATCGATACAACTACTTATGGCGATAGGTCCATCTATAAGTCTATTTTCAGACCAGATATTTTACCTAATTTTACTTTTACAAGACTTGTTGCACAACTACCTGAACATGCAGAACTTGTTGATCAGTATGAAATTGACTCCGAGGAAGAGGCAATAATAGTTACAATTCTTAAACGAAAAGACGCGTCGACGTATGTTTATCATATTATGCCTCCGGAATATGCTTTAAGCGAGGAGCATCATATGCTTCTCAACTTGGGAAGAAGTGTCCTTATTGAACATCAGCCAAAAGCTGAAGAGTTTAGCGACGCTGAACGCACAAGAGCTGTTTTTTTTACAGTTGCGAGGGATTTACTTACTGAACTCTCTCAAAGCAAAGGGATTCCACTCGCTTATAAGGAACTTAATCGTCTTGCTCGTATTTTGGTTAGGCAAACCATTGGCTTTGGACTCATAGAAGTTCTTCTTCTTGATTCACAATTACAAGATATTTTTCTAAATGCTCCTCTCGCACAAAACCCTATTTTTGTTAGACATCAAACATACGGAGAGTGTGTTACAAATGTAATTCCTAGTTACGAGGATGCAGAATCTTGGGCTGCAAAACTTCGATTACAATCGGGCAGACCTCTTGATGAAGCAAATCCTATTCTAGATACTGATCTTTTTTATGGAAAGGTACGCGCAAGAGTTGCAGCAATACAGCGCCCGCTCTCTCCACAGGGAATTGCATATGCCATACGTCGTCCACGTGATGATCCTTGGACACTCCCTTTATTTGTTAACAATAAAATGATCAATCCCTTTGCCGCAGGGTTACTCAGTTTCCTTATCGATGGCTCACGCACTTTGCTCGTAGCTGGAACACGTAGCTCAGGAAAAACTTCTCTCTTGGGAAGCCTTATGCTTGAGATAATGCCGAAATACCGTATTCTTGTTATAGAGGATACTCTTGAACTTCCAGTTGATTCTCTAAGAAAATTAGAATATAATATCCAGCGTATGAAAGTTCGAAGTGCTCTTGTCGAAGCAACAACCGAGATCGAAGCTTCCGAGGGTATACGTGCGAGCTTGCGCTTGGGAGATTCTGCGTTAATTGTTGGAGAGGTGCGAAGCTCAGAGGCTAAAGCATTGTATGAAGCAATGCGAGTAGGGGCTCTAGCAAACGTCGTCGCGGGTACGATCCACGGAGCTTCGCCTTATGGGGTCTTCGACAGACTTGTTAATGACTTAGGCGTACCTGTAACAAGTTTCAAGGCAACGGATATCGTTATTGTGGCTAACCCTATTAAAACCCCTGATGGGCTTCACTCTATCAAAAGAGTTGTTCAGATTGCAGAAGTTAGAAAACACTGGACAAAAGATCCTCTTGAAGAGAAAGGATTTGTTGACTTGATGAGATATAATGTTGAAAAAGATGAACTTGAACCTACTGATGAACTGCTCAATGGAGATTGCGAAGTCATCAAATCAATTGCTGGTAGTGTTAAAGGATGGGCTGGGAACTGGGATGCGATAATGGACAATATCATTTTACGTGGACAAATTCATCAGGAACTTGTTGCAACTGCTAAACGATTGAACAAGCCATCGTTATTAGAAGCTTCATTTGTAAAAAGATCTAATGATTCTTTCCATATGATAAGCGATAAGGTCACGCGTGAACTTGGATTACCTATTAGCGATGTTGTTTTTATGGAATGGAAACGCTGGCTCATTGGACAAGTTAACTCTTAATTAAGCAGGAGTACCTATTCCTGGAAGAACAATTGCTGCAAGCAACGTAAGTGCCACGATCGAAAGCAAGGCAGTTGAAATATAAAGAACAAGTCCACGCTTAAGATTTCTCGCTAGTTCATATTTCTCTCTTAGAGGATCTTTACCGGCATCAACTGTAACCAGTGCGGCTGTGAGAATGAATATTATTTCAACTATATAGAGCCCTATTGAAATCTGAATAAAGTATGGGGGAATCATGGTTCTTACATCAAAGAGAGCAGTGATGCTTGAAATAGATGCAAAACCTCCCAGCGCTTGTTGCCCACCGAGCTCACTTGTTAATTGAAGCGTGTTAAGTATCATAGTTATCATTGCAGATAGACCAACAACAATTCCTGCAAGAAGGGGAGCAAGGAAAGTCATGTTTGATTTCATATCTGAAACTACCTCTGCAAGCAAATCTCTTAAACGATCATCTATTTTTTGAATGTTTTTTACGTATTCTGATATAGACATAAGAGAACGGGCAGCAACTTCTAATCCTTTCTTTACGGATTCGACTAGAATGCGCATGCTTGTTGCAATTAGCGCGGAGGGGAAGTAAATTATTGCTCCACGTTTAGGATTAAAAATTGCTTGCTCGACTGACATACCTAATTGTTGTATATTTTCATTTGCTATGGCAAAGAAAGATTGAGTCTTTTGACCCTGTGTTGCTGCTGCAACTCTTATAAGAGCTATTTCAGCCGGCATACCGTCTCCGAGACGATTACCTAGTTGGAAAAGTGAATTATTGAATTCTCTTTCAAGTTCTTTTGTCTTCTCTCTCGATTTAATGAGTTCTTTTGTCTTCTTCTTATATACGAGCGAAAAGAATAATCCTATTGAGAGAGGCACACAAAGGCTTAGGAGTGCAGCACCGGCTCCGAATGGTCCCGATGTCGCACCATTGACTTGTTTGAAATCAAATATTTTCATTCCTGAATCACTCAGAAAAGGGACATGAAGCTCTTGGAAAGTATAATCGCTTTTGAATCCTAGCGTATTCATCCAAGACATTTGGAATACAAATGGCAAGAGTCCAATTATTAAAAGTGGAAAGCAGATAAGAAAAGCTGTAACCCAGGGCTTTCTCGATATAAACTTAGGGTAATCTGGGTTTTTTTCTAATACTGAACTTTCACCATATCCTCCAGGTCTTTTAAGTAGAACTTCTGAAGTCATATAAAAGACCATAAATGGGACAATCACATTGAAAAGAAGGAAAATATGCTGCCACTGTACAACGCCACCCATTAATGTTGATAGAAGCGGGAGAAGTGCAAGCCCTAATGTTGGAAGGATAATTCCTAACATGTATATGTTCGTAAGAGGTGATCGAATTTCTCTAGAATATTTCAACATTTTCTCATATACTCCATCAAGAATAATTTGTAGCGCTTTCTCTAATGTTTGAACACGTCTAGATTCGGAAGGTTCGTAGAGACTTGACTCTATAAGATGAAATGATTCAACAAATTCTGGAGCATAATCTCTCCAACTTTCAAGATAGACGTCGAGTGACTGTTTAAGTGTTGAGAATCGACCAACTTCAACATCCCAGAATATTTTTCGAAAATCCAGAGCTAGAGGTATTTCAAGATGTTGTGCTGCAAACTCTATTGCTTTTTCAAGGTTAGATGTGTGTTTCATATATACTACGACGTATAAAACTGCTGGAACCATTTGTGAAGATGCCTTCAATCTCCACGCATTAGCCAGACGTTTAGGATATGAATAAGTGTAATAAAAAACAAAAAGAGAAACTATTACTCCTAGAAACAAAAACATTAGTTGAACCTTTCCTTGAATGAAGAAAAGTGATGCCGTTATTGCAACAACTAATAGTAATGAAGCAATAAATGAGAGCGCTGCAAAGGTTATTGCTTGAGAGGGGGTTACTGCAAGGTGTGCAACGTCCAAGTATTTTTGTAAACGGGCTTCGTCTTTTTGAGATGCATGAACTTTAACGAAATTTAGCGTATTTACGAGACGTTGATAGCGTGAAAGCTCAGGAAGCATATCTTCTTTGAATGAGAGGTATTCTCGTGAGTAACTTTCTTCATCGTTGGACATCTCTGACTCAATTTTCTGACTATACTTTGCAAGAATCTCGTCTGTGGAACCCATCTTTTTTATTTAAACGTGAGGGCTAAAGACGTTATAAAGTTCACTATGCGGCACATTTATAATAACATTTTTCTCTTTATTTCTATGAAGAAAAAAGGGTTTATTGTCTGGGACACTCTTATCCCCTGGATTATTGCGCTTATTGTTCTTGTGCTTGTTGTACTCATTTATGTTGGATTAAGCGGGAAGGGGACTGGACTCATTAGCTATCTCAAAGATCTTATGAGGTTCCGATGAACCGTAAAGGTGAACTTTCGAGCGGTGTGATAATTACTTTGATTATTGCAGCAGTTCTTCTTGTTGCTATCGTTGTTGCAAGCACTGATAAATTTGGATCGATAGGGAGCTTTTTTAATAATTTTATACCTGGATATAACTCTAGCGCTAATCCTTTGACTGAGAATGTTGTTTCAGTTGGGATAGATCTTTCTAATGACTTACGCTTAGTTTATTTCAGCGGAAACGCCTGGATACCTCTTAAGACAACTAATAACGTTGCTTCTATAGGTTCGTATGATATACCTTCTTCTTTACGAGAGCAGCTTATTGATTTCTATTTTAATACTGATAGAAAAAGTGCAAACTTCTTTGAACTGCCTGAACCTTGGAGAATTCTTCACGCTGTACCTCTAGCAGGCAAGACATCTCTGTTCTATCATTCGCAGGGAACACCTGTTTCCATTGAAGGTCTGGGAAATGCGGCTTTTGCAGATAAGGGTACCTATGTTTATGCACTTGATGAACTGGCTTCTAATGAGCTTGGCACGTATAAAACAAGAATTTTTGTAAACTCAAATGATGAGCTTTATGTCTTACATTCAGCACCTTTCAGAATTGAAAAAGCTACAAGTGACGAGTTGAAACGTTATACTCCATATATTTCTAAGTTGTCTTCGTGGAGAGACCAATTACTTGAGAATGGCCAATGTGAAAAATTTGTTTCAGTTTCATTTACTAAAGATAAGTCTCCTATGCAGGAAGCATATCGTGTCAAACAGCTAAAGAACTATATTTACATTGACTTTAACATGCCTGTACAAGGAACTGAAGAAAAATTTGTTTCGTGTGTGAAACAGGTTGATCCATATCCTATACGTTTTAGCGATGCGAGCGACGTATCTATTCATTTTTCAATTAATGGTGCTCCACATGTTTATTCTTGGAATGCCGGTAAAGATGAATGGACATATACTGGCGATCATGCATCAGACTTCTACATATTTCAAGGCTCAGAAACAAATCACTTCTATGATGGCTTGATGCTTGCGACTCGTAAATTAGATGGCAAATACGCAGGAATACTGGGTACAGGCTACTGGGGTAAAAAACCAGTGCTCGATAGTATAACTTTTGAATTCAAAGGTAAACCAAATATTATTTCTATACAAACTCTTCAACAGAGTGGGGCTCTCGATGCTAACGGTCAAATCATGAACACGGATTTATTTGTGGATGGGATTATGACAAAGTACTATGAACTTGGAAATGATTTTAGAATGTATGAAAATGCGGCACAGGAAAGAGAAGCGCTTCTTAAAAAGGATTTTTCTCTTTTTTCACGTGAGGTCGTGAATACGGATATAACTCGCTTGTATTATTCTGGAATATATACTGGTCTTTACGTTAAACGAATGTCAAGTTTTGAAGGTTCTAAATATTTTCTTGTCTTCGAGACTACTTCAGGTACTATCACTACTCGTTCAGCGGGAACAGTTGAGAACGGAATTATACTCCGAAATAATTTGATTAGTGAACCTCCTGAAGAGCCGTTTACATGGGATGTCCTTGGAGAGTTATATGTTCTTAATGGCAAGAAGCTTAACGATATTCCGTTACGAAATACATAAGTTTAATAGATAGTTTTCTATTTTTTATTATGAAAAAAGCACAAGTAGGTGATTCAGTAACTGGCTGGATACTTTGGATATTTTTCATTATTGCAGCACTTTCTGCTATTTATCTTGTTTATAAGAGGTTTACGTAATCGTTATAAACCTCTTTACTCTATGATTTAGATGACGACAAAAAGAGGGGAAATAACTTCAACACAACTTACTGTTTTGATACTTGCTCTTGTTGGCTTTATTATTTTGCTTGTTTTTTTGTACACTATTTTCAATAATCAGAATGTTTCTGATAGCGAACTATGTCGCGTTTCTGTTTTAACAAGGGCAACCGCCCCCGATATTTCTCAGGCGTCGTTACCTTTGAAGTGTCGAACGAGTAAAATTTGTATAAGTTTGTCTGGAAAGCAGAACGAATGTCCTCAGTTTATTGGAGAGAGTAATGTAGAGAATATACGTCTTTCTGGAGATGAATCTCAGATGCGAAACACTATTGAGCAAACGCTCGCTAACAATATGTATGATTGTTGGAAGATGATGGGAACTGGTAAATTAGATCTATATGGTTCTGCTTGGAAATCTTTTGGGTTGAGCGAGTCGGATCTTGGAAAGGCAACATGCGTCATATGTACACGAGTTGCTCTTGGAAATGATGTGGTAGCCGCGAAACTTCCTGAAAAGGTTAACCTTGGAGAATACTTGAAGCAACAGAAGCTTCCGCCAGATTATCGCATTAGTTATCTTGATGCATTTACAGATATGCAATTTAATAGTTATCCAAGTGTTGAACAAGTTAACTCTTACTTGAGCGGAAATGATCCTAAGAAGATATCTGTTTCTCAGACGGGACTTGAAGGTATATCTTCAGGTAATCAACTGGCGATCGTGTTTGCACAGAATAAACCTAAGGCATGGCAGGATGTTGCGACCAATTGGGCATATGGTATTTTTGGTACTGAACTTAAGGCTCCTGGGGGATTGAAGACAGGTCTAGTTTTAGGACTTGCAGAGGCAGGAATCGCAGCATATAGTATTTCAAATGCTTTTGCAGGAGAATATGCCGCAGCCGTTCAATGTCGCGGAGTGGTCGCGTCAGAGTCGGTGCTTAAAGAATCAATAAGCAATGATGATCGATTTAGACATGGGTGCTCACTGATCCAGACGTTACCTTATAACGTACGAGATATTAACACACTTTGTGCCGGAGGGGTACAGAGCATTCCGTAACTATGGAAAAAAAAGGTGATTTTTTTACGAACAATGTTCTTGGTATAGTTATTGCAGTAATAGGTATTGTTGTTTTCGTTTATGCTTTCGCGAAGTTGTATGATCTTAATACAAATCAAGAAAATGATAAGGCGAAGGTCGTTCTTGACTCAATAATTTCCAAGGCTCAAGTAGTTCCTGAAGGAGTAACTGCAAATGTTACTATTCAAGGGATAAGTGGTTGGTATCTTGCTGGATGGTCTGCCGATGACTCAACTAGACCAGATCGATGTTATAATCAAGGATGCGTTTGTATTTGTCCGGGCTCTGCTTCCACGGTTGTATGTCAGAAAAGCGGGATTTGTAAACGGGTGTCTGAAAAGAAAGTAAATGTTTCCTCGCGTCCGTTTGATTCAATGGTTAATTTGGGGGCGGCAGGTACTGGTGCACCTCCTGCACTGACTACTGTAACTTTTTATCGAAGTTGTATTCCATTAACTTCCTTATTATCTGAAATATCTATTGCAAGAGGGTCTTCTTCCATTTCTTTATCTGCTTCTGGAGACTCTAAATTTGATTATAGCAGTTGTGCAGCATATCATTCAGAACCGAGTGTTCCTATTTCTACGACTTTTCGTTAGCTTTATATGGTTATTTGAGTAGTGAGGATTATGAATAAGCGAGGGGACTCTGACACTATTCTAGCAAGTAACTTGATTTACATTATTTTGTTTGCAGTCTTTTTTCTTGGACTTTTCATGTATATAGTAGCTTTTCAGGATGGTACGCTACTATGGCAAGATTTTTATGCTAAAGAAATCGGATTGACCGTTGATGCACTTGGTTCAACGAGCGAAGTAACTTTAGATGTTTCTCGAGCGATAGATATAGCTTCAAAGCATAAGGTTGCGCCAGAGCAGATAATCACGATTGACAATGTAAATCGACTGGTTGAAGTACGTTTAGACTCAAATAGTGTTAGCAGATTTCCTTTTTTTAATGATGTTGAGATACGGAATGCTCGTCTTGTAGGAAATACGTTTCAGTTTACTATTTATTCGAGAGGAAACGCTCATGCATAAAAGAGGTATTGGAGGCGAAATAGTCATGTTCGGACCTTTTTTTGCACTACTTCTTATTGTTTTTGCGGGAATTTATCTCGGAGTGAATGCGTATTTTTCTCATTCATACGAGTCTCGTTTTATCGAGGCAGGTATTTTAGGTCATAAAGTAGAGGATTGCTTTTCAAGGCATGACTTCTTTGCGCCAACATTTAATATTACTGCCTCATGCGAGCTATCAGCAGACATTTTATCAAAAGAGCACCTTGTTTATATCAATGGGACGGACGGTCGCTCTTTTTCTTTGGGAGTAACTGATTACAGCGTACAATGTTACCTGAATGGAGCACAATCAAATGAAGCTTATCCTAAATGTTTTACGAAAGAGCTCACTAAAGATGGAAGACATTACACGCTCATTGTAGGAAGCAACCAGCAGTCTTCACGAGGTACAGCATGAAGAGAGGCCAAATAGATCAGATACTTACAAGCGTGATTGTTCTTTTTGTAGTGTTTGTTTTAATGGTGCTCTTTGTTGTAATTTCTTCAAATATTGGTTCTTTACGACAGACTTTTTCATTTTCTCGCGACACTCCTGTGAATTTATTCGGGCCTTCTCAGGAAGCTGTAAACTCACGAGTCATGGCTGATTTGTTTTTGAGCGATAGTGTCCTAATTGATGGTTCTCATGTCCCGGTCACTGATGCTTTTGAAATTGTCTCAAAAGCTGTGCAAACGTATGCAGTCAATGATAAAAGAGCACTTGACACGTTAAACGCGTTGCAAACTTTGTTTGAAAACCAGTACTCGTGCGGAGGAGTGAATCATTTTTCATTCATGGTCAGGAATCCAATTGGCAGTTCGAAAATTGGTAGTTATTGGATGTATGTTGATTATCCCGTTCTATCTTGGAAAGGGAAGCGACTTGACACGCCGATGCTTCAGCCAAACATTATAGATTTAGTAAATGGTCGGGCTACAGATTCCTCTAATTACGTAGGCCCAAGTTATTCTTTTCTTGATGGTCTTGAGCAGCCAACACGAGATAATTATATTGCTTATCCTCGGGTTGATCTCCTTAATGAGCGTCCTAATTACATCGCTCTTGTAAGAGGTGAGGCTATATGCTAAATCGCAAAGGGCATATTGCCACATGGTTGATACTAGTAGGTACACTTGTGTTGATGATTACAGCATGGTATACTTTTCTTTCTTCTAATGAAAAAGTTGAGAGCAAGGCTCAGGCAGCTTACTCTTCAATCGCCTCAGTAAACGCTGAACATGCGTACGTGTCAACTCTTTTCGTTTCACTTGTAAATCAGTCTAGACGACTTGCCTCACAAGGGGATTTCGAAAAAAGCTTTAGAGAGATATTTGTTGAAAGAACACGACAAGTTGAGCTACTTGAACAGACATCAACAAACTTTTTTCAGCTTATCCATGAAGGTAACTTTACAGTTATCCCTAATGACGGCGTCTATCTTATTCGTGTAAACGGGGTGGTGATTGAAAGCTCTGGAGCTGGAAACGATAAAATCAAACAGACGTTCGATCTCGAAGTGCCTTTTAACATGAACGGTGTTTCCTCATAAGGTTTATAAATCGCTCTGCTTACATACGTGGATGTTTCAAAGAGGTTTAGGAAAGCGCGGTCAGGAAGGCGTTACGCTTACCACGTTAATTCTTATTGTCATTGGAGTGATTGTTGCAGTAGTTATTATTGTTGGCGCTACTGGTGGACTTGATTTCATATTCGGTAAATTTAATCAGGCTCCTTTGCAGGATCTCGAGACGAACGTGCAGAGATGTAAAATTGATCTTGACAGCAATCTTGTTGCAGACTATTGCCTCGAATTCAAGCAAATTAAGGTATCTGGAGATGTTGAAATAATTAACTGTGATGATTCTCGAATTAAGGCAAGCTTGAGACAAGCAACAGGTTCTGATCCTGTAATTAGTTGTCAGACTACTTACTCGGAGACTTATTTGAGGGCTCAACAGACAGCATGTAGCAAGTTGAGTGTTAGCCAGCAAGATAACGTTAAGGTGAATGGTGGAATGACTTGTAAAGAAATTATTGGAACAGGTCCTAACCCTTAATTAGATATTTAGCTAATTTTATTTCTCTCATGGATTATGCATCCCCTGATAGGCGAAAAACAAAAAATGATAAACGTGCCAAACGGCGTTTTCGTGTTTATCGACAGGGTGGCGGACACAGAACTAGAGAAGACGAACGCAAACAGCGCTAATGTTATAAAGCGCTTTTCTTTCTAGACATATGAATGAATATTTTTTCTTGATAGGTCTTGGACTTATTTGGATTATTTTTGGAGTGGTACAGGATTTGCGTACAAGAGAGGTTTCTAATTGGCTTAATTTCTCTCTGATTGCTTTCTCACTTGCTTATCGAGCTTTTTATGCTACAATCTATCATAATGTAGACTTTTTCCTCTACGGGGTTGGGGGAGTCGTTCTGTTCGTGGGTTTAGCATACGGGCTTTATTACGGGAGAGCGTTTGCAGGAGGAGATGCAAAGCTTCTTATGGGGATTGGAGGATTGTTACCCTTTGAATCTTTAAGAGACTATTTATTTTTGAGCAGTGCATTTCTGTTGCTACTCTTTGGATTGGGAGCAGCGTATACTATTGTGTACACCCTAGTTCTTATTACTAAAAAATGGAGTGCATTTAGCAGATCTTGCGTTTTGGAATTACGATCTAATAGAATGGTCTGGATATATTCTAGTTTTGGATGGCTTTTCTTTGCTGTTTTTATTATTTACTTGAAAATTTATTTCTTCTTTTTCTATACTTCTTTGCTGTTCTTAGCTATACCTTTCCTATATGCGTATGTTAGGGCTGTAGAGAAAGTGTGCATGGTAAAATATGTTGAACCTTCACGGCTTACTGAAGGTGATTGGATCGTGCATGACGTTCACATTGGTTCGCATACTGTAAAGAAGACAGTTCATGGTCTTAGCTTGAAAGATATTGAGTTGTTACGAAAAGCGAAAAAAAAAGTTCTTATCAGAGAGGGTGTGCCATTCGTTCCTGCTTTCTTGCTTGCATACCTTTCTTTTTTCTTGTTTTTAAGGTATTTTTCTTTTTAATTGGAGAACGTTTGTTGTTTTTTTTGCAGGTCGTATGACTTCTTTCCTTACGGGGGCTTTAAGCATCTTGTGGACTTCCTCAAGCTCGATTTCTTTTGCATCGTAACGCGGCGACTGCAAGGTGAGCTTTTCTTTATAATATGGAATTACGTTTATGACTTGTTCATTGAATTTAGTTTCTTGTATAATTTCGATACCTAGCGGCTTATATTTGGAAGTTATCTTCTTCGCTACTTTTTTGGCGAATGTAACTATAGGTTTAGGCATTTCACCTGTAACCTTTTTTTTAGGAATTATGAGGACATGTGCTTTGCTTAATGGTTTAATTTCAAGTACAGCAATTGCATCTTTGTTTTCGTTTATTTTTTTAGAAGGTATTTCACCATTCACAATACTTCTTAATATCTCTTGAGGTTTCTTAGATGATTGCTGATTAAGCATAGTCTCCAGTGCCTGAGAAGACATATTGTCAATTTGTGCTTGAGCAGCGGCTTTTTTATCAGGAGGAAGGTGTTGAATTTGTTCTGAAAGCTGATCTTTAAGCTCCTGGATTTCTTCAGCTGATAGCATATAAGTTCGAAAGAAAAGAGTTTTATATATTTATCCGAATGCGCGTCGATAATCTTCTATAGTTACTGAAGAAACATGCGCTATTTGCGTAATTCCGCTCTCAAAGAAGTCACTCCCTTTTTCTTCAGGAACTGCCGATTTTAGTATAATCGCTTTAAGACCAAAGGCTACTTCTTGCTCTTCTAATGTGGTACCTTTGCCTCCATTTTTCTCAATAAACGCCTGTACAGAGGCTTTAATCTCTTTAAGAGGTGCTTGAGGTGAATCAGGCATTATTTTAATCACAATGATTGCTGTTGCGCTCATACTTTGTTTCAGATTGGATGTTTTTTAAATGTTGTTACGTGGTTGCATAATGCTTTTAAAGAGGAGACGCGGAGAATTGTGATGGATAATTATATGCAGCTGATTGAACGAATTTCAAGTTCAGCTAGTATTCCTAAAGAGGATGTGGAAAGAAAGATTGAAGCTAAACGAGCGAAATTATCTGGTCTAATATCTAAAGAAGGAGCTGCACAGATTATTGCTGCAGAGTTAGGCATATCATTTGATAACGAGCTTATGAAAGTTGCTCAACTTATGGAGGGAATGAAGCGCGCGCATGTTATTGGATCTGTGACACGTATTTTTCCCATTCGTTCATATAATAAGAATGGGAAGGAAGGTAAGATTGCCAGTTTTCTATTAGGGGATGAAACATCTAATGTGCGTGTCGTTCTGTGGGACACGCATCACATTGATCTTGTTGAATCAGGCAAGCTTGCTGAGGGGATGGTATTTGAGATTGTTAACGCAAGCGTTCGCAATGGAGAACTACATTTGAGCGCATTTTCAGATATTAAATCAAGTAAACAGAAGATCTCAGATGTAAAAACGAGCGCTTCTTTCGGAGACAGTACTTTGAAGGATGCACAGGCTGGACAGAAAGTTCGAATACGAGCGGTAATTATGCAGATGTTTGATCCTAAATACTTTGATGACAAGAAAGATCCTAGTAAAAAACGAGCATTACTAAATGTAGTGCTTGACGACGGAACTGAAACGATACGCGCAGTGTTTGGAACAGATCAAGCAGCACAATTAGGTATTTCTGAGGAAGAACTTTTTTCACTTGAAACATTTGTGCAGCGGAAAGGTGCATTTCTTGGTGAGGAACGATTTTTCGTGGGATCTTATAGAAATAACACGTACTTTAACAAGCTTGAAATGAGTATTGAAAGTATAGAAGAAATTAATGCTGACAGACTCATCAAACAGCTTGAGAAAGAAGCGTAACTCTATATACTTATTTTATCTTTCAAAGAAATGCTTACTAAAACCCATTTAGCGATTGGTTTTTTCGCATCATTGCTCTTATTGGATAGAATAACGTATGGAATCACTTTCATCATAGTTGTTTTGTTTTCAAGCATCCTGCCTGATTTAGATACTGCTTTTTCAGTCATAGGTAAAAAAACTATTTTTAGACCTATTCAGTTCTTTACTAAACATAGAGGTTTCTTTCACAGTTTCACTTTTTGCCTTGCAGTATCTTTGTTTTTTGCATGGTACTTTCCTATTCTTGCACTTCCTTTCTTCTTAGGGTACGGGCTTCATTTATTTGCGGATGCCTTTACTGTGGATGGGATACGACCTTTTTGGCCATTCAAGAAAAGTTCCTCAGGGATGCTTCGTGTAGGCAGCGCCTTTGAAGATGTTCTATTCATTGGATTCTGTATAGCCGATGGTGTTCTCGTCGTGCTACACGCAGTATGATGTGTATATTTGAGTTAGTATAATGTTTATATAGTTTCTAGCACGAAACCGATGATGGCAAAAGGTGGAGAAAAAGAAGAGACTTCTCAGGTTGAAAAAGAACATCAATTAACAGATATTCCGGGAATAGGGCCAGGCATTGCTGCAAAGCTTGAAGCAGCAGGAGTATACGACTTGATGGGTCTGGCAGTTATGAGTCCGAGTACACTCGCTGATCTTGCTGGTGTAGGAGAAGGGGTTGCTCGAAAGGCAATTCAGGCAGCACGTAGTATGATGAATCTTGGATTTATAGACGGTACTGAATTTGAAAAGCGTCGTTTGGACGTGGTGTATATTACTACTGGTTCTAAGAGTTTAGATGGTCTTCTGGGAGGAAAAGGTGTGGAGTCTAGAGCGATTACAGAGGCATACGGTGCTTTTGGAAGTGGAAAGACACAACTTGGGTTAACTCTAGCGGTTAATGTGCAGTTGCCTCCTGAACAAGGCGGTTCGAATGGGAAGACTGTCTTTATAGACACTGAAGGAACATTTAGACCTGAACGTATCAAGCAAATTGCAGAAGGCGTTGGGGCAAATCCTGAAAAAGTCCTTAAGAATATTCTTGTTGCACGAGCATTCAATTCAGATCATCAGATATTATTGCTTGATAAAATCGGAGAAATGATAAAGAGTGGCGAGCCTATCAAACTTGTAATTGTTGACTCACTTACTGCACATTTCCGAGCGGAGTTTTCTGGTAGAGGGCAACTTGCAGATAGACAGCAGAAGCTTAACAAGTATTTACACAATTTAATGAAACTCGCTGAACAGCACAATCTTGTGGTTTATGTTACTAATCAAGTAATGGCTAACCCTGGGATGATGTTTGGGGATCCTACAACCCCTATCGGAGGACATATTCTCGCACATAGTTCGACATACCGTATGTATCTTCGTAGAGGTAAAGCAGGATCTCGTGTTGCTAAGATGATTGACTCTCCTAATTTGCCGGACAACGAGGCTCAGTTTTTTGTTACGATTGCAGGCGTTCGAGACGAAGGCGCAGAATAATAAGATTTAAATTCTCTTTTCAAGCTTACTTGCAATGGGTATACTTTCCTCATGGATTTCTTCTAATATAGATAATTCATTAAGAAACTTCAATGGATCTTTTTCTAAAGGGCAACCCTTTCCGCACGTGGTGGTTCCTAATTTCTTACAGGAGGAAAAAGCGGAAGAGCTGCTTAAAGCACTTCGCAAAGAAAAATTTGAGCATAAGGAGAGCGACTTATTTTCATTTAATCAAACTAAAGATTTTGATAGTGTTCAAAACGATGTGCTGAAACAATTTTATTTATTCGCAGCGTCTTCTGAGTTTTCTAATTTCATGCAGGATCTTACTGGAATTACTGTCAAGAAGGGAGCTTTGGATCTTGCCGGCAGTCTCTACAAAGGAGGAGATTATCTTTTGTGTCATGATGATCAAGTAGAAGACAGAAAAATCGCTTACATACTTTATCTATCAAAGGAGTTTACTCAAAAGGACGGAGCGCGTTTTGTTCTTTTCAATAATAAAAATGGAAAGCCTCATACAGAAGCTAAGGCTTACATACCCGCATGGAACAGTTTGCTCGTTTTTGAAGTGAGTGATTTAAGTTTTCACTCTGTCGAGGAGAACTGTTCGGATAAGGATAGATATGCTATTGGGGGCTGGCTACATTGAAGGATTTTACAAATTCAGTCAACTCACTTTATAATTATGAGGCTGTGAAAGATCAAATGAAATCCTCTTTCAAAGCTTCAAAGCCGTCTGTGCTGTTGCTTTCTGATTTTCTTATTAAAACTTCTTCAGAAGAGTTACGAAGGAAAACTATCTCTGATAAAGGGAAAGAACGATATATCCCTCACGAATGTCGATATAACGACTTGACGATTGGCAATAATTTAGATATCTTTTCATCTAAAGAGTTTCTGACATTTATTCGAGAAATAAGCGGCATTAAAGTTACAAAGAGCAATATTTCAGCATGTAAATTCAATCATCGTTCTTTTACTCTATTACACGATGAACTCGATGAGGGGGAGCGACTTGTTTTTTTCTATATGCTCGCGCCTAAGTGGGATTTCTCATGGGGAGGACAAACAATTTTTACTTTTGGAGATGATCGAGAGCCTTTAATTTTCAATGTACAAAACAACAGTTTTGTACTGTTAAAAGTTCCCAAAGGTATGCGATCTTTTGTCAAATATGTTAATCATTTTGCTAGAGAGAATGAATTAATTCTTTTTCAAGGAACGCTTACGTGATTTTTCCAGTTCCACCATTTTAACTTGTCAGGATCGTGATCTTTCTGTGAAGCGTAATATACTGCGCAACGGAATGTATAAAGTACACAGGGGTCTATTTTTGATTTCTTAATACTGCATAAAGCCGCATATAGTTTTTCAGGATTTTTTCCTTTGAGGTCTTTAACCGAGAAAATACCTATTTTGTTGAGATCTCGAGCAATTGAAGGACCTATACTTGGTATCTCTTCTAATACGTTTTTTATTTTCCCCATCGCCAGCGTGGACGTTCTCCAGTCATCCAACAAATGGTAATAAGTATAATTGTAAAAATAAGTGTCTGAGGTATAAAATTAATGAGGGAATCACTGACTGAATGCTGTGCTTTGTCTATTCTAAGGAAATTAAGAAATACAAGGCCTATCCAACCTAATAAAACAAGCCAACCTTGCCAAGTAGCAGGATACCATCCCCAACCGTATGTCTTTGCTTTGAACCAGTATTTTTTCATTGTTTAATCTTCTTCTCTCGTTACTCTAGATCTTAATTCTTTAATTACGTTATCGATTTGTCGATCACTTAAACCGATTAAAATTTCTCCGTCCGGCTTCCTGTAAATATGAGAATACCTACTAATAAACATTCTAAATTCATTATAGTCTGTCGGGTCTCTAAAAGTCATTTCTCTTCTTTCTGTTAAATAATCTTCAAGGTCTACGCCGAAAGATTTAGGATCATTGAACCTTAAGCTATTTTTCGTAGATTCTTTTTTGTTAACTAAGGCATCAGGAATACATATGGAGATAGCTAATTGATCAAAAGGTATTCTTCTTCTATGTTCTGAGCTCATATGTGACGCCCCCACGAGGAATTGAACCTCGCTCTCAACCTCCGCAAGGTTGCATTCTATCCGATAAACTATGGGGGCTTGAGAATGAGGGGAAATAGGGGTTTTTAGACCTTATTGATTACCTGCGCCCGCATAGTATCGATTACACACATACTCGGCAACCCATCTTTCTTTATCATCTCCCTCAAAACCTAGTCTTCTGGCATGGCTGTATGCAGACATGGTAATTTCATTCACTACCCCTGGTCTTTCTTTAGCGGCTCTTTGAAGTTTACGTATAATTTCAGGATTGTTTAATACGGGCCTAACGGATTCAACAAAATTTCTTGATAATTGGGAGGCGTTAGAGGGCTCTCTTGCTACTATTTCGATTAATTCTCTCTTTCCCTCTTTTGATTTTGTCACGGCTAAAGGTGTTTGTCCAAATCCTTTGTGTACGAATGGATTTCTTGCTTTGTGAACCAGACCGCGATTTCTCGCTCAGCAGTTTCTTTTGAGTCTGATGCGTGTGCAAGATTACGAAGGACGCGTGTCTTGCTGTCTGCAAGAGCATACGATTCTATCATTGCGTAGTCACCTCGAATAGTTCCAGGGGTTGCTTGTCGAGGCTCTGTTGACCCAACCATTTTACGAACTATTTCTATCGCATGAGGTCCTTCAAGAATAAGTGCGATAACAGGACCTTCTTGGAGAAACTTAGCGTTCCAACTCTGAATTTTCTCTCCAAGTTCCATATGGTTTTTATAGGGAAATGGTTTGTTCTCTTTGTCATATCCTGCTTTTGTTTTGTCGTATACGTTTTTTGCCCACTGCTCTTCAAGGATATAGTGTTGTCTTGCAAGCTTTTCATCAGCCCAGGCCATTTTCATTGCAATTATTTTAAGACCGGTTCTCTCGAATCGAGTGATTATTTCCCCAACTATTGAACGGACAACGCCATCCGGTTTAATTAGAATAAGTGTACGTTCTTTAACCATACACTTAATTCACAGATGTTTTTTTAAAGATTGCTGTGGTCCAGGCTTATGGATGAGATTGAGCTTGCTAAAAACACGGAAATTTGCAAATTATGTAAGAATGTTGTTATTGGTAAAGGCAATGAACACGCAAAGATTTTGTTTGTTGGAGAGGCACCAGGCAAGAATGAAGATGAGCAAGGATTACCTTTTGTAGGTGCTGCAGGAAAGAACTTAGATAAACTTCTTGCGGAGGTAGGTCTGAGCCTGAAGGATATTTATGTGACTAATATATTGAAATGTAGGCCTCCTGAAAATAGATCTCCTTTGCCCGATGAAATACGAGCACATACTCCCTGGCTTAAAAAACAAATACGTGAGATGAAGCCAGAAGTAATTTGTTCTTTAGGGAATTATGCTACTAAATTTTTCCTTGCAGGAGGAGTGGTTGATAAAATGGATGATCAACCAGGAATAACTAAAGTTCATGGAAGACCTTTCGACATTATTTTCGAGGATTTGAATATAAAACTAATTCCTCTATTTCATCCAGCTGCAATTATTTACAATCGTGCACTTATCGGAGAGTGGGATAAGGATATGGAAGTTGTTAAGCAATTGACGAAAGGGGAACATGTGGAAGATTCATCAGTTTCTGTGAATAAGAGGGATACTTCTTCTGAACAACAGAAGAAACTCTTCTAACTATATATTTATAATTGAGACGGAGATGCATTTCTATGGCTGTCCTGAACGTCGTAGGATATCACGATCCCGAAATGGAGACGTACGTTTGTTATTGTTGCGAATTTAATCTTATAGGGACCGGATCGGATCGTGGACAAGCTATAAATGAACTTGAACGTACAGTAAACGAATCGATTATTTCTTCTCAGCAAGGACATTCAGCTTTCAACAATATATCTTTGCCAAAAAGAACAGATATTCAGGGAATGATTAAGTCAATAGTTACAGAAGGTCTAAAACCTGTTGAAAAACATAAGACTTCTACAGGACATATGTTTCATGTGTATCATTTTTCTTTTTCATCATGTGATCGTGTTAAGAAACGAGATGCAGTTAAACTTATTTTAGAACATATTGAAATAGAAAAAGCACGGGCCGAAATAGAGACTACCCGTTCGCGAAGGCCATTTTACGAAGAAGATATTCCTTTTTGATTTTTAGCCTTGATATATTTATAATGTGCCTCAATGGTAGCCTTATTGCATATAGGACATAATTCTTTTAGAGTATAGTGGTTTACAGGACATTTACGCAATTTCATTTAATTTCAAACTCAATTTTGAGTTTCTTGGCTTTTTCAGCCATTGTCTTGATGAGTGCGTCAAGCTGAGTATTCGCTTTCTTGAAATCAGCATTCTTCACGCTTATCGAGAATCGCGATGAGCCTAAATAGTGTATATGTGCCTCGGTAGTAGAAAGGACGTTTTGTATATCCTGGAGCCCTGATTCACTCATTGATTTTATAAAAATTGTTTTTTTAACTTCCTTTTCCTTTTCTTTCTTCTCTGCAAATATTTTCTCAAGAATTACCATATTTTCTTTATTGACAAATTTTTCCATTACCTTTGGATTTTCTCGAGCTAGATCCATAAGTTCTGCGAGCTCGTATTTTTCCTTAATTTTTCCAAGTGTTTCCTCAAGCTTTTCCTTAAGAATTGGCTTAAGCATAGCGACGAATGTGCGTTCTTTTTTATAGTGCTCAAGAGCTCCTTCGCGTTCTTTCGCAGTTACTCTTCTAAGGCTTAATTCGACATGGTTTCCGTGTACTCTTAGAACTTTACACACTACTTTCTTATTAGGTGCAATAAACTCACGAATATTTCTAATTCTTCCTGGAGCCACCTCTGAAAGAGTCATATTTCCGAGTCCGCCTTCTTCAAGTTCTAAGAAAACGGTTGTGCCTTCAACGTTTTTTACAGTGCAAAGAACAATGTCATCTTCTTTGTATTTCATAGAATCTCCTTCACCTGGGCCTTTATTTTAGCCTTGCCTCCGCGAGTGGTTACTAGTTCAGCATTACATTCTTGACACTTTACACGAGTAGATGCTTTTCCAAATATGACTTGTAGATGGTTACATCGAGGACATCGGACACGAAGAAATTTGCTTGACATCATATAAGATTAGGATTTGTTGCGTTTTTAAACCTTTATCAGCTCAATATCGAGCACTTTTTTTATTTCTTCTATAAATATAGCTTCTTTGTCTTTTGCAATGAGCCCGCCAGCAGCGTTAGGATGACCTCCAACCTCTCCAGCAAGGGGAACGACAACTTTTGTAAGTATTTCACGAACATTTCTCCCCTTTCTGCCTGCAAGGCGAGCAGAAATTTTTATTTTGTCTTGATCGTAGGCCATTGCTATGATAATTGTGCCTACTGGATAGAGAGGGGAGAAGGATACTATTGATGCTGCAGTTCCGATTATGGTGTCTTTTATCTTATCTTGGGCGTTTATAATTGTGTAATTCTTGCCAATTATTTTATCGCTTTCTGAAATATACTTTAGAGCCGCAGCAATGCTTTGTCGATACATAGCATATATTTTTTCTGATTCTTTTTTTGAGTCTTTGTTTCCTAAACAGAATCCTAGTGCCGCTTCAGGATAACCCATTCGACTACATGCGTTTATCAATGCTGATAATTCACGTGCGTCCTCCAATTTATTGAAAAGTTTGATCAAATAGATATTACCAATAATATCTGCACTGTCGTTTTCACCAATACGTCTTAGCATGACAGCAGTTACGAGTCGGGACATTTCTTCATCTGAAAGCTCTGCAAGACTTTTATATCCGCTCGGTCCGCGAGGTACGCCAGCATCGCGTAATAACTCGTAAACTCCTTTGAAGGAGCCGGTGACTCCTGGAATATATAGTCCTGTAGAATATTCAAGAGCTTTATCAAGAGGACGTGTTGAAGGATAGAGCAAGAGACCTTTCTTAACGGTAACTCCTGCCTCCTTTAGAATATTATCATATTGCTTGCTTATGCTGTAGTCTAACATGTCTCCAATCATGCCGACTATTGCTAGGTTGGCAAGATCAGTATTGTTCGAGGATAATTCACGCGCAAATAAATAAGCTAATGCTGCTCCGGAACAGGGTTCTTCATTAAATAGCAATGGATTGATTAGAGTAACGTTTGCTGGAATTTCTTGGGCGATTTCGTGATGATCAAAAATGAATACTTGTGTCTTCTTCTCAGCAAGATAATTAAGACTTCCTGAAGCGAGATCAAGAAAAATAAGTACGTGGCTTTCTGGGAGTTTATCAATAAATTCTTTATCGAGTGATTTAACAATCTGCATTGAGAATCGTTTGTTCCATCTATTAAGTGCTCGTGAAAAAATAGCTGCGGAAGTTATTCCATCTGTGTCGTGATGGCTTACCACGTAAAGGCTCTTTGATTGAGATAGTTCGTCAATCTGAGCTATAGCTTGCTTTATTCGTTCCTGCATTAATCCCATAAATAATTATCTCTTTTTTGAAATCTTAACAAGGTGAGCGGATTTCTTTACCAAAACCCTAATCGCCTTATAATCGTGAATATTCTTTCCTGTGTGCTTAGTAAGGTTCTCTATACCCTTTTCAAGATTAGCCTTTTCATAATCGTTCCAAAGCTTCTCTTCCTTTAGGATTTTACCTATTTTTAATCCAAGTAATTTAGCCTTAGGTATTCCATGCTGATCTCTAAGTACAAGACCTATCTTTTCAGGAGGCATACCCTGCTTTGCTAGTTCAACTATTTTAGTCCGTATCTCTGCAGGCTTTGCAGTTACCCAACTTGACTTTGATTCTGCCATGTGTCAAGAAATGAATTGGACGGTTTAAAAGGGTTGTGGTTCTCAAAAAGCTTTAAAAGGACTACCTTTTTGGCTTCCAATGCATCAAGTAGAAAAAGGCATTTTCAGACTGGACGGCATTCTTGAAAAGCCGGAAGCGCCAACGCTTGTAGCAGTACATCCATGGCATCGCTTGGGCACACGATCTCAACCTAAGTATATTATATATGATGCTCAAACTGGAAAAGGTTTGCCTTTTAGCCCAAGCCCGTATTTAGCAAATATCAATCGTCTTTTGGAAACTTATAAAGGAAATGTCTTTTTGCTAGAAGAAGAGTCAGTTTTAAACGAGAGTTTCCATAGACTACGTACATTTTCTGAAAAACGTGGAAGATATATTGTTCCTACTCATGACTTAACTTCTTTACCTTCACGTGCAAACTATCGAACTATGGCTAACCTAATTGGAGAGCGCGGGCCGCACGTTCTTCTTGCAGGCGGGTTTGTAGTAGGAAGTGAATCACATGGCAATTTAGAAGCCTGTCTCGGGTTGACACATGCAAATCTTTTTTCTTTAGGATTAGATCCGGAATTTGTTGAAGAATGCTGTTTTACTGATGATTATTACTAGCCCTGCCAGGATTCGAACCTGGGTCTACGGCGCCAAAGGCCATCATACTTGACCACTATACTACAGGGCTATGCTTTAAGCAACAAAATATCGGTTTTAAAGGTTATGCTTTTTCTAAAATAGATATATACTTTACATTCCCCATATCTTTTTAATCTTCTTTCTTTCTTCATTTTTATGTGGGTTAAAAGCACACGTCATCCAGAACTTGTGGATTCTACTATTGTTAAAGATGGGTTTGTGATGGTTCAAAGCAGTTTTAATAGTTTTAGTTTTCTGAGCGGCGATTCCCCTCTTAATCCGTTTAAGGAATCTATGTATGTCCCCGCTTTACATTTTCTTAAAGTGCATAGGGGACATCCTCTTAGAGCTTTCAGTGCAAAAACAGGTCATCTACATTTAGCTCCTTTGAATGATGAGCGAATGCCTGGAAGAATTTATGCAGATAAAATGGCATATGATTCTACCGGATTTATGGTTGTGCCATTTGATGTGACTTCGCTTGATCGAGAGGGTACTCAAGTAACCAAGTTGGAAAATTGCTTTCGCGCCATTGACGGATCTAAGTCTGATGCTTCTCTGGTCTATATGCCTCGAGAATCCCATCCGACTGCGAGTCCAGGAGTAAGAGCTTTTTCGTTTATACCTCCTTCTCAGGTCGAGTCTCATTTTTATCACTGGCTCATCGAAAGACATGAAATTTCTTCTTATCCTCGTCCAGTTGGCGCATTTGTTGAAAGAGGGATAATTAGTATTCCTTATGAAGTGGCGCGGGAGATAGATAAGACTGTTATGAAAACTTTAGAAACGCGTTATGGTTCTCGTTTAGGGTTTAAGAAAGATTAATATTGTGATTTATACCGGCCGCGGCGCTCTACTTTTTCAAGCTGCTTTAACACCTGTGAAGCATTATGCGATGTGTTATACCCTTTTTCTATTGCTTTCCAGACAATATCATATGATTTTGGATGGCGGGCCTCAAGTGCTTCTTTCAATACATGAAGATCTACTGCCTTGTCCTCAATATTAGAAGAGTGAAAACCTAATCCAAAGTCAATGAAGAAGACTTTGTTTAACTTTGAAATCATATTTGAAGTTGTTAAATCTCCATGAATTATATCTGCGTCGTGAATTTTAGCTATACTATTTCCAATAATCTTTCCTATTTTATTTTTGTTTTTCATTGAATCCAACGAACTTGCTAGTTTTTCCCCCTTGAGATACTCCATCTCTAGTGTTTTGCTCGATTCGCTTATTTTTATTAACTTTGGGGATGGAATTATTTGATTTACTTTTTCTATTAATTTGGCTTCCTGTCTTGTCCGAAGTTTGCGGAGTTTTTCGTCAAGTTGGTCATGACGATACCCTTTTTTCACACGTTCCTTTATGATAGATGCACCTTTCTTTTTTATTATTGCCTCAGCCCCTTGAGCGATTATTTGAATGCTCATGCGACTCTCTTTATAGGTCCAAGAATTAACTCCGGACGTAGTATGTATCCCGTTTCGGCAGCAGCAATTGCATCAGCCTTAACTTCATCATAGACTCCACGAGCGTGCGCTGATTCATGAGCTTTAACGAAGCTGTAATTTCGCGTATCGATGTAATCCCAATGAGTTAATGTTGTGCTATGTTGTCCAGGATAATACATTCCTAGGACATTTTTTGGCATATTGTTTGAACTCTGATGGCTTATTTGTGCACCACTTTTGTAGTCTCTGTCAAGGTCTTGTTCCCTTTTAATAAAATATCTATATTGTGCAGGAGTATCATCAGAATCATCTTTTGGAAAACGTACTGCCTCTTCAAGGTTTTTCATATTACATCCTCATTTTACGACCGAACTTCTTTGCAAGTTTCATCATCGTTTTTTGATCGAGATTGCCTGTTTCGAGTGATTTACCCGAAGACATCATTTCTTTGAGTAAACGGTATTGTTTTATCAGTGAACGGATTTCGGAGGTAGTAGTGCCTGAGCCTTTGGCTATTCGTTGCATGCGTGAAGTTTGCTTTTCAAGTATTTCCGGATTTTCAACTTCTTCCTTCGTCATAGAATTTATTGCATGTTTCCATCGTTTGACCTGATCTTGTTGTTTGGCAAGTGCTTCAGTAGGCACTTGCGCCTTGCCTAAACCTGGGATCATGCCCATTATTTTGTCGAACGAGCCTACGTTTTCCATCGTTTCCAGTTGTGTTTGGAGATCTTTGAGCGTGAACTTGCCCTCTTCTAGATTTTTTTTGGTTTGTTCAAGCGCTTTTTGGTTTGTGACAGATTCAATCTTTTCCATCAACGATTTTAAGTCACCCATTCCTAGAAGACGTGAGAGAAACGACTCAGGATCGAAATGTTCTAGTTCATGCGATTTTTCACCCGTGCCAATGAATACTACCGGAACGTTAATTTCTGCACAAGCTGTTAGCGCACCGCCTGCTTTTGCGGTAGAGTCCATACGTGTTACAATGACGCCCGTTATGTTGACTGCTTCTTTAAACGTTGAAGCCTGTTTCTTTGCTGTCTGGCCTACGTCTGCAGGCATTACAAGAAACGTTTCAGTAGGTTTTGCTTCTTTGGCTATCGCTTTGATCTCTTTTACAAGCTCGGCTTCTAGAGCGTCACGTCCAGCAGTATCTACAAGTACCAGCGTATATTTGTCAAGTTCTTTCGCATATTTCTTCCATATCTTAATAGGGTTTTTTTCAGTTGTATCGATAAATGCAGGAATGTTTAATTTGTCACATACTTGTTTGAGTTGTTCTGATGCAGCGGGACGGTGGACATCAAGTCCGATAGCACATACTTTCGCACCTCGCTTGCTATAATAAAGAGCAAGCTTGCCTATTGTGGTTGTTTTACCTGCGCCGTATAGACCAAGCATCATAAATACATTCTTCTTTGCTAGCGTGACGGTTCTTTCTTTTCCGAGAATTTTTTTAAGCTCGTCATGAAGTAGTTTGATGATATGTTCCTTTTTCTCTATGCCTTTAATGCGCTCATCAAATGCCTCTTTCTTTATTTTTTCAGATAATTGTAAAACTAGCTTTACGTTAACGTCTGCTTCGATAAGTGCTCGTTGAAGGTCTTTAACAATGGAATCAACTAGCGTTTTATCAAGAAAGATGGCATTCGCTATCTTGTCAGTTGTTTTCTTTAATATTCCTGATAGCTTTTCTAGCATAGAACAGAGAGCTTTTTGAGCGTTAATAAAGTTGTGGTTATGCTTCAGGCATTATTGGTCGCCCATTAGAAGTAAACGCCTCGTATATTAGTTCACAATGACTGCATTGGTAGGTATCTCGAGGATTATACTTTCCACTTGCAGGACCCATCTTCATCTGATAACCTAGATGCGCACCACTTTTTTTACATTCCTCTACTCTTCCTGCGAGAAACTCTAGCGTTATTCGTGCTTTTTTTAGATCAATAGTAAGTGATGCTGTTTCTAACATGTTTTTTAATAAGCTTTATACTATAAATATTATTCGAGACCAAGATGCTTTAGAATGTCTGATTTCTTGAACGGCTTGAGATCATCGTATGTTTGACCCTGACCTAGGAAGAAAATTGGTTTTCCTGTAACGTGCGAGACGGAGAGAGCTGTGCCGCCTTTGTCATCTACATCTGCTTTGGTAAGAATTATTCCATCAATTCCTATTGCTTCATTGAATGTACGAGCTTGTTCGGTGGCGTCATTACCGGTAATTGATTCTCCTACGAAAAATTTTAGATCCGGTTTGATAACACGTATGATTTTTTCCATTTCTTTTATTAAGTTTTCTTTTGTATACATACGACCTGCGGTATCTATTAGGACTACATCGATATTGTTTTTTTCTGCGTATTTTTTAGCATCGAAAGCTACCGAAGTTGGGTCTGAACCATACTCGTGCTTTATTACTTTAATGTCGAGTTTTTGCCCATGTTTTTCGAGCTGTTCTATAGATGCTGCCCGGAATGTGTCTCCTGCGGCGATTACGGAAGATATTTTGTTCTTTTTTAAGTAATATGCGAGTTTTGCAAGAGATGTTGTTTTACCTGCTCCGTTAATGCCAAAAAAGACGATGACAAATGGTTCTTTTTTTGCATGTATTAATTTGAGAAGGTCATCTGGCTCGTGTAAAACCCCTTCTATTGATTCGTTGAGTGCTTTGAGAATCGTTTTTTCAAGGTCGCCTTTTTTAGTGTCAGTTCCTACCAATTTTTCCATAAGATTTTCTTTTATTTTATCTACTACTTCAAGAGCAACGTTATTTTCAAGTAAGATAATCTCGAGTTCAGTGAATATCTCCTCAACGTTTTCTTTTGTTATCTTCGTTGAAGATATTTTTTTGCTGAAACGAGAGAAGAATCCTTCCTTTTTTTCTTCCGTCTCGCTCGATTCTAGAATAGTTTCTTCTACTTTTTTAGATTCATTTTCAAGAGCAACGTTTTTTGCTTCGGCAGTCTGAGTCTTACTCGTAGATGCTTTCTTTTCCTTTATTTTTTTCTCCTTTTTAGGAGTCTTTTTTGACTCTTTCTTCTTTGACTTTGAAGTTCTGTCCTTTTTTTCTTCAGGACCGAGCCATGATTTGAGTTTTTTCTTAAGGGATTCGAACATGATTATGGGAAATGATGGCTGTTTAAATTATTATTGTTTAACCTTCATAATCTTTATAAGCCAGAAGAGTTTTTTGAGGATATGAAAGGGGTCTTTATTGTTCTGGATGGTGTTGCTGACGAGCCTGTACAGAGCTTGGGTATGATAACTCCTTTACAAGCCGCTAAAACGCCGCATCTTGATACACTTGCTACCGGCGGGAGGGTAGACCATTGTGTTGTCGTACGGGAAGGTGTTGCTCCGCAGTCATCTAGCGCACTCCTTTCTTTGTTAGGCTATGAACCCGATGCTGCTGAACGAGGGCCTTTGGAAGCGGCAGGAGCAGGACTTAAGATATCTCATGGTGATCTTGTCTTCAGAACTAATTTTGCAACTGTTGAAGGCATTTCTAACTTAGCTTTGCTTGATAGGCGTGCCGGAAGGACACTTAGTACAAAGGAAGCACAGATACTTGCAGACGCCATCAATAAGAATGTTAAGTTACATTATCCTTTCTCTTTTCATCCTACTCTGCATCACAGAGGCGTGCTTGTTTTTAGAGGAGGATTTTCTGATAACATTACTAACGTAGATCCCGACTATGGCAAGGGAGTTGTATCATCTGGCGGGAAAGTAAGATTTTCACAGCCTCTTGATGATGACGATGAAGCACGAGTCGCTTCAGAACTTGTAAACTCCTTTGTTCGTCAGAGCCACGAAATACTTGATAAACACCCGTTAAATATTTCTCGTGCCAAGAGAGGATTATATTCGGCTAATTTTGTCCTTTGCCGTGACCCCGGCAATGAACCTCCTCAACTGAAGAAACTTAAAGGAAAATGGATGGGTCTCGTTTATACGCCTCTTGAAATTGGGATTGCGCGTGCTGCTAAAATGACTCCTTATACGTTTGATTATCCTCCAATGAAAGGAATCGACGTATATGCTAATTTATATGTCGGTCTCAACAAAGCTATCAAACGATCGGTACGAATGCTCAAGAAGTACCATGATAAGTATGATTATTTCTTAATCCATATAAAAGAGACGGATATTCCAGGGCATGATAATAAACCCCTTGAGAAAATATCTATGATTGAACTTCTTGATCGTAAGTTGTTCGCTTTCTTGAACACGTTTTTAAAGAAACACCCTGCGCAGCTTATTGTTACAGCAGATCACACGACTTCGTGTCGTTTGAAAGCACATACTGATAAGCCTGTCCCTGTTCTGCACTATACTGGAGAGAAACAGAAAGATCAACAAAGATTTACTGAAGAACAAGGAATGCGTGGTAAGAAACTGATTGGTCGCAAGTTGCTTGAAAAAACCTTTTTTGCGTAGTAGCATAATGATTATAAATTGGATTAGAACGAAAGATACATGATAGATTATAACGAATTATACGAGCTTCTCAGAAAAGAAAAATATGGTGATCAATTACAACCACTTTCCAAAAACTTTCTTACTGAGATAACTGATTTCCTTCAAGATAAACGTAAAGAACTTGCTAATTTGACAGATTCATTTTCCGAGTCATCGCTTCGTACTAAAAAGCAATTTGAAAATTCTCTTTCCATTTTTCGGGAATTAATGCGAATACGAAAGCGCAAGATCCTCAATCTTGTTTTTGTAGCATCTGAAACGGGGATTATGAAGCGTGATTTTGGAACTATGTTGCCTTACGAGCATAGTTTGTTTGAGAGATTAGTAAGCAATGTCGAGGATGCAGATAAAGAGCTTCATTTCTTTCTCAATGGTGGGGCTATTGCTAAACCTTCTCAAAGAATGGTGCTCGTTACACAGCCAATCACACAGTTTGTCGATATGACTGGCAACGCTGTGGGCCCATTTGATAAAGGTGTGCTTGTTAACCTTGACAATGAAATCGCATCTATTTTAGTTTCAGATTCAAAAGCTCAATTTGTTGATGAGTAGAAGAGAGCGCAGTTGAGGACAAGGCCTGCGCGTGCGCTCTCTCGGGGTTAGTGACGTTTCCCTTATGGGGAATATGAAACGCGCCCTGTCGGGCGCGGGTTCAGTTGCATGTATACACCTCCATGACAAACTATCTTAGATATCCGTTTATTAATCACTTGTTAAACAAAAATCTAGAAGGCTTTTTCATAAGCTTTAAAAGGAGTTTCTCTTATTGATATTATGTCCCAACTATATTTTATTCCGCATTGGTTCTTTGGATATGATATCGCTCTTGAATTATTGTTCGCTCTTGTTACGCTTGGTGTTGCTCTTTACTCGCTTTATATCTTCAAATTAAGTGCGGAACGTGGATGTAAAGTCTTTGGTCTAGCTTTCATTTCAATATCTCTTTCTTACTTTCTTTGGGCAGGAGTCAATTATTTTATTGTTTCACGTTTAGCAGATAGTAGTAGAACCCTCAGCCTAGATAATTTATCCGCGATCGGTTTTGTTGGAGTGTATGGTCATATGCTTCTCCTTCTTTTAGGATGGGCTACACTTGCGTATTCAACGCTCAATACAAAAGGGTATCGTGCGTATTCTCTCTTTGTAAGTTTGCCTCTTATTCTTCTTATATTTAGTGCCCATAAGGCTGTTTCTTTCTACTTTACGTCTTCTTTGCTAATACTCTATGTTATTTTCCATTACGTAGCAGAGTATAAGCAAACGGGTAAGATGACTACTTTTCTCGTGCTATTAGCATTTATCTTCCTCTTTTTAGGAAATCTAGACTTCACTTTTGCGAGCGTTCAGCACGTTACTTACGTAATAGGGCACGCATTTCACTTTATTGCATACATGCTTATTCTCGCGAGTCTTATTAAAACAGTTAGGCCATGACGAAAAAAAGGAACAGATTGGAGGTTATACGGGATATACTCGAAGTCATACGCGAGCGTAGCGGTAAAATAAAACCTACTCATATTTTATACAAGTCTAATCTATCTCATAGTATGATGGAAGAATATTTGCAAGAGTTAATATCTAAATCCTTTATTGAACAGAAAATGACTAAAGAAGGTAAGCGATACGCGATAACTGATAAAGGTCTTAAATATCTTGCTCAATACCGTCTTATTACAGACTTTACGAGTTCATTTGGACTTACGTAAGTTTTTAATGTTGTTACTCTCTTAATACTCATGGATATTAGTCTTAAATCGTTTAAGCGACTTGTTGTGATGATTGCAGGGTTTATTGTTTTGTTCGTAGGCATTGCCATGCTTGTCCTCCCGGGACCTGGAATAGTTTTTATTATTCTTGGGTTAACGTTGCTAGCTGCTGAATTTGTTTGGGCGAGATATATGTTGAATAAAATCAAGCGTTTAGGAAAAAATATGAAAGATGAAGCTGTTAAGGTCGGCAAAGCAGTAAAAAGTAAACTTTAACTTTTATGATGCCGTAGTATCAATAGTATCACTATTAAAGAAAGTATAAATCCAAAAACTCCAAATCGGAAAAAATTCTTAGTTAATGTTGAGACGTAAATAAGCATGGAAAATATTGAGATTAGAGAGAAACTCGAAACTGCCCAGAAATTAACAAATAGATCTTTATTTTTCTTTTGATTCGGCAAACTATAAATTAAGAGTCCAAATCCTACTAGAGTTACGGAAAGATTCAAGATCAATTCTGCATGAGCTTCAGTTATAAGAGAAGAGGGGATAATTAAGGCAATCACGGTCGCTATAATCACCGCAAGAATTTTTATGTATTTTGGAACTTTATTCTTTTTTGTGTTGAATGACTGGGTCATTTTCATGAAAATAAGCCTCTGGAGGGATTTGAACCCCCGACCCTCAGTTTACAAAACTGATGCTCTAACCGCTGAGCTACAGAGGCGGTATTGAAGGATTAAAAAACAGAGTTAAAAAGGTATCGTTTTACTTGGCTTCTGCGGTAGGAACGACTTTCTTTTGAACAATAGCTATACTTCTAATTTCACAGAGAGCAAGTGGATAGATTTTTTTTAGCTTAAGGGACAACTCTTTCTGAATTTTATTTGAAGTGACTTCTGAGAGAACTTCTTCTGCTGTTCGGATTTTTACGTGAGCTTCAATATGTTTTCTTGCAGTCTGACGGATTTCATTTCTTATCGCTCTTGAAACTCGTTTTCTTGTTAGTAAAAATGGTTTTATCTGTAATGTCGTGTCTTTGCAAGGAGCTTCAAATGAATCTTCTACATAGTCAACTCCCTTTCTGAAGATACGTCGAATATAGGAAGGAATTATTTCAAGACTAAGTGGTGTACCGACTAGCGAGCCGTTCTCATTCTTAACACGAGCTTTTAATTCAAGACTCTTTCCTCTCAAACTTCGTGTGAGATCAAGCTTGATGATGCTTCCGTCAAGTTCTTCTGCAGAGTAACCGATGATATGAACCTTACTTGCAGTAAGTGGGACTTTTACTTCAAAGAATTTCTTTTTTGCTCCTTTTACGACTGCCATTTTATTTTGCTATTTTTTCTCCTATTTCTAAACGTGACGTGCGAATGCCTTTTTTAATACCTTTGGCTTTTTTACAAACTGAGCAGGTGTACATCACTGTCAGACGCTTGGTTGATTTAGACTTACGCTTCCAATTCTTAATCGGAGGTTTAGAGAAACGACCAAGGTTACCGAATCCTACGCGCTGACCACGTAGTTTTGCGCGAGAGGTTCCCCAACGGGACATAGGATGTGCTGATGAACGTGATTTTTGCTTTGCAACTGAGACTGCCTGCTTAGTGTGCTTCTTGCAATATGGGCAATATCTATTAACCTGTGTTGGTATTTTCATGCTAGTAAGGTAAAAGAACGCTCGCCGATTCCGACCTTGAGGTCACGGGTCTTAACGTTAATTTCTCAGAGGAAAGGTGGTTTTTAAAGCTTTTTATTTGACTAGAGCTACTTTATAGAAGAATTAGATGCAAAATTAAGAGCATCTGCTATTGAAGATGGAATGAGTGATTGACCATTATAGTATCTAAGGCCGAAGTAAGCAGCAGCAAGTAACAGGAGTACAATAAGAATATTTCGCCACTTGATGGCTTTGCGTGTTTTTTTCTTTCGAGCATCGAAGGAATAGCCACATCTAATGCAGTAGGCGTCTTCAATTTTGAGCTGAGCCCCACAAACTGGGCAGAATTTATACTGTTGCTTCTTTTTCCCTAGTAATCCCATATACGCTATAAGAAAGAGTTATTTAAAAATATAACTCGAAGGTTTTTTATAGCCTTAAACGGTTGATTTTGAACGGCCCCATAGTATAATGGTAGAACGATCCCTTGACGTGGGATAGACCCCAGTCCGATTCTGGGTGGGGCCAGTATGGTATCGTTTGATTCACCACGTGAAAGAATTATTCGTGCAGGAGTGGAACGGCTTATAGCTGGAAGACATTACTCACTTAACTCATTAGTACAGGAACTGGGAATTAATCGAACATATAATCCCGGAGAAGCTACCGTTTTAGATGCAGAAATTGCAATTAGATTCGCTGAGTGGGAAAGAGATCAGTCAAGAGGAATAAAAATGAAAGATCCTGCGAAATTATATCGTATTGAGGATTATTTTCCTGACGATTCACGTCCCCGTCCCTGCGCTTAATAAACCTTATATAGTATCTTTCGTCTACTTTTGGATGTTGCAAAAGAGGGCACAGGTGAGTATTTTCGTCGTTATTGCCATTGTTGTTGTAGGCTTGATTGCTGTTTTTTTTGTGTTTAGAGACAGACTTTTCGGAGCAAATGTGCCAGCTGAATTACAACCCGTTTTTCAAAATTATCAAGCATGTATTGAACAAGCAACACGTAATGCAATTGATATAGCCGGAAGTCAGGGAGGACGAATTGATACAGGAGTATATGTTCCTGGCAGTGATTATGTTCCTTTTTCATCACATCTTGGTTTTTCTGGATTGTCAATTCCTTATTGGTATTATCTCTCAGGAAATAATCTTGTAAAAGAAAATGTTCCCACAAGAAGTTCGATTGAAAAAGATATGGGTACGTTTATTGCGGCAAGTCTAGACCAATGTGATTTTAGTCCGTTCTATGCTCAGGGGACATATCTTACTATTGGAAAACCCTCGGTGAGTGTAAGTGTGCAGGATACACGAGTGCATGTTGATGTAACTTCACGTCTCTCTGCTTCACGTGGAGAACTTGCTGCAACTAAATCAGACTATTCAGCAGACGTGAACAGTAAATTTGGCACGTTTTACAAAATTGCTCAAACAATATATACAAAAGAGCGAAATGAAGCTTTCTTAGAAAATTATACTATTGATGCATTGAGATCGTACGCTCCTGTCGATGGTGTTGCAACGCAGTGTAGCCCCGTTATATGGAAGAGTCAGGATGTGGTCAATGATTTACGAACAGCGATTGCTGCTAATCTTGCACATGTTACGTTTGGTAAACCAGCGAGTGGAAAAGAAGCATACTTTGCCGTCAATGTGCCTTCAAGTGCAGATGTTAGAGCATTGTATGCACCTAACTGGCCGAGTAAAATCGAAATAACTCCTGCAACCCAAGAGCTTATGATGGCTGAACCAATTGGAGATCAAGAAGGTTTAGGCGCGCTTGGATTTTGTTACGTCCCGTACCACTTTGTGTATGACTTAAGTTTTCCGGTCTTATTTCAAATATACGATGGCTCACAAATTTTCCAGTTCCCTGTTTCAGTTATCGTAGATAATAATTTCCCTCGAAACGCCTCTCTTTCAGATCTTGCTATCGAGCCACAAGCAGATGTATGCTCGTTTAAACAAGGTAATGCAGACATTTCTGTTTATGACGAGGAACTTGGTCCTGTTAATGCTACTGTTCAGTACCAATGTTTCGATAGCGTGTGTGATTTGGGACAGACGAGTCATGGTACGCTTTCAACTTCCGTCCCAATTTGTTCAAACGGATACTTGCTTGTTTCAGCAGAAGGGTTTGCAGAAAAGAGACAACTATTTTCTTCAAATATTGAGACGAGTGCGGACGTTATCCTGGAGCGAGAGCATGATGTTGCAGTGCAACTCAAGGTTGATGGACGCACGGTTTCAGGAACGACTGCAGTTATTCATTTTATAGGTGAAAGTACGCGAAGTGCTGTTCTTCCTGATGAAGCTCACGTAGCATTAAAGGAAGGATCTTACAATGTAAGCGTTTATGTATATGGTAATTCCAGCATTACTATTCCAGCTTCTAATAAGAGACAGTGTCAAGATGTTCGCGAAGGAGGTATCTTTGGATTCCTTGGAAAGACAAGAGAACAATGTTTTGATATCACTCTTCCAGAGACACGAATTGATCATGCTCTGACTGCTGGTGGACAAAGCGAGACATATATCTTAGAGTCTGATTTGGAAAAAGGAACGATGGTGATTGATGTTCGCTCATTGCCGCGTCCAAGCTCACTTGAACAGTTACAGTACAATTATGAAATCTTCCCGACGTATGACTCAGAGGTGTCTTTCACATGAAAAAATTAGCACTAGTAATAGCATTGATCTTTATTCTGTCTTCTTTTGTAAGTGCAGTAGGCTTTACGGGAAGCACCTCAAGAAGTGCAACGTTCTATAGCACTCCTCAATTTGATAGATATTACTCTTCGGCGCAGATACAGACGTACTGGCCTATTTTAGCGAGTAAAGATTCATGCACTGCTCGTGAAGATGTAATGGTACAAGTCGCACCTTTTGGATGTCAGCCTGCAGTTGTACGGAGCGACTTACTTGCAGAGCAGAATGTACCCGTGTTCTGTCAACTCGACGCGCTTAGAATTAATCCGCTTATTAATCTGAAAGAAATTAGAAGTTTTGATTTTTCAGGATCATATCCAAAAGAAATTGCAGGTATTAGCTACCATCCTGCCCGCGCCGCTATACGGACACAGGATGAACTACTTGGAGATCCTTTCTTGAATAACATTGGATATATTGTTATTGTACTTAAGAGAAACGCCAATGAAAGTGCTCTTCCTAATTTTCTCAATTTCACTTTGAATGGAAAACTCTCTTACAGAAGCGGCAATGCACTAGGTGTGGGAAAATCTGATTTCTTACTTTCCCCTGTTTCTGATGTTGAATGGAAAAATGAACGCAATAAACAGAGCTTCTTCAACGGACAATTCTTTCTGCGATTAGACAGTGCTGATTCAAAAAATGCTCGAGTTTCTATTTACTCAGGAGATCGGAAAATCACTAGCACTAATGTCGCGCTCGGATCTTCCTCATCTGAAATTTACTTGCCAGGCTCTTATTGCCAAGTAACTTTGAAGGCATACTATGATTCCTACACTGCAGGAACTGTTTTTGCGGAGATGCAAATAGATGACGATGTTGTTGATGTATATCCTGGAGGAAAATTCCTTAATGGTAAATGCTCCGTATCACGTATTGGAAGTGGAGACGCCCGTAATCAAAGCGTTCAAGTACGCTGTGGCTCACAAACGTACTCATTAAGTGTGAGTCCTTCAACACTTAATGTTGGAGATTCGGTACATGTTACTAAAAAAGGATCAAGTTACGCACAAGGAGTTATTTCGAATGTAACTACCGATGGAAAGTATGAAGTTATTGTGCAGGGAAGCGATGGGAAAAATAGTAAGCAAACTTTTGGATTTACTGAGGTTGAACCTCTCGATGCAGCAGATCGCGCGATAAATAAAGATCTCTCAGGAAGCGCTAAAACTTATTATGATAAAGCGCTTGAATCGTTCAAACAGGTTGCGGAAGACTATCCTCATGAAAAGCAACCTGAGCAACAGGCGCTTAACACACCTACCTATGGTGAGCAAGCCCTTGTTGAAGCTATACGTCTTGCTGACTCCCCAGGAATAGATCAGAAACGCACTAAGCGTGAGCTTATACAAATGCTTGTCGACACATATCCTAATAGTTCTTCCGCGAGATTTTGGCAGGGTGAACTAAATGGTTACGATACTTCTGCCGCATCTGTAGTAGCAAATATTGATAATGCTGTACGAACTATTCGTCTTTTAAAAATCGTGGAACCTAAGACTACTTCAACTGCGCGTTTTGTTCTTGGGACAAATCCGAGCGAAATTCCCGCTTCAATAGGTGGAAACATAAGTTTTGTAGACTTACACAGTAATCGATCATACTTCGTTCTCGAATCTATTGATGTTGATAGTGCACGTATTGTTGAATATTGTAATGATGGGCGTTCAATAAGAAAAGGATCTTCTCATACACTTAGAGCTGGTGCAGGCGGCGAGTTGACCTGCGGCATGCTTGTGAAACTTGCAGATGTTGATGTTGACCAGTTTGCAAAAATACGCCTTGAACCGGTTGTGAAAACGACGGGGGTAGCTAACTTTAGTGTAGGCATAGGGATAGAGAAGCGAGCAATCAAATTAACTCCTGATAAAGCGCTTGAACGAGCAAATGAACTCAACGATACTATACGAAAGTGGGAATCTATCTCGAATAATCTCGGAAATGCGGTTAAGGGATTGAAAGCCGCATGTTTTGCAACTACAGGCGTTTTGACAGTGAAGAGTTTCTTAACAGGACTTGACGGCACCGCTCTTGCTAGACAGCAGGTCATGCGTGGAACAAATGGCTGGACAAAGAAGTGTGGAGATTTAGTTTCTCAAGGAGTTTATCCAACACTTACTGCATGTTACAATGCAAAAGCTTCAGATATCGACAAAGACGTTACTGCTTATTCAAACGCTATTCAAAGTACAAATAATGATTTGAAGCGTATTGAAGCTCCTTTCAAGACTCCAAGTGGCTCGAGTTTTGGACTTGAAGGAGATAGCTTGGACCAAGAAAATGCCTCAGCTCAACTTATATCCGAACTTAAGACCAAGTACGGGAATGATATTGTCGGCGTCAATGACAGAGGACAAAACCTACATGTTAATGATATCCTTGCTAGTGATAGCTACCGACAAGGGAATGTCGGATACACACAACTGCGAGATATGTATACTAATTTACGTATTACTCATGGTGATGCAGGAATTGTTTCTGATGTGACTCGTGAAAATGCCAAGGATAAACTACAAGCAATTACTTCTGATGTATACGATCGCCAGAAAACAACGCAAGTTTCAAGTGAACTAGGAAACTCGCTACAAAACACTGGATTGCGTGGAACTCAAGTACCTTCCTATGGACCTAAAGATGCCGTTTCCGGAGAATATTACGGAAAGACGCTTGGGAATAGTGACTTCGGACTTAACCTGGCTGGTAAGCCTGCTCAAGTAATTACATACGGCCAAACACCTTACTTACTTGTTCTTGACGATCTTGGTTCTGGAACATATGCAACTACGGATGTGTATCGATTGGATAAAAGTACTTCTACCTATGATAGAGCCACATTAGTAAGTAATAATTCGGAAGGTCTCGAAATAAAACGACGGTTTAGTTCATTCAGAAAGATTGATGCAACTTCATACAATAATCATTTTGATAAACCTCAAGTCCAATACTACGAAACAGAACCTTACAAAGGATTGCCTGCACTTGTACCGTTTGACGTGGATCATGGATGGTATGTAGCTACACGACAGACATTACCTGGACTTGGAAATGTTAAGGCATTTCAAACATCAGGAAAGCCTGCGAGTTTCTGGATCTGTAATGTCGGCGTCAATAAGCGAGCTGATTTCTTTAACGGAATTGGAGATGATGTATGTAGACAGTTTAATATGGATACTGGTCAGGCACTTGATACTTTCCCTGGACTGAGCACTGAACAGACTCAGAAACTTGTCCGAGACGCTCAACGCGCATTGCAAGATGCTTCAGATCAGCGTTCACAGGGACAAAAGACGCAGGCGATTATCGGAGGAAAGAAAGTTGATGTTGGAACGCCTGCAGCAAACATACCTGGAACTCAATGTCAGGACTTTATGAGCCCTGAAGACTGTCAGATTCTCTTCAATGTTTGTGACCCGGTTATTTGTCCTCCTAGTAGATGTGACCTTGGCGGATTATACCCTGTTTCTGATGTTATTCAAACAGGAGTCATTGGGAGTGCTCTATTGTGCTTACCAAATGCACGTGAGGGTATAGCTATTCCTGTCTGTTTGACGGGAATAAAAGCAGGAATAGATGGATATCTTTCTATTCTTAAATCTGAACAACAGTGTTTGCTCGAGAATGCTCAGACTGGGAGAAGCACAGGCATTTGCGACGTTATAACTTCTGTGTACACGTGTGAATTCTTCTGGAGACAGGCTGCGCCAGTCGCAAATATATTGTTGCCTAAACTTGTTGAAGCGGCATATGGTCAACAGAGAACACACGGTGGCGGAGAATATTTGACGGTGCAGGGCGCATGGGATAATGCACAGTCTTCTGCTAATTACTTTACGCAGACTTATGCAGTTAACTCCCTAGATGCATTTAAGATTCGTTCCATCGAAGAAGCAGGAACGGCTTTCTGTAGATCATTCATCTCAGCACAAGGACCTAATTCATTTGAGAGCCTTATAGAACCAGATAGTCCTGCGCAATTCCATGCCTGGTTTAGTTCGACAACTTTCAACGATGTAACGGTTCCTGCGACTTCACAATATAAAGTGTTTTATCACATATTTGCAGGAAATGATCAAGGGACGTACTACACGGTTTACTTGAAAGATCCTCCTCAAACTTCATACTACTCTTCAACTGCTACGATTGTTGTTGATTCGGGATACGTGCCTCGCGGACAGTTTAGAACGGAAACTAAGGATTTCACTGCTCCTGAAGGATACAAGCAACTATGTGTGCGAATCAATGGAAAGGATGAATGCGGATTCAAAGAAGTTTCAACCGATTTCGCTGTCAATTATGTACGCGATGAAATTGTTAAAGATCAGATAACTGAGAAGGATATAACGAGTGAAGCTACGTGTATATCTGGAAGTACAAGCGCAGCATCACTTTTGAATGCCAATCTTGAGGAAGTTGCTCAAGAAGCGATTGATCCGGCCATTTATAATAGAGGAATTTCACGTATCTGTTCAACATTAAACCCAGGTCAGGGAACTGATCCAACGCGGTTTGTCGAAGTAGGATATTGTGGTGACCAGAAGGTCAAATGCTGGCTTGATAAGAAGAGTATTGATAATGCTATCACGTCTAATAATATCGGAATCAATAATCAAACGTTACAGCAAGTAACACAGATGCAGAAACGAGCTCTTGAAAATGGAGGGCAATTGCTTTCTGACACAGAGTTTAACAAACTTGTAGATGATTCCAACGTATTTTTACAGGCCTCATCTTTTGATGCAAGTAAGCTCGATGATTTGGTTAAGCGCGCAGATGGTGCACTTGAAAAGGCGTTCCTTCAATTCCAACGTGCGCAGATTATTTACTTTAAGGGGCTGTTGTACAAGAAGGGTGCGTTGAGCGTTCGGGATGCAACTGTTCCTGCTGTCCAACCTGATAATTCACTTGTCGGACCTCCAGCACCTACGCAGACTGGAAGTGAACCTTCTACGGCTAGTTCAGAAGGTCTTATATTAAGCCAAACATATTCGCCTGACACACGTATTACTATTCGAAATCAATCTCTCGATACTGGAATATATTTGCTCAACAGTCGAGTATATCTTGAAGGGTCTAGTTCTCCTCTTGGAACGGTTGATATTTCAGGCGGCGAGACAACTATTAAATTGCTTTCAACTGCTAGAGCGAGAATACCTACTTATTTTGATGAGCTTAATGGTGCGAAAATAGATGGAAAGAAAATTACTCAAACAGTCGTTAATAATCCTGGGCAGGTTGAAGAAGGAAGTCTAAGGTAATTACTTGACAGAAGCAGGGTCTACTTGACCTGGAAGATTAATCATAGGGATTTCTTTCTTTGGTAGTTCTTTGGCTCGGCTTTGGTATTTCTCAATACTTTCAGCTCGTGGTTGATAAATTCCTTCATCAGTCCAAATTCTTAAGGTCATTCCATCAGGCAAGAATTGGCGATGAGCGCCGTCAACATCAGTCAAATAAAAGTTTAGCTTTCCTTCTTCAGTAGCTTTTGAATCTTCAATTCGAGGAGTGTAGAATTCACGCAATATATTCTTTAGAGGCATTACTACTGTGTGAGGTCCAAATATTCTTTCTTGTTCAGTCGCGTGGACAACTCCAACGCCAATATTTTTTGTACTATATTGGGCTGATTTCATGGATATTCCCAATGGACCATCTTTTCTAAAATCGAATTGATGAGCTTTCTCTCCATCTTTCATTACTATTGTCGGAATGTAAACTGTTGGCGAAAGAAGTTTGGTTTCCTGAGTCATATCATCTACATCAATAATGGTGTCTTCTTTTCGATATAATATAATTGGAAGTTCATTTTCTTTTGGAAACTTATTCTCTAAAACGTAGAATTCATTTTCATTAATTATTGTTCTTTCCAAATTAAAACGAGCTCTATTCTGAGTAACTTTTCCCACTTTGTTGCCCGTAATCATTTCTTTCACGGAGTGATTGTAAGAAGGTTCTGCAATAGGAGTAGTGTCAACGCGAATAGCTGGTCGAGTACATGCTCCAAGAAGTAAACTTGAGCCAGCAATCAATCCGACTAGGCCTGAATTTGCTTTCATACTTTTCTAGCACTAAGGAACTATTTAAATCTTTCTTGTGTAGTAACTTTATAATTAAGACAATAATGAGAAATGCGGGAGATAGGATTCGAACCTATGAAGGCACTAAGCCACTTGGTCCTAAGCCAAGCCCATTTGACCGCTCTGGCACTCCCGCGTTGAAATGTGAACTTTCGATCGGTTTTAAATCTATCTAGAATTATTTCTTAACTACTGCTTCTGCTTTTTTCTGCTCGAATTCTTTAAGCTTATCTTCAATACCAAGGCGTTCTATTAGTTCTTTGTACCTGTTTCTTATTGTTACTTCAGTTATTCCTGCAACGTCTGCAACTTCACGTTGTGTCTTCTTTTCGCTGTTTATCAGTGCAGCAACATACAGTGCGGCAGCCGCAATACCTGCAGGTCCACGACCAGAGGTGAGTTCGGAAATATCAGCTTTTGCAAGAATCTTAAGCGCCTCGTTTTGCGTCTTTGGAGATAGATGTAAGATAGAGGAGAATCGCGAGATATAATCTTTTGGTGAAGATGGCTTGACTTTGATGTTAAGTTTACGGATCATAAATCTATACGTACGTCCAATTTCTTTGCGTGGAACATCTGACGTTGCCGCAATTTCATCAAGGGTTCGAGGGATGTTATACGAACGACATGCTGCGTATATACAAGCTGCAATAACTGATTCCATGCTTCTTCCACGAACAAGACCTCTCTGGAGAACGAAGTTGTAAACACGTGCAGCCTCGTCTCGAACGACGGAAGGAAGATTAAGGAACGAAGTTTCTCTTCGTAACTCGGCCATTGCTAATCGCAGATTGCGTTCAATAGAAGTCGAAACGCGCTCCTGCCATTTCTTCAAACGTAGGAATTTACGGGTTTGCCCATGATCAAGTCGGTAGATATCTGATATTTCTCCGACGTTTGTGGTAAGACCTTTATCGAACTTTTGAATTGATAACGGAGCACCGCTTCGACCTTTTTTTTCGCCTTTATCAAATTGGCCACCAGTTTCCTGGCCTGTATCGACCATCTTTTCTTCGATAAGAAGACCACAGTCGTTACAGATAACCTCTCCCCGCTGATCATCATACGTCAAATTAATACTTTGACATTCAGGACAGCGTTTTATATATGTCATGGAGGTTTTTAGGAAAGGTTTAAAAGACTTGTGGCTTACTAATATATAAATCTTTCGGTTTTGTGCATTGTCTATCGACGACAATTATTCTTTTAGAAGTATAGCATTAATCTGACCTTCTCTCGTCGGTCTATTAGTGATTCGCGCTTTACCAAGGGATGTTTCTATAATAGCTCCCTTCATAAGTCGGTTCTGACGTGCTAAGAATCTGTTCTGAGGAGTTTCTGCTACGTTCGAAATAGTTGCTTTTTTGATTTCTTTGCCAGATACTACGTTTGCAATATTGCTTGAAAGCAAGATAGTTCTATAATGGCCTCCTTGGCCTCGAACGGTTTTCTTTTTAGGGTTACCTAGAATTACATGTCTCTCTTGTGTTTGTTTTTCATAGAGTCGAGACTTGCGATTTCGATGATATTTTGCTCCTGATATCTTTCGTCCTTTATTCATATCTCATTTGGAAACTGACGGTTTAAATAGCTTGCGGATGAATGGGGCTTGCACAATAATGGTTAACATGCACAAAAATGAGAAATATGCACAATAAAGTCGATAAAAGAGATAATTTTGCACAAAAATACAGTGCAATAATGCTTAAGTATTTGCAATTAGCAAAAAAAGATATGACTTATATTTTGGGAGCAAGATGCTCAGATGGAGTAGTTTTAATTTCAGATACTAAAGTAACTATCGAAGAAGGAGCTGATTTCACTTACTCTGAGAAGATAACTAATCCTTTAACTACCATTGTTATGGGGGCTTCAGGAATAGGCGGACTCTATAAGGATTTTCAAAATAGGATAATATCGGCAGTTATACAAATGGAGAAAGAAAAACAGCTTAACGGAGATACTTCTCCTCTTATTACTACTGAAGAAGAATTTTATGTTTTGGTAAATAGAATAATAAGAAATATGCATGAAGATTATGCTGAAGATAGACATCTTATAATTAACAATCTTATGATATTGTGCGCATCAAGAGTGAATGGTCTCCGAGCTAATCTAACGACTTTTAATCCGTATGGTTTCCCCGAGCAGGTTAATAATTATCGAGCAATAGGCCATGGAGAGCCCTATGGAGCATTGTTTCTAAAGAAATTATGGAATAAGAATCTGTCTATGGAGCAGACCGCTAGAATAGGATTATTTGTTATAAAATTTATAAGAGATATGAAGCTAGACAATAGTGTAGGTTTTGATGACGAATATGTGCCTCAGGTATTTTATATTCCAGATGTTGATATTCCTACGAATGCCACAAACATTCAGATACAGAAGCTACAAGAATCAAAAAAAATAAGAGAGCTGGACGATGAGGAAGTTAATATGCTAATTAATAGTATTTCTTCAAAGATTTCTGAATTTGATGGGCTATTCAAAAATGGAGAATTTAAGATTTAGATTTTTTGAGTATTATTTTTCCGTTTTCAACTTCAATATCCAAATTTTCACCCTCTTTTAATTTAGCTTCTTCGATTATCTTAGGAGGTATTACTGCTACCCATTTGGCGTATTCCTTATCACCTACTTTTCTGGAAAGTTGCTTCTGCAGTTTCACGAGTTAAAAATCGAAGACGAAATATATAAACTTTTAGGTACCAATTAATTTTTCAAAGAAAATAAATATTCAATCAGTTCATAGATATTGGTTGATGGGTTTCTTTTTATCGTGAAATTTTTATTTCCTGCTCTTTGGTGTATTTGTGCAACACTTTTTGCATTTGCAATCGCCCTTGATATATTCTTGGAGGTTTTGGAATATAAGTCATAATCTGCCTTTTCATATTCCCCCATATGTTCTTTCAGCTTTCTCTCTATATCGTTAAATTGACAGGCAATGCTATATTTTTCAAAGTGGCAGAGAATCCAATATTCAAAGCAAGGATTAGAAAAAATTAACTTTATTTTGTTTTTATTAGCAAGAATGAATGCCTTACTTAAGTGGGAATCTTTATGCTGGTCTCTATCAAATATACAATAAATTTCATCATCTTTGAAAAAATCTCGTCCTCTATTTTTCTTAAAGGCGAGGGCATTTTTTATTAGACCTACAGGATCAGTTTTATTACTAGTCATAATCTCAACACCAACCTCCCTTATTCTCTCTCTTGCTTTAAATTGCTCAAAATAATATTTTTCAGTCTTACCTTCACAAAATAACCAGACTATCCTTGAGCTTCGACGAATAGGATATTTTCTAACCATCGTTTTTTATTCCGTGTATGTTTCGTCTATAAAGGGGATAGCTCCAAATCTTCCTTCAAGATAAGCCTTCTCAAAGTTGGCATCCTGTCGTATATCAAATTCTAATAGTGAATGAAGTTTTGTAGACTTATTCGGCTCTTTCTCGCAGAAATAGACCTGATCTTTTCTAAAAATATTATTATCTAATAAACAAGTTGCATGCGTAGAAAAGATCAGTTGGGCATTGTTCACGTTGTGTCTGCTACTAAATAATTTAACTATAAACTTTACTATATTCGGGTGCAAGCTCCTTTCAATCTCGTCTATAACTGCCACTTTTCCATTTTGAAGAATATCAAATATTGGTCCCAACATTGCGAAAAGGCTTTGCGTACCTAATGATTCTTCATAGATTCCCAATTTAACTGCGCGATTATTAATCATATGCATAAATTCTACATCATATACCTCTTTTTCTACTTCTTTTTCAGACATTCCTGTTGTAGAATCAAAAGAAAATTCCTTTACTGGCCTTTTCTCTTTTTTGATTAAGATCTCGTCTATCCCGCCAAAGTCCGAGCGTTTTAGTATTTCTATAATTTTTTCCTTTAGTTCTTTATTTTCAGACATAGCTTTTATGGTGTACTCTGACCATAATGGATTCGTATTTATTACAAGAGAATTTAAAAAAAATTCATAGACTGGTCTTGTTCTTTCATACCCTAATTGTGTCGCTCTTGAGAGATATAAAACGTTAGGTATAGTCTTCTTAAATAGAAAATCTTGTTGCCCCTTCTCCATATTTGGAGTAAATTTTTCATCTTTCCTGTTAAAGATAAGCCTTTTATTTTTTTCCCAATAATATAGGTATTCTTCTACTATTTTGTCTTCTGTACAGGAGAAACCATATCTATACTTTGTTCTGTTGTGTATGAAGATAATTTCAAATTTACTAGGCTCTTTTAGGGTAACTTCATCAAACTTGAAGGGTATTCTAGGTATTTTAGTCTGAACATTGAATGAATGAGAGTTAACAACCATTCTCCACATAAAAAATAGACCTTCTATAATGTTGCTCTTTCCAGAAGCGTTCGGCCCGTAGATAATCGAACTTTTAACTAGTCTTGATGAATTTAGATCAATTAGGTTTTTTGATAGACTATGGCCTCCTACAGCTTCTAAAGAGAAATTTATCTTTTCTTTTATCGACTTAAAATTCTCAATGCTAAACTCTAAGATCATAATAAAACATAATTCAGGTCTTTAAAAGCTTTTCTTTTTGTAGATTTTATGCAATAATCGAATTAAATGTCGATTTTTAACCTATTTTTAAGACTCTTTCTACATATATTTTGTAGGTTTATATGGCAAAAATATTATTATGATTATACAATCTATATGAATTTTAAATGAATTTTAGTCGTTTTTTGCTTTATTTTTGCAAAATTCGCTAAAAATCCTAATAAAAGGACCTTTTTTATGGTGATTTTAAATTATTTATTAAGATCTATTATTTAGGTACCGATAAATTTATATAGACAATAGGTACCTAATTTACTATGGAAACTCAAACTCCTCTAGGGAACTATATGGATGGTTTCAGCTGGACAAGTTACAACAAGTCTCAAACCAAAGAAAAACTGATCTTTCTCCAACTACTCAAGGAGCTTTGCGGCACGATTAAAGAACCAGCTCATTATAAGGGACGTTCTCCCGCTACGTTGCGTCATAGGGTCTTTTGTATGGCCATGAAGGTATTCCATCAGACCAGTTCAAGAAGGTTGATCTCTGAGATCGAATTATGTCAAAGAGCAAGTTACTTACGACGTGTACCTCACTTTAATTCGATCCTGAATTACTTTAACGATCAAGATGCTACGCCCGTCCTTAAACAGCTTATTGAGCTCTCTGCGTTACCCCTCATGCAGCTTGAAAGACGCTTTGCGGTCGACTCTACAGGCTTTACGTTGCGCATACTGAACGAACGTTGGAGTCTAGCTAAGCGTAAATACGAGACACATCATGATTTTATGAAAGCCCATGTTATGTACGGGGTCATGACGAATATTGCAGTTGGATGTGAGGTTACAGATGGACATTGCAACGATTCGCCTCAGTTTAAGCCGCTTGTTGAGAAAGCCTCGCAGAACTTTATCATTGAAGAGGTAAGCGCGGATCTTGCCTATAGTTCTCGTGAGAATCTGCGTGCTGTGTTTGATGCGGGCGGCTTTCCCTACATTCCGTTCAAGAAGAACGCTACGGGTACTTCTGATGGGTTTATGCTATGGAAGAAAACATACCAGTATTTCAAAACGCATAATGCTGCCTTCATGGGACGTTATCACTTACGCTCTAACGCAGAGTCTGGCTTTTGGATGATTAAGGCACGGTTTGGAGAGTTTGTAAAGGCACGCAATAAGGTGGGACAGACGAATGAGATTTTGTGTAAGGTGTTGTGTCATAACCTCTGTGTGCTTGTGCAGGAAATGTTCTTAAATAACGTCGATATTGACTTTGGGAAGGAAGTTTCATCATGGCAACAATGAGTTCTGAAGAAATAGCAAAGATCATGGAAGATTATTTACGAAGATATGTGAGTTTTACAGGTGAAAGATATGATGAGATAAAGGAAGAATATAGGGTCATTGCAAAGAGGGTAAGAGACGGTTCAATGAGCCAAGAGGAAGCTGACCGAACAAAGGAAGCGCTTACTAAAGAGTCTGAGGAAGCAGAGATTATTTTTCTCGATCCAGAAGATTATGCGGCGTCTGGAGCTTATCTTGCTTCTCGATTGAACGTTCCTTTCTTTATCGAGACAGTGGCGCATGAAATAGAACACACTATTCCTTATCGAGAAGTCGGAATACTTTCTCTTTTTGGCTGGCATAAATTCAAGAACGTAGGGTTGCAGACGCCTATGGCTGGGTTTCACAAACCGCATGGTGAAAAATATGTTCAACTATCTGATGATCAGAGGGCAAAATTGAAATATAAATCTCTAAAGGCAGTTTCCAAACCTAGTTCTGGTGACTTACAGGACATCAAGAGACTAGAAGAAATATACGGTCTAGACTTTTTTGCACAATAATCCGACCGTTCTGCATATTAATATCTCTTGTTTCTGTGCAAAGCTGGATGAATGATTTGCTGAAAGCATGAAGCTTGCTGTTTGTTACAACAACCTTTAAATAGTGTAAAAATTGAAGTGAATCATGGCAAACGGAATTGAGCGACCACTTGACTTGTTAAACGCATCACGCGGTAAGGAAGTCATTGTACAGCTTAAAAATGAAAAACAGTTCGTTGGAACATTGAGAGCTTTTGATATTCATATCAATATTGTTCTTGATAATACTAAGGAAATGCATAACGGTGCTGTCACAAAGAATCTTGGACTTGTATTCTTGCGTGGAGATACTATTATCTATATTTCTCCTTCGAACGCACATTAATTTTTTTAAATTGTTAGAATCTCTAAATCTTTAGGTATTATTGTGCTTTTGAAAATCTTTTTAGCTTCTTTTTCGATTATGGATAGATTTTGTTCATAACGCTGGCTGATATGTGTAAGGGCTAGTTTTTTTACTTTAGCTTTTTTCGCGATGGTTGCTGCTTGCTGGCTTGTAAGATGTTTATATTCGGAAGCATATTCTTCTTCACTTGCTGCATAGGTCGCCTCACAAATAAGGAGATCTGCGTCCTTGGCAAGAGTAATTGCATTTTCATTGAATTTTGTATCTAGAACGATAGCAATTTTTTTCCCTTTTTCTAAATAGGTGATATCTTTCGCCTTTATTTTTTTATTATTAAAGGTTATATCGTGCCCTAACTGAAGCTCTTTGAGAATAGGACTATTTGGAAGTTTCAACTTACGTATTTTTGTCTTGTCCAGATGACGTTTATCTTTTACAATAAAAGCGTATGCGTTTGTAGGCAGTGTGTGCGTCATAGGTTTGCTTTCTATAAACCATGCTTTTTCTTCAGGACAGACATTTTCGTGAACTTCGTACGAGATATTAAATTTCCGATATGCCTTTTCTAGCATATTAAAATGATTTTTTATTCCACTAGGCCCGTATATTTTCAGAGTACGAGCATATTCTGACATTTCTAGTGTTTCCATCAGTCCTGGAAGACCGAGAACATGGTCTCCATGCAGATGAGTGATAAGCACATGTGTTAATTTACAAGGATTAATATTTGCTTTTTTGAATTGCCTTTGAGTACCCTCCCCACAATCTATCAATAGATTGTCTCCATTGTATGAAAGATGAATTGCAGGGTGATTTCTAGCAGCAGTAGGTATTGCATTACTCGTCCCTAAAAATGTAAGAGTTATATCCATACAGACGGATGTTTTTTTGATTTATATACGTTTTTAAGTAACTTATTTAAAGCAAGTTACCCGATACTTTTATGGACATAAAGAGGATTTTTTTCCTGCTAGTTTTAACTGTGGGTATCTTGACTTTTGCAGGAGCGTCATTCTTTTATGACAATTCTTCAGGGACGTTTAATAATGGGACATATTTCAACACAAGCTTCAATTCTAGTTTTGTTCAGTTGAACAATTCTGCATTGTTTGGTAACTTTACAAGTAGAATTTTTGATGCAAGCTTTAATACTTCTTGGAATAAAATTTCTTGGCTTGCGGGACTTTGTTATGGTTGCGAACTACCTAACAATCAGTCTACTGAATACGGGTATTTGAGTAATGCCAACATGAGTCGAAATGTACTTCTCATACATATGAACGAACCTGGTTCAAATACTGTCTCTGGGAGCGATGTTAGGGATTATTCAGGATTTAATAATCATGGTAACGAAACGGGAGGCGTAACTTTTAACGCCTCAGGACGCTACAATACCGGAATAAATTTTGATGGTGTCAACGATTTCTTGAATTTCAGTAATCCCTCAATTCTTAACAACTACGGGAGTCAAATAACTCTTGAAGCATGGGTAAAGCCTAATCGTTTTATCAATTTCCCAACTTTCATTGATAAAGACCCTGGTCAATTCTCTCTCTATTTTCGATCAACCAGCACGACCAACCCTAACAGGACTCAAATAGATATTGGAACATCTTCTGGTCCACAAAGTCTTGTTGGTCGTTCAGTGCATATAGGTGGGCAGTGGTATCACATAGTCTTTACATATAACGGGTCTGAAATGCGATTGTATAACAATGGTGAACTTGATAATAATCGGTCAGCAACAGGTACGATAACTCCTAATTCTAAAAACTTATTAGTTGGCGCTGGTTGGAGCGCTTCTGCAACTGCATTTTTCTTTAATGGAACTATCGATGAGGTGGCAATATACAATCGTTCGTTAAACGCAACAGAAGTGATGGATAATTACATGCGAGGAGCATTACGATTGAACGTCACAGTCCATAGCTGTACTCTTGCAAACTGCACTGGCTCTCCTTGGGATGAAACATATACGAACTCGCCACAGAATCTTAGCGTCGCTCCTAACAGGTACTTTCAATATCGAGCGACGTTCACTAGTGAGAATAGAAGTTTTACTCCTCGATTGTATAATGTAAGCATTAACTATTCGGGAGACGTGACGCCACCATCATTTGTTAATTTCACTGAATCTCCTTTAAACGGAAGCGTATTCTCTCCAGGACAGACTTACTTATTTAATGTGACTATTCAGGACATAGAGAATGGAAACGCAGGAATAAGTTTTGATCAGGTTAATTATTCAGTTTCTAACCTTTCTACAATTTATATGTTCACACGTTCTGCTCTTTCTGCAGGAACGCATTCATATTATTGGTGGGCTTACGATGGGTCGAACAATTATAACAATTCACATGTTAGAGATTACACTATCAATCAGACTTCTCCTAGTTTGAATTTGACAGTCTATCCAAGCTCTTCAATATTATTTGGAACACCTTTGAATGTTTCATGTGGGGCTACTGGATCGGGAGCGTTACGGCTTTATCGCAATAATGTAGATGTGAGCTCCCAAAATGGTCAGAATGTAACTCTTGGTGCAGGGACGTACGTTTATTTGTGTAATGTCACAGCATCTCAAAATTATACCTTTGAAGAATTGAGTGCAAATGTGACCATTTCTCAGACAATAGGGGCTGTTTCTTTGCTTATTAATGGAAACGCTTCAAATTTAACCGTCATGTATCCTCAACAAGCAAACATTAGTGCAACTTCAAGCACAGGAACTGTTCAGCTTTATCGCAATAATGTAGATGTGAGCTCCCAAAATGGTCAGAATGTAAGTTTGGCGGCTGGACTTTATAATTACACAGCTGTTTCTTTAGGCAACGAGAATTATACTTCTACAAATACGACTTACTCCTTGAATATTGTTCCAGGAGTTTTGAATGTCACTTTGCTTATGAATGGTAACAGTAATAATATTACCATCCCATATGTCAAACCATTTAACGCCAGTGCAACAGTTTCCTCTGGAGGAACGGTGCACCTCTATCGAGACGGTGTTGAAGTTACTTCTGAGAATCATCAGATAGTTTCTCTAGGGGCACACTATTTTGAATACTTGGCGAACGCTACGGGTAATGAAAACTACTCAAGCGGTAGCGGTGTACTATTTTCTGTTAATGTAACTCCTGACTCTCCTCTCGGATCTATGACTATTCTAATGACTCCTTCTGCGAACGTAACATACGGCCAGACTACAAGCGTTCAAGGTCTTCCTTTAGTTGGACCACAAGACCTTAATTATGAGCTTATCCGTAACGGCGGACACACGCTAGCGAATCCTAACATTGAAGCATTGAATGCTGGGACCTATGTCTATGAATATTATACTCCTGGCGGTGAAAATTATACTGCAGGGTTGATTAATAAGACACTTATTGTTAATCAGGCAGGCAATTCAGTCATGCTTCTTTTAAACGGAAACTCTTCCAACCTCTCTGTTATGTATCCACAACAAATCAATGCTAGCGCAACATCCACTAGTGGAGTAGTTTCTCTTTTCAGAAATGGCAATTCTATAATTTCTTTTAATAGTCAGAATGTAACTTTAGGAGGCGGAACGTATCTATTTTCAGCTAATTCGACAGGAAACCAAAATTACTTTTCTAATTCAAGTTTTGTAGGCTATTCTCTTACAGTTACTCAAGCGAGCTCACAAATTTTTCTCTATCTGAATAACTCAAGAAATAATATTACGATTTACGAGGGAAGCTCGTTACCAATTAATGCAACTCTTCTACAAGGATCAGGATCTATTTTCGTATATATCAATGGTTCGTTGATTTATGGCGGTCCAAGTCCGAGCTTTAACATGAGCACATTCGCAATACCTGGAATGTACAATGTTACTGCTATCTATCCAACTAATGAGAATTATACTGGATCGAGCGAAACTTTCTATGTGAACGTGCTCGCAATTCCTGACACTCAAACACCTTCTCTTTTTGTTAGTTCGCCACGTAACGTAACATATCCTACTTCTTCGCTTTCTTTCAATGCAAGCTTAAGTGAAAACGGGACTATTTGGTATTCTCTTGATGGAGGAACGACCAATATAACCATGACCAGTTCTAACACAGTTAATTTTACCGCCTTCGGCTCTTTGCCTGATGGAGCTTATCGTGTTGACTTCTTTGCAAATGATACTTCTGGAAATACAAATGCTACTTTTGTTAACTTTGGAGTCGATACGATATTTCCAACTATTTCGATTATATCTCCAGAATTTGCTAATTATAGCACATCTACTCTACTCGTCAACATCAGCAGTGATGGCAATGTTTGGTTCTTTAATGGAGTAAGTAATCAGTCTTACAGTATTCCAACATTGCGTTCTTTCTCAGAGGGCACGACCACTCTTATTGCTTATGCAAATGATAGTGCAGGAAACACAAACACAACATCGATTACATTCTCAATTGATAGTTTATCGCCTACTGTTTCAATACTATCACCAAGCGATGGATCAGTAATTGGGACGAATGATAGCATCCCTCTTCAATTTTCTGTTTCTGACGTACATGTTGATTCTTGCTGGTACTCTCTTGATGGAATTAACAATAGCTTACCAAGCTGTGCTAATATAACTTTTAGTCCTCTTGAAGGAGAACACACGCTTATTGTATATGCTAACGATACTTTTGGAAACATTGGTCTCGCACAGAGTATATTCACTATTGTTCTTGGAGGCCCATCAATTACTATTTCATCACCTATCAACAATGCATATACTCGCGCTTTTACTAACTCATTCAATTACACAGGCACAGATATTGATATTACTTCATGCTCTCTATGGGGAGACTTTAATGGAACTTTTGCTATGAATCAGAGTAAAAATGTTTCTTCGGGTGTCCCTGATTCATTTAGTCTTACATTAGTAGAAGGAACATATATTTGGACAATTAAATGCATAGATGCTCAAAATACTGAAAACTCTGCGGCAAATCGAACATTACATATTGACTCTACGAGCCCAAATGTTCTGATTCTTGAGCCGACAGGAACTAAATCTAGTTTAAGCGGAATACCTTTAACTTTTTCACTTGGTGATGCAAGCCCTCTCTTCTGTAGATATAATTTAACTTTCGTATCTTCAGGAGGAACTGTTCCAGGATTTGAAAACGTTATTGTTCCTAATTGTACCAATACTACTTTTTCAGTTGTTGATGAAACAACCTATAACTTATTTATGACCGTTAATGATTCAGCTGGAAATGTTAATTTTACTAACACGACGTTTGTTGTTGATGTTCCCGAGTCTACTGGTGGAGGATCAGGCGGAGGAGGAGGCGGCGGTGGTGGAGGAGGCGGAACGTCAGTCATTACTGGCTTTGCAGGTCCAGCGAGAATATCTTTTGCTTCAATACCTTCTCCACAACTAAAACAAGGAGAGAGCACTAATTTGATTATTGATATTGTCAATACGGGGACTCGATTCTTGAACCATTGTGGTCTAAGACTTGAGGGAGAAATGGGTACATGGGGTTCTACTGGACAAGACTTTTCTCTAAGTTCTGGAGAAAAAGCCACTTACATACTTAAGTTGACAGTACCTCGAGGAACTTCTCCGGGAAGACATAGCTCCACGCTTTCTGCACAATGTAATGAGACGAGTAATTCAACAACTTTGGGTGTTGATGTAAGCATCTCTGATTTTGATTTCGAATATCTTGGATCAAGTAGAAGCGATGTTTCAACATTGCTTGTTAATTACTCATTAGAAGATCTTGTTCAGAAGGCGCAAGATTTCACGTTGGACTACGAGCTTGTTAATACTGAAGGAACAGCAGTAGTTAACGGATCTACGCAAGTTTCTGTTTCTGCAGGAGAAATTAAACGAGAGACACTCGCTATCATTCTTCCGAAGGATGTTTTTGGAGAATTCAGGCTTAACCTCCATATATCTAATGGACATGAGGACTTTACTTTACAGCAAGCAGTACTTCTTCCTTCGCGAGGAATTACAGGATTTGCCATTTCTGACTCGAATAGACGTGCCTTGTCAGTTTTCGCCATAATTCTTCTTGCCGGAGCAGTTCTTTTCTTCGGATGGAAACTTTTCAAGAAACCACTATCAAAGACAATGCCCCCTCATAAGTCTAGCTCACTTTTCTTGAGATTTTTCCATGGACATGGGAAAGGAAAAGATTTATCATCTTCGTTTTATAATGAGGTAATGAAGTAAGATGAGACACAATATATTCAGATTCATGCTTTTTTTCGCATTCTTTACATTAGGGCTTGCAGTAACTCATATTCTTTTAGTAACTGAATCGTCTGTAACGGGCTTTGCATCGTATCAGCCTAAGGATGTGCTTCTTTCAACTCCTATAGTAGGAATTTTTCTTGTTTTGATAATTATTGTGCTTGCATTTGTTGTTAAACCTAAAAAGCCAAAGCATTTTCCAAGATACTTACGAATCCACTCACATAAGGGTAGTTTTAAATAACCACTTTTGATTTTATTATTATGACCCCGTAGCTCAGCCTGGATAGAGCATCGGACTTCTAATCCGAGGGTCGCAGGTTCAAATCCTGTCGGGGTCGCTAGAAAATATCAGTAAATGCACGGCAGAACTGCTCTTTTGCAATCTTTAGCGCATTTTCTCCTTCTTTAGTAAGTGTGTACATAATGGTTTTTCCTTCTTTCTTTTCTTTTATAAGCCCTGATTCATTGAGTGCCTTGAGTGCAGGATATATTGTACCTGGGCTGGGCTTGCAACCTTTACGCTTCTCTAGTTCAAGAGCTATTTCCTGACCGTGCATTGGTTTTTTTGATAGAATGAATAATATCAGGAAAGATAACATTCCTCTCATGTCACAGCAGGGGTGCTTTTTCATTTTCTTATTGGGTGACCGATATATTTAAATATACGCTAGAGGATAATATCGTATGTCCGATATCGTGTATACGATACAAGAACTACAAACAATGAAAGGAGGATATATACCATGGAAGGATGTTCCGAAATGAGCTGTTGTGGAGGCATGCGACGTTTCCTCACAAAAGAGGAAAAGGTTGGAATGCTGAAAGAGTATAAAGAACGCCTTGATCTTGAGTCAAAAGGCGTTTCTGAGCGTATTTCAGCTATTGAAAACGAATCAGAGTAAACATACTTGTTTTTTTCTTTTTTTTATTCATTTTTCTCGTAAGAAGTTTTAAATAACGAATTCTTATGATTTAATTATGCGCACGTGGCACAGCGGCTACTGCGGTCGCCTGCAGAGCGACTTTTCCCCGGTTCGAGTCCGGGCGTGCGCTTTTTAACATGGGAAACCTAAAAAAAGGGATTTATAGGCATTATAAAGGAAATCTCTATCGGATTTTAGGTGTTGGAAAGCACAGCGAGACGCAGGAAGAGCTTGTTATTTATCAACCGCTCTATGAAAGTAAATTTGGAAAAGATGCGTTATGGGTACGACCCTTAGGCATGTTTTTAGAAGATGTTGATTTTAATGGGAAACGAGTTCCTAGATTTAGCTTTGTGAAAGAGAACGCGTAATTTAAATATCTCTTTTTTCTTTATTGCTTATGAAGGATGCTCCTAAGAAGACAACTATCGATGAACTTGCGACGTTCTGCAAACGCAAGGGATTCGCGTATCCTTCAGGAGAAGTATATGGTGGGCTTGCAGGCTTCTGGGATTTTGGGCCTCTTGGAGTTGAATTTCTGAATAATCTTAAGCATGCGTGGTGGCAGTATCACGTGCATCAGCGGGAAGACGTGGTTGGAATTGATGGATCTATAATTACGAGCCCTAAAATTTGGGAAGCTTCAGGACATGTCAAGAATTTTGTGGATGTTGCTGTCGTATGTAAAAAATGCGGATATAAGACTAAAGTTGATAAGCACGAATTGAAAGATGCGAAATGTGATAAGTGCGGTGGAATGTATGAAAACTTGGGAGAGTTTAATCCGATGTTTACTACGGAGGTCGGTCCGGTTAAGAAGGATGCAATTAAAGCATACCTCAGGCCTGAGACTGCACAATCTATCTTTGCTAATTTCAAGCTTATTTATGAGCACGCGCGTTTACAATTACCGTGCGGAATTGCTCAAGTTGGAAAGGCTTTCAGAAATGAGATTGCTCCCCGCGAATTTCTGTTCAGGGCACGTGAGTTTGAGCAGATGGAACTTGAGTATTTTGTTGCCCCCGATACAACGTGCGAACTTATGGATGAAATCAAGAGTGTTGAACTTGCAGTTTACACGGCAGAAATGCAAGAGAAAAAGCAAGAACCTAAAGTTATGAAATTACATGATGCCTGGAAAAAAGGAGTTATCAAGACGGATTGGCACGCTTACTGGCTTGCTAAAGAACTCTCATGGTTTGTTTCTTTAGGGGCTGACTCAAATCATTTCAGAGCTCGACAGCATACCTCCAGCGAGAAGAGTCATTATGCTGTAGACACATGGGATTTAGAGTATCAATTCCCGATGGGTTGGCGCGAGCTCCAGGGCTTTGCTAATAGAGGTAATTATGATTTGACAGAGCATCAGAAAGCTTCCAAGACATCTTTTGAAGTAATTGTTGATAATGCTACAGGTAAAAAAGTCTTGCCTCATGTTGTGTGTGAGCCTTCTTTAGGAGTAGGACGGGCTTTCATTGTTTTCATGCTTGAAGCGTATGCTTTCGATGAGAAGCGACAGAACACGGTTCTCCGACTAAACGCTAGACTCGCACCATACAAAGCAGCCGTATTTCCAGTAGTCTCCAAGGGCAAACAACTTGAACTTGCTCAAAAAGTACATCGGGAACTTGGAAAAGAGTTTTCTACGTTGTTTGATGATTCAGGAAGTATTGGTCGCAGGTATGCTCGGAACGATGAAATGGGTACACCCTACTGCATTGCAATTGATGAAGATAGTTTAAAGGATAAGAGTGTAACTATTCGTGATCGAGATACTACCAAACAGATACGTGTAAAAATTGATGATCTCCGTGACACGCTGAGAAAACTTATCTGGGACGAAGTTACGTTTGAAAAGGCCGGTAAGAAAGTCGAGACGAGAGTAAAGTAATATGGAAACCCTAGTCATTATTTTAGCGATTGCAACGTTCTTTTCTACCTTAATTGGCGGACTTGTTATCTTAAAATTTAGAAAAGGAATGCCATATTTCTTTGCTTTTGCTGCTGGGAGTTTAATTGCCGTTGCGTTTCTAGATATTCTACCTGAAAGTCTTGAAATTGGAGAGAGTGCTGGAGTGTCAGTACGTTCAATAATGCTGACAGTAGTAGCTTCGTTTTTTGTATATAGTTTACTTGAGAAGTTTTTCTTGACACATGATATGCATGAGCACGATGGGCATGGACATATACTTGGCCCACTTGGCGCCGGTAGTCTTGTTATTCATAGCTTTTTAGATGGAGCAGCAATTGGAACAGCCTTCCAGGTGAGTTCTTCAGTTGGAATTGTAGTCGCTCTGGCTGTTTTATTCCACGATTTTAATGATGGGATAAATACCGTTACGCTCATGCTCAAGAACAAACAGAAAGTTAAGCATGCTTTGTTCTTCTTGCTTCTTGATGCTATTGCCCCTGTACTGGGAGTTATTGTTACATCTGTATACGTATTTTCTCCACAGGCGTTGGCGTTACTATTGGCCGTTTTTGTAGGTGAATTTGTCTACATCGGGGCTGCCCACTTACTCCCTGAGACTCATCATCATCCTTCAAAGGCAACTATTTTGGCAGTAGCCTTGGGAATCGTGCTTATTGCCTTGTTGACTTCTTTCCTCTAGAAAGCCTTATAACCTCTATTGCTTTTTTTTCAGCATGGGTCGAATTGTAGGGATTATATCCCTTAAAGGAGGTGTAGGCAAGACTACCATTGCTAGTTCACTTGCCGCTGACTTGGCACGAGCTCATAATAAGCGTGTACTTCTTGTGGATGCTAACTTCTCTGCGCCTAATGTAAGCTCACATATGCGTGTGCTATCTCCTGAGTCTTACGTGGGAGATTATCTCTCAGGAGTTGCGGCAGAACACGCTATTCATACTCGTTTCGGCGTGGATGTTATGCCTGGTACATTTTTATCGAGAAAGTCAGTACATACAGATAGACTACGTGCTAAACTTGTTGCGCTTAAAGAAAAATATGACTTCATTATTGTTGACTCAGCACCCTCATTAAATGATGAGTTTTTTTCAGCGTTTTTTGCTGCAGATGATCTGTTAATGGTTACAACACCGGACTATCCTACTTTGAGCACTTCTATGAAGCTTGCAAAAATAGCTAGACATAGGGGTAAACAGATACGTGGAGTTATTGTTAATCGAATGACGGGGTCACCACGCGAGCTTACTTTGCATGAAATACAGGAATCTACGGGCTTACCTGTTGTTTCAACTTTACGTGAGCATAAAGACGTTCGAGATTCACTTCATTACCAAGCACCTATAACTGCTCTTTTTCCTAATCATGCGTTTTCACGTGAGCTTCGTAAATTGTCAATATCTCTTCTTGGTGTAAAGGAACGTATTCCTGCATGGAAACGCTTCATTTTTAGCGATATGGCTGCTGAAGAGGTTAACCGGGAAGTTTTACGACAGCGATTTTACACAAGTATTTTTGTAGAAGATCATGAAATCAAATCCTAATTGTATTTTTTGTAACATAATTGCGGGAAAGATACCTTCCGAACGTGTTCTTGAAAGTAATAGTTTCATAGCAATTTACGATATAAAGCCTAAAAACCCTGGACATTTGCTCGTTATCCCTAAGAAACATATGGTTACTTTGTTGGACATGCCCAATACACTTGGACAGGAATTACTGACTTTCACTAAAGAGGCGGCAGGATTTTTACTTGAGAAAAAGTATGGAGATGGCTTTAATGTGATTATGAATAATTTGGCAGTTGCTGGACAAGAGGTTATGCATGCACATTTACACGTAATTCCTCGTAAAGAAGGAGATGGATTACGTTTCTTTACACGTATTTAACTCTGGGAAATTATGCTCCAACTAATTTAAGCACTTCATATACTAGAAATGCGGGCCAGACAAGAGCTTTTAGTATTCCGAGGACGCCCATCCAAAAAGTCGTTGAATTTGACACGTAGTAAATTGCAGCACCAACGAATCCTAATCCATATACTGCGCCGCCTGAACCTTTATTGTATACTTTGTTGATGATGACTTTCTTTTCCATATCTTACTAGAAATTCAAGAGTTTAAATATCTGATTGAAATTTTAGAAAATGGCTCTAGGGAGAGTCGAACTCCCGACTTCGGCCTTATGAGAGCCGCACTCTACCGCTGAGTTATAGAGCCTTGTTTAGAACACAAATAGATGATTTTTAAGCCTGTTGATTAAGAAAAATTATTGCTGTTGGGCCGAAAGCTCTTCCATGGTTGGCTTCTTCTTGGTTGCAGCTTCGAGGGCTTTCTGATTTTCCATGCGCACTACGTGAGCCAAATAGCCAGCTATCTTATTACGCATTTTCTTACTCGGCATAGTATTACTTCCGAGTTTCTTCTTGTTATGTTCGAACTGATCAGTAAAAAGCCCTTGTTCTTTCAAGAGTTGTTTTGATGTTCGCTTTACTAATGTGGATTTTATTCTTCCCATTACTATCTTTCTAAAAAGGGTTATTTAAAAGTTACTATTCGTTAAATCTTAAGTTTTTCAAACTTAATTACGTTCTTCCATTGATCAAGATATGCTTTCGCAGGCTTATCCAGCTCACCTTTTGCAAGTAATAGAGCAGGCATTTTTTCTACTTGAGCTTTATGTAGCGCTATTGCAAGATCGTCTTCGGTAATTTTTTTCTTTTCTTTTGCAATAAGGAAGAGTTCTTGCTTGCCTAATAACGTGTCAATGCGCACACGAGCATGGTATTCTTTTGGTTTACTCGCTATATCATTGATTACTTCAATGTCTTTTCCAAGAAGATAGTCCTTTACTAGTTCTGTAAACTTGTTTGGCTTAATTTCTTTTTTCTTTGGCTTTTCTACTTCAGTTATTTCTTCTTCAGTAATTTTTTCAACTTTTTCTTTTTTTGGAGCCTCTTTTATCTCTTCGGTTTTTACTTCTTGTTTCGGTTCTGGCTTCTTTGGTTCAGGTATCTTGAGAATTTCGTTAAGTTTCTTCTGGGCTGACTCATCTGGGAATGTGAAGAACTTCCAGAATAACTTTTCTTCTGTGTCTACTCGTACTGTTAAAGGAACTGCAAAGTCTTTTATTTTTCTGAGAGCTACACGTATGGCCGGATCAAGTTCGGTGTCTTCAAGCACTGCTGATTGTTTGAGCATTGTAAATGCTTCTCTTTCTTTATGATTAAGATAGTTAGTGAATTGCTCAAGTTGCGGCTCTTGACCACCGAGATAATAGAGCGGGGAGCTTCCTACCCGCATAGAGCTCATTTCTAACTTTTTCTCAGCTACTAGCTCGGAAAGGAAAGCGCCGATAAATAGGGGACTTAAGCCTACATCCCGAGCTACTTTTGCAGGATAGCTTGGACCTGAAGATTGAATTATAGAAAGTATCTTCTCCTTTGTACTGTTCACCTTTTGCAAATCTAACATGACTTTTGATACGTGCTGAAGGATATAAAGATTGTGTCGCTCACGGACGTAACCAAGAAATCTCGTAATATGTCACGTCAGATTCATCATCTACGATTCCTACAAGTAGCTTTTTCTTTGTAGATGTAGCAACACGGCTTTTGGCTGCGAAATCGTACCATGTTAATGCTTCGTGTTCTTTTACAGGGTAGAGAAGCCACATTGCATGATCTTGTCCCGGCTTGATGCCTTTATCATAGACACGAAATTCTGCTCCGAACTTGAGGGCTGTCTTAACGACATATCCTCGTTTTCTTAAGTCAGAGAATACTGCTAGCTTGACTTCAGTTCGTTTATCGTGGGATTTGGCTTTTCTGAGCAGCATGTCTTCAGTAATTTTTTTCTTAGATAGCATGACCTGCATTTTTCCTTCTTGCATTAAGGCAAGAGCTTCGATAAATGTATATTCAATAACGTCGCGTTTCTTCTCACCCCAAAGAGATTTGTCGTACAGTGAGAATGCTTCGGCAGTATTAGAGGTTAATTTATTACTTTGAAGATGAGCTATAATCATTATTACCTAAAGGAAATATGTTATTTAAGAGTTGGGGTAGTTCCAGAAATTAAGTTTTCCCTTACAAGACATAAATGTGACACGTTTTGGGTTTTCAAGAATAAAACCATAGGCTCCCCACTCCTCTGAGGCGAGATGTTTTGATCGGTCTTGGTTATGCTCTTCTGAAGAAAGGTATTTTTTAACGTCTGTTAAGGTTATTTGACCTACAATACCTCCAACAGGTAATGTGGTAAATCCATGTTTTTCCATGGCTTTCATATCTGGATTTTTTGAAGCGTGAATGAGGAATGTGCCTCTGAAATTAGTGTTCCATTTTCTTAGTTCGATGGTTTTTCTTCCTTGGAGAATAAGTTCTGCGTATGGTTGCTTTAGTGAGAGAGCTTTCATGTAGTTACTCTACTTGCTTTTTATTTAGTCCTATCGGAAAGCCTATAAAGTGGTTTTTTCTTGGACATGTATGAAAGTCAATTTCAAGGCTGTTGAAAGAAAATGGCAAAAGGCTTGGGAGGATGCAAAGGCATTCGAGGCTCGCGAGGGTGGCCAGCGTAAAAAGTATTATGTTCTAGGTGCGTTTCCTTATCCAAGTGCTAGTTACTTACATATGGGACATGTCCGTAATTACGGCATGACTGATGCTATTGCACGATATAAAAGAATGAAAGGGTTTAATGTCATGCATCCTATGGGATTTGACGCTTTTGGATTGCCTGCTGAGAACGCCGCTATAAAAGAGGGAATTCACCCGAAGAAATATACTGAGCATGCCGTCAAAGTAATTAAGAAATTGATGAAGGAACTAGGGTTGAGCTATGATTGGAGTCGGGAGGTTGTAACGTGTTATCCGGAATATTACAAATGGAATCAATGGATATTCTTACGGATGCTTGAAAAAGGCACAGCGTATCGTGCGAAAGCACCGGTTAACTGGTGCCCTAAAGATAACACTGTACTGGCAAACGAAGAGGTTATTGACGGAAAGTGTTGGCGTTGTAAAACGGATGTCGAAATGAAAGAAATTGAACAATGGTTTTTACGTATTACTCCTTACGCAGATGAGTTGCTTAAAGAACTTGATACGTTACAATTTCCTGAACGGGTAAAAGAGATACAACGTAATTGGATTGGGAAGAGCGAAGGCACGAAAGTAATGTTTTCTGTAAAAGGTAGCAAGCATATGATTGAGGTGTTCACTACTCGACCAGATACTCTATTTGGAGTTAGCTTTGTTGCTTTAGCAGTACAGCATCCGCTTGTTGCAGAACTTGTAAAAGGAACTACGAAAGCCTCTATTTACAAGAAGTTTTTGAAGGAGGCCACGGTTTCTGAGAAAGAAGTCAAGGAGAAGAAAGGATTTTTTACGGGTAAATATGTAATTCACCCGCTTACGGGAGAGGAGATACCTATTTATGCGGGAACTTTTGTTGTTGCAGGCTATGGAACAGGCGCAGTTATGGGTGTTCCTGCTCACGATGCACGAGATTATGCGTTTGCGAAGAAACATAAGTTACATGTGAAGCAAGTAATTTCCTCGCAGCATGCGAAACCTAAGGAAGCTTATACAGGAGAAGGCAAACTTGTGAACTCAGATATGTTTAATGGTCTTGAGAGCAGAGATGCAAAATCGATAATCACTAAGGCCTTAGAAAAGAAAGGTGTCGGTGGAACTGTTGTGGAGTATCGCTTGCGTGATTGGCTTATTTCTCGGCAAAGGTATTGGGGAACACCTATTCCTATTGTCTACTGTGAGTCGTGTGGTGTCGTACCCGTTCCTGAGAAAGACCTGCCTGTGATTTTACCTGAGAAAGTTACTTTTACTGGAAAGGGAAATCCCTTACTTACTAATGAGGCTTTTGTTAATACTATCTGTCCACGATGTAAGAGCAAGGCTCGGAGAGAAACCGACACCATGGCGACGTTCTTCGATTCAAGCTGGTATTTCTTGCGATATTGCTCACCTAGTTCTCACGATGTATTTGATCGAAAGGAAACAGGTTACTGGATGCCTGCAGATCAGTATGTTATAGGTATTGAACATGCCTCTCTTCACTTGCTCTATGCCCGTTTTTTCACGAAATTCTTACGAGATTTAGGATGGCTTGTGTTTAACGAACCATTTGCAGCAGTTTTCAATCAAGGTATTGTTCATAAAAATGGGGTTCGTATGAGTAAAAGTAATGGTAATACCGTTACTGCTGAGGAAATTTCTGAAAAATATGGCATCGATACAGCACGTTTCTTTTTAATGTTTGTCGCAGGATCTGAAAAGGACATGGAATGGGATGCGCATGGAATTGAAGGAGCTTATAGACTCGTGACTAAATTTTTGAATTTATTTGAGAGAGTTGGCGGTAACGCTGACGCTATGATGGAACACAAACTGAATAAGACTCTTGAAGCGATGGAACAAAGTTATGAAAAGATGGAGTTTAACAAAGGACTTATTGTTTTTATGGATCTTGTGGATTTTCTAGCTCAACAGCCACAAGTCCCTCGTTTTGTTCTTGAGAAAATGGTTCTCATGATTGCACCTATTATGCCTCACCTTGCTGAAGAGTTATGGCATAAAATGGGTGGCGCGACACTCGTTGCACAAGAGGAATGGCCTAAAATAGATTCTAGTAAAATTAATGAACAGTTTGATGTTGCTGAGAAACAGCTCGAGCAAGCTTTCAAGGACATATCTAATATTGTTAATCTTGTAAAGAGCAAAGGACAGGATGTTGAGAAGATTTATCTGTACGTACTTCCTAAAGAAGTTGAAATGTATAACGAGAAAATTCTTTCAACGAGATTTGGCAAAGAAGTCAAAGTTTTCGCTGTAAACGACCCGCGCAAACACGACCCTCAAAATAAATCATCTAAGGTAAAACCTGGGAGGCCTGGAATTTATGTCGAGTAAGCTATCGAGTGATGAGAGAGCCAACCTTTTGAGGGAGCTTGATGACAAGTTTGCCCAACTACGAAAGGAGCAAAACTTGAAGACTACTCTTGATGAAGTAGATGCTCTCTTCTTTATCAAAGATACTGCTCTTGGTGCAGGTTATGTGAGCACACATCTTGCGAAATCAATCTGTAACCGAATTGTTGATACGTATATGTCTTGGATTAATTACTTGCACAATTTGATAATGCCTTCAAGTTCAATGATTTTTATGAATGAAAGTAAAATGCTTTCAGAGTCGGACAAGAAGGATGCTCTAAAACTCATTTCAGAGACAATGGCTCTTGTGAGCGAAAACACAGTGATAGGAATAAAGCGTCAAAAACAACAGGAAACTGCTTTTATTGATGAGTCTGTTAGATTTTGGAATACAACATTCAAGCCACGTGTAAGTGCTATCGCTGAAAAAATACACGCTGGCTGGAAGAAATAGGTAACTCTTAGTTGATGACGTCCTGCTGTCTTTTTCGAGTTAGACGATTTAAAAAATAGTCGATTGTCATTTTTTAGTGAATCGCTATAAAAGTATGCGTGTGTTACGATGATTATGTTTTTTGTCTGTATGTATATTTAAATTTCAAACGCTCCTAGTATCTATGGAAAGCGCCTTACAGGTGATGCCGGCCCGATGTGGTCGCTGCGGTGCGCTTTTCGACTTGAGGTATGACCTCGAGGATTTGTACGAAGAGCGCCTGAACGCAGAGAAATCTGTACGCGGACGTCGTACCGCAAGCAGGTTGTGTTGGAAATGCAGAGAGTGATCGAATTGTTGCGACTCTCTTTCTTTTCTTTTTAGTGATATTTATTAAGGTCTTGGATGTCTGGTTTGCATGGATCAGACGTTGGCCATGATTATTCTGGCTATTGTTCAAGGAGTAGCTGAATGGTTCCCTATATCTAGCTCGGGACATCTTGTTCTTGTTTCGCATTTAATAGGATATACGAATAATACTCTGGCTTTTGATGTAGCTTTGCATTTTGGAACACTTATGGCGGTTTTTGTTTATTTTGGTAAGGACATCACAGATATTGCTCGAGATTTGCTTAGTTTTAGATTTAATACGCCTTCTGCGAAAATGGGTTTATATTTAATTGTTGCAACAATTCCTGCAGCTATTTTAGGATTTCTCTTTAATGATTTTTTGGAACATACTCTCAATAATTTGCTTTTGCTTTCTGTAGGGCTCGGTATAACCTCTATCTTGCTTTTTATTACAAGTCTCGATTTCGGCACTAAAAAAAGGAAACTATCTTTTAAGGTCGCTTTCTTTATTGGTCTTGCACAATGCGCATCTCTTTTCAGAGGGATATCTCGAAGCGGATCGACGATTTGCTCGGGAACATTACTGGGACTTGACCAGCGGGAAGCTGCACGATTTTCATTTTTACTTTCTATCCCGATTATATTCGGGGCTAACTTGCTTACCTCTAGCAGTGCGACATTACCTACTTCTTATCTGATTCCTACATTGGTCGCTTTTGTTGTAGGTCTTGCCACTATTCATGTTCTGTTGAAATTTGTTCTTACTTCTAAGAAAAACCTTCGATGGTTTGGCGTATACGTATTACTTTTGGCTATAGCCACGGCCATATGGGCGTTAACAGCCTAACTTTTAATGTATACATTGAGTGATAACAATGTTTTTTAAATAGAATTGGTCTTCGCTTCTTATGGCAAAGAGGGAGACGTTAGAGGGTAGAGTTTCTCAGATGGTTGATAGGGAGCCTCATACAGAACTTAAACCTGTTTATCATTCTGTAGGAAAACCTTCTTATCAATTAGGGCTCTTTGCATTTCATGGCTCGGCAGTCTCTCAATCAATAATGGGCCTTTTCTTTGAACTTGCTGGAAGAGGATTCTACGGTGGAAATATTTATGGTAGCAGAAGGTCACTTCCTGCGAGCTATCCAATGTTTAAATCGAATCCAGATACGGTCGATCTGAGAGAAAAAAGTCTTCGTGAACATAAAGGGTGTTGTACAAAACGAACATTGATATTGCGAGATGGTCAAATTGAAGGATATCAAGATGATCAAGCAGATCATCCCGACTGGGACATTAGAACATCTCTTTTCCGTCACGGTCTTGGAGGAATTCGCTCATTTAAAGGGGGCGAGCATGAATTGTTTAAACAAATATCTCAAAGAACGGTATACGAAGTTGACTTGCCTCTTCCTCTGCTTATCGCATTGCATGAAGGATACAAACATAATAATGGCGTGATTTTGGGGAGTAGATGCGACAATGGTAACTATCCGCCGTCAACAAGAGTTTCGAGCGGATTCATGAATCTCCTTTTTCTCAATCCCTTTGACGCACTCAAACGATTAAATTTGAATCCCGATGACTATCAGGTTACTAGGCTAGTTTCTCCAGAAAAATTTACTGTTGTTGACAACCAACTTAAACCATTCCCTATATTACGGATCGATCATGTAGATCTTTCTAAATGGAAAGAATCTTTTATTTCAAGCCATATAAAAGCATCGCCACGAGTTTCTTCTTCAAGTGTTGATCCTCTTTTCGATCCTAGTCTATCAAGTCATTCTAATGAGCTTGATGGTTGTTCAGATATAGCTGAAGAATCGTCGTTTAATATAACTCCTGAAGAATCACACGAACTTGAGAAGTTACCTTTCTAATTCACTATTGCCTTAATTCTGCGGATGCCTGCAGCGACGCCCTCTTCTTTGATAATTTTGAAGTGCCCTATATCTTGTGTGTTTTTGACATGAGGACCTGTACAAATTTCTTTACTGAACCAGCTTTTTTTTGGGCCAATTGTATAAACTGAGACGCGTTCAGGATATTTATGACCAAACTCTGCCTGAGCTCCTTCCTTTACTGCTTGATCAAAAGTAATTTCTTCACTTGTTACTGGAAGGTGTTCTTTGATTTTATCATTAACGAGAGATTCTATTTTCTTTAATTCTTCTTCAGTTACCTTGCGTGAGAAATTGAAGTCAAAACGTAGACGTTCAGGAGTTATATTTGAACCGCGTTGCTTTACGTCTGAGCCGAGAACTTTTCTTAGAGCCTCGTTTAACATATGAGTTGCCGTGTGCAATCGAGTGGTTTGCTCTGAGTTATCTGCAAGTCCAGATTTGAACATGCCTGCCGATGTTGAACGTGAGAGTTCCTGGTGTTTTACCAAAAAGGCATATGCTTCTTTCGGATTAAAAGATACGTTTTTCTCTTTTGCTAGCTCAGCAGTCATCTCTATAGGAAGACCATAACTCTGGAACAACAAAAACCCTTCTTCACCGCTAATTTTTTTATTTATCGCAAGTTTTTCAAATTCCTTAATTGCTTTTTCAAGTGTAGCATTGAATTTTATTTCTTCTTTGTGAATGTTTTCTAGAATGACTGACTTGTTTTTCGATAACTCAGGATAGTTTTTGTAGTGCTCAATCACTATTTCTGCAACTCGATGAGTAAACTCATTTGACACGCCTAATTTTTTCCCATAATGAACTGCGCGGCGTATCAACCGTCTTAATACGTATCCTTGCCCCACATTTGAAGGAAGTGTTGGAACTTCGTCCCCAAGTATGAACGTTGCTGCTCTGATATGGTCTGCAATTATTCGCATGACTTTCTCGTTATTCTTGTATTTCTTTTCTGAAAGATGTTCTATTTCCTTTATTATTGGGAGAAATGAATCGGTTAGATAGTTGTCTTCTAGTTTATTTAATGCAGCAAGGGTACGTTCGACACCCATGCCTGTGTCGACGTTTTGCTGTTTTGCTTTATGATATTTACCATCATCTTTCTTCTCGTATTCCATAAAAACATTATTCCAGATTTCAACCCATTGCTTATCTTTGGGATCGAATGTCTTTGGAGCTTTTTTTCCAACATAGTAGAATATCTCTGTATCGGGACCACAAGGGCCAACTTGACCTGCAGGACCCCACCAATTGTCTTCTTTTGGAAGGAATTTGATTCTTTCTTCTGAAATGCCTTGTGATTTCCACAATTCAAATGACTCGAGATCTTTGGGCGCGTCCTTATCGCCTTTGAATACTGTGACTGCGAGTTTATCTTTTGGAATTTTAAGTTCCTTTGTAAGAAATTCAAAGCTATATTTGATTGATTCTTTTTTCCAATAATCTCCAAGCGACCAATTGCCTAACATTTCAAAGAACGTGTGATGGGTAGCATCGCCAACTTCCTCTATGTCTTGTGTACGGATACATTTCTGTACGTCAACAAGTCGTGTTCCTAGAGGGTGTTTCTGACCAAGTAAGTATGGGACAAGAGGGTGCATTCCTGCAGTTGTAAAAAGTACAGTAGGATCGTTCTGAGGAATGAGTGATGCTGAAGGAATTCCTGCGTGATTGTATTTCTTGAAGAATTCGATAAATGTGCGGATAAGCTCGTAACGTTCCATACCCTTTTAACGAGGGGGGTTATTTAAACGTTTTTTATATAGTGCTGTCGTTCAATAGACTTAGCTTTCGTTGAATTTCCAGTATTTCTTCCTCTAATTCATCACGTTTCTTCTGAGGAATTGGTGTCGGTTTACGAACTACTTGCTTTTCTTCTTCTATGTGAGGTTTAGGAATATGGGGAAGTAATTTGTAAAGATCTTCCATGGCTTCATTAATTTCCTTAACTTTGCGCTTGAAAAGCAACTTGTAAGCGTGTTCTTCGGCACGTAATTTTTTGTATTTTTGATAACGTTTCATAATGGTAAGAATTTCCATCTGACCATATAGAAGATTTTTTTGAGCGTAATTCTGCTCATTAGGAGTTAATTGGACATATTCCATATTAGTAGTCAGTCTTGTCAAAGACTTCACGCATTACGTTTTGGATTCGAGATTTGATGTTTTCCATGTCCGATTCCCATGAAGATAGTTCAGCGTCCTCTTTGGATTTTACGTCACGAATTCGTTTTAGAAGTTCTTCTATATCACTAAGTTTATTCTTTATTGTATCAAGCGATGCTCGAGCATTCTGGAATTTGTCTACACGAACGAACATTGCTCTATGTTGTTCTGTTTGTATAGGCATTGGCGCAGGCTCAGACTTTAGTTGTTTTTGCTTACCTCGTGGAGCAGGCATTGGCGCAGGGACTGGTGTAGGAATAGTTGACTTTGCAGGGCTCCATTCTTCCATCTCTACAACTTTGTAATTATTGGGAACATATTCGTCTGGAGCAGAATGTTCTTCAGGAGTCATAGATTGCATCATAGTATTTTCAGTGGTCTCATTGGTTACAGCTTCTTTAATAGCACTCTGGCTGAAGCCTCGTTGCATAGGAGAGTCAGGAAATGAAGGAAGTTCGTGAATTTCTTCTCTTTCTTCTTCAACTGGAGTAAACTCTCTGAGCATTGGAAGTGTCGGAGGAGCCATCATTGATGAAGAAGAGGGTAGATCAGGAAGACCTGAATCTCTCTTTTTTTTATCCCAAAACATGCGTACAAGTCGCACTATTCGTTTTTATAGGTTTATATACATTATATAATAGTAACACTTTGTTTTTTAAATACTCGAAAGGTTTTTATGTGTACTCTTTTATGAGCTTAGATGCAAATTAAGCTTCTCAAGGAAATTGTAGGTTCTATCGCAGGCGCGAACGCAACTAATTTAGTCGATCTTCTTTTCGGGAAGAAGAATGTCAACGAATTTATAATCGCAAAAAAACTTAATTTGAATATTAACCAAACACGTAATATTCTTTACAAATTAACTGATGCAGGCCTTGTTAGTTTTATTAGAAAAAAAGATAAGAAGAACGGAGGATGGTATACTTATTATTGGACTCTCGACGCTACTAAATCGCTTATAAGTTTGAAAACAGTTATATCCAATGATATTCAACAATTAGAGACACAACTTGGAAATCGCCAGAAAGAACGATTCTACTACTCACCAAATTGTGACCTTGAAGTGGATGAGGAAAACGCGCTTCTCAACAATTTCATTTGTCCTGAGTGCGGAGAGGTTCTTGTATTGAGAGATAATGCTGCTCTTATAACGTCTATTCAATCTAATTTGGTTAAAAGAAATGAGCAGCTTGCGCTTGTCGCTAAGGAGCTGGGAGACAGGCATCAGAAAGAAGATTCACTTCGCCAGAGACGTATAAAAGCCGAAGCCAAGCGTCGATCAGTCGAACGTATGCGCAAACGGAAAGCTAAACAGGATGAAAAAAAGAAGTCTCTTAAAGCAAAACCCCAGAAACCAGCATCAAAGAAAAGTGCACGTTCGAAGGGGAAGCGTTAGACATGATTAGACGAGTACGAAAGCGTTCATTTTTTTCAAGATTAAATGCTACGAACACTATCATCGCGATTAACCTTGCTGTTTTTGTTTTTGTGTCTGTTGCAATTATTGTTTCGGGATTCTCCCATAGTTCGTTTGGGGATACTGTTGTAGCGTACACCTCTTTGAATCCGCAGTTGTTTGTTCACGGATATTTCTGGACGCTTGTTACGAGCATGTTTACTCATTTTTCATTTTCACATCTTTTAGTGAATATGATTTCATTGTTTTTTATAGGGATGTTTGTCGAACGACTCATAGGTCGTAGACGCTATGTATGGTTCTATCTTATTTCAGGACTTGCTGCAGGACTTTTGTTCGTAGCCCTTACTTTCTTAGGCAATAGTGTACCTTACGGATCTCAGATATTTGGAACACCTGATTTATCTGCAGTTGGAGCAAGCGGAGCTATATTTGGTCTTGCAGGCTTGCTAGTGATACTTCTACCAGAACTTCGCGTTCTTGTTTTTTTCATTATCCCTATGCCTATGTGGCTCGCAATGGTCGTTCTTATTTTTGGACTTTGGGCGCTTTCAATCGCGATTAATTTACCTATAGGAAATACGGCTCATTTAGGTGGACTTCTGGTCGGAATTGCTTACGGTATTTACCTTCGTCTAAATTATCCTCAAAAAATTAAAATGCTTAATAAAATGTTTAGAACATGAAAAAACTGACATATCGAAGTGCATGGAAACGAAGCGTTATTTATTTGAAAGTCGTTAGACAACACATACTTTTAGGTTTTCTTCTTTTCATTTTTAGTGCGTTGGTAGCTTTCGCGTTTCCGTCACATTTTTCTTTTTTTGATGATACCTTGCGACAGCTTGCAGGAGAGGTAGACGGACTTGGACCTTTGGGATTGATATTGTTTATTTTTTCTAATAACATAAGTAGCGCATTTTTTGCAATCGTTCTTGGGGTAGCTTTAGGAGTAATGCCTATGTTTAATGCACTCATCAACGGAGCTCTGGTAGGCTATGTGATAGCACTCACTTCACGTATTGAAGGTTTAACGGTCATTTGGAGACTCATTCCACATGGTATTTTTGAGCTTCCAGCTATATTAATATCGATAGGTATGGGCATTTATTTGGGTATGTTTATTTTTGAGAAGGAAAAAAAGAAGGCTTTTATGTATAGAGTACAAGAGTCTCTCAATACTTTTGCGATGATAGTCATCCCTTTATTAGTCATTGCAGCGATTATTGAAGGGCTTCTTATAGCGTTTGCCGGATAGATGAAGTTTTAAAAAGTTCTTATAGCATACGGTTACATGGGAGAGAGCGAAATCACACTTAATGAGATGGATAAAGAGAAAGAGCTTGAGCTCGTTAAAAAAGTCGAAGCTGCTCTTTTTATTTCTGGCCGATTTTTGACACTCAAAGAACTTGTTAGCCTCACAGACATTAATCCAATTATTTTACGTAAGATCCTCGAAGATCTCGGAGACAGATATAGAGACTCTGCTTTGGAAATTGTGCAGAAAGGAGAATCTTGGAAAATGGATGTAGGCGAAGAATACGTAACGATGGTGAATAAATTGGCTACTGGAAGCACGGAATTCTCCAAAGCAGAACAGGAAACGTTAGCTATAATTGCATACAAACAACCGATCAAACAATCTGTTCTTATTAAAATACGTGGAAACAAAGCATACGATCATATCAAGAATTTTGCTTCTCTCGGGCTCATTATGAAGAAAAGAATGGGTCACACTCATGAACTGACGCTGTCAGATAGTTTCTATGACTATTTCCACGTTAATGAGGGCGAGTCCTTCCTCGGTGAGGCATGAATTTTATAGATTTTGTATTTTTCTTCTACACCTTTATAGGGCTCTACATGCTGAGTCTTCTTTCGATTATTTATTTTAGAAACAAGGCGCGACTTTTTTACTATCCTCCTGCTCGCTATGAACCCGTGAGCATCGTTGTACCTTGCTATAACGCAAGTGCAACTATCGGACATGTTCTTGATTCTCTTTTGAAACTTGATTATCCTCAATCAATGATCGAAATCATTGTTGTAGATGATAAGTCTAAAGATAATTCTACAGATATTGTTCGACAATATAGTGAGAAATATCCTAATATTCGACTTGTTGTCAATAAACGTAATTCTGGAGGTGCTGCAGAACCTACTAATATCGGAGTCATGCATGCGCGTTACAAATATATTGCCGTTACGGATGATGATTCAACTCCTGAAAGAGATGCCCTTAAGAAAATGATAGGCTTTCTTCAGAATGATGCAAAGATTGCTGCAGTCACCTGCGCCGTGCTCGCGCGCAATCCTCGAACATTCATGCAAAAATTGCAAGCCATTGAATATTCGGTGATTGCATGGAGTCGAAAACTGTTAGACATGGTTGATTCGGTTTATGTAACGCCTGGTCCGTTCGCACTTTATAGAAAAGAGGCTCTTATCAAAGTTGGATTATTCGATACAAAAAACATGACCCAGGATATTGAGATTGTTTGGCGTTTGCTTTCACATGGTTACAAAGCACGAATGTCTCTTGCTGCGCGTGTTCATTCAGAAACTCCTCGAACATTCAAAAAATGGTGGAAGCAACGCGTCAGATGGAATATCGGTGGAACACAGACACTCATAAAATATCGCTCTCACGTATTTCGAAATGGTATGCTTGGTGCCTTTATCATACCATTTTTCAGCTTCTCGCTTTTCTTAGGTATTATCGGACTGGGTCTATTTTTCTATTTATTTGTTCGTAGAGTTGCAACAAGCTATCTTTCGACCACTTACTCTCTCTCGGCAAATACTGCCGTGCTGCGAATGAGCGATCTTAGTTTTAATCCATCCGTTCTTAATTTCTTTGGAGCAATACTTTTTTTGGTCGGAGCAGGATTTACTCTATTCGGACTGAGCGTGATGTATGAGAGACCGTTTAAAGAACACAACGTTTTTAATATCGCCTTTTATATGATAGTATATCTCACGATATATCCCTTTATTATGATAACTTCAGTCTATAAACTTGCACGAGGTACCTATTCATGGTAGGAAGCAAACATGTTTTTTGGCAGGCGCTTGTCTTCACAATCGTTATTTTTTCCTTAGGGCTTGTTTTGGGTTTCTTTCTTGAAGTAGCTCGCTCAAGCACACTCGAGCATAGTTTTGCTAACTCTGAAATAAGTCTTTTAGATCAACAACTTCGCGGCAAGGTAGGCATGGATTTTCCAGTGACTTGCGGATCATCTATTAATAGCACATTTACTTTTGCAGATACTATCTACAACGAAGCTAGTGACCTTGAGGACTACGATGCAGCCAGTAAATTAAGCGATTCTTTGCCTCTATTGCATAGAAGATATGACCTCCTTAGGACTATGCTCTGGTTGGAATCCATTGAGTTGAAAAAGAGGTGCAATGCAACATACCATTCGGTAGTTTATCTCTATGAGTATAAGCCAGAGGATGTCCAAATAAGAGCTCAACAGATCGTATATGAAAGACTCACTTATGATCTAAAGAGCTCTCACCCTCGTGACGTGTTGCTCATCCCGATAGCTACTAATGTTGACCTTGAGTCCTTACAACTGATTACTGAGCATTTCAATATAACTTCTTATCCAACAATCATTGTCGATGAAAAAAAGATTCTTACAGGTGAGTTGAGCAAATCTCAACTTGAAACGGTTGTTTTTCAGGGCAATAATTAATATAAAGCGGAAAACGTGATCATTCTATGGCTGAAGAGTATGTAGATGTAATTAAAGAAGGGGAAATTGTGACCATGACTCTTTCGCAAGCGCGTAAAGAAGACTTATTTGTTCTCAGAAAGAAAATCGCTGTTGAACCCGCACCTTTGCCCCCAAGACCGGGAAGCCTTGTAAACTCTCGTCAAAAAGTCTCTGAACTTGTCCGGCCGGTTTCTAAGTGGCATAGTTATCAGTCAGAATATAAGAAAAATAATGTAGGTAAAGAGCTAGTGGATAACTTTCATTGGGAGATAACCAAAGCACGTAAGGCGCGCAATCTATCTAGAAAGCAACTTGGAGAGGCTATTGGGGAATCGGAGTCAACTATTAAAATGATTGAAAACGGAGAGTTACCTTCTGATGATTTTGTCCTTACAAGTAAGATCCAGAATTATCTTGGAATTAACTTACGGCGCGACGGCAAGACGTTTGAGATGCCTCGAGAACCTTTGAAACGCACATATTCCAAGGATGTTACTTTGTCTGATCTGCAGAAAATGAAAGAACAGAAGGCTGCAGAAGATAAGCCAGATATTGAGATTATAGAGTAAAAAGATTTATAAACTGCTTTTCGCGAGCTTAGATATGAACGTTACAATTGTTAAATCTGAAAAGGATGATATGGAGATTCACCTTGATAATCAGACTCTTGCAGAGCTTGTACGTGCTTATTTGAATGAGCAGGGTGTTAAGTTTGCTGCTTGGCGCAAGGAACATCCCTCAAAGCCAATTGTTATGCGTGTTCAGACTTCAACCGGCACGGTTAAGAAAGCAATTGTGGATGCAATTGAATCGATCCAGAAAGATCTTGATTCTCTTACTAATCTTGTAAAAAAGAAATAGACATATTTATTAAGGGTTTTTTCTTGCTTATCGAGGAGGTGACTATATGTGTAAAAGTTGGTGTGAGGCCATTATAGCAGTTGTTATTCTTGTTGTTGCGTTTGCATTCTGGAATACTACGTATGCTCAATGGATAATTGGTATCGCTGCCGCAGTCTTATTGATACACTCCTTTACGTGTAAGAAGTGTTTTTCAGGTAGACATATGGAAGATACAAAGAGAAAGAAGTAATTTCTCACTATTTTATTTTTTTATCACTATATTTTTATAGCTCATTCGCGGCCTCATTTAATGGGACGCATATCGGCAGGAAGTTATGATCTTAATACCTGGCTTTATGGAGGCTACGAAAGCGGAGTCATAACTACTATTTATGGTCCAGCTGCAAGCGGAAAGACCAATTTTTCTCTTTTAGCTGCGGTTTCTCAGGCAAAAAAAGGGAACAATGTTATTTACATGGACACTGAAGGAGGATTCTCTATTGATCGTGTAAAACAGCTGATGGGTGAGGGCGATGTAACTAAATTGCTAGAACGTATTCTTGTTTTGCAGCCAACTAGTTTTAGAGAGCAAAAAGAGGCTTTCAAGGAATTACTAAAACATATCAAGGATCATGTAAGTCTTATCATTATTGATGGCATGACTATGTTGTATCGCCTTGATTTTGCTGAAGCTCGCGAAAAAGGGGCTTCAAACATGCAAGAAATAAATTCTGATCTTGCACGTCAAATGCGAGTGCTAGCGGAGATTGCCCGTAAGCAAGATATTCCTGTAATTGTGACAAATCAAATTTACTCTTGGAAAGAGGAGCAACGAATGGTTGCGGGAGATATTCTCAAGTATTGGAGCAAATGCCTTATCGAACTTGTGAGAGAAGACGGCAAACGTGTTGCTCACCTGCGAAAACATCGACATTTACCTGAAAAGAAACTTGAGTTCCAAATCGTGAATAGCGGCATAAAGAAGAAAGGGTGGTTGTAGATGTTACTTCTTACTAGACAACTGTGCCTCTACGTATCTAACAAGTCCTTCAACGTTGATTCCTCTTTCAAGATCTTTTATGCTTCTAGACTCCTCGAATCGTTTTTTGTCAACAATATCAAGAGTATCATAAAAGTGACTTAATTTTTCTCTTACTTCTTCCATGCCTTCTAAGGTATACGTTGGGTTAACTTGACCTCTTGCATGATTATAACGCCCATCTACTATTAAATTAAATGGATTCGGTAATCTTCTAGATAATTTTTGTTCTAATTTAAAGTGTATATCCAAATAATCGATCGACTCCGCTCCTAGATTTACAACGATTCTACTACTAGGCATGACTTCATCATCATCTACGGCTAGAGCGTCTACAAGCACGTCTTTAACTATTCTTTCTGCTTCTAGTCTATGCGTATATAATGTAGGGGGTACATTCATAAAAATCAAGTAAAAAGGTTATTTTTAAATCTATCTTTTTTAACGCGGAATAGTTAAATATCATTCTTTCTTGAGTGGAGAATGCACTACGGTGATTTTGTTGAGATGTATCAGAAGCTGAGTAAGACTACTAAGAAATTGGAAAAGACTCGGATTCTTGCTGACTTTTTGCCTACCTTAAAAGGACATGAGGAATATATTTACTTGCTTGTAGGACGTGTTTTCCCCGCATATGATTCTCGGGAGTTTGGCATTTCTATACAGCTAACTACAAAAGCCATTGCGAAAGCTTCTGGCTGTTCTACTGAAGAAGTTGTAGAAGCGTTTCGAAAGCAGGGAGATCTTGGAGATGTGGCTGCATCACTTATAATTTCTAGAAAACAGCATTCACTTTTTAGCAAAAAACTTGATGTAGAGCACGTACTTACTAGTTTGCGGAAGATATGCGAAATTGAGGGTAAGGGAACGGTAGATATGAAGATGAATATGATTATTGATTTGCTTATGAATGCTTCTTCTGAAGAAGCACGTTATCTTGTTCGAACACTTTTATCTGACTTGCGTGTTGGCACTGCTGATGCATTGCTTATTGATGCAATCTCTCTCGCTTTTTTCGAAGGTGATGAAGAAATGAATGAAAAAGTCAAGAATGCTTGCGATTTACTGACTGATTTCGCACAGGTTTTAAAAATGGCTTTCAAAGGAAAGAAATCCTTCGATAAGGTTTCTCTCGTACCCGGACGTGCGTTGAATGTAATGCTTGCGGTTAAAGCTGTTGATTTAGAAGAAGCTTTTAGAATATGTGGAACTCCTGCTGCAATTGAACATAAATACGATGGTTTTCGAGTCGTGATAAGTTGCCAAGGAAAAAATGTTAAACTTTTCACTAGAAGACTTGAAGATGTGACGAAACAGTTTCCAGATATCGTTTCATTTGTTAAATCACATGTAAAAGCAGACTCTTTCATTCTCGATGCTGAGGCAGTAGGATATGACTTTGCAAGAAAAACATATTTGCCATTTGAAGCAGTAAGTCAACGCATCAAACGTAAGTACGATATAGAGGCACTTATAAAAAAATTGCCTGTTGAAGTGAATGTTTTCGATGTACTTTACTTGAATGGCGAGAATACTGTTGATTTAGCCTTTAGTGAAAGACGCAAAATACTGGAGAAAATCATTAAGGAAGAAAGTTGGAAATTTAGACTTGCTAAGCAACTTGTCACCGGGGATATGAAAGAGGCAGAGAACTTTTACAAAGAAGCGCTTAGCATTGGTGAGGAAGGAGTAATGGTGAAAAAATTGGATGCTCCTTACCGAGCAGGAAGAGCGGTGGGATACATGGTTAAGATGAAACCAGAGGTCGCAGATCTCGACTTGGTTATTGTCGGAGGAGAATATGGGACCGGCAAACGAGCTGGAGGATTAACTTCTTTCATACTTGCGTGTAGAAGTAATGGAGATTTTCTTGAAATAGGGCGCGTTTCTTCAGGGTTAAAAGAAAAATCCAGTGAAGGGACAAGCTATTCTGAAATAGATGCACTTCTTCAACCGTTGATTGTTGGCGAAGAGGGTAATTCTGTACGTGTTAAACCTAAAATAGTCGTTTCTATAACTTACCAAAATATTCAGCCAAGTCCTACTTATTCTTCAGGATACGCTTTACGGTTTCCAAGAATAACTCATTACCGCCCTGAAAGAGGGATAAAAGATATTGCTTCATTAGAAGATATCCAACGAGAAGTCCAACGTGGGAAACGTAAAGCTTTATAAAGCCCTTTGTTTATAAAGGTCTGGACGTGCATGGTAAAGGATTCTAATCTAACTATACAGAATATTGTCGCTACAAGTTCTTTAGGTAAACCTGTTTCGCTTACAAAATTAGCAAAGTCGTATAATAATACTGAGTATAATCCAGAACAATTTCCTGGACTTGTTTTACGTGTGAAAAAACCTAAATCAGCAGTTCTTGTGTTTTCATCGGGAAATCTTGTATGCACAGGCACAAAGAGTGTTGCACAAGTAAAAGAAGTTATTGAACAAGTCATTAAGCAGCTTGGTAAAATAGGTGTTCGTATTACTGATAAACCGAAAATAACTGTACAGAATATTGTAGCTTCTGGGACTATCAATGTTGATTTGAATTTGAACATTCTGGCTCTTGAACTTGAGAATACCGAATATGAACCAGAACAATTTCCTGGACTTGTATACAAGCTTGATGAGCCTACGACTACTTTCCTTCTTTTCTCGAATGGTAAGCTTGTATGTACGGGTACAAAGAACAAGCAACAGCTTGATGAGGCAATGGAACAACTTAATAAGAATATCAAGGCTGTTCTAAAAAGAATTAACGATAAGAAGTGATTTTTAACCTTATATTTTTCTGACGCACAATTTATAAATCCCCTTTCGTTATAAATTGCATGCATAAAAAGGGGATTGCGTTTCAGACGTACGTTATTTTAGGAATTATTGCCGTCGCACTTAGTGCTTTTATTTTTATAGTTATTTCATATTCTAGTTATCGAGCACCTCTCGAACCAACTGTTCCTGGAAACGATACAATTACCGAACCTCCGGTAGTTACACCTATTGATACAACTACTCAGACGCATCTTGCATGTATCAGTAATAGATGTACTGTAGTTCAAGGAGTAGGTTCTAATCTCAATGGTTGCACGACGGTAAACGCTGCCTGCACGACGGGTACTGGTGGAGGCGGTGGCGGTGGCGGAGGATCAGGCGGAGGAGGAGGCGGCGGTGGCGGAGGAGGCTCATGCACTGCAACTGTTCCAGTTGCTCCGAGTGGACTTTCGATAACTATGTCTTCCACTAATTTTGTTTCTCTTGTTTGGTCCGATAATAGTGGTAATGAAGATTCGATGGTTGTTGAGCGTTCACGAGATAACTTCGTAACTATTGAATCATCGACGACACTAGGGGCAAACGCACTATTCTATAACGATACTCAAATTATAAGTGGAACGTATTACTATCGTGTCAAGGCAACAAACTGTGCAGGAAGCTCAAGCTATTCTAACATAGTTGTTTACGCGCCGCCTGTTTGCGGAGATAAAATTCTTTCAAGCGGAGAACAATGTGATGATGGAAATTTGAATACTCTTGATGGATGCTCGGCGACATGTCAGATTGAATCAATTCCTCCGGTTGCTGGAAATATTTGTAATCCTGGACAATTGAATTACATAAGAACTGCTTTAGGCGGTACTTATCGCTTAACCTGCGATATTGATTTGGAGAATTATAACTTCCAACCTATCGGAGATGTTTTCGCAGGTAACGTTTTCACGGGAACGCTCAATGGTCAGAACCATACAATCTCTAATTTTCATTATGTTAACAACACTGCAAACTATGCTGGACTTTTTGAGTACATTGGTAGTCAGGCGACAATATCTGATCTTGTCTTAAGCGACGTTCTTGTTAGAGGAATATACGCTGGAGGGATTGCAGGGACTAGTGTTGGTACATTAAATAATATTTTTGTTAATGGAACTGTTTTCGGTTACAATAGTAGCGGACTTTTAATGGGTTCTGGCACAGGCACACTTACTCGTATTAAAGCCAAGGGTTCTGTAACTATCAATAACAGCGGTTATTATGGTGGAGGAATTACTGGTTCATTTGGTCCTCAGGGGAGTATGGACCGCGTAAGTTACGAAGGCACGATTTTTTCTCCTTCCTCGGCAGGAAATCTTGGAGGTCTTACAGGATTGAGTGGACTTGGTTCAGTAACTATCTCTAACTCATACGCAAAGGCCACTATACTCGGAGGAAATGTCAGAGGAGGACTCATAGGTTTGTTCGGCGGCACGACCCTTTCTAATTCATATGCAGTCAGTAATCTAGGAACAGGGTTGGGAAGGGGAGGACTCATAGGTGTCGCTCAAAATGGAGTAATTACTAATTCTTATTGGGATGTAGACACTTCAGGAGTAACTCAAAGTTCTGCTGGAGGACCTATTGCGGGAGCAACAGGATTAAGAAATTGGCAAATGAATAATCGTGCTAAATACACCGGGTTCGACTTTAATTCAATTTGGAATATAGACAATGGTTGTACAAACCCATGGCTTAGATTTGAAAGTACTCAAAATAGAGCTTGTGATGCTTCAACTCTTCAACTTAGCTATCCTTTGAGTGAAGTCGGAACTAATCTTCTTACACCAGATATTTCTATCTATGAACGCAATGGAGCAATATTAAACACTCAGATCGCCTTTCAACCTCTACTTGGAAATGTCACTCACTTTAATTCTGGTGGAGCAATATACACTAATGCAGATATAGATCTTGGAGGTTCATTTACCTTAATGGGTTGGATAAAGATGGACTCTCTCCCTCAAGATAATAATGCTGACTCGTATAGAATTATTGATAAATCTCAAAATGGATCGCATTATGCGTCATACTCTTTACTGATTAATCGAAGTGGATCGCTTATAGGAAGAACACATTCCCAAGATATTGCTACGGGCTTTGATGTGGTATCTCCTCAACCTTTGAGCACTAATGTCTGGTACCCTGTTGCTTTAGTTTCAAGTGATCCTGGAGGAAGTTCACCATTATCCATGGATTTATATGTTAATGCGATGAAAGTTGCAACTCTCGGAAATATTGATAATGGTCCTTATGATGGAGCTGACAATGTGGTTATCGGTTCTCAATTCTCATCAGGGTCTATACCTTTCATAAATAATTTTAGAGGATATATGTATGATGTTCGAATATACAATCGTTCTCTTAAAGGATCTGAGATATTCCAGATACAAGGTACCGTTCTTACAGGCCTTAATGTTACAAGTCTTGATTCACGCAGACCTCTTGGTTCACCAGCAGAATCATTCTGGAGCAACAAACTTGTGTTTATACTCTGGTTACACTTGCTTCTGTTGATTATTCTAGTTATTCTTCTTATAATCGCTGTAGTTGTCAAGAGACGTAAGCATGACAACGGCACTTTTGTGAGTGATGATAGGCCTAAGTCCCTTCCACCTTACTCTCCTCAACCTGCACAATCTATTCCACAGGTTCAGCGACAGGTTATACCTGTAGCTTCTCAGCCTGCAATGAGACCTAGCGTAGTTGCTCAGGTGCAACGTCCTCAACAACGACTACAGGACGATCGCTCTCATTTCTTGACTTAATTATAAGAAAGAAGTTAGTTGACTTTGACGCGGAGTACTTATAAGCCAGGATTTTTCTGTAAATGTACTTAGGGGTATTTGTAATCTTTTTTGAATTGCTCCTTTTATTTCAGCAAATGAGGAGTACACCTCAGGTTTTTTTAAAAATGCCTCTCTAGATACTTGTCTGAGGATACCTACGCCACATGGGGCATTATATTCTGGACGTATTTCACGTAAGACTAGGCAAGAAGCCTGTTTTTTTATTTTAATTAAATACTCTGTAAGTGCAAGCCTATTTGCATAATATGCTCCTGTAACCGAATCTGCATAATCCTTTCTAGGAATAATTGATTCATAGTCTTGCCATGCTCTCTCTAAAGCAAGCGAGTATTCTATCACTTCAAAAGCATATGACTGAGGGAAAAGGATAAATTCATAGTGGTTTCCAAGGTATGTCGCATTAAACAGATAGTATTCTGAAATCACTGGAAACGTTCTTATTTTTTCAAGGTTTTTCTTAGAGATAGTGTCGTCAACTGCAGTGATTGCCCATTTTGTAGGGACCATTTTTCTTCTAAAATTATTACCTAAAAGCCCTGCGGACAATAGTTTTGTTAAGGTTTCTGAAGAAATTCCATTGTGAGTGAGCTCGAGAATGGCTGTTGTCGCACGAATGTCTTCATTAACTATTGAATCTATTTTTGGCTTTACAGGAGCATTTTCTTCCAATCGAGCACTTTCGAGTGTTGCTGCTTTAGTTATTAAAGGGGTTGAGGCATCGTTTTCTTTGTTAGACTGTATGGGTTTTTTTAATAAGAGCTCAGTTGAAACTGATTTGTGAGTCATTGCAACTTCTTTTAAAACTTGTATAAATGGAGACTGTACTTGCTTTATGTGTTGTTGTTTTCTTCCATAAATCAATTTGTTACGTAATTCGGTTATTTGCTTAATAGATAGTTGATTTTTATGCCATTCTTCAGGAGAGGAGAATATTTGTGTTTCTCCACTTTGTTCAGGGGCAACGATTCCTGCATAAACATTCGGATAATTCCATTTTCCTACAAATATTTCTGGAGGAGTTGACCCGTGAATTTCTCTTTTCCAAGCAATGTGCAATTTCTGTTCATGGTCCTCACAATTCCATTCTCCACATATTTTACAATAAACCATTATGGTAGAATAACTTGCAGGTTTATTACTTTTTTTGTTGAGGTATTTCTGACCTGCTATTTCCAGATTCTTTTAAATCTGATATACCTAAAAGAATGAATAACGTTCCAACCATTATAACTGCCCAGAAAATTCCGCCCTTGAAGAAAGTTCCTGCTGCACTCCAAAAGTTCCAAGCTCCCCATGTCTGAGAGTAGAATGCTCCGACAATTGGAACAATAACGAGTATAAGTCCTAAGAACAGTTCAAGCCATTTATTCATAATTTCGTAAACGTTTGAAGGTTTATAAACTTTTTTCCTTTAGAGTACTATATTGATTGAAGTCTTCGAACCCTTTATAAATCTTTGAAAGAACTAATAATATGAAACGAAATTATATCGCTCTTGATGTAGAAGATCCGCGTTCATCACTTATAGCAGAGGTACTTGCTAATAAGAGCTGTAGAAAGATACTTGGTCTACTTACCGAGCGCGAGCTTAGCGAAAGTGAACTCTCTTCACAACTCGCTATTCCCTTGACGACTGTAGGGTACAATGTCAAAAAATTAATTGCTGCGGGTTTGATTGAGAAAAAAAGAAGCTTTTGGAGTTCAAGAGGAAAAGTTGTGCCAACCTATAAAGTCTCCAATAAATCTATTGTCATTTCTCCTCGAAAGCTTTCTGGAAATACTCTTCCCGCTCTAATTGTCTCGGCTTTGGCAGCAATAGGACTTTATTATCATCAAACTCGCACCTATGTTGAGTTTGTTGCACAACCTCTTGTGCAATCTGTTGCCGATGCATCAAAAACAGCATCAAGCGGATTATCTGAAGGGGCTGCAGCAATTATGTCTACAAATACCACCTCTACAACAGTTGCTGCACCAGTTGTCCCTGTTGGACCAGCAATAACTCAGTCAGCGTCTCTATCAGGAGACATAGCCCTCTGGTTTTTCTTAGGAGCTTTAACTTTTCTTGTAGCGTATCTAATTATTGGAAAGTTGCGTTACGTTAGTCTTAAATAATCGTCTTTTTTGTCGTTTATATGTTTACTGAAAAACAACATAGTGAGTTACTTGAACATTTACAGAAGGCGCAAAATCCTCTTTTTTTGTATGATAACGATGCAGACGGCCTTTGTAGTTTCGTATTGCTTCGTCGCTTCTTAGGACGTGGAAAGGGTGCAGCAGTTAGAACTCATCCAGAAATAGATGTAAAGTACGCTCATAAGGCAATAGAATTAGAAGCAGATTATGTGTTTGTCCTGGATAAACCGTTTTTGGGACAGGATTTCTTAGAAATGCTTGATGAAGCACAGATACCTGTTGTTTGGATCGATCATCATGACGTAAGCCATCCCTCTTATTCTTCATCCACTCTGTCCATCTATAAAGGAGATATTCCTGTGACTGCTCTTGTTTATTCATTAACAGGGCGTAACCAAGATTCATGGATAGCTTTTATGGGATGTATAGCTGATCACTACCTTCCTCCATTTACTAAGCAGGTACGTGCTTCTTTTAGTGATTTATCTGGAGAGCCGCGAGAACCATTCGAAGCATATTATTCGACAGAACTTGGAAGACTTGCACGTGCTTTAGGTTTCGGGCTTAAAGACTCTATAACCCATCTTAATTATCTTCATACGTTTCTCACGGAATGTAACTCTCCTTATCAGATGCTAGAGGAACTTGAAGGATCAAGTTCGTTTGCAATCAAATACCGCGAGATTGAGAAAAAATATACTCTCCTTTTGAATCGAGCATTAGAACATGTTTCTGACAGAGTTATTTTTTTTAAGTATAGTGGAAATCTTAGTATAAGTTCAGATTTAGCTAACGAGCTTTGCTATCGATATCCTGGTAAATATGTTATGGTTTCATATGTAAAAGGAGTAACTGCAAATGTATCTCTTAGAGGGTCACATGTCAGAGATTATCTGGAAAAGCTCTTGCCCATGTTTACTCGTGCAAATGGCGGCGGACATCTTGATGCAGTGGGGGCTCGTTTACAAACGGCGGATCTTGAAATATTTAGAAACAAATTTGAGGAGATGGTCACCCGCGCTTAATTTATAAAGCTTAACGGAGTGCATAACTATGCAAGAACTTAGACTCGAAGTTTTCGGAAGAGTTCAAGGAGTCGGATTTCGTAGATTTGTAAGACGCAACGCTTTAGCGTTTAGCTTAAAAGGCTACGTTAGAAATTTAGAGAGCGGAAGCGTTTTTGTACTGGCACAAGGGCCTCGAAAAAGCCTTAATGGGTTTATCTCGCGCGTTCAGCAAGGACCGTTTCTCTCAAAAATTACAGAATTATCTTGCAAGTTTGTCTCAGTAACTGAAAATCATTCTGATTTTGTTATCCGGACTGATGCTTCTTTTGTCAAAGATCAACACGCAGCATTTACACAGCTTGGAAAAAACTTGCGGCTTAAATCTATAACTTCTCCAGTACATGTGGCAATTATACCTGATGGTAATCGGAGATGGGCTCACGAAAGAGGCCTTAACTCATGGGAAGGTCACAGAGTTTCTGCCTCATACAATCGCATTTCTGATTTGCTTAAAGAAGCCAGACGTCTTGGAATAAGGCATATTTCATTTTGGGGTTTTTCAACTGAAAACTGGAAGAGAGATAAAAAAGAAATTGCAGAAGTCTTTAATCTTATAATTGGAATGCTTAAAAATTTTCAGCACGATTTACTCGTTTCAAAAACTCGATTCAAACATTTTGGCAGAAAAGATAGACTGCCTCCAGAACTTATTTCAGAAATACATAAACTTGAAGAAAAAACGTGTGAATTTACAGAGCATAATTTATATCTCTTTTTGGATTATGGAGGGCGTGATGAAATAGTACGTGCGGTTAATAAAGCACTACAAAGTAAATCTTCTTCAATTACTGAAGATCAATTTAGTAACTATCTTGATACAAACTCTATTCCAGATCCTGATTTAATCATACGAACTTCCGGAGAACATAGGTTAAGTGGATTCATGCCTTATCAGGGAGTATATGCAGAGTATTACTTTACAGACCTTCATTTTCCTGAATTCGGGCCAGAAGAATTATTTAAGGCAGTTTATGAGTTCTCTCAACGAAAAAGACGATTCGGAAAGTAGTTGTTTCTTCATATTATAGTCAGATATAAAAACACGCATTTTCTCTTGAATCTATGCAGGGAAAAATTGGACTTGAGATACATACATATCTTATAACTAAAGAAAAACTCTTTTGCCGATGCGCTGCCTCTCGTGAACGAGGACTTGCGCCTAACACTAATGTTTGCCCTGTTTGCACAGGCATGCCTGGTGCAAAACCTCTCGCTCCAAACGAAGAAGCTGTTAAAAAAGCCTTACTCATCGGGCTCATGCTTCAATCTTCTATTAACTCACGCGTTGTCTGGATGCGAAAACATTATAGTTGGCCTGATCTGCCCAAAGGATATCAAACCACTATCTCAGGAGCACACGCTGTTCCTTTGGGAGTCAACGGATCTTTTTCTGAAATTCCCATTTCAAGTATGCATCTTGAGGAAGATCCTGCTTCATGGGATCCTTTGACAGGATGTGTTGATTATAATCGATCAGGATTACCTCTTGTCGAGATAGTGACCGCCCCATCGTTTACTTCATCTGCGCAGGTAGCGGATTGGCTTGGAAAGTTAGTTCATGCTCTGGCTTATTTGAAAATAGTCGATTCAAATGCCGGCATAAAAGTAGATGTGAATGTTAGCATCCCTGGTAAAACTGAGCGAGTTGAAGTTAAAAACATAAATTCGATAGAAAGTGTTGTTCGAGCAATTGATTATGAGTTAAAGAGACAATCTGCTGAAGGATCTGTGCGGGAGACGAGAAGATTTGATGCTGATAAAGGAATTACTATAAGTATGAGGAAAAAGGAACAACAGGATGATTACCGATTTATTGCTGATCCAGATCTTCCGTCTCTTCAATTAGAAAGTCCCTTTATCAAATCGATTGAGAAGAATCTTCCTGAACTCCCCGAACAAAAACTGCGAAAGCTTATAACGCATTATAAAATAGATAAGCAAAATGCAGAAATTCTCGCTAAACATCTGGAGATAGTCACATTCTTTGAAGCAGTTTCTAAAGAAATTGATGGGAAATTTGCTTTACCATGGGTTACTATTGAACTTCTACGTGTGCTTAATTGGAATAAGATATCTCTCGATAAAACAGACGTGCAGATCCAGCATTTTGTTAAACTTTTAAAGCTGGTTAAGGAGAAAAAGATAACTGAATTACAGGCAAAACAAATTTTGAACAAATTTGTACCTAAGAGTTTTGATCCATCGTCAACACAAGGAGCAGTATCTGACAAGAAAGAACTTGAGAAGATTATAATCAAAGTGCTTGAGAAACACGAAAAAGCAGTTAAGGACTTTAAAGAAGGGGATACAAAAGCTCTTAATTTTCTTATGGGTGAAATCATGAAGGCAACTGAAAGACGTGCAGATTACCGTACAGCGCAAGAGATTCTTAAGAAACTAATTGCCTAAAAACGGGATAAGACTTTGTTGCACTTTTTTTATAAGTGGTTGCGAAAGCGGTTCGGCAGCAATATTATTCTTTAACAGATATTTGGTTAACGTGCTCTCGTCACCATGCGTAATGTATACCTTTTTTGCTCCTGTTTCTTCTATCGTTTTTATTAGAGCGGGCCAATCAGCATGGTCTGATAGAGCGAACGCTTCATCGAATCCGTGTAAATTCCCTAAAAGGGCCCATCCTGAAACGTATGCAGATTCATACTTGTCGAATATATTCATCCAATCACTTTGTCTTGCTTGAACAGGCGCAATCACTATTCTAGCGTTCGATTTAGGTACTTTTTCAAAAGATATTTCTTCGGTTTGAGCAAGTTCTATTTTTTGTTTTCTATAGCAATCGACGTACGGGGATATTAAGGGATGAATGTATATTTTTTCTTTAAGGTTTCGTAACTCTCCTAGGAGTCTCTGTGATTTGCCTAAAGAATAGGAGAATAAGATGGACGTAACATTATTTTTTTTATTTTCTCCAATCCAACGCCTTATCTGATTAACTACGTGTGAAGTGTCTTGCCAGACATATTTCGGATGGGCGAATGTAGCTTCAGTTATAAAAACATCACATGGCACAACTTCAAAGGCATGGCAACTCGGATCGTGATCTCGCTTATAATCTCCTGAAACAACCCATACTTCTCTTCCCGATTGAACACGTATCTGCGATGATCCTAATATATGACCTGCTGGGTGAAATGAAACTTTTACATCATTAAACGAAATTTCTTTTCTATAGGCTATAGCGTTAATTTTTGGTTTATTGCCAACACGACGTTTAACAAGATCTTTTCCTGGCTTTGCACAGAAGTATTCTTTTGAACCGCGACGTGTGTGATCGCTATGAGCATGCGTCACTATAGCTCGATCAACTTTTGATGAAGGATCTATATAGAAATCTCCTTGAGGACAATAGATGCCTTTCTTAGTCATTACTAACACTCTTTTCATGTTCTCTGAGTTAAGCTTATATACATATTTTAAACCTTTTCTCTATGAATCTATCTCATCAGGCGATTGATTCCTTTAGGAACGAGGTGTACACGTATTATGAAAATAATAAACGCTCTTTTCCTTGGAGGGAAGATTTGAGCGAATATTCTATTTTTATTTCAGAAGTTATGTTACAACAAACGCAAGCCGGGCCTAGGACCGTAAAAAAATATATTGAGTTTATGAAACGATTTCCTGATTTTCAAGCGCTAGCTCTTGCCTCTTTACAAGATATTCTTCAAGTCTGGCAAGGATTAGGTTATAATCGCCGCGCATTGTACTTGAAGAAAGCTGCAGAGTCTATTGTTAGAGATTATAATGGATGCTTACCTAGAACTATTGAAAAACTTGACTCCCTACCTGGAATAGGTTCGGCTACGGCTTCATCGATTATGGCTTTCGCCTTTAACGTTCCTGTTTTATTTATAGAGACTAATATCAGGACTGTATTCATTCATCATTTTTTCTCTAATTCAGATAGTGTTACTGATGAAGATATTCTCGAATTGGTAAACCATACACTTGATCATTCAAGACCTCGAGAATGGTATTATGCACTTATGGATTATGGTTCAATGCTTAAGAAGCTACATAAAAACCCTTCTCGTAAAAGTGCACATTACACTAAACAGTCTACATTCGAAGGATCAACACGGCAATTACGGGGTGCTGTTTTACGAGAGCTTACATCTCGGAGAATGAGTTTGAATGAACTCATGGTCTTAACTAAGAGTACTCTAAGTAAAATAAGTCCTGTCCTTCACACTTTGGCAAAGGAAGGACTTATTAAACAGGATCTTTCTTATTGGAGTATTAACAGCTAATGGCCTCAGAAAAAAGAAAGGAAAAAATAAAAGAAGTTGTTTCTAGGAGAGAGTCTGGACTGATCGTCGTTATTGAAGATGTTCACGATCCGCATAATGCTGAAGCGATATTTAGAACATGCGATGCTCTAGGGGTTCAAGAAGTATATCTTATTTTCGATAAAGAACCGGCCTGGAATCCACGCCACATTGGAAAACAAAGCTCTAGTTCTGCAAATAAATGGCTCACTTTTCACATTTTTCGATCTACTAAGGAATGTTTGGATGAATTAAAGAAAAAAGGGTATTCTCTTGTTGCAACAACGCTCACTGAAAAAAGCAGCTCTCTTTTTAGCACTAATCTTGAACAGAGTAAACTTGCTCTTTTAGTAGGCAACGAGCATAGAGGTCTTTCTACAGAGGCTTTGGAAACAGCTTCGATACATATTACTATTCCTATGGCTGGAATGGTCGAGAGCCTTAATGTAAGTGTTGCTACCGCTTTGTTTCTCTATGAAATTGTCAGACAACGAAAGGAATCTGGAAAAAACCATTTTTTACACACTTCAGAGCAACACTTGTTGGTAGATGATTTCCTTATGCGCTCCTCTAAAAGAAAAATCTCAAGCACAAGTCGCTAGATTCATATACCTCTCTTGCTACGTGTGATAGAAGAACGATGTATTTACCGATTATTGGAGCATTTCTTGAGGCTACGGGTATGATTATTGAGAAAAATGTCTTACGAAGTAGAAAACTTACTTACAAGAATTATACTGTCTTTGTGTTTCTTGGAATCGTTCTTATAACTCTTCCTTTTTTATATTGGATTTGGAGAATTGATGCTGCTTTTTGGAACATATACAATGTGTTTTTATTTAGCATTGTTATTATAACTGCTCTTGTCGCAAACTTGCTTACATTTTATTCTTTGAAAAGAGAGAATATTGGTGAATTTGAACCTCTTTGGCTTATGCAACCATTATTTACGATTGTGCTTGCAATCATGATCTATCCCTCTGAGCGTAATTGGGTAGTTGTTTTCCTTGCCCTTGTTGCAAGTGTATCACTAGTACTCATGCATGTTAAGAAAAGTCATCTTGAATTTGATAGATATCTCGTAGCAGGAGTTCTTGCTAGTTTCTTCTTCGCGGTTGAGCTTGTTGCCTCAAAGGACATTTTGCCTTATTTTTCATCGTTCACTTTTTACTTTGTTAGATGCTTCTTTATTTTTGCTTTTGCGTTTATCATGTACAGACCGAGCTTTAGACCTCTTAACAATAAGATGGGACGTAACATAGTTGTTATAGGTATAACTTGGATATTATATCGAGCAATATTGTATGCAGGATATGAATCTTTGGGAATTGTTTATACGACGATATTGTTCATACTTTCACCTGTTTTAATGCTCTTCTTTGCAGCCATATTCCTCAAAGAGAGGCTTACTCGTAGACAGATAATCACTAATTGCATCATTATAGCCTGCGTTGCTCTTACGGTTGTTGCTCAGAAGCTTTATTAATCCTATTTCGGTCTTTTTTTCAGGGCCCATAGTTTAGTGGATAGAATAGCGGACTTCGGATCCGTTGACGGGGGTTCGATTCCTCCTGGGCCCAGTTTTTCTAAAATATACCGCAAATTATATAAAGTGCTGTCACTGTGAAAGGACATGCATTACACTTATTTTACACGCTGTAAGGAGGTAATGATATGAATTTTGAACGAATTTTTTTGATTGCTGTGTTTGCCTTGCTTACGGCCTCAATCGCAGTTGTAAGTCTTTTGAACTCAGCTGAAACTGTAAGCGCAGGAGGAGATCTTAGATCTATTCTTGGCGATCGTGCAGGAGGTAACGGAGGAGGCGGGTTTATGGACATTTCAGAACCTGCTGCTCAATGTAACGCCTTAACTCTTCACTGGAACGCTTGTGTTGATAATCGTAAAGGAAGCTGTACTTGCGTTTTCTCAGGCAGAGAATTGAGTAGAGCTAAATATGTCTGGAAGTGCCATACGTGCCCAACTGGAACACTTTGCAATATGACTACTGGTTTGTGTTAAACACACATTTATTTTTATTTTTTAATTTATTATAGGCAAGAAGGAAAGATGAACACCATGAATGAAAGGACAGATCGTACCGATTCGAAGGGTTTTACCCTTATTGAGACAGCTGTTGCTGTCGGAGTAGTTGGTACACTTGTTGCGCTTACTGCCGCAGGCATTTCATCTTCTCGTGCAACTGCTCGATCGACTGCTTGTCAGGCTAATTTACGCTCACTTGGTACAGGTATCCAAATGTATCGTGATGCAAATCGTGAACAACTACCCTCGTTTACTAATTTCCCCGGCACACTAGCTGATAAAAACTATCAATTTACAAAGTCGATTGCTTCTTATTTGGAGACGCCTGGACCGTCTTATAATTCAACGGATGGGACGTATTCAGTTGTTCCACATTCTATTTTCTTATGTCCAGCTGACCGCGATGTTGACGCTCGAGCCAAGCGACCAGGATCGTATAGCTATTTTCCGCATGTAGCGCCTAGCTCCTATTATGGAGAGGGACGACCTATTATTGGAGATATTAGCGGTTTTCATTGGGGTAAACAGAACGGTGTAGGAATTGAAAAGGCACCTGCTTTATTTGATTACTTGCCACTGGACGCACCGTATTCTCCTTAGTGACGCGTAACATTTAATAGTCTTATTTTTCTATTAGGTATATGTCTGGTAAAGATACTAAAGGGCTTTCTGCTAAGAAATCTGAAAACTTTTCGGAATGGTATTCAGATGTGATTCAGAAGGCTGAACTCGCTGACTTGCGATATAACGTTAAAGGATTTATCGTGTTTCAACCCTGGGCTGTTATGACTATGGAACATATGTATCGATATATGGAAAATGCTTTACAACGTAAGGGGCATAAGCCTTACTGGTTCCCTACTGTAATTCCTGAAGGAAACTTGACGAAAGAGTCTGAACACTTGAAAGGATTTACACCTGAAGTGTTCTGGATAACTCATGGCGGCGATTCAAAGTTTGAGGAACGATTAGCCTTACGACCTACTTCTGAAACTGCTTTTTATCAGATGTTTGCTCTCTGGGTTAGAAGTTACAAGCAATTACCATTTAAGACATACCAACGAGCTAACGTGTTTAGACATGAAACAAAGGCTACGCGCCCTTTCTTGCGAAGCCGTGAGTTTCATTGGATTGAAACGCACTGTCTTTTCCCAACACAAGAAGCGGCTTTCAATCAAGTTCACGAAGACATGAAAACCACTGAGGAAGTTCTACACGAGACATTTGGATTGCCATTTATTTTCTTTGAAAGACCTCGATGGGACACTTTTCCAGGAGCTACGAAAACGTTTGCAGCAGACGCACTAATGCCTGATGGCAAGTTATTACAACTTCCTTCTACACATATGATTTCACAGGAATTTTTACGGGCTTTCAATGTTAAATTTAAGGATAATACTGGTAAAGAGCTAACGCCTTATTCTACATGTTATGGGCCAGCTATTTCACGTATCTTTGGAGCACTTGTTATAGTCCATGGGGACGATAAGGGTCTGCGTTTCCCTTGGAGTGTTTCGCCTGTACATGTTGCATTTGTTCCGCTCAGCGAGAAGGCTGAGAAGAAAGCACAAGATTTGGCAAAAAAAATAGATGCACGCGTAGAAGTCGATACGCGCGATATGAGTCCTGGTGAGAAATTCAATTATTGGGAGTTGAAGGGTATTCCTATACGAGTAGACATTGGTGATAAAGAACTCAAGGAAAAAAAAGTAAGTGTTTTCAGACGTGATTTGAATAAAAAAGAATTGATTTTGGAGAAAGATTTTACAAGTTATGTGAAAAAAATAATGAGTACGTATGATACTAATTTGAGAAAGCAAGCAGATTCACTTCTTGAAGGGCGGATTAAAAACGTGAAAACCATGAATGAATTAAAAGAGGCTATTGAATCAGGGGCTATTGTACGAGCTCCTTTTTGTTCTATTGAGAAAGAAGGATCTGCATGTGCAGACAAAATTACTGAAGCAACAGGTGGACAGGTGCGTGGGAAAAAACTTGATAACGAAAAGGCTTCTGGGAACTGTATTATCTGCGGGAAAAAGGCTCACGAAGTTGTCTATATAGGGCGAAGTTATTAGCTCAGATAGTGCGCATTTTCTATTGCACGTATCTTTCTTGATTTATATATGATATAAATTACTACGGAGATCATTAATGCAGATAGCATTACCGTAGTTACTGCAAATCCACGGTGATTTGATTTTGGAATTTCAGGGGCTTTTTGTACGGCGTCTATTTTTGGTTCTTCTGTTCTATTAAGAATAAGAGATCTACGTATAGTTATTTTCGCTCTTCCAACCGAGATGCCAGTATATGTTACAACTATATCTGCAAGAGTATCATGATCTATATCTATGTCTGTCGAGTCATTTATTAATAGCGCTTTTTTGAAAGGTGTTGACTGAACCGTTATCGTTGCTTCTGTAGCATTAAACTGATTTAATCTAATAGAGTGGTTTTCGTTTAATATGAAAAAGCGATATGCTCCTCCGACCGGAAGGCTTCCTGAAAAACCTTCTGTGAGATTTTGATCATTTATAGCATATTCGACTGATCTTGAGCTGCCACTTGAGCCGCCACCGCTTCCTCCTGTCCCATTAGTTCCTCCTCCACTCGTATAAGTAATCGTAAAGTTATTACTTCCACTTGCAGTTTCAAGAGGGACGTTTTGGATTAAGGCTACAGAATTAGAGCAGTCAAATTGTCCACTTGTGTAATTGTATTGATATGCTCCTGTATGGGAGACATAGGCTATTCTATCTATGCTGCAACTTGTTACGTTGAAAGCTACACTTGTGTTCAATGTAGTTGTTATGTTGGACGCAATACTCTTGAATGTTGAGGTTGAGTTAGAGTACCAAAGAGGTGAAGAATTGCGAGGTACTCCTTCAGTTATATTGAAATTATTAAGTACATACACAAGTGTTTGATTACGTACAGTTACATTCATGCTCACACTGCAATTGGATGTTGATCGACAAATTGCACTTAGGTTTTGATCATAAATGAGTGGATTTGTAAGGTTGGTAAGGTTCGCTTGCTGTCGATAGATGTCCGTATTGTTTAATATGATGCTATCTTGATCGATTGTCTTGTTCCAGAGAGTATAGCTCTGAGTAGTGAAATTGAAGTTGCCTGTTTTGCCTTGGAATGGAGTTATAGATTTATTTATTTCTTCCCATAAAAAGCGGGCAAATTGAATTGATCCTGCAGTTGTTTCATGTATTCCGTCAGATAAGTATACTCCTTGCCAGCTTGACCAGCTTCCATTTGTATCATTTATTTTATTTCGCAAATTAATGATTCCGACAGTAGCGTTTGCGGCAATATTCGTATATGTTGTTTGTTGTCTGGTGAGGTTCGTAAGTGCGTTTTCATAAGCAAGCATACGACCATCTGGATCTCCAAGATCCCATGGTGAGATGAGGATGAAATAAGGTTTATCGGATGTTGTATTTTGAGTGTAGTATACTCTTGTGTATCTGCTGATAATGTTTGCTATGTTGCTCTGATACCCATTCGCGCTTGTACCATCCCATTCATTATTTCCTTGATTAGTCCCTAACCATATTGCAAAGGTATTTACTTCATTGACTTGCATATAAGTTCGTAATCCTTGATCGCTGTAATTTAGACTATTATTGTACCATCCGTTATGCATGTCTGTATTCCATCCGCCATCACCTGCGTAACCTAATTGGAATCCGAATGGAATGTCATTTCTATAAAGTCGCATGCCTAACGGGTAATAATCTGTAAGGTTGCTACCTGTCTCATCCCAGAGGCCAGAAATAAGGTTCTGACCTAACAATCCTGCGCTGCCTGTAGAAGGAGACAAATTAAGTCCTTGGACCCAGGTTGAGTTAGTTGTTGTTGTATTGAAAAAGATGAGTGTACCTGGATTGAAATCAGTGGTACCATTACGATATTCCCGATAGTATGTCCAGGGCATCGTATGATTTGTTCCAACATAATGGTATCGTGTAAGAATGGTTGTATTATTGCTCCAGTCTTCATACCAGTCTGCGAAATGAGTATTATCTAGAAGATATCTGCATCCAACACTTCCAAATGAAATATCTGCTGTAATATTGTAGGCAGTTGTTGCCATGACGTTCCATCCTCGTGAACCATCAGGAAATACTCCTCCAGCATTAATACTTGCAGTAGTTGCAGGCGTACCTGCTCCAGGGCAGTTGAAAGCTGCTGATGCTTCTTCAGCTCCTTGTGCTTTTGAGATATAGTATCCTTTCCAGTGTAATGGTTTGAATTCACGTATTGCTCCGTAGAATGAAACTCGAGGATGTGCATTCTGTGCAGTTATGGAGTCTCCTACCCACATAAACGTCGTATTAGCCCCGTAAATTCGAGCTGAAATATTTTGTAATCCTTTGCTATAGGTTGGATCTACGGCTGAACTGAAGCCGATAAGCATGATGAACAGAACACATCCTATTCCTAAGAAATAGCTCTTTTTTGCCATGCTATTGTCGGTTTCTACCTTTTATAAATTTTCTTTTTCTCCTTACAGCAATCTTTTTATAAGTTCCAACACTGATCTTTTTATGAATCCTGGAGATTTAGTACGACTTCGACTCGCGCATGAAGAGCTTGAATGCACTCTTTTAGAGAGTCACGATAGCTCGGTTGTACTTGTAAAACTTGAGTCAGGATATAATATTGGAATCCCTAAGGACCACATATTAGGTTCTGAAGTCATTCATTCATACCAGCCTAAAAGAGTAAAGACTTCTCTCTCGCAAGAACAGGGTAAACCTTCTATTGGACTTATTGTAACAGGAGGGACTATCGCTTCTAAACTAGACTCTAAGACTGGAGCAGTATCTCCTTTGACGGATATAAATGAATTTGCTCGATTCTATCCTAAACTATTTGAACGAGTCAACGTGAAACGCATTGTTGTGCCTTTCATGAAACTTTCAGAGAACATGAATTCAGATGATTGGATTTCTCTTGCTAAAGAAGTCAAAACATTGGTTGATGACTCTGACGTGCAAGGCGTTATTATTACACACGGCACTGACACACTTCATTATACTGCTGCTGCACTTTCGTTCTTCCTACGAAATCTAACTAAGCCTGTCGTTTTGACGTATAGTCAACGTAGCATTGATCGTGCGAGCAGCGATGCAGAACTTAATCTTGAATGTGCTGTTCAATGTGCGCTTTCTGACTGTGCGGAAGTTGTTCTTGTAGGGCATGCAGACTTAAACGATGATTTTTGCTACGCATTTCGAGGTACTAAAGTACGAAAGATGCATACCTCAAGACGCGATGCGTTCAAACCTATTAACATTGGTCCCCTGGCTAAATTATGGCCTAACAAAGTTGAATTCCTTATGCAATTTAGAGCTCGAGATCATGGAGAAACGGAACTTGACGCATTGTTTAATGATAAAATTGCTCTTGTAAAGTTCTATCCGGGACAGGAGCCGAGCATTCTTGATTACTACTTCAAGGAAGGATACAAAGGCGTTATCGTTGAAGTTGCGGGACTCGGACAGGTCGCTGCAGGAGATGCTCGGCATAGCTGGATTAGTACGATAAAAAAACTCGTCAAAGAGGGATTTGTTATATGTGGTGCCGCGCAGACACTCAGCGGTAGGCTCAATCCTCGAATCTACTCGACAGGGCGTGAACTTGAAAAGGCAGGAGTCATCTTTCTTGAAGATATGCTTCCCGAAACAGCATTTGTTAAACTCGGATGGGCTCTTGGACATAAAAATTGGAAGGCACGTGATCAAATAGGTGATAAAATGCGTGAAAACATTGCTGGAGAGCTTAACGAAGTTATAACTGACTAATTTGTTGTAACTAAACAGGGGTATCAATAGTAAGGTTTAAATAGGTAATTTGGAGTTATTTGATTATGGCAAAACATACACTCATGGATGCAAATTTGGTGAGGGATATAGACAGTAAAGCGTCTAAACTTATCGAAGAACCTGAATATTATATTCGGAGAGAACATAGAGTCAAGGCTACACTACATAAAGAGAATAAACAATTTTCGTGGTGGATAGAACATCCTGATGTACGCCGAGGCATGTTAAAAGTCAAAGGAGATGAAAGAGGCAAACTCATCAAAAGAGCCAGAGAAGGAATATCAAATCTTAATGATGCGTGGCAATATTTATGCAATCAGCAAACCTTTCTTACTCCTCAGGTTTTACATGAAGTGGCACGTATCGCTGACCCTGTAGAAAATAAATCTGGTTATAGGACTGCACGCGTTAGTCTTAGCATGGAAAGTTATACTCCTCCTAATGCGCTTAAGGTGAGTGAGTATGTGGATGAAGCATTTCTTGAATCTCAGGGAATGCATTTTATGTATCACCCTGTAGAACGAGCGTCAATGCTACATTTAAGACTTGCAGGCACTCAACCATTTAACTCTGCAAATAAACGTGTAGCTCGACTCTTTCAAGATAAATTGCTTTACGACGCCCACCTTCCTCCTGCTGCCATTCCAGCAGGCGAACGAGATATATATCTTGACCTTTTAGAAGAAGGACTCGTTTCACTAAGGGATGGAAAAAGAGAGGGAATTAAACTATTTTGTGATTACATCGGTGGGAAAGTAAATTCTGCATTAGACTCTATCATGGGTGATTTGAAATTATAATGTGTAAGTTTTAATAATCCTCTTTCTTCTCATTTTGTATGGATTACTCTAAACTTGGGTTTAAGGCGGGACTTGAGATACATCAGCAACTTGATACACCAAAGCTGTTTTCTGGAGCACCTTCACATTTACGGAGCGATGAACCTCATTATATTCTTAGAAGAAAATTACATGCTGTTGCTGGTGAGAGCGGTGAAGTTGACGCTGCTGTCAAACATGAAGCAACTATTGATCGAGAATTTTATTATGAAGGATATCGCGACACGATTTCTCTTGTTGAACTTGATGAGGAACCTCCACACGCTATCAATGAAGAGGCACTTGATATTGCTTTGCAGATAGCTCTACTTCTTAATTGTGAAATATATCCTGTGACACAAGTTATGCGTAAAACGGTTATTGATGGTAGTAATACTAGTGGATTTCAACGTACTGTGCTCATTGCACATGAAGGGTATATTGAGACGTCATTTGGTAAAGTGCCCGTAGATACTGTCTGTCTTGAGGAAGATTCTGCACGAGTTGTACAACGCGATGCTAAAAAGACAACCTATCGACTTGACAGACTTGGAGTCCCTCTTGTCGAGATTGCTACAGCGCCTGTAATGAGATTACCTGAGCAGGTAAAGGAATGTGCTTTAAAACTGGGAGAAATTTTACGTGCATGTAAGGTAAAACGAGGTATTGGGACAATTAGACAGGACGTTAATGTTAGTATAATGGGCCATGGAAAGGTAGAAATTAAGGGATTTCAGGACCCAGCTATGATGATTGCGACAGTCGCTAATGAAGTTAAACGACAGGAAAAAGATTTAGAAGTCGGAAAAAGTGCAGGCTCTGTTAGAAATGCACTTCCAAATGGAGAAACTGAATTCCTTAGACCTTTACCTGGGAAAGATCGTATGTATCCAGAAACTGACCTTGAACTTCTTAAAATTGGACGCGAGCAACTCAACCGCTTGAAGAAAAATCTTCCTAAACTCAAGAGCGACATTCGTGCAGAACTAAAGAAAAAAGGATTAAGTGATGATTTGATAGAATTAGTTCTTTCTGAGCCGGAATATTTGGATAGCTTTACGACTTTAGTGCAGGTTCACGAGAAAGATGCTCCCTTGGTTGCTAAAATGGTTACTCTCTGGAGGAGCGAGCTTATGATAAAGTACAAGAAAAAATCAGAAGATATTAGTGAACGAGATATGGAAAATATATTAGAACTTGTTAAATCGAAAAAAATAGAGGCGAGCGACGTTAAAGGTATTATGACCAAAATTATTCAGGGAATATCCTTTGAGGAAGCATCTCGCATTGAGAAAGTCGATCATAACTTCCTCGAAGAAGAGATTAGAAAAATCATTGCTGAAAAACCTGGTTTGCGACCGAACGCCTATATGGGTCTCGTTATGGCAAAACTCAAAGGTAAGATAGATGCTCAAAAGGCGATGGAACTTATTCAGAAGTTGGTTGAATGATGAATCCGCCCAAGTTATATCCTTTTCCTACTGTTCCAACATACACTCTATCTGTTGGCAGGATATTTTTATTGAGCGTGTGTTCGTGAAGGATGTTTATTGTTGTTGATCCGCCGCTGTTTCCAGAACTATCTAAAGAATGTAATAACTGTCTTTCAGCATTAAAGCCTACACCATATGCTCTTCCAAGGGTTTTTCCTGTTCTATGGCTTACATGAGCACTTCCTGGATGCATAACAAATTTATCTATGTCTTGAATAGATAGTCCTGCTTGCGCGAGTGATTCTCTACAAGTCTCAACCATACTTTTAGGAGCTCTTTCCATAACTGCTTTTCCATCCATGTAAATAAAACCGTCCTGTCCCCAGACAATTTCTTTTTCATCACGGACATACTCATCAACATTTCCGATTATACCTCTTTTTTGGCTCGGGAGATTTCTAGCATGAGATATTTTTAGCAATGCAACTCCTGCTATGTCTCCAAACATAAGCAAGTCAAAATTGTCAGGTTTCCAGAGAGGTCTTGTAATCTCTGTGGCTCCAACAACGGCATATCCTTCTAATCCTTCATTTGTCTCAGCATGCGCGCTTATAGCGTTTACACCATTAGTGAATATACTACAGGCCGTGTCTAGCCATCTTGTTAGCCCATGATACGTTTCTGTAAGATGACATATATCTTCAAGAGCTCGAGGCATTCTTTCTTCAGGAGTGGTTGACCCTGCTATTAGTGCCACTATATTCCCTCTTACATGGTGTCCTTTCTCTTCTGCTCGATGCAGTGCATCTCTGAATGCAGCATAGAACATGTCGACATGATTTTGTCTGTCTGAAGCATATGGGCGACTCGATACACCAAGACGTTTAACAATTTCTTCTGCAGAAGTTGTCTTTTTCTCCCCGTCTTGTATTCCTGCAGTTGTATATTTGCACCACTCTTTTTTAGCAAGTTCGGCAGTAGCTACTTCTTTTTCACCTCTACAGATTCCTGTGCTCACAAGTTCAAGTTGACTATTGTATTTCACTTAAATAGGGCCTCTAGTACCATTATAAATCTTATCGTCAAGCCATTTTATTTTCAACTGTTGAAATGAACCTTGAATTATTGACTTTCTTATTTCCTTTGCTAAGTTTTGAGTGAATGCAATGTTGTGAATAGTTGCAAGACGACCATATGCGTTGTTTTTCGATTTACATAATTCGCGAAGCTCTTTACGAGTGTATTTTTTACACGTTGTGCATGTGCAATTACTATCTACAGGACGTACATCTTCTTTGTACTGTTTATTTCTAATAGATATTCTGAACTTATTTTCTTTTGTTCCTCCGGCTTCAGGGCTAATATACATCTGTCCGTGGCGCGCCAGACGGGTTGTTTCGACACAGTCAAAGGTGTCTATTCCTTTCTCTACACAGGTGAAAAGATCTTCTATCCATCCAATTCCTAACATATGACGAGGCCTATCATCAAGTAGAGGAGTTACCCAGCTTAATATTTCGCTCATTTGATCTTTTCCTCTACCTAACGAGCCACCTATTGCAATACCATCGAAAGGCATAGAATTAATGAGCTTTGCTGATTTTACACGTAAATCTTTGAACCATCCACCGTGAATAATTCCATAAAGTGCTTGCGAGGTGTCATGATGTTTGAGGCTTTGTTTTTCCCATACATGAGAGCGGTCCATAGCCTTTGCAATATCTTTCTTAGTTGCAAATGCTGAAGTGCACTCATCAAAGGCCATTATAATGTCTGCACCAAGATTACTTTGAATTTGCATAGACTCTTTAGCACCCATGAAATGCTTTGTTTCGTCATACACTGATGTAAACCAAACTCCTCTAGAAGTTATTTTCACAAGTTTGTTTTTCGGGAGAATATGATTTTTTCTTTTTCCTGGAAAGAATCCTATCTTTCGTGCACCTGTTTCTCTTCCAGCGCCCAGTGAAAATGCCTGAAACCCTCCCGAGTCCGTAAATATGGGGCCTGTGAAAGGAATAAATTTGTGCAACCCTCCTTTTTTCTTTATTATTGTGTCGCCAGGTTTAAGGTGTAGATGATAGGTATTAGCGAGCAAACATTGTACCTTTAGCTTTTTTATATCTTCAGCATCCAGACATTCAACACGCGCACGTGTTGCAACAGGAATAAGATAGGGTGTATTTATTTTTCCGTTTCGTGTTGTAATGATGCCTGCTCTTGCTTGCGAATGTACATCTTTCGCTATTATTTTGAAAGAAATTGGTTTCATTGAGGTATAACGTGTTTCTACTTTTAAGTCTTTTATTCTTATTTTTTAATCACAACAACCCTTAAAAAGTGGTTTTTTCTTAGACCGGTATGTTACGAACACATACCTGTGGAGAACTTACAGAGAAGGATGTCGGCAAGAAAGCAACACTTTGTGGTTGGGTGAATACTGTACGCGCTCACGGAGGAGTCGTGTTTATTGATATTCGCGATAGATATGGGTTGACACAGGTCGTGATTATTAAGAAAAATAAAGATTTTCCTGTAGCTTCTACTATTGCTCTTGAATCATCTATTAGAGTTACTGGAGAGGTTGTGAAGCGCAAAGCAGGTACTGAAAATAAAGACATTCCCACAGGACATGTTGAAATCTTTTGTGATGAATTTGAAGTGTATAATACCTGTCCACCTTTGCCATTCATGCTTAATGATTCTAGTGTTAGCGAGGACGTTCGTTTGAAGTATCGTTATCTTGATTTGAGAAGCAAACGATTACAAGACAATCTTATTTTGAGACATAAAGTTTACCAATCTATCAACAAACATATGGATGCAATGAAATTTGTTGGAGTTGATACACCTATATTGTATAAGAGTACTCCTGAAGGAGCACGTGATTATCTTGTCCCTTCACGAGTTCATGCGGGTAAGTTCTATGCGTTGCCGCAGTCACCCCAACTGTTCAAACAATTGCTTATGATGGCAGGGTATGATAGATATTATCAGATTGCTCGCTGTTTTAGAGATGAGGATTTGCGTGCAGATAGACAACCTGAATTTACACAACTCGATATTGAAATGGCTTTTATTGATCGCGAGGATATTATTCAAACTATGGAATCACTTGTGGTTGCTGTGTTTAAAGAGACTCTTGGAGTTACATTGAAAACGCCTTTCCCCCGAATGAGTTATGATGAGGCTATGAAGAATTATAATTCTGATAAGCCTGACATTCGAAAGAAGGGCGAGGATTTTGCATTCTTATGGGTACTGGACTTTCCAATGTTTGAGTGGCGTGAGGAAGACAAGAGATGGTATGCTATGCATCACCCCTTTACGTCTCCGATGCCAGGAAGCAACTTCAGTAAGCCTGAAACGATTAAGGCTAAGGCGTATGATTTGGTTTTGAATGGAGTAGAAATTGCAGGTGGAAGTATTAGAATTCATGATAAAGAAACACAAAGTAACGTATTCAAGACATTAGGCATTTCTGAAGAGGAAGCACAGAAGAAATTCGCGTTCTTGCTTGAAGCATTAAGTCATGGAGCTCCACCACACGGAGGTATTGCCTTTGGACTTGATCGATTGTTGCAGATTATGACTAAATCGGAGTCAATTAGAGAAGTCATTGCGTTCCCTAAGAATAAGAATGCTCAGGACGTGATGCTTGATACGCCTTCAGATGTCAGTGTTAAACAACTTGCCGAAGCACATATCAAAGTAGACATTAAAGAAGAAAAGGGTAAGAAGAAGTAATATGGTCACAGAAGTTCAAAAAGAATCCATACGAAAAGAGGCTCGAGCTATTATTGATTCATTTGCTAAGAAGCTTACTAGCATTAAAACTGCAGAATTTAAGGAGCAGAAAGTTGATGAAGGAATGAGGAAAGAAGTGTCTGGACAGAAAGGAGATACTAGATTCAGAGAACAGATGTTTGCAAATGCTCCTAAAAAGACTAAAGATTGTATTGTTGCGGAGAAAGCCTCATGGTAACTCTAAAGAAATCAAAGCCGATTGAAAAGATTGCTAAAGGCGACACGATTAAGGTCGATGGTAAATCGTATGAGGTTGATGCACACTATGTTTTGATCGAACATCCAAGCAATAAGGAAATGGCTATTGAGTTGTTCGATCCTAAAACCGATGCCGATTATCAGATACGCTATTTTAACGATCAGGTTGAGGAGACAATTGATTTTTATGAACTCGTACAGGGAATTATGTATGAGAAGAAAGAAGTAAAGAAGATTGAATGGTGATTTAGACTTCCTTATATCTAAAACAATCTATGGAATGATCGTTTACCATTCCTGCGGCTTGCATGAATGCGTAACATATGGTCGAGCCAACAAATTTGAATCCTCTTTTCTTTAAATCGAGGCTCATAGTATCAGAGACTTCTGTTTTTGAAGGATAATCTTTTACACTTCTTATTTTATTTTTTATCGGTTTACCTCCAACAAATTTCCAAATGTATTCACTAAATGTCCCAAATTCTTTCTGAATCTCTAAGAACTTTTGGGCGTTTGTTATCGTAGCCCTTATCTTTTGCTTATTTCTGATTATCCCGGAATCGTTTATGAGGCGCTCGAAATCTTTTTCGGAATATTTTGCTATTTTTATTGCATTAAAGTTATCAAATGCTTTTTCAAAATTCTTCCGTTTGTTTATTATTGTATTCCAGCTCAGACCTGCTTGAAAAGCGTCAAGAACCATATATTCGAATAGTTTTGTATCGTCATGTAATGGTTTTCCCCATTCAGTGTCATGATATTTAATCATCAATGGATTATCGTTCACCCAAGGACATCTTTTGATTTCCACTTATTTCTTAGATGTTTTTTGTATATAAATTGACTCTTTGATAAAATATTAGGAAGATATTTAAGAACTAATTATAATGTCTTTTAATGAACGTTGAAACAAAGGTAAAGCAATACCTTGAGAAAATTAAAAAAGATAATAAGCGAATTAATGCTGTTCTGGAGGTAAATCCTCACGCTATTGAAGAAGCACGAGCTGTTGATGCAAAGAAAAAGAAGGGACGCCTTGCTGGATATGTGATTGGAGTGAAGTCAAATATAAATGTGGAAGGATTAACGTGTAGTTGCGCATCGAAAACTCTTGAAGATTACAAAGCTACGTACGATGCTACCATTATTAAGAGAATTAAATCCGAAGATGGGGTAATTATTGGAATGCTTAATTGTGATGAATTTGCATGTGGAAGTTCTGGCGAGACAAGTGCTTTTGGACCGACTGATAATCCAGTTGTACCAGGGTATGTTCCAGGCGGCTCAAGTTCTGGAAGCGCTGCAGCTGTCGCCGCAGGTTTCTGTGATGTTGCACTTGGAAGTGATACGGGAGGGAGCATACGTGTTCCAGCTTCGTTCTGTGGTGTTGTAGGTGTAAAGCCAAGTTATGGATGTGTCTCACGTTACGGATTGATTGATTTGAGTATGAGTCTTGATCAGATCGGGCCGCTCGCGAAGAATATTGAGGATGCGGCGCTTGTGCTCGATATCATAAAGGGAAAGGATGAACATGACACGACCACGTTCGATTCTGAAACGATAACTCTTAAGAAACCTACCTCGTTAAAAGTTGGAATTGTTAACGTTCCAGGGGTTGATAAGAAGATTCAAAGTCTTGTTGATGAACGTGTTGCGGACGTTATCAAGAATAACGGTTGGAAGTCCAAAGAAGTTGTTGTTAAGCACATAGACTTAGCTGTCCAGACGTATCATCCCATTGTTTGGGCCGAATTTTACTCTGCAACACGAAGATTCGATGGGCGCAAGTATGGAAAAGCAATTGAAGAGGTTGGCGGCGCCGAAATACTCCGTCGCATTCTCGGAGGGGCTGAAATAACTAGGGCTGAATTTGAAGGACGTTATTATTATAAGGCGTTACAAGTTAAGGAACTTATCAAACAGGAATTTGAGCGAGTACTTAAGGAAGTTGACTGTTTGATTATGCCTACTGTCTCACTATTACCTTGGAAAACTGGCTCTAAATCTGACCCCGAGGAGATGTATGCTGTTGATGCACTCGTTATACCTGCTAATCTTGCAGAGGTATGCGCCGTTTCTGTTCCAGCAGGATTTATTGACAAAAAACCTGTAGGGTTACAGGTGATTTGTTCCAAGGGCTGTGAAAAGACTATGTTTAGTATTGCGCAGGCATTTGCTTAAATCAATTAGCATTAACTTTAAAAGAAGATGCATTCTAGTCTACCAATGCGCATAGACAATGTAGAGCTATCTTATCTAGGTCATGACGGCTTTTCTTTAAAAAACGGTAAGCATATCATTATTGATCCTCTTAATGTTTCTAAAAATGTGAAAAAAGCAGACGTTATTTTGATTACACATGACCATTTCGATCACTGTAGCATAAAAGATATTCAGGCACTTTCTCAGCAAGGTACGATTGTTATCTGCCCGCCTCATGTACAGAGCGCTGTGGCAAAAGTAGAAGGAATACATCTGCAACTTATTGAAGTTGGAGATACTATTGAGATGGGAGATATAAAAATAGAGGCTGTACCTGCTTACAATACTAATAAGTATCGTGATCCTGCAAAAAAGCTTGTTTTTCATCCAAAAAGTGAGGGCTATGTTGGATATCTCATTAAGATGGGAAAAGTCATTATATATCATTCTGGAGATACTGATGTGATACCTGAAATGAAAAATCTTACTGGATACGGTAAACACGGCAATCAATTTGTCGCACTATTACCGGTGTCCGGTACATATGTTATGGATGCAGATGAGGCACATGAAGCTGCGGGAATCATAAATCCCGATCTTGCTATACCTATGCACTATGGTGCAGTCGTAGGTACGCTCGAAGATGCACAGCGTTTTGTTGATTTGTGTAGAGCTGATGGAATTCGTGCTGAGTTATTGGAGAAGATTTGATGCAGCTGGACATTGGAAGTGAGAAACGATTTCTAGATTTTATAAAAAACTTGAAAGATACTGACAGGATTGCCCTAATTAGCCATAATGACTTAGATGGAATTGTCGCGCCGTTTGTAGTAACTAAAGTTGTTAATCCCGAAATTATCAAATTCATAGGTTATGAAGGTCTCAATCAAGAACTCATTTTATTCTTGAAGGAAAAAGAAATTAACAAAGTAATTTTTACCGATCTATACATAGGAAATCGTTCTTTTTTAAATGAACTTGAGACTTTCGCAGAGATTCTTATTTTAGATCACCATCTTTCTAAAGAAGATTGGAATTCTTCACGAACGACGTTCATCAAAGGAGAAGATGGATACAGTGCAGGTTATTTATGCTACGAGCTTTTCTCAAAAATCAAGAACCTTGAGAAAATAGATTGGGTTGTAGCATGTTGCTGTATTTCGGATTATTGTCATGTCAAGACGGCTGATTGGCTTACTAAGGTGTTCGCTAAATATGGAGATACATTTGAAATACAAGGTTCCTATGTACGAACAAGCGGACCTATTTGGGATATTCAGGAATCAATTTCGTATGCTCTCATTTATTTTAAAGGAGAACATACACGAAAAGTTTTTGATTCTATAGGGGAAAAATTTGGGGATATTGGTAATCTTGGGGAACACGCTAATGAAGTGAGAAAAGAAGTTGAGCGCCAAGTTGCATTATTTGAAAAAAACAAGCACGTTTTCCCAGGAGGGTATCTTATGGAAATAAAACCTCTTTTTTCATGCACTTCTATTGTTAGCAACATTATTTCCGGGCGTTATCTTGATAAGATAATTATTCTTATCAAGCTTGATACTTCAGAAAGTGCGTATCATGTGAGTGTGCGAAGGCAGGATAGAAAACAGAATATGAGTGACTTTCTTAAGAGCTTACTTAACGGAATGCCTAATGCAGACGGAGGCGGACACGTACCTGCTGCAGGAGGGAGTTTTCCTAAGGAACAACTTGAAGAATTTAAGAAACGGTTAGGCGTAAAAGTATAATTTTTAAACAGGGTTTGCTTCTTTCTGTCATGTCTAATGAGAAAGTTGCTCGGAAAAACTTACTTCGAAAAGGGAGAGAGGCAAAAGGAACTATTGTTAAAGGTTACGATTTCAACCAAGGAGTTGATTATGATAAACTAGTACAAAGCTTCGCAAGTACTGGATATCAGGCGACGCACTTTTCGAAGGCAACCGATATCGTTAACAGAATGATTAATGAAAAGGTGTTTATTTTTTTAGGATACACGAGTAACATGGTTTCATCCGGATTACGTGATGTCTTCAGATACCTTGTGGAACATAAAAAAGTGAACGTTTGTGTTACTACCACTGGCGGAATTGAGGAAGACATCATCAAATGTCTTGGTAATTTTACTATTGGAGAATTTCACGCTTCTGGCAGTGAGCTCCGAAAGAAAGGGATAAATAGAATAGGAAATATTTTCGCATCTAACAATCGTTACGTCGAGTTCGAACAATTTATCCAACCTATTCTTGAAGAGTTGTATCAAGAACAAAAGAAAACTGGGAAGGCTACGACTCCTTTACAAATTATCTGGAAAATTGGAGAGAAAATAAATAATCCTGATAGTATATATTACTGGGCGTGGAAGAACCAAATCCCCATTTACTGTCCCGTTATTACCGATGGTGCACTTGGAGATAATCTGTATTTCTTTTCTTTCAAACATGACGATTTTGTTCTTGATGTGGCTCAAGACGTGAAGTGGTTTAACAATACGACGATTGGATTAAAGAAGAGCGGCGCAATTATTTTAGGTGCTGGTGTGGTCAAACACGCAATTTTAAATGCGAATATGCTTCGAAACGGTCTTGATTACGCGGTTTATATTAACACGTCACAAGAATATGATGGTAGCGACGCTGGAGCGATGCCTGATGAAGCTGTCTCATGGGGAAAAATAGTTCCTAACGCGCAAAGTGTGAAAGTTTTTGCTGATGCGACCATTGCTTTTCCACTTCTAGTGGCTCAGACATTCGCTCGTTAAGTTGTTAAATGTTCTAAATCTTTTTTTAAAATATGAATTCCCCTATGTACGTGCGTTTTAATTGTATCTTCAGGACATCCTTTTAGATTTCCAGCGTTTTTCCTTGTAATTCCATGTGCGTACGATAAAAGAATGCTTTCTCTTTGCGCAGGTTTTAGAGAATTTAATTTTTCTTTGCACATAGTTTCTATTTCAGCTTTACTGGCTCGAGCATAAGGGGTTTCTTCTTTTGATTCCAATGTTTCAAATGCCTCTAGATGATCTTCGTGAGCTCCTCTTATCATTTTACTTCTCAAATTATCAGTTATTTGGCAACGCAATATAATCATTAAATATGTTATTGGACTTCCTGCACTAGGATCATACCTAGGGAGTGAGTTCATAAGACGAATACTTGCATCTTGTGCTACATCATCGGAATCTAGAGGATATGCTAATTTTTTTGAATAAGCACGATATAATTTTCCTGCTTCCGCTAATACTTTGTTCTGAGCATCCGGATTTCCTCGAGCAGCTCGAAGCATATCATCTTTGGTAAGGTAAGCCATATTTTAATAAAAGGCGCTTGTTGTCTTTTTAAAGTTATACTTATTGACCATTTCTATTTGAATTATATTTTTTTCACTATAATCAACTATTTAAAGTAATGAATTGTGCATCTGACATATATTGAAAGGAGGTTGATAAAATGGTACTAGATTTTGCAAAAGAGGCGATCCAAAATGCTGAAGCTTACAGTATCAACTTTGATGAGTTGCGTGCTGGAAAGGCAAATATCAAGGTTTTCGGATGTGGAGGTGCAGGGTGTAACACTATTACATGGCTTTTTAACAAAGGCATTAATGGTGCGACCATCTATGGAATCAACACAGACGCATTACACTTGAGTATTACCAAGGCCGATGACAAAATTCTTATCGGAAAAGAACTTACGCGAGGACTCGGATGCGGCGGTTATCCTGCCAAAGGACGAGAAGCAGCTAAAGAATCTATTTCTGAGCTAAAGAAAGCTGTCGGTCAGGCTGATATGGTATTTATTTGCTCAGGCATGGGTGGTGGAACAGGAACAGGTTCAGCTCCAGTTGTTGCGCAGCTTTCTAAGGAGAGTGGTGCTGTCGTCATTGGTGTGGTGACAATGCCGTTTGAATGTGAAAAAGCACGTATTGACAAGGCTGAGTTTGGTCTTCAGGAACTACGAGAAGTCGCAGACACAGTTATCGTTATTGATAATAATAGACTTGTCGACATTGCAGGTAACTTACCTATGGAACAGGCCTTCGCAGTTGCAAACGAGCTAGTCAGTACAATGATCAAGGGAATCGTCGAGACAATTACTCTGCCATCATTGATTAACTTAGACTATGCAGACGTTTCCGCAATTATGAAGGGAGGTGATGTAGCAGTTATCGGTGTCGGTGAATCTGACAATTCGATGCGTGTAGATGAGGCTGTTCGTCAGGCTCTGACACATCCACTTTTGGACGTTGACTATCGAGGCGCTACAGGCGCTTTAATCCATATGACATGCGGTCCGGACTTTAAGCTTGAGGAATTCTCAGGCGTCGGTCAGCTCGTTACAGAGAATTTGAGCCAAGATGCTCAAGTTATCATGGGAGCACGTATCAATAAGGATTTTGGCGGCAAAGTTCGTGTGATTACTATTATGACAGGTGTTAAATCGCCGTATGTCTTAGGTAAGGAACGCGAACCTACGCGTGATAGCCACGGACGCGGCCCAGAAATGTCTGATCTCGGAATAGAAGTATTCCGATAAGGCTCCTATTTAGATAGGGAATTATTTCTTTTTCCCTTTTTTTTCTTTTAATAATGTTTAAATAAGACATTTTTTTCTAATGTCTATGTCTACTCTAACACGAGATTCATCGACAGTAGGAAGTCGCTATTCTTTTTCTAGAGATATTCCAGAGCATATTCTTTCCAGGCTTAAGGAAATGATTGATTCCAAATATCCTATTTTTAAAATTAAAGGGTGCATGAGTGTTTACAGGGGTAGACCTTTTTATCACGAGCTTAAGCAAAGAATGTCTGCTGCTTTCGAAGCTTCACAATTACTCTCTTCTCGCTCAGTTATCGCTACACCTTTCTCAAGGCTTTGCTCTGCTGACGCTCAATATGCTGAGCGAATGGGGATTACTTCTCAAACTATCACTACTAAAAACAAGCTACCTAATTACTCAGAAGAACACGTTCCTACTGATGATTTAAACGATATGATGAATGCAGATAGTTTAACTGAAGAAGAAGTTTTTCAACGCTTTCCACTTATTTGATAGTTATCTTGTTAATGGATCGCTTGCGAAAGAGGGTTTCTTACTTGCACCCCATGTTTCCCAGAACATGATGTTCTCTATTCGTGTTTTTCGAGGAGTTTTGGTTTTTTCTTTAGTATAGCCTATTGGAATTAAGGCCTCCACTGCGATATGTTCAGGTATCGAAAGTGTTTTTTTAATACCGCTCTCAAGGAAAGCACCTACCCAGCAACTAGCTATTCCTTTCTCTGTAAGAGTAAGGAGCATGTTTTGTATGGCTGCGCCTGTTTGCTGCTGTGCATACATTTCTCCACGTGAATCATACTGTTTTACTATATGGGAATTGTCTGAACATACAACTAGAATAGTGTCTGCCTCTGCTATCCAAAGCTGATCTGCATAACGTGCGATAGCCTCTTTCTTCTTTTGATCATCAGTGATAATAATTATTTTTAGATTGTTTATATTTCCTGCAAAAGGCCCTTGCACTGCTGCTTCAAGTATGTCCGTAATTGCTGTTAACGTGACGCGTTTAGAAATAAAAGAATGTGTTGATCGGCGCTTTTGAATTGCGTCTAATACTTTCATGAATATTTCAGGGGAGAGAGCTATAAAAAGATGTTGTTATGAGCTAATCTCTCCGCCACCTATAACTCGATCTTTTTTATAGAAGACTGCTGATTGACCTGGAGCGACACCTGTTACGGATTTTGAAAGTTTGAAAGACCATTGATTGTTTCTTAACACGAGCTTAGCTTTAATCAACTTTCCGAGATGGCGTATTCTAACATGTGCGCTTAACACTTTCTTATTATCTTTTGCATTTATCCAATGCATCTTTTTTAAGTTAAATGAATTTTTATGTAGCAGTGCACTTCCTTCTTTTACTACTTTAATTGTGTTTGCGCGCATGTTTTTTTCCGCTATAAAGAATCTATGTTGTGATAAGTTACCTTTGTTAATTATGACTCCTTTACTTTCACCTACGCGCTCACCAAGCGTGTAATAATGTGCTCCTTTGTGGGTGCCGATTATTTCGCCTTTTTCATTGATGACTTTTCCTATTTTTGGCTTAATTCGTTGCTCAAGGAATGTTTTGAGAGGAATGTTTCCAATAAAACAAATTCCTTTCGTAGATGGACGATTGTAGTTCGGGAGTTTGTTCTTTTGCGCTATCTTTCTGACTTCTTCTTTCGTGTATTCTCCAATGGGCAGAAGAGTGTGCTCAAGATCGTACTGGCTTAGCTCGTACAAGAAATAGGATTGATCTTTTGTCGGGTCTTTTCCTTGGAACAGCTCGTAATTCTTTTTTGTTTTTTTAATTCGTGCATGATGACCTGTCGCGATAAAATGTATTCCTCTTTTTTTTGCTTCTTTCCAGAGAAGAGGAAATTTGACAATGGTATTACAAGTTATGTCAGGATTAGGTGTAAGTCCACGCTTATAGTCGTTAAACATAGGGTCTATTACATATTTTTTATATTCTTCTTCAAAATCTAGTGTGATAAATTCTATGTCCAAAATAGCCGCGATTTTTTGTGCCATCTTTCGCTCTTCTATCCATGAGCACTCACCGGTCAATTTGTTTTTTGTGTCTGAAAAATTCTTCATGAATGCTCCGAGGACCCGATAACCTTTCTTTTTTAGGAGAAGCGCGGCTACTGCCGAATCAACACCGCCTGATAGGCCGAGAAGAACTGTTTGTTGTTGCATGGTATATATGATGAAATTACAGCTTAAAAATTATAGGAATAACCGTCCCGGAGAGGACTCGAACCTCTGACCCCATGGTTAACAGCCACGTGCTCTACCTGCTGAGCTACCGGGACATGGGAACAAGTACGAGGGACGTTATTTAAACGTTATTATTCTTTTTTCGTGTATTAATTCGCTCTAGAAATTTGTATACATTTGCCTGCTTTGAGCCACGAATGAGGTTTGTGAGCGCAGTTAGGGCATATTCTATTTCAGCGGCTTCTCCAATTATGCCTACTTCATTACCGTTAACTACTACTTGACAATCAGCTATCTCTTCAATAGTGTTTTTCGTGCTTCCTTGCGTGCCTATCACGCGTGATTTAACGACTTCAAGATCTTTCCTTCTAGTGACGCTTTTGATGTTTATTTTTCTAAACAGAACGTCTTCTTCTTTAAGGAGTAAGGCAGTTTGTGTTGGAAATCCAAAATTAATTGCATCCAACACGATAGAGGCTTCATACTCGTCAACGGTAGCGCCTTCCATGGTAACTTTTTTACCAATTATTTCTATTTTCACTTTGAGCCTTCGTTCTAATTCGGCTTTATTTCGCTTCAATTCTGATAATCTCTTGAAGAAAATGGTTTCCATGTTATTTGATAGTCTTGTGAGTTTAAGTTATTTTCTAGAATTCGGTATTGAGCGCATTGAGTAGGCCACGTTTTCTTAGTTGATTGATTGCTGAAGAATGATACTTGAATACGACGTCAGCTTTTCCATCATCATTTTCCCATATTTCTACAAGAACGATATCTTTGGGTCTAAGCCATAATGTACGTTTAAAACGTCCTGGGACACGGCAGTTTCGCGTCTTGCCGTCAGTACAACGAACTTCCATGCGGTTTCCTCCAAGCCGTTGAGCTATAACGCCTATACGTTCATTATTTCTTGGAAGGCGAACACGGGTAGGGGCTTCTTCTTGGACAGCGACTGGTTTATTTGTCTCTTCGCTTATCTCTTCAAAATCCCCAATATCTTCACTCATATTTTTTTCAGAGGAAGATGTTATTTAAATGTGTCTACACTAAAACTAAAGCAAAAGGAATTCCTTGGACGGTTGCGACCCCGTCTTTATCTATGATTCCGGCTTCTAGGGCAGCGTTTACTGACTGAGGCCCCACAATATTGAAGGTCGCATCTTCTTTAGCATAGTTTCGCATGAGCTTTATTACCTCTTCTGGGGTCATTTCTTTTTCCTTGAAAAAGTTCTCATGTACGCTCAGCTGACGCTGATTATCCTCAAATTTCTTTCCAAGCAGGTCCAAATCACATATTGCAATGACTTGTCTGTACGAACTATGTATTTTTACGCCGATCATAGAGAATGAGATGAATTCTTACTTCATCTTTGCTGCTTGATCTTTACTCAAGACGCGCCAGCATTCGTGTGTACCTTTTAGGGACTTAGCGACTGCAAAGTACCGTCCGCCTTTCTCAACAACCTTGTAGGCGTCGGTTTCGAACTTTGATTTGGTCTTTACATCGTAGAAGCTTAATTTTTCTTTTGCCATGGTGGACCTCCTTTTTCAAACATACTGGTTTTCAAGGTGTTATAAATGTTCCGAAGGCGTTTTTGCTACTAAGAAGGATTAAATCTTGCTTCTAATTGGCGTTTTAGCGCCGCATGCAAGGCAGTGTTTGAATTTGATATCTTTCTCAACAATAACTTCTGTGTCGGGCTTTTTGCATTCTGGACAGATAACAAAATCTTTTACATAGAGTTCGAGTTTTTCAGTTACTCGTTGCGAACTAAGTCGTGTCTTAAGAATGAGTCTGTCGTTTTCTACTTCTCCCGGCGTCGCAAGTTCTTTTATGAGGAATTTGGCCACTTGTTCGATAGGGCGACGAATATATGATGCAATGGCAGCTATGTTTGTTATAATCGTGTTTTTTCCTGAGACTTGCCCTTGGACTTTAGGCATTTCAAATCGCTCGCCGCCTGTCTGGACTACCTTAATCTTTTCATGCGCACGATCAAGTAGTTTCTCATATGTTTCCATATGATTTTTTAGTAGGATACTTTATAAATCTAGTCTTTACCTTTTTTGGATGAACTATACTCATACCTTACACTTCAAACGAATAGGCTTAATTGGCAGACTCCTTGACCCTTTCTTATCTTTTCATCCTTTGATATCCATCGATGGGCGCTCCTATCGTGTCAAAGAAGAGCCTCCTTTTCCTCGAACACAAGCAACTCAAGATTTTATTCGAGAGAGCTATCAGGAAGTGAGGGACGCAAACTATCCTATCATCTATCAGAAATCAGGATGCTTGACAGCATAAGTATAAATACTGTTTTTGACTTTCTAGTGTATGAACGTAAAAAATTTGGTACTTGGGATAGGTATATTCATTGTGTACTTACTCGTGCTTAATTTCGGTATTGAAGCGTTTTATCCTTCTCCACAATATGAAGATTACTGCAATAATCAAAATTATTATTATCCTGGAACATATCCTACAAAACCTGTAACTGATGGCGTTAATTGTACGTTCAATCCTACTCCTCAACAACAGGATATGTGTTCGCGTCAGGGCGGAAGTTTGATTGCTGCTACATACGATTCCAACGGTTGTCCTGCTACGTATACTTGTGATACGTGCGGTCAAGAGTATAACGACGCTCAGAAGCCGTACTCCCAGCGTGTTTTTCTTATCTCCCTTATTGCAGGAATTATAACGTTACTTGCAGGATATTTAGTATTGTCTACTGAGCCTGTTGGAAGCGCACTTATGGCATCTGGTGTTGGTGCTCTTGTATATGGATCAATGCGTAATTGGCAGAACCTCAGCAATATCTGGAGATTTGTATTGTTGCTCGGAGCACTTGTCTTGCTCATATGGATCGCATTACGGATTAACAGAGAACGAAGTAAAAAGAAGAAGTAATTATCAGGCCACTTTCTTTATTTCTTTTATACATATATCTTCAGGATTGACTCCTGATGTGATATGCACTATTCCCTTTTCTACATGAGCAGTCTGAGTTGTTTTAGGCAACATATTAAATTTCGGATATCTGAATACATTTTTCCAACTTGAATGGTCAGTATGGCCTGTGACCTTATTTGGTTTATATTGTTTCATCCAATCCCAGGGAATTAACCATAACTCTCTTTCAATTACCAGTTCTTCAAGTCTTTGTTCGTCTGTTGTGCGTATTGAACTAACATCGACAGAAAGTTTGTATGTCCCTAACCCCCAATAGGCGCGTTTCTTTGCACCATATTTTAATTGATGATTTTGAACTGTCCAAGAGTAAGGATATTTTCCTGCAGAATCTAGAAGAGTAAATTTAATTTCTATATCGCATTTTTCTCCTTTGAGATCAATACCCTTTCCAAAATTATGATCCATTCCAAGAACGCGTGCTCCCCACGCTTCGTTTACATAAGGCATGATTGCGTTAAATCTACGATGTTTCATTATCCGAGATATCTTAATTTACCTGGGCGAGGTTCGTACACCATGCCTTCTTCGAGAAGCTTCTTTATTTCAAGATTGATTACGTCTGGAGCGGCCTTGAGATTGAGGATCATTTTATCTATGTCTACGCCGCCATTTGCTTCATTTTCCTTTACGGATGCGAGAATACTGTCGCGTAGTTGGACAAGCTCGGACTTTTCGAGCATTTTAGGTTTGGTTTTTTCTACTTCAAGTTTGCGAATGAGAAGAAATGCCGGCTCTTTCTTTTTTATTATTTCTGGGGTGAGATATACCTCATTGTTCCAACTTCTTAGTAAGCCGATAACCATGACTGTGTCGCCTTGGGAAAATCCTTCTAATTTAACTGTGTCGTCTCCAAAGGCTTTCGCTTTGATCTGACCGGAGGCGTCATCTAATGTAATGACTGCATATTTTTTCTCGCCTTCCTGAACATACTTATCGATTATATTTGCAATGACGTTTACGCGCACTACTTGCTTGTCTCCCAGTTCTAAAGCGCGAAAACGATCCCCATCAATAAGTGGCTTTCCAACAAGTAGGTCTCCGATTCGCATTTTGAATGCGATGTTTCTTTTGAATTCTTGATCAGCCATGAGGTAACGAGGAATGTGTGTTTTTAAGTATTGTTACATTCTCTGGACATATCCTTGTTTCGGTCTAAATATTTCGCCAGCTTTTGAAAGTTGAGAAAGAGCTTCCTCTAATTCGTCTTTTGTGAGCTCATTTCCTATTTCTTTTTCAATTTCTTCGAATGGGATAAGCTTACCCATTCGAGATTCAAGTCGAGCAAGCGTGTCCTTGACAGCGATTATTTTACTTCTCTTTGAGCTGGTTATACCGGTTGTTATCTTATCGATATCAAACGTTTGATTTTCTTCATCATACCCTACTTGCATAAGCGAAGCCTTGAGTAAGTCAATTGCTTTCTTCGAGTCTTCACGCGTTACTTTATCACTTAATCTGAGGCGAGCACATGCTTCTGAAATACGGACAATAGCTTCCAATTGTCTGGCTGTAATTGGAATAGGTTTAATATCCGCATCGCTTCTCACTGATTGGTTTCTTAGTCTAATATAAAATTCTTTTATTTCTTCGATAGCCTCATCAGTTAGTTTGGGATTAAGTCTGTGGGCATAAGCAACGTATTTTCTCAATAATTGAGGTTCAATAACTTCTCGTACTACTTCTTGTTTATGCTCTTCTAGAACGTGCGTCGCAATAGCTTCGTCTTGGGTTTTATTAGGAATGTCACGAAGGATAAATATGATATCGAAACGACTCAAGAGAGCAGGAGAGATGTCAATTTGTTGCGGAATAGGGGTATGCGGGTCAAATCGACCAAGTTTCGGATTGCCTGCAGCCAGTACAGATGTTTCTGAACGCAATGTTGCTTGAATATTTGCTTTTGAGATAGTAACTGTCTGCTGTTCCATTGCTTCGTGCATCGTGCTTCTATCATGTTCATCCATTTTTTCAATTTCGTCGATACATACTGTTCCTTTATTTGCAAGAACCATTGCTCCTGCTTCGAGAGACCATCCTTTAAGGAATTCATCTTTGATGACTGCTGCAGTGAGACCTGCACCACTCGTCGCTTTACCTGAAACATATCTTCCTTTAGGAGCAATTCGCGAAATAAACTTGAGAGTGACTGACTTAGCGACGCCCGGGTCTCCCACAAGAAGGACATGAATGTTTCCTCGTGTTTGTCCTCCGTCTGAACGTTTCTTCTTTACTCCTGAAAATAGTTGTAATAATAACGCTTCTTTTATGCTGTCGAACCCGTACACGCTTGGAGAAATACTTTTGACTAACTTTCTATATCCTGCCGGATCATGCGCTATATCCATGATTTGCTTTTCATCTTCTTCACTTATATTGAGATCTTCTGATGATTCCTCGAGAGGGATAAGGTTGTTTGCTTCAACAGCTAAGTCAAAACGCGTAGAAATTGCACCTGTTTGTAAAGGTACCGGAACTTCTTTTAATATTCCAAAGATGCGTATTCTACTTCCTGGTGTTGCACGTTCTTCCATTTTGGGTTCTACAAGGTCTTCTTGGAGAAATACGCTCATACGTCTTGGCTGCTCTCCGCCTTCAAGTGAATCAGGAGACTCTTCAATTACTAATCTTTGAGCGTCAACCATTTCTTTGGACAGAAGCTTGAACTGACCCTTGCGCCCACATGAACATCGCGCAGGTTCGCGGAATTTCTTGTCGATTTGTAACACTGAAAGGATTGCGCCGCATGTAGGACATTCAAAACGCGCGTTTACAACTTGCGGTCTTACCTCAGAAGCTTGTCTTACAATTCCTTCAATCCAAATAAACTCATCCAGATGTTTTGCTCGTATCTCTCGTATCTTAATGTATATTGTAGAAGGCATATCCACAAAACGAACGCGTACGTTGCTCTCAGTGCTAATTTCCCCAAGCGCGTTTTCTAAGAGGGGGAGAGTTTCCATGGGGCTTTTAAGTATTTTATCTGCGAAGTCTGGGGAGTGTTCAACAATATCTTTGAACGATAAATGAATCACTTTGCTCTTGTCTCGCAGGGATTCACCAATCTTTTTCTTGTATGCTTCAAAGAAGTTTTTTGCCTCTTGAACCAACTCTTCTCTATTTTTTAGTTCCATAAAAAACAGACAAACGGGTTGTTTATATGGTTTGTTGTGGTATCTTCTTTTTATGTGTTTTAATAACGTATTTAAATCAGGTTTCTCTTTCTTTAGGATGATTAGAAAGAGGCTTTTAGTGATTATTATGATTCTTGTTATTCTTGCTCTTATACTATGGTTTATCGTCTTTCAGATGAGCTTCACAGGGCGAGCGATTCAATATCAGGAAGAACAACTCCTTCAGGAATTTACTATACCTAACCAGAATCCTGATTTTTCAACAGGACTTCCTCAGCTGAGCCCGTCAATTTTACCAAGCGATAAGCTTATTCAAGGTCTAAGTGAAGAAGATCTTGCCTGTGAAGAACAACGAACGATTAAGCGTGCTTTCTGCTCAAAATTTGCTGAAGAGTATCCTAATGGCTGTCCCTGGTATGCTGCCTTGACAACACGTAGATGTATTATCTTAAGAGACTTATGTTTGGAAGCTCAGACAGAGACTCAAAGATTATGCACTACTCCTTAATTATTCTAGAGCGAATCGAAGGAGCGCGCCTACTCCCTTGGTAATGTTGAAGAACTGCTGACCTTCAGGAGTTTCAGTGGATATTACTGTAACGGTTGCTCCGATGTTTTCTGCCTTTTTTTCGAAACCAGCAAGTATCTCTTTGTCGAGTTTTTTCGAAACCAGCACAAGTTCAGCTGCTCCTCTTTCAAGAGCTAGTTCTACTCTTTCAACGCCATATACTGCTTTCTTTGGATCTTTTCCTAGAACGGTGAAGAATTTTTCAAGAAGTTTCTTTTCACGGATTATTTCTTGCTCAGCAATTTCTTCTTGGGAAGCTTCAACCAACAGTTTGAGGCCGTGCTCATCAACGTAGCCAATATCCTTGACGGCAATAACTTTCTCTTTCAGTTTTGTGACAAGCTCACCTAGCTCGAGAAATTCTTCTTTTGTAGGGATAGGACCTCCTACAAGAATGCCTTTTAGGCGAGGCATATCAAAGAAAATTTCTTTCATGCCCTCTGCTACACGCTTAAAGAATTCTTTCGCAAGACCTTCAGTTATGCGCTCAAAACGTTGAGCTGACTGTCCACCAGCTCTTATCTTTCCAGGTACTCCTGACGTGAGCTTTCGAATGACTTCTATTTTTTTCCCTTCAAGAAGACCAATAGTTGCTTCCCTTCTGTCCATTACTAACAACGCGTATATCTCTTCATTCTGGAGTATTTCTTTAAGTGGTTCAAGAACGAATGTTTTATCACAACGATAAATGCGAACCCTTAAAGGACGCGGAGGCTCGATTGCCCAGATATGAATGTCCTGAACTCCTTCTTTTTGAGAGACATTTCCTGAAAATAAAGCAAGACCGTTTGGAGGAGTTTGTTTGTATTTCTTTAATTCGCGAATGATCATATCAATAGCATCAATTACTGCATGACGTGTTTGCTTTGATTTTATGTTCTCAGCAGTTGAACGTTCTGCTTCCAGCTGTCCTGTGACTGAATGAATGTTAAATCCTTCTGGAATCATTACTGTTACAAGCTCAGTGTGCTGACCTTTCATGCCTTCCAGTTCATGAAGCTGTTCTTCTAAATGTGCCTTCTGTTTATCGTCCATACTTAAAGACGAGAAAGAGGGTTAATAAAGCTTAGCGCTTTGAGCGCGCTTGTTTGTTTATTGCTTCGTCAGTGAGGTATCCTATGAAGTTTTCAATACTTCTTGTATTTTGAGATGCTCGTTTAAGTTGGTCTTTATCTCTTTGAGTCAGATTGCCTGTGTCATATCTTCCTTCCATACCTCTTAATTTTGCAGCAATTGTTTTTTGAGGGTCATCTATGTAGGGTCCGCCTCCAAAACGGTCGGAGAACACTTCTCGAGCTTTTCCTATTGATTTTCCCCATTCTTTTGGATACGGATCTTTTATAGTCCTAGAATACTGATTCATTTCAGATTGTGTGCAGCCTTAAGATCTTTTTCGTAAGATTTTAGGGGTTTAGGTATCTCAACACCTGGAAGTTCATCTCTTAATGAAAGGCCGTTTTCTTTTTTCTTTTTCCATATCTCGCTATTGAAATGCATAAGTACTTCCAGTTCTTTCTGATCAACTTTTTCTTTACTACTTATTTTTGGAAATGACTTGAAGTCTACCTTAAGAGCATGCGCAATAACTGAGGTCACTTGCGGAATAATTGGATAGAGAAGCGTTATGACTCGTTCAAGTGTATAATAGAGAGTATATTTTGCTGAATTGCTTTCAGCTGCGCTGAAAGTACCTTGTTCATTGTAAGCTCTCGCTTTAACAAGTTCAATATAATGCGAAGCAAACAGCTCCCATACGAATTGTCTAATTTTAAGAGCAGGCTCGTGAAAGTCATATTGTTCATAATGCTTATCAGCTAGCGAGGTAAGATAATCGATAGATGAAATAATGGACTTATCAAGTTTAGTAAGTGTTGGCTTAGTTTTTGGTTTGTTAAATTGTAGTATAAATCGTGAAACGTTTAGCAGCTTAGTTATTGTTTTGGTTTCTGCTTTTATACGTTCTCGCGAACACATAATATCGCCCTTTGAAATGTCTCCTTCAATGGCTGACCAAAGTCTAAATGCTTCAGCACCCTCATTCTTGAGAATATCTTTAGGATCGATAACATTACCGAGTGATTTTGACATTTTTTTGCCTTTTTCATCTAGGACATGCTGGTGTATCCAGACATCTTTAAATGCGGCTTTTTCAGTTTCAATATATCCTCGCAACAACGTGTAGTAGAGCCATGTACGGACAATCTCTTTTCCTTGAGGCCTTAGGGAGAAAGGATATGCTTTTTTGAAGAAGGCAGGATTCTCTTGATATTTACCTAAGAACAATTCTGAAATAGACGAATCAAACCAAGTGTCGAACACACGCTCCTCACCTTTCCAAACTAGTGTTGAAAATTGCTTGTCTTTTATTTTTCCTTTGAACGCGCCGTTTTCAAATACTTCTGAATCTTGAGGAACTGATTCTTTCCATGGTTGGTAATATGGCCCTTGAGGAGGAACTGCAACATAGTTTCCTGAACGCCAGAGAGGTACAGGTGTTGCGTAAAATCTCCTTCTTGAAATAGGCCAATCAATAGAAACGGAATCTATCCAAACGTCGAGTATTTTTCTTGATTCAGGAGGGTAGAAGTTTATATCATTAAGTATTTTTTTCAAATCTTCCTTGATATCAATTTGTTTTAGATAGAACTCAGGCATCTCTATAAATTCTATTTCTGCTCCTGAACGTTCTGAAACAGGCGTTCTATGAGTAATAGTTTCCTGCTTGACGAGTAAATCATGTTCTTTTAGTTCATTTATCATAGTCTCACGAGCTTGTTTTACTTTAAGACCTTCAAGAAACCCTGCGTGAGCATTCATCTTTCCTTCTTTTGTTATAGCTATTACAGGTTCAAGACGCATTTCTCTGAAAAATTGGATATCGGTCACATCTCCTGCTGAACACATCATCACGAGACCAGTGCCTTTTTCTTTTTTTGCGAAGGGATGCTCTTGGATAGGAACTTCTTTCTCGTACATTGGAGTGATAGCAGTCAGTCCCTCGAGGTTCTGGTAACGTTCATCATCAGGCGCGTAAATAATCATTTTACATGTGCAAATGAGCTCAGGTCTTGTTGTTGCAATAACTATTTCTTCTCCTGTTTCTTTTACTTTGAACTTGATGTGGTTGAACGAAGATGGAATGTCCTTATATTCTATTTCAGAATCAGCGACGGTCGTTTGGAGTTTTGTATCCCAATTATTTATTCTTGCGTCTTCATAAATAAGATTTTCTTTAAACAGATTGAGAAAGGTTGATTGAGTTAACGCACGGTACTCGGGCGCATCTGTATGATATATATTTCCTGGAGATTTTCCTTGTTCATATGATGAGAAAGATATTCCGAGGTTTGCGAATGATTCAATTGACTCGGTTGAAGCCTCTTTTAAGAGTTGTTCGCAAAGCTCTATGAATTTTTCTCTTCCAACGTGAAAAGGAGAGGCGTTAAACTTCTTTTCAGCCGCGATCTCTATTGGAAGACCATTACGATCAAGGCCTAGGGGGAACAAAACTTCATATCCTTTCATGCGTTTATATCTTGCGAAAAAATCCATGTACGTGTAGGTTACCGCATGACCCATATGAATAGGAGTGTTGACATATGGCGGAGGGGTGTCTATAGAATATATTTTCTTTTTTGTTTTAGAATTGAATCCGTATGTATTTTTTTTCCATTCTGTAGTGATTTTTCTCTCTGTTTCAGTTGACCAGTTCTTGATGTCAGCAAGTTTAGGGATATCCATGTAGAGCACAGGTAGAAGGGTATTTTAAGCGTTGTGGGTTCAGGATGAGATGAACGAGAAGACGAAGTATTTTTTGTCTGTCTTCAAACTTGCTGAGAAAAAATTCGGGCCATCAACAAAAAGACTTGCAGGTGACGAGTGGAAATATGATTGGCAGACACTTGTTGCAACTATTATGAGTGCACAAACGCGCGATGAAGTCACTATTCCTGTTGCTGAAAATTTATTCAAGAAATATACTTCTCTTGAAAGTCTTTCTAAAGCACGCGCCGATGAGGTACTGAAAATTATTCGGTCAGTTAATTTTAGCCGCGTTAAGGCTAAACATGTAGTTGAAACTGCTCGTCAACTTATTGCTCGTTATAATGGGAAAGTTCCCAACATTCTTGAAGAACTTATTACTTTACCAGGTGTTGGAAGAAAAACAGCTAACTTGACTTTGAGCGAAGTCCATAAGAAGGAAGGGATTACGGTCGATACACATGTGCATCGTATTGCAAACGTATTAGGATTTGTTAAAACTAAGACGCCTACTCAGACTGAGTTTGCACTGATGGAATTAGCTCCTAAGAAGTATTGGTCGCGCATCAATCGTATCTTTGTCCTGTGGGGAAAGAAGGTTCCTGGTAGAGATAAGAACAGATTTTTAAAGGCGCTTGAATAAATTTAGCTATGGGTAAGGCATTAATATCTGGTATGCCGAAAAAATACTTTCCTTCGAGAGTCGCTCGTGATCTTTCTTCAAGAAGTACTGTTCCTTTCTCAGATGTGGTACAACTGGTAAAAACAGGTTTAGAACATCATTTAAATTATTTGCTTCAAGATGTCTCTCTTCTTTTAGTAGACTGCGCCGATTTTCCAGAAGCTGAGGAAACTCATAGTATAACTAGCGCAACATTAGTTTATTTGTTAAAGCGTACGCCTTCACGCAATCTTGTTGTTGTAGATGCCTCTCAACGTTTAAGAGACTCGTGGAACTTTTACTTAAAAGAATTGACTCGCGATCGACTTGTTGGAGATGGAAACTTCTTAACATATCGAGGACAATCCGCAAATTATGTTCGAAAAGCGGCTTAACAATAACTTTTTATACTAGCTCCTTTATTTTGATGCATGGCAGATTCAGGACCTATAAGTATGCCCTCTGGAATGGGCGGATTGATGCGTTATGATGCAGAATATGCAAGCAGATTTATGCTTACTCCTGGAGCGGTTGTAGGATTTATTGCTGTAGTTGTTGCTTTCGTAGTACTTATCCGAGTGTTCATGCCAGTCGGAGCATAAACTACTAAAAAGAGGTGTAAAAAATGAGCAGTTGTATAGACTTACGAGACCATATGAATGATCCTAAGGTAGCTGAGGCGTTTTCATTTCTTGTTTCAGGTAAGCGAGGATATAAGGCAGTAATTGAACGTAAGGTTGAACCTGTCAAGTGCCCAGGGTGTGGAATGGTTCTCAAGGACGAAGTAAAATTCTGTCCTGAGTGCGGTGCAAAAATTAGCAAAGCACCGGCGACCCCACCTAAGGCTTAATCTTTCTCAATATAATTTAGAATTTGTTTCGGGTTTGTTGCGAGACATGAAGGGTTTGCTCCTTTAAGTGCCTTTTTTGTGTTGAAACCCCACGTTACAGCAATTCCATGAACCTGTGCTTTCTGAGCGGCTTCCATGTCCCGTATTTCATCGCCAATGTAATATGTGTTTTTTGCAGAGGTTTTTTCTGAGCTCATCAATCGTTTAATCTTAATGTCTTTTCCGAAAAGCGCAACCCCTCCTATGATTTTTTCGATGTATGGAAATTTGTGTTTTTTTAGGAACGATTTAACTTTATCTGCATCATTAGAGGTTATTATTGTGACATTTTCTCCTTTTTTTTGGAGATCTCGGAGAAGCTCTTTCATTCCTGTTACAGCGCTCGCTCTATCTATCCTATTATGGACTTCCTCATGCGCTTTTTTTACTATAAATGGCAATTTCCAAAATGGGATCTGAAGCTCTTTGATGATTTCTTCAGCACACTCATTTTTAAAATGATTTACTCGCGTTTTTTCTAATTGCTTATAGTTATGCTTTTTTGCTAATTTATTCAGAACTGAAAGCCAAATATCTTGGGTTTCCGCAAGAGTGCCATCGAAGTCAAAGATAACCAACTTTTTCATAATGGACGTATGCGCACAACCTATTTATACTCTTTTTTTAACACTTTTTTATGCATATAGGCGTTGATTACGATGATACTGTTTTCGAGTTTATGCGTTCTTTTCTTAAGTATTTTAATGAAAGAAATGGGACGAACCACACGTATGAATCCATGAACTCATTTACTATTTGGCCAACCTTAGGTTTTCGTACAAGGGAAGAAGCAATAACCTATTTTAATGAATATTATCACTCGCCGGATGCTTCGAAAGGTTCTTCTCTTCCTGGTTCTTATGATGTCTGTAAAAAATTGAAAGATTCGGGCCATACACTTTCAATTGTATCAGCCCGACCACGAACAACTATTCCTGTTATGAACGATTGGCTTACACAGAATATGAGAGATGTTTTCTCAGGAGTATACGTTACTGACCAATTTTCACACGTACAAGGGGTTAAGACTTCTAAAGGAGAACTTTGCGAACGCTTGGGAATAAAGGTTATGATTGATGATGCTACACATTATTTAGAAGGATGTGCTCAGAAAGGAATTCGCTGCATTTTGATAGATCGACCTTGGAATAGAACTCGTCCACTAACTCCTGGAATAGATCCTGTTGCTTCATGGAGTGAGCTTAGCAGATTATCCTTCTAATCTCGTTAGATATTTATACTCTTTTTTCTCACGACTTTGATGTTTGGCGGAATAGATCCTAAGAAAATGCAAGCCATGATGAAACAGATGGGCATTAAACAGGAAGAGATAGAAGCGGTACGAGTGATTATTGAGAAAGCTGATGGAAATATAGTTATTGAACAGCCTAATGTTGCTAAGATAACTATGCAAGGGCAGGAGAGTTGGCAGATTACAGGTACAGCACATGAAGAAAGCGGAATCTCAGATGAAGATGTGAGGATGGTTGCAGGAAAAACGGGAAAGAGCGAATCTGAAGCGCGCGAGGCTCTTGAGAATGCGGAAGGAGACATCGCACAGGCTATTATGGCTCTAAGTTGATGTTTTTACTATAAAGGAATAACTGGATTTTTCCTCGAGAGTCTTCGAAAGGTATATATAGTCGGTGGAACATAATCTACTCTACTTGTTGAGGTGCGGTTATTGAGATGGACACGATTATTAAGGAGAAAATTAGCGCAGACCATCTGCTATATGTAAGTCTTAAGTATACTAAAACGTGTGACGTTATTATTAATCTTCTATTGCGCTGGAAAATAATGATTGAATTGGCTATGGATGTGCTTGTTGAGAAATCAAAGAAGCAAAAAAAGTGGAAACCTATTCCAGATGCTCCCCGCGCGAAGCTTGTGCAACTCAAACAGCTATATGCTAAGACAGAGGTTGTTGCTCAGACTCTTGAAGTCTATGAATTTTTCAGAGACATTGAGAAATTAGATAAACTTCGTGAAAATGAATTCCGTAAAGGTGTAAATTTAAAGGTTCAGTACAAAGGCGCTGAGGTAAATGTGAATCTTGACAAGCTTAAGGAATACGCCGAACTTTTAGAAAGGTTTATAAGTTATCTGAAATAACCTTCTCTACTCACTTATTTAGAGTGATTTTATAATGGTTAAACTTATTAGCATTATCTCCGGAAAAGGAGGGGTTGGTAAAACTACTACTACCATCAACCTCGGTGTTGCGCTTAACTCGCTCGGCAAAGACGTTATCGTTGTAGATGCTAACTTGACTACTCCTAATGTAGGTTTGCATCTTGGAGCACCTATTGTTCCGGTTAATCTGAATCATGTACTGCTTGGAAAGGCAAAAATTTCTGATGCTATCTATGAACATGAATCAGGGACCAAAATTATTCCTAGTTCTCTTTCTGTGCGTGAACTTAAGCGTTTGAACCACAGTCGCTTGAAGGAAGTAGGTAAGAGCTTGAGACGTTTGACTGATTATGTTTTATACGACTCTGCTGCTGGACTTGGTGAGGAAGCTGTGAGTAGCATGGAAGCAGCTGATCAATTGATCATTGTTACTAATCCTGAAATACCTGCTGTGACTGATGCACTCAAGACTGCTAAGCTTGCAGAAGAACTTGGGAAAGAAGTTATGGGCGTAATCGTTACACGAGTCAGAGGTGCTAAGCATGAAATGCCTTTGAGTAATATTCGTGACATGCTTGATTTGCCTATACTAGGAGTCATTCCTGAAGATGCTAACATGCAAAATGCTCTTGCCAATAAAGATGCTATTGTCAATACTCATCCTCGAAGCAAGGCATCGACAGCCTACAAGAAGATCGCTGCCCGCATTGCGGGAGTTACGTACTCAGAACCTAACTTGTTCTCGCGATTGTTTTTTAGATAATCACCGATATTATTAAAAAGAGTTTTTTAATGCTTTTCTCATGGCTAATCCTATGAAAGATTCGCATCAGACATTTGCACACGATTTCGCAGCTGGTTTGACAAAAGACTATCCAGAGGTTTGCTTCTTTATTTATGGTAGTTTCGCAAGAGGAGACTATGATATTGAGCGAGGGAGTGATATTGATGGAGGTTTAATTTTTGATGGCTCAGGATTATTATCTAAGGATTCTATGTTAGGGGTATCCAATCTTCTTGCAAGGTGTATGCCTGCACCGGCAATCAAGCTTCAGATAAATGTTCTTGACAGAAGAATTAATTGTGATGGGCGTTTTATGTCTTATACACAAGATTTCACTGATTATTTTAAGACAGAAGCAAAAGTTCTTGCAGGTCCCCCGTGTTTTGTTAATGAAATGAATGGGAGAAACTATCGTTCGGGAGTGCTTGAAAGTGCTGCCTTCAATCTTCGTACTGTGAGAAATACGATTTTGCATTCTATTTATCTACGCGATTCGAACCCTTCAGAATTCGATAGACAGACTCGGCATGTGATTGATTTGACTTTAAAACTTCCTAAAAAACTTACATGGTTACAATCCTCTGGGCCCATAATTACTGACATTGATGAAAGTTTACGTTCTCTCGAGAGATTACTTCCTGTTTATGATTCTTCAGCTCTCAGGAAATTGAAAGCCATTCGTGCTGATCCTGTTACGAGAGCAAAGGAATTTATGGAGAGAAAAAGTGAACTCTTATGGGAATCTGCAGATGCTTTCCAACGCATGATTCATGCCTATATAAGTCTCTTTTCGAAATCAAATGATAAGGAACTTAGAGATGGACTCGCACCTTAATACGAAGTAAATGTTATTTCAGCTTCTTCTAATTTTTCATAGAAAGCGATTTGTTCGTGATGATGACTACGCGTTTCAACAATGCGTTCAAACCCTGTCCATGTAAAGAACCATCCTGCAGGTTCCATTAAGACGAAGACAAGATTTTTGAGGAAGCTGTCTGAACCAAAAGAATGAAGATACGTAGCTCCTAAAGTAAGACATGCTCCGATAGCAATAAAGAGCAAATTCTTGTTTCGGGTCTTCCACATATCCTCTTTTACAGTCTCTATGTGTTTTTTTGCATAATCTATCAATCTCTTCCTGATCATCGTTTCTTCTCTAAGATTTCTGCTTGAATCGTCAAGCATGAATGAAAGGTGCAATGGCTCGTGACCCTTGACTTTTGAAGCTTTACGGAGTTCTAGAAGGAAGTCATCTGAAAGAGAACGTTCAGAGAATGGACGTGGGTCAAAATCTGAAAATATGTCTTCGTAGGCGTTTAAGTGAACAGCTACTTCGCCTAAACAATGTTTTTTCGTTTTTCGATCGCTCTCAGATACAGAAAGTATTTTGAAATAACTCGTAGATTTGTTTTCTTTCTCACCACTCATTAAAACTTAGAGTGTTTGATGTTTTTAAGATTATCTGACTTTGCTTCCAGCAGGAAGTCTCTTTTCAGGTGTGAGAATCGCAATAACTGACTCATCAGGTGAGGCTCCTGCAAGAGTCATACCTTCACTCTGAATTCCTCTAAGGACGACTGGCTCAAGATTTGCGATAAAAATGCCTTGCTTATTTGTCAATTCTTCTTTTGTGTATATTTTTTTTAGACCTGCTACGATTGTTCTAGGTTTTTCTTCCCCTAAGTCAACTTCAAGAATGTATAATTTGTCTGCTTTAGGATGATCATTAACAGTAATTATCGTACCAACACGGAGGTCTATTTTTTCCCACTCTGAAAAAGGTATTTTGTTATCCATTTTTTGTTATTTGCCTTATATTTTTGGAATAATAATATTTATATAGCTTGTCTTTTTTGAGAAGGGATGTTTCGAAAAGGGTTGACAGTAACAACCATTCTTATTGCTGCGATTGTTATCGTTGCTGTTAGTTTGCTTGGGTTTTATGTTTTCTTAACGATTAATAATACTCCTATTTCACTTGATGGAAATCTTACAAATAATACCCTTGGAAATCAAAACGGAACACCGGTAAATCCCATCGACACAAATCCTCAGACGCATCTCGCATGTATCAGCAACCGATGCGTTGTTGTTCAGGGAGCCGGTTCTAATCTTAACGGTTGTACGACGATAAATTCAGCTTGTACGACGGGCACTGGTGGGGGCGGCGGAGGAGGCGGTGGCGGAGGAGGCTCAGGTGGTGGATCGGGTGGAACATCCAATGTTGCACCAACTGCTCAGTTTGAAGCTATTCCTTCCAACGGTACTGCTCCGTTGTATGTGTTCTTTAATGGTTCTGGATCATCTGATTCCGACGGTACCATTGTAAGTTACGCGTGGAATTTTGGAGATAATAGTTCTAGCACTGGAATGATTGTTAATCACACCTACACGATTGTGGGCATTTACAATGTCACGCTTGTCGTGACAGATGATGATAGCGCAACAGGAAGCGCTACATCAAGCATTAACGTCGGTAATCCTGCTGACACAACTCCTCCACAATATTCTAACGTGATTGCAAATCCTGCAAATGCAATCTATACACCTATCCGTGTATACACCTTCAGCAGCACGTGGACTGACAATCAGGGTATGAATCGTGTTGACTTTATTTTCGATGGTATCACGTATCCAGCGACGGCAAATGGAAGCACGTACACGTATGTGTTAAACAATTTAGGAGCGGGAACACATACATATTCCTTCAGAGGATTCGATCTCTCAAGTAATACTAATCAAACTACGACGACAAATTACGTAATCGCTAAGAATACAACCAATCTTAATCTTGTACTTACACCGTCAAATACGGTTCAACAGACGACACAAACAAATGCAACCGGAAGTAATTGTCCGTCTCAGATTACGTGTGCATTAACGAGAAATGGCGCAAGTGTCAGCAATCCAGACGTGCAGACACTGGTGGCAGGCACGTACGCCTACAATTATTCCTCTTCGGGAAATGCTAATTACAGTGCAACTAGCACGAGTGCAACCTTGACGGTTACAAGCCAACCAACATTCACCTTGAGCGTTACAAAGCAAGCTACTAATGGTGGCACGGGAACGGTCACCAGTTCCGATGGTGGTATAAATTGCGGTGCAACATGCAGCGCGAATTATATTCAGAATACCGTTGTCACATTGAATGCAACCGCAAGTGCTGGCTCAAGCTTCTCTGGTTGGAGTGGTGCATGCACAGGTTCTGGTGCATGTCAAGTTACTATGTCACAAGCACAGAACGTTGTTGCAACGTTTGCTCTTAACGCGCCAACTGCTCCAAGCAACTTGCAAGCAACTGCTATTTCACAAACGCGCATTGATTTGACATGGACGGATAATAGCAACAATGAAGCTAACTTCACGCTTGAACGTGCTGCCAGTTCGACGTTCACGACGATACAACAGACATTCACGATTGCTGCTAATACGCAATCATTCAGTGATACAACGCTTACGGCAGGTACGACATACTTCTATCGAATTAGAGCGACGAATGCTGCTGGAAGTTCGAGTAATTCCAACACTGCAAGCGCCACAACTGCTCAACAACAATTCCTTCTTTCAGTTTCTAAAACAGGCACAGGTAGTGGAACGATAACTAGTAATCCTGCAGGTATTAACTGTGGTGCTGTGTGCTCAGCCAATTATGTTTCAGGAACACAAGTAACGCTCACTGCTAATTCCTCTGCAGGTTCTACCTTTGCTGGTTGGAGTGGCGCATGTACTGGAACAGGAAGCTGCAGCGTGACGATGTCACAAGCACAAAGCGTGACAGCGACGTTCACACTTAATCCTGTCAACTTCACACTTGCTGTTTCGAAAATAGGTACTGGTGTAGGCACGGTTACAAGTAATGTCAGTGGTATAAATTGCGGTGCAACATGCAGCGCTAATTATGTATCTGGTACGAATGTATTATTGACGGCTACACCAACTGCTGGCTCAACATTTACTGGTTGGTTGGGCGCGTGTTCTGGTATCGGTACGTGTACGGTTTCCATGACGGCAAACAGAAGCGTAACTGCTAACTTTACCACTCTCCCACCTGCACAGTTTAATCTTACGGTGACTAAAACAGGATTGGGTTCGGGAACGATAACAAGCAACCCTATTGGAATTAACTGCGGCAGTACATGCAGTGCAAGTTACAATTCTGGAACACAAGTAACGCTTACTCCTACACCAACCGCAGGATCGATATTTAGTGGTTGGAGTGGTGCATGTACTGGCACTGGAACATGTCAAGTTACTATGAACTCAAATCAGGCAGTGAGTGCTGCTTTCAATACTCAAACAGGTTCAGCTCCAGTTATTTCATTTATCGCGCCTACACCTGCTAATGGAGCTACACAAACATCAACTGCTGCTACAATTAGTGTTTCTTCAAGCGATGCAACACAACACTATACTTTGCTTGATTTCAATCAAGATTTACTTCTCTGGTTACGTATGGACGATATCGATGGTAGTGGCAATCCTACTGATTTGAGCAGTTATTCAAACGTGTTTGCTCGCAACGGTAATGCTGCACAAGCTCTGACGGGAATGTTTGGACGATCATTTAGCTTCGACGGGACTGGTGATTATCTCATGTCTGCAAATGCTCCCGGTTTTGCGAACGCAGGTGGCGGATCATTCACAATCAGCGCATGGGTTAATCCTACTAATGTAGCAGGTGGATATCAGGCCGTTACTGAATATGGTCGTTCTGGTTCAAGTTGGTTTGGTATCTGGAAGTCAGGCAATGGTCCGGTCTTCCATTTCAGAATTGGGGACCAACGATTTGATGGTACTACAACACTTGCGAATAATCAGTGGTATCACGTCGTGGGAACGTATGACGATACCACAAACGTTATGACTCTATACGTGAATGGAAATGTTGACACAACACAAACGTTGATTCCAAACTGGTCGCCTGCTGCAAGCGCACTTGCTATTGGCGGTCGTTCGGATGCAGGTGGAGAAACATTCTTCGGTAATATTGATGATGTAGCTATGTTCTCACGAGCGCTTACCTCGAGTGAAGTGCGCTCACTTTTCAATGCGGGTACAACACAATATTCTCGCGCGTTCACGAATTTACCATTTGCTGCATATACGTACCAAGCACATGCAGTTGACAGCACGGGAGCACGTGGCGATACCGAGACACGAACGCTCACCATACAGGCTGGACCGGATAGCACTCCTCCTGCAGTTACATTATCTACACCTACAAACGGAGCTACTGTTGCTGCCTCTCCTCTTGCATTTACAGGTACAGCGACAGATAACCAAGCACTGAAGAACGTTACTCTATGGCTCTGGCAAGGCAATACGATTATTTCACGTACAACTCAAACTATCAGCGGCACGAGCGCTGGAGTAAATTTTGCAAGTATTAACTTACCAGCAGCCGGAGCTTATAAGTGGAACTTGCAAGTATTTGACCTTGCAGGTAATAGTGCATTTGGAGGATCTAACTTTACACTTGCCTATGCGCCTCCTTTTTGTGGTAATGGCGTTATTGAATCGGAAGAATCATGTGACGGTGCTCAATTAGGTGGAGCGACATGCTCTTCACTTGGATACACGGGAGGAACGTTATCCTGTAGCGCTTCTTGTACGTATAATACTAACTTATGCACTGGACAGCCAAGTGGTTGGACGCAGTTTACACCAAGCGCTGATTCGCGAATTGTCTATGTAAGTCAGACAGACAGTAATAATTGTAGAACATACACTCCTGCAGAAGTAGGTGCTGATCCCGAGCATCCATCTATAGCTGTTGGAACATGTAGAACTCTTCAAGAAGCTTACAACCTTTTACAAGATGGTCGACCTGATTGGGTTTTATTGAAACGCGGCGATACGTGGAACACCGGAGGTAGCTGGATCAATTGGATGAAGGGCGGACGTTCTGCGACTGAGAAGATGCGCATTGCAAGTTACGGTTCAAGCATACTACGACCTACTTTTACTTTGCCGAACAGTGCTAGTCAGACAGGACTTCAGGTTTCAGCGCCTTCAACTCATTTAGCTATAACTGATTTACACATAACGTATCCTTTTGAAACAGCGGCAGGTGGAGATATTATTGGATTACGCATAGCTTCGTGCGTTGATTGCCTCATTGAAAATACCTTTATCGAAGGATTTGGTAATAATATTAATTTGTTGACTTCACCTGTTAACGCTCGAAACACAAATATAACTATTCGCCGTAACATTATTGCTTACGCTATCAACCCCGGTGCTAACCCAGGAGAGAGATCGATGGGTATTTACGGTGACGCAGCTAATTATGCTGGTACTCTTTTAGGTGATCTAGTTATCGAGCAAAATCTCTTTTATCATAATGGATATACTTCACGAACGCTTGAGACAGGAGATAACTTCTTCAATCACGCTATGTATCTTTCTGAAGGAAATCTTGGACCAGCTATTATTAGACAGAATTTGTTTTTATTGAATGCTGATTGTTCTAAGACGAACTTTAACCCGACTCTCTGGTATAACAATACGTGTATCAAGACTGCGGTTGGTCCCGGCACAGCTATGAGCCACGATAATAATGTTATTCAAGGAAATGTTATTATGGATCCTACTACATACGACCCTCAATGGGAAACGGTTGGAATTCTTTTCAATCCAGGTGTTAATAATTGGCTTGTTTCAGATAATATTATTGCTCACAATTACTTTTCAGGTTATCCTGGTGGAGCAACACCGCCTATTTTAGGAATTAATACTAACACAGGAAATAATCATCAGTATTTGAGAAATATTATTTACAATTGGTGTGCAGCAGGAGGATTTAGTGCTGCGGCTGTAGGCTTCTTTGGAACTGAAACTGCTACATTCCAAGGCAATCAATTCCAACAGCATTGTGCTCAATCAATTTATGATACTCCTGGTACGGGAGCAGGATATTCGTATAGCAACAATAAGTATTATTCGGATGATACTACTCCGTTTGGCGGCTCAGATTGGAATACGTGGAGATCTCAAGCTGGAGAGAGTGGATCAACGTTCGGAGCTGTCAATTATGTAGACCCTAACAGAGATTTAGGAACGTACCTTACTTCATTAGGCCTAGGTAATTATGCATTTAATACGCGGGCAGGATTCGATGCTTTCGTTAACAGAGCGCTTAATCAGTCAAAGTTTAGTTGGGATGACCGTCTTACTGCTCAATCGTTTAATGATTATGTTAAACAAGGATTTACTCCGGGAACAGATAACCCTTCGTCGAACGGATGGACACAACTTACTCCGAGCGGTGACTCGAGAATTATGTATGTAAGCGCTAGTGCTACTGGAAGCAGTTGTACTGCTTATTCTCTCGCCCAGGTAGGAGCAGATCCTTACAACCCTGCAGGCATTACTCCTTGTACTTTTAGTGCGGCAATGGGTCTTTTGCGTAATGGATTCCCAGATTATATTTTGTTAAAGAGAGGTGATACTTGGAACATGGGTACTATTAATTGGAATATAAACGGACGTTCAAAGAGTGAGAAAGCAGTCATAGGTGCATATGGTTCCAGTGGAGCACGACCTAAGATAATTGTTCCGACTAGTCCGGGCATAGGCTTTGAGGCATTTGGACGCTCCAATTATGCTGTCACTAATTTGGATATTACTACTGCACCTCATACGACGTCTTCAGGTACAGGAATGGGTATGTATGGCAGCTTCCATGATGTTTTGATAGAAGGAAATAGAATTGAAGGATTCGCGTTTGGAATCTATCCTCAACCGCACCAGCAGGGAGGACTTATTGCCAATCTGAGTATTCGACGTAATATCCTTGTTAATATTCTTGATGCTACTGATAACGCTCGTTCGACCGGAATTTATGGTGGTGGTGAATGGGATGATTCCTCTAATACTCTGGTAAGCCAGATGAATGATTCTGAATTTGTAGAGAATATCTTCGTAACCAATGGATTGCCTAGTCCGACGGCCACCGAGGGAAGCTTGTATAATCATGCTTTCTATATGTCATGGCACAACACTATGAATTACAATCTCAGATTTGCAGGAAACGTGGTACTTCATAGTGCGAGTGGCGCAAAGTTTGGATCGGTCAATGGAATCTATGAGAACAACACGTTCATCAAAAATGCTGTTGCACTAGAAGCGTGCTGTGACTTTAACACGACTGTTAGGAACAACGTAGTGACTGATGCTGTACGATTCTACAATAATTTTGAATCAGAAGGATACCTTATTGATCAAGGCTCAAGTCAAACAACTATCGTAGGAAATATTGTTGCCCATCAACGATATGGTAACGACGCAGTTCATGGCTTCGGAATAGGTGCAACAACTAACACACGATTTATCAATAATACTATCTATGATTGGTGTGCTCCTGCAAGAAGCGACGGAGCTTCTCTTGCTTTCAGTAGCCCTACAAGTACAAATTTCTTGGCTGAAGGAAACTACCTTCAACAGAATTGTAACGGTCAGATATTCAAAGGAGATGAAGCATTACCTGCTGGATCAGGTTATACCTGGCGCAATAATCATTATTATTCTCCACAGTCCAATGCGTTTAAAGGGATATCTTACACTCAATGGGTTCAACAATCAGGTGAAACCGGCTCAACATTTGGAGAGGTAAATTTTGTTGACACTAATAGAGATGCTGCTACGTATATGACTTCTCTTGGCAGAGGGAACTATAATTATGGGGATCCTGCAGGATATGCAGCATTTGAAGCAGCACAACTAGCACAGAACAGATGGAATTGGGATCCTACTCTTAGTGCACATGCATATAACAAATACATTCAAGATGGATTCGTAGTTCAGGGAGGTGGTTTCTTGATGCAACCACCGCAGACTGGATCGGGCTCTGGAGGTGATGCGCCGGTCCTTAACTCTCCTGATGAGGATATTTCACCTCTTTCCTCATTGACCTCATTCTTGAGGCGTATTTTTGGCTTTAATGTTGCCACGTCTCCTGCCAGTATTGTTGCTGATGATCAGAATGCAGGTATTATCGGTCATGTTATTGCTTCTTCAAACGTTCGTATATCTGATCAGAAATTGCTTTTGAGCGTTATAGGATTGCTGGTTATTGCAATCGCTCTGGTGTTAGTTGTTTTCAGCAGAAATCAAAGAAAGTAATTTTATTAATATTAAATAACTTTTATTAGTTATTCAATCTTTTTGAAGAGTATATCTGCTTTTTTTATCTTAGCTATCTTTAATGGATTACCAAGTGACTTCCATTCAATTTTGAATTTAAATGTTGAGGCTATCTTTTCAGATGTTTCGGGCATAAAAGGACTAAGGAGAATAGTCGCGTCCTTTATTGCTGTAGATGCCTCATGCAAAACTTGCGTGTTTTTTGTTTCCCACGGCTTCTTTTGTTGAATATATTCATTTATGTTATCGATAAATGAGAAGATTGTATGTAGCGCTTTGTCAATTTCGAATAATTCTAGGTGTTTCTCCACAATTGCCTGAGTTTCCTTGGATACGATGCCTAGACCTGCTTTCTTTTCCAACCCATATTTCTCTGCAAGCGCTGAAACACGTGAGACGAGATTACCTAACTTGTTTGCAAGCTCGTTGTTATGACGTTCTTTCAATGTGGCTTCTGAGAAATCACCATCATCACCAAACGGGGTTTCACGCATTAAGAAATATCGTGCGCTATCGACCCCGGCTATATTGATTAATTCATCTATCTTGATTGCATTTCCTGCAGATTTACCCATTTTTTCGCTATTTACTGTCCACCAACCGTGAGCAAAGACATGTTTTGGCAGTTCAATTCCTGCAGATTTTAGCATGGCAGGCCAATAAACCGTATGAAACCAGATGATATCTTTTCCAATGATATGTAGATTTGGAGGCCAGAATGTTTCTTTTGTTTTGGAACGCGTAGCTGAATAATAGTTGAGAAGAGCATCAAACCAGACATAACAAACGTGCTTTTTATCAAATGGAAGAGGTATTCCCCAACTGAATGAAGAACGCGAGATGCTAAAGTCTTTCAAGCCTTCTTTGACACGATTGATAATCTCTTGGCGACGGTTCTTAGGGAGTATAAACGCAGGATTTTTTTCGTAAAGTTCTAGAAGAAAAGGCTGATAATTGGATAGTTTGAAGAAATAGGATTCTTCTTTGAGATTTTCTAGAGTCTTTTTATGGATAGGGCATTTTAAGTCTTGGGCATCTTTTTCGGTATAATATGCTTCACAGCTTGTGCAGTAAAGCCCTTCATAGGTTCCTTTATAGATATCGCCTCTATCGTAAACTTTTTTTAGCACATCTTGAACGACTTTCTCATGCGCTTTATCAGTTGTTCTAATAAACTCATCATATGACACGTTTAATTTTTTCCATGCGTCTTTAAATTCTGGGACAATGTTATCTAGAAATTCTTTAGGTTTTTTTCCTGCTTTCTCTGCAGCATCTGCAAGCTTCTTACCGTGCTCGTCTGTGCCTGTGAGAAAGAATACTTTGTTACCCTTAAGACGATGCCAACGCGCTAGCACGTCTGCAGCTATCGTCGTATACGCATGTCCTAAATGAGGGACATCATTAGGGTAGTAAATAGGCGTTGTAACATAGAATTTCTTTTTCATGTTGGAAATAGCTGAACGAGGTATAAAAATATTCCTTATTCCTTTCCAAACGCAATGCCTGGCAAATCTTTTCCGAACCAGTTGTAATCTCTCATGCGTTTTCTTTGACCTATTGGAGGCCCGCTGTTATATTGCCCTTTAGGATTTCGTACGAAAAATGTTTGTTTATTTCCTTCTTTTAACCAGGCGTCCATAAGAATAGAGTCTATTTCAGGGAATGAAAGAGGGCGGGATCGATGTCTTGTTTTCCCATCTTTTTCATATGCTTCTACAATCATTGTGTCATATGTCGCTGCTTGAAATACTCTTAGCAACGGTTCAGTGAACATAGGGAATATTTGTGGAATGACTTCTCCTGTTGCAGCAGCTGCCTGTCTTGAGTAAGCTACATATGCTGCGACATCATGTGGACAGTAGGTTACGACTCTGCCGTCCCATCTAAATGTGAAGTCGTTTCTCTTAGCGTCACAATCATGCCTGGAAGCTGTACGAGTCCAACTTACATATTTTGCATCACCCCTTACTCTTGGAACGTGTTCAATAGTAACGTGATGCGTGCCATCTGTACTTCGAGAAGGCACTTCTACTGATATAGTGTTTGCTGGAGAACCTCTCGAGTTATAAACGCGTATTTTTTCCTTAATTTTTGATTGTAAAAATGCGTATTGATGAAGTCTATGGCCTTCAACGTCTACTGAAGGTCTAACGAGATGCGTTTTTCCGTCAGGGTCTTTCCACGCCCAGCCGATGTACGGGCCTTTGAATCTATCCGTGCTCTCTTGAGCATCAATTCTTGCTTTTAATTCACTTCTTCTTTCACTTCTTAATCTTGAAGCATTTCCATTAAATGTATCAAGCATGACTACTGGCCCGCGCTTAGAGAAGTTCATAGGGCTATAGAACGAATCAGGGATTATTTTTACTTCTTCTATAACAATTAATTCTCTTGAGTTTCTTTGAGCCAATGCGTCTACTATCTCATAGAATTCTTTAACGCGTGTTTCTGTTTTTTTACCCTCAGTTATTTCTCTCTTCGTATTAGGGCGATTAAATAGATCTTCTTTCTGCTTGATTATTCTTGCTAGACTCATACTAAGGATTTTAAACAACGCTTTTTATGCTTTGCGGTGCGCCGATGATCTAGTGGTATGATGCTGCCTTCCCAAGGCGGTCGTTCGGGTTCGATTCCCGATCGGCGCAATCTACTAGAATTACTTCTTGCCCCAGGCGACAACACCCAGGAGAATAAGGTAGACGATCCATCCTAGAACAGGAATAATGATAAAGAGTGACCACCAGCCAGGTCTTTGAAGACGTTCGAATGATTTCCACTTCCAGCTAATCATGAATACCATAAAGACGATTGATGCTACGCCTCCGATAAATGGAATTCCTGTAATTATAAGCAAGAGCAGCGGCCACCAATGCTTGCGCGCGATTTTACTTTGAAGATATAGGTTTGCAACTGGAATCCATGAGAGCCAAGCAGGTTCTGTTCGGGTGCGTGATGCGATTCGCATCCAAGCCATCGAGCTGTAAATATAGACTGCAATTCCCAGTATAACGAATAATGCAAGAAATGCTAGAACGAAAGCTACTACTCCTGCTCCGATAGCGCCCTGTTGAAAAGGGGTAAGCGATGAGAACGTTGCTAAAAACATATGATCATTAGTGTGAAGAACTATTTAAATCTGTTTGCGATACGCTTATTAATCATTTATTCTTTTTTGATTGATGAAAAAAGAAGGTGCTTACGTAGAACGTTCTAAAGATCATGCTCGAAAGAAATTTATTTCACAGGGAACTGTTTCCGAAGTTGCGACATCCTTACAAACATCATTTATTGTCCCCTTTGCTCGAGAAATAACCAAGAATACTGCTTACATAGGCTTTTTGAGTGCGTTCTCAGGCTTACTCGCACCGTTAGGCAATTTATGGGGAAGCAATCTAATGGAACGCTATTCGAGAAAGCAAATACATATGATTTATACGCTTTTTCAGGCACTTGTTTGGGTCCCTATTATGGCTATACCCTTTCTATATTGGGGGTCGATAGCTACTACTTACCTGCCATTGATTCTTCTCGTATTTTATTCGATTTTTGTCTTACTTACAGGGGTCAAAGATCCTTCTTCTTTTTCATGGCTCGGTGATTTAGTTTCTGAGCATGAGCGTGGAAAATATTTCGCACAGCGTAACAAGATTATGGGCATTTATGGGTTGATTGTTGTGCTTGTTGCAGGTTTTGCGCTCAAATATCTTGAATCACAGGGGGTGTTTCTTGCAAGTCTTACTGCACTCTTTGTTATCTCTGTCGTTCTTAGAATAATTTCTTATTATCAGGTTAAGCATATTTTCTGTCCCCACTTTAAGCTCAATGATGGATATTACTTTTCATTTTGGAGTTTCATCAGAAGTAGAGATAACTTTACACGATTTGCTATTTTCCAAGCAGTTTTTAACTTTGCAATCATGTTCGCATCTCCTTTTTTTGCAGTGTATATGTTACAGGATTTAGGATTTGATATTTTTACTTTTACCGTTGTAAGTGCCAGTACTACTGCTTTTTACCTTCTCTTTACACCTCTTGCAGGAAAGTTTTCAGACAAGTATGGGAATGTACGTCTTTTGTACATTGCAGGGTTTATGTTTCCACTTACCCCGATATTATGGCTTTTCTTAAATGATCCGCTGTCACTTATTCTTATTCCTGGGCTTATTTCAGGCATTGCTAACGCAGCATTTACTATTGGAGTTACTAATTTTACGTATGATTCTGTTCAGCCACAGAAGAGAGGTTTGTGTGTCGCATATACTAGTATTTTGAATGGTGTCGGAGTCTTTTTAGGATCTATTGCAGGAGGACTTATGATTCAATACTTACATATTAATTTCATGAACTCTACCTTGTTTGTATTTATTATTGCGGCAGTGCTACGATTTATAGTGGCAGTTATTTATCTTCCTCGCATAAAGGAAGTTAAGAAAACGGATAGACTTAGAGGATTGTCTTGGGATGTTCTTCATCCATTCAAGACGATTCACTCAGACGTCGTATGGTTCAAGGATTTTGTCCGAGAAACATGATTCTTTCACAAGGTTTAAAAGTGAGAACCTCCCTCTTCATATATGTTTTCAAAGAAATCTCTCTGTCCTCGATGTGATAGCCGCCTTAAAGAGACTTTTGACTTTTGTCCTTATTGTGGTATAGACTTACGAAACCCTGAACGTGAACTACGCGACTATGGAATGATTGGTAAGCACGAATCGAGTGCAATGCCTGCAAATCCCTCAATGGGAATTAGCGATAAACTTATTGGATCTATCTTTAACAGTCTTATAAAATCACTTGAATCGCAAATGAAAGGAATGGATACTCCTGAAATTCAATCATTACCTAATGGCATCCAAATAAAGATGAGTCCTGCTCCTAAAAAACAGAATGTGAAAAAACGTACTGTTACGGAAGATCAAGTTAAGCGAATGTCTCACTTACCACGAGCTGAAGCTAAGACAGATGTACGAAGATTGAGCGATAGAATTATTTATGAGATTAAAGCTTCAGGAGTTACCTCTGTTGATGATGTTTTCGTGTCCAAGGTAGAATCAGGGTATGAAGTAAAGGCCATTGGCAAAAACAAAGTATATGTTAATAGTTTACAAGTTGACCTACCTCTGAAAAGCTATTCTGTAACTGAAAACGGTTTAGTTGTTGAATTTGGATTGCAGTAATTGGAAAGGGTTAAATAATGTATTTTATCTGCTAATAAATGGATAATTCAGAAACTTCAAATCAGGCGATACCTCGATCAGTTGAACAAGGTTTGGAAACGTTATTGGATACGACTCGAGGACAATTTAAACAAACTAGATTAAAATCTGTTCAAGAATATGTTGCCTCCCATCAAGGTCAAGCATATTATACAAGTCTTGTAACCCTTGCTGAGGTCAGATTTGCTATCCGTTATGCTCTTGAGAAATAACTGTTTATTAGAATAGAATGATCGCGCCATGATTTGAACATGGGACCCCGGCCTTATCAGAGCCGTGCTCTAACCAGGCTGAGCTACGCGATCTTGGGAAAAGAATAAATTAGGTCTTTATAAAACTGTCTTTTTTCAAAAATAAAAGATAAAATAAAAAAATAAATGAGTGTTTAGGCGGCTACCTTATCTGCGATAGTTCCTGTTGAAGTAAGCGTCAATGAGCTTCCTGTCTTGGTGTAACTAATCGAGAGATCAGCTTTGAATGACTGACCAACGGTAAGACCTGTTGTACACGGCATTTGAGCAGTTACTGTGCCTCCGGCTGAAACTGATCCGACATTGCTGTCGCCTGTACAGTTTGCTCCGCTTGGCAAGTTGCTTAATGTTACGCTCGTGATGTTATAGTCTTCGCCTCCGTTGTTTTTGAATTCAATGTTAATGTTACCTGCGCCTCCACCAGATGACTGGATATTCCATGCGTTAGCATAGAAAGGAGGGTTAACCACTGTCGAACCCGTTGTATATTTGCCCGGGCTGAAAACACCGAAATAGGCGAGAACACCAATAGCAATGATTGCGGCAAGAATTGCCCAACCATATGTCATCAAGAATTCCATTGCTGCCTGTCCTTTTTTGTGCATGCTTTTAACCTCCTTTTAGTTCTATATCCTCTCTAAAATGATAACGACTTTATAAACATTAGCGTCGTCTAACCAGTTATATTTTCGGCCTGATAGAGTGCTAAATGTGGCTGGTCAAGCTTAAACCATCCCAACATTCCTTGAATATGATATGCGGTAGGATTCTGATTTGAGAAATAGATATAGTCAACTACGCTCTTGTCTTTGATAGATATTCCTTTGAGGGCTAAGTCGTTTAAATTTACAAGAGATTCAATACCGTTTTGACTTGCAGTAGATACTCCTTGAAGCCTATCAAGGAAACTTGGAGCTTGTATTGAAGCAGTGTAATAGGAACCAAGAGCGTGAGTGGCTAGATTAGTAACATTTGTTCCTGAGACGAATGTAGTGAAAGGTGTTTTAGATATTTTGTTAGTCATAAGACCATTTGTATTGACTAAATAGAGCGGATCTTCAAAACGCGTTACAGGAATGTATGTAACCGTGACTTCTGTTTTGTTCCACGAGCCCTCATCAGAATTTGCAGCATCACGCATGTAGAGATTTGTTGTCAAGGTAATTTTAACATTCCATGGATCTTCTTGTGAAACGGTTAATGAAGGGTTGGAAAGTGTGACGAGTGCGTTAATCTTTTGAGCCTTTTCACTTATAGTTGTCTGCATATCACTGAACGTTGCCCCAATAAGAAGTTGTTCTGATTGATTAGAAAACGTTCCATTGAAGAATGCTTCCTGAAAATACGGGTTAAGGGGTGAAAGATACTGGCCAGTCTCAACAATATGATCTTCAATAAGAAAAATAGTTCTAAAACCAGTAATATACATTTGTCGGCTCATGTCTTGCTCTGTCGAAAAAAGAAAATTGTTTAATGTTTCTACTCTCTTTCTTCCAGATTTCTCTTTTCCGATATCATTGTACAATGTATACGCAATAAAGAAAAGCGTAAGTATTACTAATACCAATACTGTAAAAAACATCCCTTTTTTATTTAACGCCATAGTCTTACCTGAACCTCTGTTGACCAGGTGTAAGGTATACCTGTTAACTGAGTAAGTGAAATGTCTATGTCTTCGGGGTTTAGAGTGATATCTACTTTATTATTACTGTCTAAGTCAAGTTCTTTTAGCAGGCGGTAAACTGCTTCTTGCATGACATCGTTTGAATTGTAGGCGACTGAGCTTGAAGTGTATGAACACTGCTCTGAGCCGTTGTAAGTACTAGGAATTCTAGTTGTTAAATTTCCACCGGCATCAAACTCTATTGTCCATCGACAACCTTCTGCAAGTGCTGCAATTGGAGAATAGCCAGAAGCATTTTTAAGAACGGTTGAGATTATTTTGTTCGATAGTGAACCAATAGAAGTATTTTGCGGAGCAGTACCCGTAGTTAAATCTACTATATTGCTTGTGTTTATTGCTGAAAGCGGTATTTGTATCTGATACGGATCTCCAAGTGATAGATAACTCTGACCGTATCTCGTGAGATTGTATATCGATATATTGTTTGCTCTTACGAGATTTGTCCATTTTGATCCTGAATATGAAACAACTCGAGCTTCAACATTGGTTGCGTTGAGCGGTGTGACAAAACTTCCTCTTGTTGTATTTGTAAAGTATTTTTCAGTAGTTATGAAAAGACCATACGGGAATTGAGTTTTCGTGTAATTGAATTCTATGTATGAATCTGGATAGAGAATGGTTGAAATATTTCCTACTATTTGAGAGGTTTGCTCACTGAATGCAATTTGTAAAATGCTCTGAGCTATATTGGCATAGAATTGTTGAAGTGTTGTTGCGTTGCTACTCGCATAGAAGGTACCATTTCCGCACGTAGCAATTGACTGAAGTGTTTGACGTGCAAAATCACAGGTTTCTATTGGTCCGAAACCTATTGAATAAATTGTAGCATTTAAATCAATATGCGCTCTACACGAGCTGTAATTTGCATTAAGGGAAGGAAATGAATTTGTAAGTGAGCAACTATCGTCGTCTGCAGTACATGTTACACCCGTTGATGAATTACCTCGATATGCTATTGGAACATCGTAAACTTGTGACCACGCGCCATTATATGTATAAATTGTTGCTCCTTCACCCGAGGCATAACGTATTGAGTTAAAGTTGTTAACATCTCGTAAGCTATCTCCTACGCTGTTCATTTCTGTTGACCATGAAGCGCCATTGTATCCTAAAATAAGGGAGTTGCCGTTGTTTCCTCCAACTGCTGAGACTCTTGATGCGTTATACACATCAATGCGATACAGGTCTTGTGAAGTTGGAGAACTTATTGCTGACCAACTCGTGCCACTCAAGCGAGCCATTTCTCCCCCGTCACCCACTGCAAATCCTAATGAAGCATTTACATTTTTTACATCTCGGAATATGCTTCCACTCTGGTAATCTTGAGACCATGAGCCTCCTGCATTGGTTGATTTGTAAATTCTCCCCGAATTTGAACGAACTCCAGATACATAGAGAGTAGTAGAATTGACTATGCTTGCACCATATAATGTTGGAGAGTTGGAAATTGTTGCGAGTATAGACCACCCTGTACCGTTCCATTTAAGTACGCGACCACTTGCTCCGGCTGCCAGAGCAAACGTCGTGTTATACACATCAATACCATTAATATCGCTAGATACGGGAGAAGTTACATTGAACCAGGTTGTGCCGTTCCATCGCATGAGTAGACCACTTGCTCCGGCTGCCAGTCCGAATGTTGCATTCGTAAATTCTATATCATTGATTTGGACTGAGGTAGGCGTCACTTGGGATACCCATGAGTTTGAAAGTTTTTTCAGAAGTAACCCTGTTCCTCCCGACCATGGGAATGTGCTGTTAATTGCTCCTTGTCCTGAGAGATCATTACATGTTGCAGTGCTTCTCCTATTTGCTACCCCATCAGTCATAGCAACGATGAATTTTAATCTTGTAACATTACTTTGGTTTTGTAGGATCGCGTATGCGCGGTTTATAGCACATGAGACGCATGTGCTTCCACCTGTAGCATATGCGCCGATTGTGTTATTAAGCAATGTCTGATTTCTTGTTAGATTCACGTATGCGTCTGCATTATCCGAGAAGGATACTAAGGCTACCCGAGCGTTTGTATTATTGTTAAGTATTGTTGAAACGAATGATATATCTAAGCATTTGGCAAGACTTATTCTCTTCGTACTTGAACTGTAAAGCGAAGCATCATTACAATTGCGAGTAGTTCCTGAAACATCTGAATCAAGTCTCCAATCCATACTTCCTGAAACATCTGTGATGAGCACGACATCAATATCTGAAAATCCGCTTCCTACAAATGAGATGTTTTGAAGTCCCAGTCTTAATGGAGTAGTCGTATTGCTTAAACTATTATAATTGATAAGGGTTACAAGTTGAGCGTTAGAAAGCGTAACATTGGCAGGCGTTGAACTTGATCCGTTGTAGACTGTTGTGTTTCCAATAGCTAAGATGGTTGTATAGTTACTTACGTAATGTAAATAGGCATTCATTGAATTAATTTGACCTGGGACGTATATTCCATCGTATAGGTTAATGATCCCATTTATTCCCGGAAAATAATATCTTGTAGGTTGTTCGTACTGAGCTTCGCTCTGATAGACTATTTTTATGAAACCGCCTGCAATTGATATGTTTGAACCTTTAAACTCAATAACATTTGTTCCGTTACGGAATGCAGATACAGGAAGAGTGTAATTGCCAGGGCTCGTGCTCGAGGGAGACTGAGCGAATAAGCCTCCAGATACATTATTGACATACAAGGTAAAGTTACTGTTTATTGCGGCTTCCATGCTTACATTACGTATACTTCCATTCAAGTCGATGTTTACAGAAATATTACCATCGCCAACATATCCTCCAAAATAAACATATTTTGTTTGTACTTTGTTGGTGAGATAGGCTCGAGCGGCAAAACCTGTTACTCCCGACGCATTTTGCTCTCCCTTGATTCCGCTGATCGTCTGACGTGCAGTGTCTACTGAAGAGGCTTGTTCATATGAGCTAGTGTTTTTTGAGGCAATAAGTGTGTTCTCGTACCACATTCCAATATTCTCTTGAGTGTCAAGATCAGCAAGAAGGCTATTTCCTAGTTGCTGCGCAATTGTTTTGTTGGTAACATAGAGGTCCCCAATAACTTCAAGTAGCGATTTGTTGGTTTCAGTCACGACTCCTTGAGTGATAAGTGATTGAAGATATACGTTGTTTGTTTCGTATGCTTTAAGTGAAGAAAAAGTAGTTAGAACATCGTACTGAACTTGATTCTTTGGCCCATTGTTCGATATGAATGGATACGATATGACTATTACAAAAAGTATTATGGATAGCGCGATAAGGGCGTCTATGCTGAAAAATACTCCTCTTTTATTTATCTCCATAGTAATACATATAATGTCACCGGTTTATTTTGATAACTTGTGAAACGGCTAACTCTGAATACCGTTGCATTTTGACTAGGGACACGTCCGATTCCATCAATGACTTGCCCATTAGCGTAAAGAGTGTCAGAAATATTTACAAAAAAATTAAACTGCGTTCTGAGGAGCGCACGTGTTCGATTGTAATCATTTTCTGAAAGATTATAAAACGAATTTATTTTCTGTTGATCTAATTTATTACTTGATACGATGCCTATTTTTATGACACTTGTGGAGTTCCAATTATCTGGAAGACCTGTGGAAAGGAGACTGTCAGCTACTGTTGAGGCTTCATAGACAATATCTTCATTAGGGCTGTTTTGAACTCCCTGATAATTGAATGTAAATAGATAGAAAGCAATTATTCCTGTAATAAATATTGCAGCTGCAATTTCAAGATCAAATCCCCAGGCCTGTCCTCTCTTTTCCCTCATATATCTAAGGTATTTCTCGTCTTATTTAAATCTCTTGACGTTAGGAAAAGTCTATTTTTCCAGCATATGGCTTGGTTCCAACAACGATTCCTCTTTTTCCTATAGAAAACGGATATATTTTTGTTGAATGTTGTGTTCCGCGCATTTTGAGGACTTCAATATATCTTTCTCGTTCTTTCTTTCCTCTTGGGAAATAGAGCGCTATAATTGAATCTGATTCAAATTCTACCGTATGAGCTCCTACTTTTAGGTCGGTAGACGAGTCTCCTTCTAAGGTGAGGAGCGCAGTACAATTCCATTTTCGAATCATATTGAAAAGAGCAAGCGAAGCCTCTTTTTTTGCAAGTTCATCGTTGAATAATAATGCAAATGAGGTGATACTGTCGAGTACAACACGAGATATCTTTTTCTTTAGAATGATCGTCTCTATAGCTCCTCCTCCTTCTTCAAGCATAGTACGCACTTTCTCAGGAGTGTATTCAAGAAATACAAAGTTGCCCTTTGTTTCATATGTTGCAAGATCCCATCCAAATCGTTTCATATTAGAATAGAATTCTTCCTTATTTTCTTCAAATGTAATGTATAGACAATTATCTCCTTTGTTAATTCCTTCGATAAGAAACTGGGTGGCGAAAATAGACTTACCTCTTCCAGAACCGCCGGTTATGAGATTAGTGGATTTTTTCTCAAATCCTCCTTCTATAAGTTTATCAAAGTTAACGATACCTGTCTTAACTCGTTCTTGGTATCCTGATTTGCTTGACTTTTTCACCGGTGCTTTTTTCTTCACGTTAAGATTATTTTATTCTATTATAAAAATGTATCTAGCCTACAATGCCTGAGAAGTAGCTAGCGAGGAATATCTTAACTATAAAGAATATTGTTAAGCTCATAGCAATTAAAGGAATTACATATTTGAGCCCTGCTTTTTCTTCACCCTTACCTACAAGGCCCAAGACAAATGAGCCAAGAATGTTGATTACTATAAGAAAGGTTATTGAAAAGTATGTTATGAATGAAGTAGAGACGTTGATTTGAGTCAATGTAAATGGAAGGCGAACGGTTGAGGCATCCACTTGCGGTATATTTGAAAGAAGTTTAGTGAGAATTTCAACAAGGACAGAGGATAGGCCGAATAATACTGGAGCGCCCACTGCAATAGCGAAAAAGATGAATATTACGTACATTAAGACGTTTGACGAAGAGCGTCTTTCTACAAATGATCTTTCACGCATATTCACTGCTGTTTCTTCAAGAATTGTTGCAAGATTTCCCCCTGAGCGAATTCCAGAGATAATTAATAGAAGAGTTTTACGTATTTTTTCAGAGTTTATTCTTTCAGCCATTTCTTTAAGAGAACGTTCTATTTCTTTTCCAGTTACTATGTCTTTTCCGAGCTTGATGATTTCCTGGTCAAGCGGAGCGAATTCCTCACGAGAGCTTAAGAGGAGCGCTCTGTCAACAGTCATTCCTGCACGGAGATTGCTTGACATAAGCTCAAGAAAATCAGGGAAGGCATCTTCCATTTTTTTTAACCGTGCGCTTTCTCTGAGCTTTCTACGTGCATATTGTCCAAATTTTAGGAGTGCGAGAAGAATTACGACGGTAACTATCGATTTTATCCAGCTCCTTGTAACGTAATAGCTTATTATTCCTGCGGCGATTATTATACTTATAAGTATTGCCAGCAATCTGCTTTTCCGAAGCCTCTGTTTTATTGTATCATCTTTCATGTTATAGTAAGCTCGGCCTAATTGATTTCATCATACCGAGGAATGAAACTTGGATTATCACTACGAAGAAAAATACTGCTCCGAAAAGGCCCATGGTCACGGTAGCACTTAAATTGACCATAGAAGAAATAACCGTAAGAAACGTTACAGATAACGCTGGAAGAATGACTGAGATAAGCATGTAAAACATAACCAGCGGGTTCAACTTGCTACCATATGTTTGTATCTGAAGGAGTTGTTCTTCGTTAAGCGATTTAATGCTATCCTTGACTACTATTGAAATATCGCTTCCAGCTTTCATACCATTACTTATTTGCCACAAAGTTCTTCTAAAATAGAGTGAACTATTTTTTCTTCCAATTTCATCAAGAACATCCGTCTCAGGAAGTCCGGCATTTATTTTCTTAACTGCTTTTCTGAACTCATTGCTTAACTCTCCGTAACTTGCAGATGAAAGATTTACCATTATGTTAAAAAGAGGGATTCCTGAATTAAGTTGAACTAACATATCCTCAAGGGCAGGAATAAGGTTCTTTTCTATTACTCTCTGCTTTCGTGAAGCGTACACCTTGGGATATATCATCTGAGAGCTCGCAATAAAGAGCGTAAATAGAATTGCAAGGCTTAAACCGTACAGTATGAATCTACTGACGTTCATTATAAATAAAATCGCTGTAGCAATAACTATTGTGGTGGTAAACATCAAAATACAACTACGCATTACAATGCTCAGATACTCTTCTCGAGTCAGAGGGATGTCCATGTTAACAAGGTGATCGGTTAGTTTAGACCTCTGCTTTCTTGGAAGGAAAGAACTTAACCAGGCTGAACGCTTTTTTAGCTTATCAGTTGAAGAAAATGTGAATGGGATACGAAAGGCCATACTATGCTCCCGTCACTATTTTTGTATTGTTTTTTGCAATAGCCTCTAAAAGTAAATCTTGGTTACGATAGTAAAGGTTCATTACTTTACCAAAATTTTCCAGAGATCGAAGATTATTTTTCATAAGCCATGAGAAGACGCGCTTTTTTTTATCAAGGTTTTTGTTTATGTCGCTCTGGGACATTCCAATGTTTCTTCCAATAATTTCAAAGAAGCGAGAGCTCTCACTATGCTTAACTAACTTGTCTTCTTCAGGAGACCATCTGTAAAGGATATTTGCCTTTGCTCCGTCTTTATCTGCATCAAATTCGGCTATTTGCAATACTCTTCTAATTCCTCTTCTTCTGTCTCTGAACATGACTACGTTGAGGTGAACTGATTTCAGCAAGTTTGGAGGAACATTCAATGGAGGATTAACAAGACGAGATACTGTTTCTGAGGCGGAATCAGCGTGTACTGTGGCGTATACTGAGTGTCCAGTATGCATCGCCTCAAATAGTACCATCGCTTCATCGTGTTTTCTCATTTCTCCTAAAATAATTCTGTCAGGTCTCATTCTCAGAGAGTTGACTAACAGATCAAGCATGCTTACTTCTCCTTTCCCTTCAGGGTTAGGGGTTCTTGTTACGAGTGGAGTCCAGTAGAGAAATTCAGGAAGCATAAGTTCACGAGTGTCTTCAATACTAATGATTCGATGATTTGGAGGTATAAATGGTAGACAGGCGTTCAAGAAAGATGTTTTTCCTGAGGCAGTACCTCCTGAGATAAGAACGTTCATTTCATATTCTATTGCTAACCAAAGAATTGAGGCGGTTTCAAGGTCACATGTTTTGTTATTTATGAGGTCGATAATTGTATACGGATCTCGAGCGAACTTACGTATTGTAATTGTATTTCCTTTAGTGTTTACAGGGTATAGGACTGCATTGATTCTATCTCCTGTTACAAGATGAGCGTCAAGCAACGGGCTGAGAACGGTAATCTGCCTTCCGACACGACGCGCAATGATGTTTGAGTAATTGACAATCTCCTCTTCTGTATTGATGGTAATATTTGTTAGAAGCCAACCATATTTTTTGGTATACACTCTAACAGGCTCTTTTGCAGAAGGAATTACTATTTCTTCTAATGTAGGATCGTTGATGAGAAATTCAATTTTGCCCAGACCAAGCATTTCTTGCATAAGTGCACCTACTAGGAAATCTTCAACTTGGGGTTCTACATGCGGCAGCTTTTCTTTGAGAAGACGTTGGGCATCATCTATGAATCTTTTTTTAATAGCTGAGAATGCTTCAGGATCTGTAAGCTCTTTCATACTTATAGAAGTTATAGTTATTAACTCATTTCTTAAGTCATTGAGAAGTGTTGCAGTGGCAATATTAATTTCAGGGATCGAAAGGTGATACATTACGCCATCTACTCCTTTTCTAATGGTTACATGGACTTTTGCTTTGTCTACCGTTATAGGATATTCTTCAATAATACTTTTCTCATGGGCTACGTGATGTTTTTCTACGTGAAGGGGTGAAGGATGAGCTCCGCTCGGCTTTTTATCTTTCACCTCACTCTTTTTATGCACCTTCTTTTTTTTATCCATTTACTTCTCTTTTATTCTTAGTTCAGGCTCTCCGAGCCGAGGGTAGTATATAGTGGCAAGCTCACCAGATTCTAATATTTTTGCCCACTCGTGGACGGTTTCTTCTGACACTTTAAATAATTTTGAAATAGTAGCTAGTTGAAGATGCTTCTTCTCTTTTAGTAAGTCATATAACATGTCTAGTTCAGTTTTTGACTTTTCGTGTGTGAGTTTAATTGATTTTATGTTTTCCTGTTCTTTTCTCAAACTCAATCGTTCAGACATGAAACTAAACATGAGGACCACAATAAGTAGAAGCCATTCACCCACAATAATTATTGTTGAGAGAGAGGGCTTAGGATATTTTGTTTTCAACTCATCAGAGGAGATTGATCCTATTGCAAATCCCGATATTCCTTTCTCACCTAAGTGAGGGACACCTGTACCATAGACTGCAAAATGAAACGCTGTATGAACAACTGCTAGCAGAAGAAATAGTAATGCTAGAACATTGTATATTTTGGCACTTGCTTTCTTAATAGACATGGTGAAGTTTAAATAGCGATCCTCTCTTTGTAAGACAGGACATTTATTTTATAAACTTACCGTATGAGAGTTGTCGAAAAACGAGGGCAGATAAGTACAGAGTATCTTATTATTGTAGGATTCATAACCTTTTTGGTAGTAGGTGTTTTGGCAGTTGCGTTACTCTATAGTTCAAGCTTACGGGATCAAATACGGTTTAGTCATGTTACTAACTATGCAGATACGATCATTTCAAGCGCAGAGTCAGTGTATTATGCAGGTGAGCCTTCACGACTTGTTGTAAAACCATATCTTCCAGCAGGGGTTCGGTCAATTTCTATCAATGGGACTTCTATAGTATTTACCGTTACAAGTTCGAGCGGAGTAAATACTATGCTTTATACAAGTAGTGTGCCCCTTGAGGGAACTCTAGCCTCTAGTGAAGGTGTCAAGCGCATTACGCTTGTTGCACAAACTGATAGGGTGCTGGTTAGTGAATGAGCTCACGCGCACAGTCTGCAATTGAATTCATGATTCTGGTAGGAGCAGTTCTTTTCTTCTTCACCTCGTTTCTACTTCTCATCTATGGAAATATTGCGGATAAACAATATGAGAAACGGACGCTTGTTATAGAAGACATAGCTCAAACTGTTCAGGAAGAAATCGCTCTTGCTCATGCAGCTGATGAAGGGTATCGGCGCGTTTTTGCTCTTCCGCCTACAGCGCTTAGTTTTCCTTATAATGTGAGCCTTGTTGATGGATATGTATATGTGAGGACCTCTAATGGAAAACATGCTGTTGCATACCCGGTTCTTAATGTGAGTGGTACGGTTACTATAGGGGATAATGTTATTCGTAAGAATAATAATACTGTTTTTCTGAATGCGTAACTTTTACACAATTGATAAGGTTTAAAAATACCCTTTTGTAGGATGTCGCATGGCACAAGGAATGTATCATTATATGCGAGAGGCTTGGAAGAAGCCAGACACAACTGCTCTACGAAGTAGTATGATTGAATGGCGTCGAAGCGATGCTGCTACCGTAGTTGATAAACCTCTACGACTTGACAGGGCACGCTCACTCGGATACAAGGCTAAGAAAGGTTTTATTGTTGTGCGTATTCGTGTTTTGCGTGGTGGAAGAACGAGAAAGCGTACAGGTGTAAAGGGAAGAAAATCACGAAAACAGACTATTCGTAAGACACTTAAAATGAACTATCAGTGGGTATCTGAAATTCGTGCTGCACGAAAATTCCCTAATTTAGAAGTCTTGAATTCATACTTGATAGGTAAAGACGGAAAGCATGCTTTCTTCGAAGTCATTATGGTTGATCCCTCTAGACCTGAGATTAAAAATGACCCTGTTATGTCTTGGATTGGAAATTCAGAGAATCGAAGACGTGCTGAGAGAGGCTTGACGAGTGCTGCAAAGCGTGCACGTGGATTGAATAATAAGAGCCGCAATCTTAAGATACGTCCTAGTTTGCGATCTTGGAATCGTAAGGGTAAGTAAGATGGCTTCTATAGATTCATTTGAGGCATCTATTTATGCCGGTCGTGTTCCTCCTATCTTAAGAATTTCTACTGATTATTCAAATCAGGATAGAGAAACGCCAACTAAAAGAGAAATGACTTCTCGCTATTTTCCAACTCGAGCTGAGGAATCTTTTAAGCCTGCTACTGGGCGTTTTACCGGAAGCAGTATCGACGTTTTTGCTTAATGTAGGTTAATTTTATACGAATGTTTAAATAGTTATTTTGTTCTTTTTTGGAAGGTTATCCTACAAAGTGGTGCATAAAAAATATATTCGAAAGAACGGTAAAACCTTTGGTCCCTATCTTTACGAATCAAAACGGGTTGGCGATAAAGTTACGACTAATTATGTTGGTAAGAAGGACGCTCCTCATGAATTGAATAGGTATGTTTTTCCGTTGGTTATTGTTTTTTTACTAGGGGTTTGCATTGGAATATTTCTTGTTTACATGTTTTTCCCACCACATCTTATTGGAAAGGTAACTCTTGATTTGAAGCAAGCTTACACTGCGGGAGAATCTCTTTCAGGTTCTTTGCTAGTTACCTTGCGACAGGGCGAACTTCTCCCTGCTGATTCCACTGTTCGCGTTTCTGTAGGGGATGTTTCTAGAGAGTTACCTTTGAGTAAACTTGTCAAAGGTCCGACCACTCAAGGGACCTTTTTTATTGAAGGGCTTCGATTAAATGGTTCTGGAAAAGGATATGGTTCACTTGGATCACATGTGTCTTCTCCACCCGTCTACTTTAGCTTTAAGTTGACAACTCCAACCTCAACCTCTTCGTCAGGATCACCTTCTACAAGAACTCCTTCACAATCTGCAGGTGCTTCGGAAATTCCAGATAAGCCCATACCTAGCTCCGAGGAACCTTCCTCAGATCAAGGCTCAGAAGATAACGGTGGAGCATCATCGGTTACGGCATTTGTTATTAGTAGTTCAACAATTGAGGGAGTTACGCAAAAAGATGAACCTTTCGAATATACTCTCCCTTCAGATTCACATGCAAAACTTGTTTCAGGTAGCGTTACTGTGGATGGAAAACCTGTTTCTGATGGAGTTATTTCTTTTAGAGAAAGTAATGGAAAGCTTATCGTCAGCACGAATTATGCTCCTGAAGAGTCTGGTTTCGGAAGCGAGTATCTAGGAGATAGCACTGTTTCAGTTTCTCTCGATCTTTCACAGTTTGGAGTTATACTCGATCATAGTGTTCCTCTTTCATTGGAGTTGTATCATAATGATCAACTTCTTCTTAGAGCTGAACGAAATATTATTGTTGAAGATTTGAATGACTCTCTATCAGTTAACGTTGATGTTGTAAGACAACGTATTGTTGTTGGGAAACCGGTAAAATGGACTAAACACGTTAGTCTTTCAGATCCTGCAACGCTAACAGTAAATCTCCCGCAAAATGCGCAAGAGGTTGAAATTGTTTCATCTGAAGAATCTAATGTTCGTACAACAGATCATGTAATTGTAACAACTATTGGAGACGATAGCGATGTTTCCGTACAACAGGCAGGTGTACCTGTTGATGAAATTCATGTTGCGACTCAGCAGCATATTGATAGCGATGGAAACCAAGAAGTAATACATCACGAAGTTCAGGCGGTTGCTGCTGTTACAGGCAATGTTGTTAACGAGGGATTAAGTGCGAAAGCCAAGGGAATTTATAAAAGCATCTCAGGATATGTGATTGCAGATAATAATCCTAAAGAAAATGTTGTTGAAATTTCAGACCCTGTTGATTCGATAACTCTTGAATATTACACCGAAGCTCCTACGATCACTGAAGAAGATACGCGTGCTGGGAAGCAAGTAATTGTTTCTGGACCTGAGACTGTTCGTTACGAGAATGTACTTGCATATACGACAGTTCCCGAGACGTATAATATTCAAGATCCTTCTTTTCTTAGTATTTATTGGGTTAATGAGCACCAGTACGTGACGCCTGAAACGGTTCAAGATGTAGATGGAAACGGAATTTATGATTATGTTGAATGGAATGTTGAGCACTTAAGTAATCAAACATTTGTCATCAGTTACCAAGCTTCACAAGCAGCCCCTGCCTATTCTTTCCAATTCATTCCTTCACAAACCTGTGCTTCGGAGTCATATTCAACAATGGATACTTTTGGACTTACGTGTCAAGGAACGTATCCTGGTTCCTGCGGGCTATCTGGCGATCGCTTAAGTTGCAATGATAATATTACTGAAATGAATTCATATGGCTATTTGAATTATGCAGGCATTAGGGTTTCATCGTATAATGCTTCTGTAACTGATTGCAAATCGATACAATCTGTTTATGTCTGTTACAATAGATGGATTAATACAAGTAGCTTTGGTGGGGGCGAAGCAGCATCTTTCAATGTTTCTCAACAACCTATCTGGGAGCCTTTGGCGAATGGCGTTACGTGTGCTATTTCTGCTGATGCGGATGATGGTACGAGCTATTCAACTGTGAATTCTACCTGTCCTGGAAGTGTTCCTTCTTCAGTGATTTGTACGAATGTTACAGCGCTTGAGCCATGGACATGTTCTAATTTCTTCGGTTCTTCAGGTACCCGAGCAAAACTTCAAATTCAGATGGGCGGGACCACTCTATCAAATGAGTACTTTGATACTCATACCGATGTTCTTGCCTTTAACGTTACGTATGTGCCAGTAACAGATATTTATTCTTGCGGCGAGCTTAATGTTCCTAATACGGTTTATACTCAATTTGCTTCTCTCGCCCCAACAGGAAATGCTCCATGTATAAATATAACTGCAAATAATGTAACTTTCAATGGTAATGGCTATAACATTACTAATCTCTCTTACACGGGTAAGGCTATTTATTCGAATTCCCTTGGTACAATTGTCAACTATGCAAATGTAGTTGTTTCTAGTTCTGGAGGGTACGGACTATTCTTTAATAATTCTCTAAATTCTTCCATAAATAACAGCGTAGCTACTGGATATGTAGGGGTTGCGCTTGTAAGTTCAAATGGAGCACTCATTCACAATAGTGCGTTCACTTCAGCAAGCGATGGTATCCAGGTGTTCAACTCAACACATGTACGAATTGAAAGTAGCGAAATCTTTTCGTCTGGAGGATATTCAATTGCATTGTATAATACTACAAATGCTAGTTTACTTGCAACAATCATTAATCAAAGCAGTTTAGATGGAGTTTATATTGAGGGAGGAAGAAATAATTCGATCATCTCAAGCTACATATTCAATACGCAGAGAAAAGGTTTGCTCATCAACTCGTCATCTAACACGTATGTGTATTCTTCTATCTTTAATAATACTGCTCAGAGCGCTATTTCCATAGGCAATGTTTTGTCGGTTAACACGACTCTGAGCAACGTGACTTTCATCAATACAGCACCTTCCGCATATGATCTTGCTTTCACAGATGCTTCAATAAATCGTACAACGATTATCGATACAAGTGTCGGAGGATATTCTTTCACTGGCGTAGGAGGTCTTGTAACTGTTACTCGTACAGGTATTGGTAGAATCAGATTCCTTCAGCCTATAAATGGAAGTGGAAGTAACTTCAATTCAGACGTGTTCATAACAACTAACTATACGCTAGTTAACGCTGTTCAGACGGGCCTCAACAAGAGCGCTAACATTACTTTGTTCAATATGCCTAATGATTATCGAGCGGCTATGATCTTACGAGACGGTTCTCCTTGCCCTAATTCAATATGTCGTAATCTTACCTCTCTTCCGTTAGCTAATGTAACGTTTAACGTAACGAGTTGGAGCACTTACAGTCTTGGTATTCTGCCTTGCTTCAGTATTAACGCGTGCTCAGAGGGCAGTGTTTGTACTATCAATCTTACGTGTCAAATGGACAACAGTCAGTGCACGAACAATATTTGCGATTTCACAAACTTTACTATAAGTGCACCTCTTTATACGGGCAGTGATGGAATTGGAAATGGTAATAGCCTTACGTTGAATATAAGTGGTAACTTCACATTCCTTACAGGTAACAAGATTGACTTTAGCGGTCTCAATGGAACAATCGGTGGAGGGGCAGGTAAAGTCAATATCACAGTCCCTGGCTTATTTAATAGAACCGGCGCAGTATTCAGAGGTATTGGAGGTTACACAAGCGCTCCTGGAGATGCAGGAGGAGATGGAGGTATTTTGCAAGTTAATTATCATGGTCTTGTTGGCTCGACGTCATCATGGACGCGTGTCCTTGGTGCAGGAGGCTCGTTTGACTCTGGCTCAGGTGTCACGGGAACGACCGTCCAAGCCAAGTCTTTGACTTGCCCACGTGATGCAGATGTAAATGATGACGGTCGTATTGCTTCAGCTGATTTCCTTTTGATAGCTTTACATTACAATAATGTTTCCTCGGATGATACTTTCAACCTGACTCAAGATGTTAACTGCGATGGTAAAACTAATGTTATTGATCTTGCAAAAATAGCATTCGAAATTGATAGAGCATAGTTCTCTTGTTGTTTTTATTAGATAGTGACAACAAATGAAAAGATTTAAATAGTTATTTTTTCTGTTTCAACTATGAAAAAGTTATCTGTTTTGGCAGGACTATTTGCTTTCTTAATCATAACTAGCTCACTTTCTTTTGTTAGCGCTGGAGCTAATCCGGTAGCTATTCGTATTGTTCCTGCTCAAACAAATTGGATGGCAAACGGCGTGACTCAATACAGAGTAGATATCTATTTAGATAATACTGCTTTAGCTTCTCAACAGTCTAATCGGACTGGGGCAATCGATTGGCAATTGGTTATGCCTGAAGGACTCAATATTACTTCTTTACATATAGTAAGTGCATCATATAACGTTTCTCAACCTCAAGATTTTTTCAACGGATACGATTATAGTCCTGCGTTTCAAATTGTTACGCCAAGTTGGTCTCCGCAACATAGAAGTGTTTCGCCTCCTAACGGTCCCTTTAATCGGGTAGGCACTGTTGCAAGTTACTGGTTCACTGTTTCCCCTGGAACTCCTCTTGGAAATTATAACCTTACTTTAACTGAAACTTACGTTTATGATCCGTTTGCGATTGAACAGTCATTTACTGTTGAAAGCGTTCCTTTCAAAGTAGTCAAACCAGCTTACCCTCTTGCTACGTATAGCCGAGCGCAACAATGCATTCCAGGCGTAAACTGCTAATTTCTTAACATCGAGAGATTTAAATAAGAGTGTAGACTGTGTTTACGAATGGCTAAGAAAAGGGGACTGTGGTCAAGAATTGATTTTGAAATGGCCTCTGTGCTGCTTGTTATTGGTTTAGCTTCATTCTATTTATTTGCTTCTAATTATGTAGATGTTCTTTATAGTCCTAATGAGGCAGTTCTTCGCATTGTCCCCACCCAGACTAATTGGGTTGCAAATGGAATTGCTCAATATCGCGTTGATGTTATCGCTGACAATCGTCTTTTGTTCCCAGAAAGAACTTATGGAGTTGATTGGCAACTCGTAAAACCTCAAGGGCTTGAAAATTATATTGTTCCTGTAAGTGCATCATATAACGTTTCCCAACCTCAAGATTTTTTCAACGGATATTCTCAACTTAATGCGCAGGTTAATACTAATTGGGGTCAGCAGTATAGATCGATTTATACACAAAATGGTGGCCCATCTAATCGGTCTGCGATTTTAGCAAGTTACTGGTTCACTGTTTCACCAGGCGCACAACCTACAATTTACAGTTTTGGAATCAATGAATTCAATACTGTCTTTTATTCTGTTGATGGATCCGGAGTTATTGAACAACCTTATCACGTTGAGAGCGTTCCATTCACGATTGCAAAGCCTAAGCCTACTACTGCTATAGGAACACGAGCAATTCCATGCACGCCTGGCGTGAACTGTTGATTCTGGTTGAACTGTTTGGACGAGAAACGATTATCGCATAGTTTTTAAATAGACGGACATTACTAGAAAGATGAAGATGGTAAAGACGGTGTTTGTTTTTCTTTTTGCTTTTGCTTTTCTATTGTCTGTTTCACCATATGTAAGCGCATCAGGTATTGGCGCTTCTCTTGAAGATGCCACTCGTGAATCAGCATATGCTTCCGATGTTCGCATGAGCGGAGCTACCAGTGTTTATTCGTATGAAATTAACATTGATTATGCAAATCTTTCTGTAAGTTCTATTCAACAAGCTGACTTTCTTGGTGCTAATTCAACTACTACTTACGGATATACAACTCGGAACAATATCTTGACAGTGTATGGTTCACAGACAAACAATAGCCGACCGGGTGTAAGTGGAAGCGGATTGCTTTTCACGGTAGCCTACACTCCGGATCATGCAGCTACACCGTATCTCTCTTTGAGATATATTCTTGTTGTATATAGTAACGACACAACTGAATATGTATATTATAACAATTCAGGAGCCTCTATCAATGCAGGTAGTTCAGGATCTTCTAGCTCTGGAACATCTTCGGGTACAGGTACTGGTTCGGGAAGTTCAAGCAGTGGTGGCGGTGGATCAACTAACTCTGGAAACACTTCTGTTGCACCTGAAGCACCCGAGAAAAACCCTCGATTCACAACTGATAATTCTAGTGTTGGTCAGCTTCTTGGAGCTACGGGTCTTGGAAATATAGGATATTATCTGTTGATTCTTATTCCGGTAGCTATTGCAGTCGTAGGATTTATTATTTATTTGATTGTTCGCCGTTTGCGGAATCGTTAGTTTTCTTATAATTTGGATCAAAGACAAATTCCCATGGTTTACGACCCTTTCGTAATGCAATAAGTATGGGGAGACCTTCTGGAGATTTCTTATCAGTCCTTTTTATAAGAGCATTTGGGGGGAGACTATGCGTAGTCTTACATGCAGGATACTGATCACAGGCAGCAAAGTATTTTCCTATCTTCTTTGAATATTTTATTACCAGATTTCCTTTTCCACATACCGGACAGGGCATAATTACGCTGTTTTCTTTCTGCATTTCACGTAATTCAACATTTCCTTGATTGAGTGAGGCTCCAATTTCTGCTTCATGCGCCTTAAAGTCTTTCGATATATCTGCAATAAGTTTTTCCACATTCTCTCGTATATTCTTTGATTTTTCAGCGAGTACTTGCGGATTTGTATGTGATTGGATTTCTTCCATTTTTTCTTCTAAATCTCGCGTAAGATTCTCATCAACGATAATTGGAGCATATTTTTCGGTCGCATCTATTAATTTCATTCCCAGAGGAGTAGCTTCAAGTGTTTTTCCTTCTAGGTAACCTCTATTGAAGAGAGTATCTATGATAAGTGAACGCGTTGTTTTTGTTCCAAGATTCTTTTTCTCAAGTATAGTAATAAGCGAAGTTGGAGTGTATCTCTTTGGAGGTTGGGTCTCTTTCTCTACTTTGTCTATTTTGTCTATTTTTACCTTACCGGACATGTCTTCTAAGTCGACTTCTTCGGTTGAGCTTGGATATACATCCATCCATCCTTTTTTATCTATTTTACAACCAGACGCAGTGAATTTTTTATCACCTGCTGTTAATGTGACTGTCTTACGTGCTAGGAATGCATCAGCACTAAACGCAGAAATGAATCTTCTTACGATTAAATCGTAAATCTTTTTCTCGTCCCCTTCTAGTTTTTTATGTTCTCCGGTAGGATATATGCTTGGGTGAGCAGGATCTGACTTAGGTCCTTCAACTGGAAGTGAACGAGATATATGTGATGCCTGCGGGTATTTCTTTTCTAACGCTTTCAATATCTTTTGAGGTTCTATTTCTTTAGGGATTTTTTGCGAGCTTGTTCTAGGGTAGGAAATAAGCCCATCAAGATACAAACTCTGTGCAACTTGCAGTGTTTTGGATGGGGAAATATAGTGCCAGGCATACGCTTCGCGTTGCAAGGTTGTGAGATCGAATGGGTACGGAGGACTGACTGTCTCATCTCTTTTTTTAGTGTCTGCGTTTGCTTCCTTTATTGAGTCGAATTCTGAAAGCTCATTTTTATCAATTATATCTTTAGGATGCTTGAAGATTACATTATTAGCGTGTGCGAATACATTCCAATAGGGAGTTGACTTAAATGAGTATATTTCACGTTCACGGTCAACAATGACTTTTAATGCGGGACCTTGAATACGGCCGATCGAGAGTATTCTGAATGAACCTGATTTTTTTATTGCAGACATAAGTGCCCGTGAGAGATTTATACCATAAAGCCAGTCAATTTGATGGCGTGTCTCTCCTGCATACGCCTGACCCCAGTCAAGGGTCTCTAACGGATTCTCAAAGGCACGTACTAATTCGGGTTTTGTAAGTGTTGAGAACTTCATGCGCTTAGCATCATTTCTTTTTGTGATGAATCGGAGAGCGTTCCACCCTATAAGTTCTCCTTCAACGTCATAGTCTGTTGCAATTATTACTTCTTTTGCTTGCATTGAGACTTTTTTAAGGAGATCGTAATACTTTTTTGTGAAGGTTGTTTTTTTGAAAGAAGGTTCCCACTCCATTTTGAAGATAGGCCAGCCAACTTGTCCTTTGCTATATGTTAAATTGAATAAATGGCCTACTGCTGATGCGACAATCAGCTTTTGTCCGTTACGCACTACTTCATAGTAAGGTACTCCATTTTCCATATATTTCCTTGCATCACCTAATGCTGAAGCTATTTTCAATGCCGCTTGTGGTTTTTCAGTGATAATCAAAATAGCTTCTTTTCTTTGTTCTGCAGGTGCAGTAGTTTTTGGCTTTTTACGAGGTTTTTTCTTGATAACTTCATTTTCTTGCTCAGCTATTACTGAGGCAGGAATAGGTTTTCCTGGTGATTCGATCGTAGTTAGTTCTGTAACAGAAGGCTTCGGTTTAACCTCTTTTTCTACCGTCATTTTTACATCACTAGTTGGAATAAATTCAAGAGCCATAAGAAGGCAATCTATCAAAGATATTAAAATATATAGGTTTTATGCATCTTCGTACGTGATAATATAGAAGATGAAGGTAACAATCTTTATATAGCCCGAGTTTTTTCAATCTAGATGTTCAGAAAGGGGTTAACTGTTACCACCATTCTTATCGCTGCGATTGTTATCGTTGCCGCTAGTTTGCTCGGGTTTTACGTCTACTCTAATGTTAATAACACGCCTATTTCACCTGACGGAAATATCACCAATACTACCCTAGGTACTGGCGGAACACCGGTAAATCCGATCGACACAAATCCTCAGACGCATCTCGCATGTATCAGCAACCGATGCGTCGTTGTTCAGGGAGCTGGTTCTAATCTTAACGGTTGCACGACGATAAATTCAGCTTGTACGACGGGCACTGGTGGGGGCGGCGGAGGAGGCGGTGGCGGAGGAGGCTCAGGTGGTGGATCGGGTGGAACATCCAATGTTGCACCAACTGCTCAGTTTGAAGCTATTCCTTCCAACGGTACTGCTCCGTTGTATGTGTTCTTTAATGGTTCTGGATCATCTGATTCCGACGGTACCATTGTAAGTTACGCGTGGAATTTTGGAGATAATAGTTCTAGCACTGGAATGATTGTTAATCACACCTACACGATTGTGGGCATTTACAATGTCACGCTTGTCGTGACAGATGATGATAGCGCAACAGGAAGCGCTACATCAAGCATTAACGTCGGTAATCCTGCTGACACAACTCCTCCACAATATTCTAACGTGATTGCAAATCCTGCAAACGCTGTATACACACCTATCCGCGTGTACACCTTCAGCAGCACGTGGACTGACAATCAGGGTATGAATCGCGTTGACTTTATTTTTGATGGCATAACGTATCCAGCGACGGCAAATGGAAGCACCTACACGTATGTGTTAAACAATTTAGGAGCGGGAACACATACATATTCCTTCAGAGGATTCGATCTCTCAAGTAATACTAATCAAACTACGACGACAAATTACGTAATCGCTAAGAATACAACCAATCTTAATCTTGTACTTACACCGTCAAATACGGTTCAACAGACGACACAAACAAATGCAACCGGAAGTAATTGTCCGTCTCAGATTACGTGTGCATTAACGAGAAATGGCGCAAGTGTCAGCAATCCAGACGTGCAGACACTGGTCGCAGGCACGTATGCGTATAATTATTCCTCGTCGGGAAATGCTAATTACAGCGCAACTAGCACGAGTGCGACCTTGACGGTTACGAGCCAACCAACATTCACCTTGAGCGTTACAAAGCAATCTACTAATGGTGGCGTTGGCACGGTAACGAGTTCCGACGGTGGAATTAATTGCGGTGCAACCTGCAGCGCGAATTATATTCAGAATACCGTTGTCACATTAAATGCAACTGCCAGCGCTGGCTCAAGCTTCTCTGGTTGGAGTGGTGCATGTAGCGGTTCTGGTGCATGTCAAGTTACTATGTCACAAGCGCAGAACGTTGTTGCAACGTTCGCTCTTAACGCGCCAACTGCTCCAAGTAATTTGCAAGCAACTGCTATTTCACAAACACGCATTGATTTGACATGGACGGATAATAGCAACAATGAAGCTAACTTCACGCTTGAACGTGCTGCCAGTTCGACGTTCACGACGATACAACAGACATTCACGATTGCTGCTAATACGCAATCATTCAGTGATACAACACTTACTGCAGGTACGACATACTTCTACCGTGTTCGTGCAAATAACGCAGCGGGAAGTTCGAGTAATTCCAACACTGCTAATGCAACCACACTTGCTATCCAGCAGTTTATGTTGAATGTGGTAAAATCTGGCACAGGTAGTGGAACTATCACTAGTAATCCTATAGGTATCAATTGTGGATCTAGCTGCAGTGCAAATTATACTTCTGGAACACAAGTAACGCTCACTGCTAATTTCTCTACAGGTTCTACCTTTGCTGGCTGGTCTGGTGCATGTTCTGGTACCGGTACGTGTGCAGTTTCCATGACTGCAAACAGAAGCGTAACTGCTAACTTTAGTGTGAACACCATACCTACTTTCCTCTTAACTGTTGTTAAAGTTGGTAACGGTTCAGGAACGATAACCAGCAACCCTATTGGAATTAATTGCGGTAGTACATGTAGCGCAAGTTACAATTCTGGAACACAAGTAACGCTTACTCCTACACCTCTCGCAGGATCGATATTTAGTGGTTGGAGTGGCGCATGTACTGGTTCTGGCACATGTTCGGTAACTCTTAACAGCGCTCAAACTGTCACAGCTACATTTGTTTCACAAACAGGAACTATTCAGTGCGCAGATGGTGTCGATAATGATGGCGATGGTCTTGTAGATTGGCAGTATGACTTAGGCTGTTATGACCAGTCTGACCCTACTGAAGGAGGTATCTCTAATGGTCTTGATGGTGGTTGGAATGTATTCGAACCAACTTTAACTGGACCGTCTACAACTCGAATTATTTATGTCTCGTCAAGTGTAGGTAATGATGCGTACACCGGTCTCTGTCCAAATGCACCTACAACTGGAAGCTGTGGACCAAAACGAACGATTGCAGCAGGATGGTCTTTGACACGTAATGGTTTCCCTGATTGGATGCTTTTACGACGCGGAGATACTTGGAGTGAAGGACTTGGTTGGAACAATAAAGGAGGATTATCCCGCACGGAACCTATGATTGTCTCAAGTTACGGTTCAAGTACTGTGCGTCCAACAACTACTCAGAGTATTCAAACTACGGGCATTTTCAATTACGGAGTTATTTCAGGGATTCACTTTAATAGTGGTAGAACGGGAGGATATGCTATCTCTCTAAATCATGGAGGGGATTATTTCTTAGTAGAGGATACATTCATTGAAGATTATACTCTTGGAACGGTAGGCATTGATGCTTTCACTGGCAGTCCTATGTATCGAACTGTTAGACGTAATATTATGTATAATATGGATAACGGAGACATGTTTGTAGGTACTGCAAACCATACTCTCATTGAAGAAAACATCATGTATAAAGTAGACACCACTGCAGCTAATCACGCAATGTATATTTCCGTTTCAGATGGACGCGATACAAATGTAACAACTCGTGCGAATATGATTTATTTCCCCAATAGACCAACAGGAAACTGTATCATGCAACGCCCCGGAGGACTATCTGAGGATAATTTTCTAGCTGGATGTGGCTGGTCAGCTATAGTTATGGCTACCTGTCATGATCATGGTGCTTGCGGAGGAGTTTCTTATGGACCTTACCCTGTAACTATTAAGAATAACGTCGTTCTCGCTCCAAACTCTAACTCAGCTCTCGGGTACGGTATTATAACTTCTGATAATGTGCTGCCTGGAGCAGTTGTCACGGGTAATATTATCGCACATGCCCCTGTATCTTGTGCAGACTGCGGTACAGCTTTAAGTATTGAACAGTTGACAGGCACCGCCAACATAAGCAACAATATTGTTTATAATTATGGCTCGACTAAAGTTGGTGGAAGTACAGGCTCCGCAATTGTTACGTTTAGAAATAATCATATCCAGAATTTCAATAGACAGTACTACCAAAACTTCTTGTTCATTACTAATGCTCTTGTTAGTGGATTTAGGGCAACAGGTAACTTATGGTATAACGGTTTCGCTCCAGGCGCAAATTGGTGGGGTTGGCCAAGTATGAATTTTGCTGGATGGGTTTCTGCAACAGGCGAGACAGGCAATGTTACACAAGTGCAGTATGTAGACCCTAATAGAGATCCTGGAACATATAACGCAATGCTTGGTGGTGCTCCAACGTACGATGCCTTCTTCATGAGAGCGATTCAGCAGTCACGTCTTAATTGGGATGATAGCTATACTGCTTATGCACTTAATCAATATATTCGAGATGGGTTCGAAACCCAAGGAGGTGGTTTCTTGATGGAACCACCGCAGACTGGATCGGGCTCTGGAGGTGATGCGCCGGTCCTTAATTCTCCTGATGCAGATTCATCACCTTCCTCATCACTGACTTCTTTTCTAAAGCGCATCTTTGGATTCGAGGCTTCTTCTGGTGTTGTTACCGATGATCAGAATGCAGGTATTGTTGGTCATGCGATTGCTTCTTCAAACGTTCGTATATCTGATCAGAAATTGTTTTTGAGCGTTATTGGTTTGCTTGTTATTGCAATCGCTCTTGTTGTGATTCTATCCTCACATAAGAAATATTAATCTTCTAAGGATAGCAGGTATTCGTCTTCAATAATCTTATCAGGGTTGATTGCGTATCTTGTTCTTCCTTTGCGATTTATTTTACGTACTAAAATGCCTTCGTGCACTAGATGCTGGAGATCTTGAATAGCATGCCTTTCTTCATATTTTACCCCTTCACCTACTACAATGCCCATGGCAGGATTCACTATTGTAGGCATACCTATCATACTTGTTAATTGACGAGGTCCAAACAGTCCTTCTTCTATTCCTGAGAGTTCTAGTACTGCTTCCAATAAGCGGTCTTTTCCAACATTATACTCTCGTGCCATATCTATCTGTTTTTTATCATTTTTTAAAGGTTTCTATCTATCCCAAACCTTAAAACCCCTCGTTTTATCTTAACATATGGCTTACGAAATGAAACCTCTTTTTGAAGAGCGTCTGAAGAAATTATTGCCCGATAGTGCGGACTTCGCTCGTTTTAACGAGATAATCCATACCTCTCCTCAGAGTTTTATTAGATGTAATACTCTTAAAATAACTCCTGAGAAATTGCTTGAGCGTCTTCAGAAGAAATGGCATGTTTCACAACCTTTTCCAAATCATTCAGAGATTATGCTTGTGGAATCTGAACTCGGACCGGGAGAATTGGGAAATGCTCTTGAACATGTTCTTGGCTATTTTTATATTCAGGAAGTTTCTAGCATGATGTCTGTTATCGCTCTGGATCCACAACCGGAAGATTTTGTTTTTGATGTTGCTGCTTCTCCGGGGAGCAAAACAACACAGATTGCTGCACGAATGCGTAATCAAGGGACGCTTATTGCAAACGATGTAAAACTTGATCGAGTGGCTATTTTATCAGCTAATCTTGAAAGATGCGGCGTAACTAATGCAATTATTACGCGAATGGACGGAGTTGGACTTTCTGCTCGATTTGCTAAGCAGAATTTCAAATTTGATAAAATTTTATTGGATGCTCCTTGTTCGGGCGAAGGTACGTTACGCAGTAGTCCAAAAACATTCATAATGTGGAATCCTAAAATGGTTGAAAAACTCTCACGAATGCAGATGAAACTTCTTGCAAACGCCCTTAAATGTTTGAAGAAAGGCGGAACGCTAGTCTATTCTACGTGCACGCACGCTCCTGAAGAAAATGAACGTGTGATTAATTTCGCCCTCAAAAATTTTCCTGTCGAAGTCGAACATGTAACGTTGCCATTGAAGTGTAGACCTGGCGTCATTTCATGGAATGATGAATCATTTAATCCGCAAGTTGAAAAAACATGTAGAATCTACCCACAAGATAATGATAGTGAAGGCTTTTTTGTTGCCCGCTTAAAATTACTGGAGGATGTACAATGAAAACACGATTTCTTACATCAAGTGAAAAGAAGAAATTGATGGCAGAGCTTGAGACATTTGGAATTACAAAAGCGCCTTACTTGTTTATTGAGTCAGGAAAGGATCGTATTAGAGCATTTTCTGGAACGTTGAGTAGAGAAGAACTTGTTGCTCTTGGAGCTCTTGCTCGTGTTGAAATTGTGGGGATGTACTTTGCGCGGAAAGAACCATTTGGAATGCGTTTTGGATTCGATATGTTACATATACTCGGAGATACTATCACTGATCGTATTATTGATTTGAACGAGGATGAGTTTGAACAATGGATACGTGGGAACGTGCTTGAGAAAAATGTTCCTACAGGGGTTTATGTTATGCGTTACAAGAGCGATTTTATTGGATGCACATATTCTACTGGAAATAAGCTGCTCAACTTTGTTCCTCGCGAACGGCAGAAAAAACGTTAGTTAGATTTAGTTCTAGTTTCTTCAATATATTTCTGTCGTAAGAAGTTTAGTTGAAGTACAAGACGATCTCTTGTTTCTTCACTGATCTCTTGTTTATTTAAATCGTTGTCAATCTGTCCCCTACATGCTTCATATGTCCCCCTGTCTCTTAGACCTCCCCTTAAGGAAGGATCATATAAAACACTGTAAAGCGTTCTCGGATCTCTTATTACGATCATAACTATGTTATTTCTACGTATTTCTTATTAATAATCATTTCTCTGCCTAAGGTATATAAAGTGCTTTTGAAAGGATATTCTATGAATGCTAAAGAAAGTGCCAACGCTATTAAGGCAGGATCTATTGCGAAAGAAGCAGTAGCTTATGCTCGGACAATTGTTAAAAAAGATGTACTTCTTCTTGAGATAGCTGATGCCATAGAGAAAAAAATTATTGATTTAGGTGGAAGGCCGGCTTTTCCTGTTAATTTAAGTATTAATGAAATTGCCGCACATGCTACTCCCGCCTATAATGATACGGGACGTGCACATGGCTTGCTAAAAGTAGACTTAGGCGTGCACGTTGACGGATCAGTAGCAGATACCGCTTTCTCGGTTGACCTCGAAGGTTCTAAACACAACAAAGAACTTATTACTACTGCAGAAAGTGCGCTTGCGGCTGCAATACTTGTTGCTCAGAAGAAGTCGTCACTTGGTCAGATAGGCGCTGCTATTGAACGAGTTGCTCACGAAAAAGGATTTACACCCGTACATAACCTCTCAGGACATTCAATTTCAACGTATGATCTGCATGCAGGAGTAACTGTTCCTAATTATGATAATGGCGACACTACTCTTTTGGAAAATGGTATGTATGCTATTGAGCCATTCATAACTTCAGGACATGGCAGCGTTCGAGATGGAAAAACCTCAGGTATTTTTCAATTAACTAAACCTGGCGCGGTTCGTGATCCTATTGCACGTGAAATTTTGCAGTACATTGGAGAAGAATATCAAACGTTACCCTTCTGTAGCAGATGGATCTATAGAAAATTCGGTACTCGCGGGCTTATCGGTTTGAAACGCATCGAGGAAGCAGGATTGTTACATGGATATCCTTATCTTGTTGAATCTTCTGGCGCAGTTGTTGCACAGGCAGAGCATACTATTTTCATACAGGGCAAAGACGTAACCGTAACGACTGCTTAGTTCTGTTCGATAAGAAGTATCTTTAAATATCCTTATTTGTTACATACGTGATGTCAAAACGAGGTTTGTTGTCGGTTAGGACTAATCTTATTCTCATTGGAATTGTACTTTGTGCTATTGCTTTTGTCGTAATCTTCTCATATGCCACATATTCTCCAGCGAGTGAACCTACGTTTCCAGATGATAATACGAGTGAACCTATTGTCCCGATTACACCTGAGCCAAATGTTACTTTTCCTGATATTCCGGATGTAGTTCCTGGAGTTCCACATGGTGGAGGAACAACAACCAGTAATTCAAGTTCGCCACGTCTTACGATTGATAGTCCATCAAACGGCTCGGTAATCGGTACGACTAATGTAACTCTCCAGTATTCTATACGCCGATTTTCAGCACAAACCTGTTGGTATGTTCTTGATGACGGGGATAGAATTATGTTGAATGATTGTGGATCAAGTACTTTCAATGCAAGTTTAGGAGCACATGTTATCGACGTATATGCTAACAATTCTAACGACAGCGTCATTAGCGATCATTCTGAGTTCAATGTTGTTCCAGGATTGCCTTCTATCGCACTAACCGCTCCATCAGCAAATTATTATCTAAATATAAGTGCTGTAACATTCAGCTATATTCCGCAACATGCTTCACTTGAATCGTGCTCACTGTATGGCAATTTTAACGGAGATTATCGAAAGGTCCAATCTTCTTCTGCAGTCGTAAATGGAACGATTAATTCGTTTACTCAACCTCTCGCAGATGGAACCTATCTTTGGGCTATTGAATGCACTACTACTCAAGGAGGAAAGTCAATTACAGATAATCGTACTCTTACCGTTGATACCGTTCCTCCATCAGTTTCTATCCAACAACCTGTCGGTGTTCAATCAAGCATGTCAATGGTTTTGCGTATGACTGCTTCAGATGCCTATCTTGGAGCATGTATATACGGTATTTTCAATTCAACTGGAGCATTCATAGGACCATTTGACTTACATGAACGACTAATCCCTGGCTGTGATCAGGCAAATATCAGTGTTCCTTCGTCTGGATCATATATGGTACAAGTCATGGCATATGATCGAGCTGGAAATACTGCTTTGAACACAAGCGCCTTTAGTGTAAACGCAAGTTTATTACTTCTTAACTATCCTCTATCGATTATAAATGGAATTACAACTCCTGATACGTCAGTCTATAAACGTAATGGGAGTGCTTCTTTCACGCAGATTGTCTCTCAATCTCCTTTTGGAAACGTTATGCAGTTTGGTTTGAACAACGTGTCTAGTTACGTCGCAGGTCCTTCAATTAATCTTGGTCGTGCATTTACTCTCAGTGCATGGGTTAAACTTACTTCCCTTCCTAGTTCATTAGAAACGTATCGTATTATCGATAAATCATGGGTTGGAACTAATTACGCCTCGTACTCTCTTCTTGTTAATGGCTCTGGACATCTTATTGGAAGAACGCGTGCTCAAAATCTCGATCCTTCATTTGATGTTGTTTCCCCACAACCTCTTCAAGTAGGCACATGGTATTTGATCAATCTAGTATCTGTTGACAACGGTCAAAGTATGACTCTTGATTTATATGTCAATGCAGCTAAAATTGCATCACTGTCAAGTGTGGCTAGTTCTCCATATGCTAATAATGTTCCTACGACTATTGGCGGCCAGTCTACATCGGCCGCACCGTACTCAGTACATAATTTCCGAGGGTATATGCATGATATCAGAATATATGGTCGATCATTAAGTCAATCTGAAATTACCGCACTTTCACAAGGAGTAGATATTCGATTCGGACCACCTGGAAAACTCTTCAGTACCTGGGCACTTATCTCGCTAGGCATATTAACAGTTATACTTATTGTTCTTGTTGTAATGCTTTTCATTAGTCTTAAGCGTGATAAAAATAAGAAGAATGGACAACAACAAAATCAACAGGGTCCACACCCACCTATGCCTCCGTATGCTCCGTACAGACCAGGCTACAGACCAAACATAAATGCATCACGACCATTACCGCCTCGACCAGTCAGACCTATACAACAACCAATTATAAAGAAATAATTACTTATCCTGCATATACAGGGCTTACTTCTATGCCTGCTTTTGCATTCTTAATGTAATAGTCCTCTATCTTCTTATATCGTTTAGCTGTCTCTTCTGATACCGATGGCTTAACTTTAAGGAATGCTTCCTCGAAATCTTCCATGCTAACTGTTGCACTCTTCATATCTTTTCTTAGTGCTGCAAGAGCTGCTTCACGGACAAGACTTTCTATGTCTGCACCAACAAACCCTTCAGTTCTCTTCAGTATTTCTTCAATTCGAATGTTTTTATCAAGCGGAGTATTCTTAGAATGTATATCAAAGATTTTCTTTCGTGATTCTTTATCTGGAACGTCTACTAATAAAACACGGTCGAACCTTCCCGGTCTGAGAATAGCAGGATCAAGCATATCAGGTCTATTTGTCGCTCCTATGATTGTCACGTCTTTTAGACTTTCGAGACCATCGATTTCAGCAAGCAATTGATTAAGAACACGTTCTGTTACTTTCGTGCCGTTATCGATTCCACGCTTGCTTGCAAGAGCATCCATCTCATCGAAAAATATGATGCACGGCGCTACTTGACGTGCTCGTTCGAAAATTTTACGAACACCTTCTTCAGACTTTCCTACCCACATAGAGAGTAAGGAAGGACCTTTGACGTGAATGAAGTTGGCTTCGGATTCTTTCGCTACCGCTTTCGCAAGCAATGTCTTACCCGTTCCCGGAGGACCATAGAGAAGAATTCCTCTTGGAGGGCGAATTCCCATACGCTCGAAACTTTCTCTAAATTTGAGTGGCCATTCCACTGCCTCTTGGAGAGATTGCTTCGTCTTATCGAGTCCACCAATATCTTCCCAGCCTACATTTGGAGTTTCAACAAGAACTTCACGCATAGCGCTTGGACGAACGACTTTAAGTGCTTCCTCGAAATCTTCATTTCCAATTATCATCGAGTCAAGAACTTCTTTTGGAATTTCCTGATCTTTATCGAGTTCGAACTGAGGGAGCTTTTTTCGAAGGATACACATAGCTGCTTCTTTTGCTAAGGATGAGAGATCAGCACCTACAAATCCGTGCGTTTTACCTGCTAACACATCAAGTTTAACGTCTTTCTTTAGAGGCATGTTTCTCGTGTGAATCTTAAGAATATTGAGTCTACCTTTTTTATCAGGCACAGATATTTCCAATTCACGGTCGAACCTTCCCGGTCTTCGTAATGCCGGATCAATTGAGTTTGGTCGGTTTGTTGCACCGATGACTACTACGCGCCCTCGTGATTTGAGACCATCCATCAAGGTAAGCAATTGAGAGACAACACGTCGTTCTACTTCGCCCTGAACTTCTTCACGCTTTGGTGCGATCGCATCTATTTCATCGATGAAAATAATAGTCGGAGCGTTTTTTTCAGCTTCTTCGAATAAGTCTCGAATTTTCTTTTCAGACTCACCGTAGAATTTAGACATAATTTCTGGTCCATTGAGAAGGATGAAATTAGCTTCTGATTCGTTGGCTACCGCTTTTGCAAGCAATGTCTTACCCGTTCCCGGAGGACCATATAACAAAATACCTTTTGGAGGTTCTATTCCAAGTCTATCGAATACTTCAGGATGTTTTAGAGGCAGTTCTACCATTTCACGAACTTTCTTTATTTCTTCAGTAAGTCCACCAATATCTTCATAGTTTACATCAGGTACGCTCTCTTCCTGCGTCTCTATCGGTTTTTCACTGATTACAATTTCTGTTTCTTCTGTAATTATTACCGGTTGATTTGGTGAAGTTGTGACTACCTTAAACTTAAGTTGCTGTAATCCTCCGAATCCGAAATTGCCTCCGAATAGCTCTTGAATATCGCCAAATATCTCAGACATATCTCCACCCATTAGATCACGTCTACGTTGTGCTCCGCCTAGCGAAATAAGATCTCCTTTTACGACGGCACGTCCTAAAAGACCGTTTTTGAAGACATCCGAATCTCCTTGGATCTGAATACGCATACCCGGTTGGAGTGCTGGTGCGATTGAAATTTTCTTAGCGGCTTTTACTTGAGCTTTGCTTATAGAAACCATCTCTCCAATGCCTGTTTTAGCGTTCTTTCGTATAAGTCCGTCAATACGGATAATACCTTCCCCTACGTCCGCAGGATATGAACGATCAACAATAGCAACTGTTTCGCGTTCACCCTTGATTGTAATTATATCGCCTCGTCTAAGTCCAAGCAATTTCATTACTTCAGTGTCTATTCTAGCGACGCCCTTATATGCGTCGTCCTGAAGTGCTTCAAGTACTTTCAATTTAAGGTCTTGTGTCTGTGTCATTGAATCCTCCAAAATCTATTCTTAATCTGCTCATGTCTTCAAAGCATAAGCGAACCATATCGTCCATCATGTTTTCCTGTTGATGTATAAAATCGACAATTTCTTTTGGGATACTTATTGCATGGCTGTTACCTACCATTCGCAATTTAACGTGAAACGTTTTATCTCGTAGGTTATTGTAATGCTCAAAACTATTTATATCTGCTGGGTGAAGGATTTGATCTCCGCATTTAGGGCAGATGACTGCTCGGAGTTGGCAACCTTGCTTGGTTATAAGCGTGTGCTCCATCTCATCACCACATTGTTTACATAGTATTGTTGTATCGAATATATCTGTCATAGTATATGCTTTTTGTGTATACCTATAGGGATATACAAACTATTTAAACCTTTCTTTTATCTGGGATAAATTAACTAAAAAAGTTGTCCCATTTAGAGTGTAGGAATGTTTAAATATAACTTTACGCTCCTTATTTATGCTTAAGTCTTTAACAGGCTTGCTTAATGATCATCTTTTCGATGATAATCTTCCTTCTGATAGATCTTCTCGTCGGCTTCAACATCCGGGCTATACTGCCTTGATAATCTTTGGAAGTTTCAGTCTTATTGGCGGGACTGCCTCGATTCTCCGTTCTCATAAGGACTATGCACGACCGATTGAAAAGGAGACAGCATATGTTGCTCCACCAATTCAATTAGTGAATGAGACACCTTATAGTACTCGCGATAAAAGGTAATTTTCACACATTTTAAAAAGCTCGATTGCCTTGGACGCTGATGTCCTATCTTAAGAGGTTCTGGCATTTTCTTAAACAAGATACCTGGCAATCCTGGGCTGTTTCTCTTCTATTGATGTTTGTATGTATTAAGCTTATTTTGTTTCCACTATTATCTTTATCGCTCGGAACACCACTACCCCTTGTCGTCGTTGAATCATGTTCTATGTATCATGCCGTTGATTTTGAGGCATGGTGGGAACAGAATGCCCTTTGGTACGAATCAAAAGGAATTCATAAGAGCGACTTTGATACGTTTTCTTTCAAGAACGGATTGAATAAAGGAGACGTTATTGTTGTTTCCGGACGTTCATCGCCAAAACTAGGAGATGTTATTATCTTTAACGCAGATTATACTTATCCCATCATTCATCGCTTGATTGGAATGACTCCGTATAGTACAAAAGGAGATAATAATCCAGGACAGTTAGATAAAGAACAGGTAATTCCTGCCGACGCAGTCATAGGCCACTCTGTTGCCCGTATTCCGGGGCTTGGATGGCTTAAGCTCGTGTTTTTTGAACCATTTAGACCTGACTACGAAAAAGGATTCTGCCGCTAATCATAAGACTTAAAAAGTTTCAGTATTACCCCTCAGGATGGAATTTTGTCCTAAATGCGGAAGTGTCATTCTTGTGGTAGATAAAAAGGCAGCTTGCGCTAAATGCGGATATAAGCCTAAAGGTCTAGTTAAAATTCAAGCATCTGAGAAGATGGAAAAAGGAAGTGGTGTTGCAATTATTAATGAGAAGGAACTTACTACGTATCCTAAAGTACAGATAAAATGCCCTAATTGCAAACATAATGAAGCATTCTTCTGGACGTTACAAACAAGATCTAGTGACGAATCAGAAACTAAGTTTTACCGTTGCACGAAATGTGAACATACCTGGCGAGTATACCGATAAAATTTTTATTTATTATCAGAATATAATTTTCTTTGAACTGGAGGAATATATCCAGTAAATAAATTACCTGTTTGTCTGTCTGCTGGTTCAGGTTGCTCTGTTTCTTCTTTATTCAAGGGCATTACAAGATATTCCTTACCAAAGAGATTTTGTTGAACTGGAGGTGCGCTTATATCTCCAAAGAATCCATCTAACCCGCCTCTTTCTGTACTCATATGATATTTTATTTTTTCTAGTTTAAATTCTTTTCTCTCTTCAAGAGATATTAATACCTAATTTGGAATTCAATATAATTTCTTAAGGAATAGTTGTCATATTCCGTTCTTGGAATCCATGAACCGACCTTTATCGTTGTTCCAGCAACGTCTCTGACATTTGCTTGACGATACCCTACAGGAGTTACTTTCTCTAAATCGCTTTCATCAGTAGAGGTATTATTTTGAGAGATTATATGCGGTGTCTCTTGCGTTCTTATTCTTCTATCTTCTCTGGCAGGTGTTCCATTAGAATGGCCATTACGGTGTATACGGTGCTCTCTTCTTTGTACGGGAGCATTAACATATCCTCTGCGTCGTTCGTCCATGAAATTATTTTTGTTTTAAGGGTTTAAATTCCTTTCCCAATGTCCGAATACTTTTTAAAGCATCTGTAACTTCATTTTGTACGGCCTCGTAGCTCAGCCCGGTTAGAGTACCACGCTCTTAAAACCTATTAGAGTCACGTGGGTGTCGCGGGTTCAAATCCCGTCGGGGCCATTCTTTTATTGTTGAGGTAAGAATTCAGCACTCATCGGCTCTTTGAAATAAGAAATATGGACATAAGGAATGTTCATAATGACCCTGAAGTTACCACTTCTTCTTTTTGTTAAGGCCATTTCGAAATATTCTTCATTTTCAAGCATACCCAGCACTTGTTGAGGATCATCTCTTAAGAAGTCTACTTTTCCTTCCAAAGCTTCCACGTACAGTGCTAAGTTTCCTCTATCACCCATTCTATAAACACTAACTTGTAAAATATTTGTTGGAAATTTTAACTGGGCAACAGCGTTTTCACGTGCATTGAAATATAATACATTCTCAGAAAAATGTTTAACTCCCATGAGCATCTAACCAATCAATCTTTTGATATTCTCTATATTATCTGCGATTTCGCTACCTTTCTTGGTTAGCTTGATAAGTTTCATACGACCTTTCTTTTCGAAAACGACAAGACCGAGCTTTTCCAAAGTCTGAAGGATTTTTACGGCATGGCTGTATGTACAGTCAACTTCTTTTGCAAGAATTGAACCATAACGCGCTTTATTGAATTTCTTAAGTGCTACTAACATTAATGCAGGTTTTCTTCGGAAGAATACGTCAAAGTTGTCTTTCATGTTGGAATATACAGGTTGTAACCTATATATTCCATAAGTGGTGACCTTTTAAAGCTTTCTCATAAAATGTTATCTAGAATAGTAGTTAATTTTTTTCAGACACACGATAAAGGAGTAACATATTTTTATCGACGGATAATTTATGCTGATTTTCTTTCTCTCAACTCGCTTTTAAATTTTGCATAGCTGAGCATGGCCTTGAGACTTTCATTTATTTTTTCTTCGGAAGTTTCAATATTAATCGCTACATATCTTAATTTTCTCATTTCACTTGGCAAGTTTTCCCTGATGCCGAATTCATCGAGTGTTGGAAAAGCATGTATTAGCCTTCTTTTTGCATCTTTGCCTATTGACCATTGTATTTGCGCTGGATAATCTCGATAATGTATATATGCTCCAACTTTTAGAGGCATATCTATTTCGATCCATCCATCATTTTTCTTAACTGTCGGATGTTCGGAATAGGAAGCTATTAAGGGATAATTAGGATAGTTTTCTCCGAGAGTCGTACACAACATTACTCCTTTCTTTCCAAGAATCTTTTCTATTTTTCCAGGAACATGTTCTCTCCGGATCGCTAACTTCAAATTTATTATTCCCACGCTATTATTTTCTTAAACTACTCTTAAGTATTTCGGTGTTATCATGATAAACCTTATAATGCTCTTCTTTCTTATTAGATTATGAAAATTTTGGCAGCATCTGATTTACATGGGGACTCACGATTGTCCAAGAAGTTGGCTGAACGTGCTCATAAGGAGAAAGTTGATCTTGTTGTGCTATGCGGAGATATTACAGGTCTTGTTGAGACTAAGAATCTGATAAAACCATTCAAGGATAAGAAACAAAAAGTACTTTTGCTTCCAGGCAATTGGGATTCATTCGCTACAGCTGACTTTCTTGCCCAGTTATATGGTGTTAAAAATATTCATGGTTATTCAGCGCAGTACAATGGAGTAGGATTCTTTGGTGCAGGCGGTGCAAATGTTGGACCACTTGGGTCAATCTCTGAGCGTGAGCTTATGAGTACTCTTGAAAAAGCGCATGCAGGTCTCAAAGGCATTGAGCGCAAAGTGATGGTCACACACATGCACCCTGCGGGAAGCGTCTCTGAGTTTTCAGGCGTTTCTGGAAGTCCTTCTATCTTGAAGGCTATTAAGAAGTTCAAACCAGCTATACTATTGCACGGACACATTCACGAGGCTGGCGGTATGGAAGACACTATCGGTAAAACACGTGTTATTAATGCTGGACGTAATGGCGTTATTGTTGAAATCTGAAGTTTTAAATAGGGTTTATTTAATGAGAGTTATGGCTCGAGCGCATAGAAGAGTTCTTTCAAGAATACCTGTTCCTCCTATCGTTTTAGAGCAATTAGATGATATCCGAGACAGGATGCAGTGGCGTCCTTATTCAGAAGAAGAGGATCGTATTTTATCATTTGTAGAGTCCTTTAAAGGGCGTATATTCTATAAAGTCGTCCGACCCTTGGCCGAATTTTATCTTGCCGAATCAAGATTTTATCGCGCTTCTGGAGAATAATTTTTAAGAAAATAGCTTGGATTGCTTTGATTCACTCATAATATCCTCGAACGTCTTTTTGAAGAAGAACAGAACGGTGTTGGCAATAGGTTTGATTTGTTTGTCAATATAATGATCATAATCGAGTGCGTGTTTCAGTTTCTGAATGGGCTCTGGTCCGTCGGCTGTTATGTAGTACTGTATAGTGTTAGACTCTAGTTTTTCGAGCTTGCGTGCAGCCTTTACATGAGGAGGTGTCGTTTTTGTATATTCTTCAAGACCTTTTCGTATTGATTTTGTATACATGAGTTTGGCATCCATCTTTCCCGCGCGTATTTTCTTTACATAGTCTTTGATGAATTGAATAAACTCTTTGCGTTTGAAGATGTGCATGAGTAACTCTCGCTGGAATTCTTGCGCCGCATCTGTCCAATCGCCACGTATAGCCTCTAATCCAACAATTTCTAGTTCTTCTTTACCCTTATTTTCAACAAGACCTGCGTATCGCTTCTTTGAACCTTTTTCGGTCGTTCGTAATGGCGGAAGCAGGAATGAAAGATATAATCTTTTCAACTCGATTTCTAGATATGATGTACGCTCGTATTTTCTCGTTACATAATCTTTATAGAAACTATTGATGTATTCCTGTAATTCTTTGCCTAATATGAAAGCTTTCTTTGGATCTTCAATATGCGTATCGATGAAAACCGCATCAGTGTCTGAATAAACTGTGTCATATCCCTTTTCTTTAATTTTCTCTGCAGTGAGCTTTATGATGTGCTGTCCGAAGTGTGTAATTGCATTTGCTACGTCAAGCGAAAAGTAACGACAATTGGGGTTCGCAAGTACGCCAAAAAAAGAGTTCATAATGATTTTTATTGCATACGATGCGAACTCACGCTTCTCTTTTTTCGCTTTTTCTCTTTCTTGGTGTAATTTTTCAATAATGCCTGGAAGTATTCCTTCAGTATTCTTGAAGTATGTCCCGTTAGGTGCTTCAATCGCGTGCGGTACTTTCTTGGTAAGATGAGATGCAGGGTCTATATTGAACGTTCTAATTACTGAAGGATATAATGACTTGAAGTCTAACACAAGAAGGTTGTGATAAATGCCCGGATTTGCATCCATTACATATCCTCCTTTGATACGTTCTTCCTTTTGTGTGAATTTGTTGGAAGGCGAAACAAGTCCTTTCTTTCGTGCCTCTCGTATATAGAGGGAATCGAAGGCAGCTATTGAAGCAGTGATTCTGTCTAGAGACATGCCTGTCATTTGAGAGCGTTCGATTGCCAGCTCAATGGTCTTTGTCTTCTCTAACAACGCGTACGCAAGCTTACAATCTTGTAAGTTATATGCTGCAAGATCTTCGTGTTTCTTTTTTTCGTACCATTCCGTTATTTTCTCGTGTCTTTTTTCTCCGCTCAACAGTTTGCCTTCCTTGAGGATAGCTTGTGACACATCTTCTAACGTCCACGAATCTATCTCGATGTTCTTTATGGTCGGAGCTTCCTTTATGAATGGATCCTGAATCAAGTTGAGACCATCTATCACCTGTCGACCGGATATTGTAACGGTTGAATCGCGGAAAAAATTATTGCTGATACGCATTCGTGTCTCTTCGTTTGTTCGACCCAAATCAAAATTTAGGTTATTCCTCTCAAAAATCTTTTTTAGATAGGGGAAATCGAAATCTGTGATGTTCCATCCTGTAATGATGTCTGGATCGAGCTCGATTATTTTTTGTTTCCATTTTTCAAGACATTCACGTTCATCTTTGCATGAAGTAATCCCTTTAGCTTTCTTATCTGTGATCATGAACACTTGTTGATAGTCATGTGTATAGATTCCGATGCAATAGAGTGCGTCTCCGCTCTTGTCAGATTCTATATCTATTGACACGATTTTAAGCGATGGTTTGAATAAAGCGGGTTTTATGGTAAAGTCGCGATACATGCAATCAACACGCTCACCAATCTCAGGTTTCCCTTCAATCGTACAGGTACCTTTTATATCATGATCCATTAAGTAACGCGTATGAGGTTTCAAATCAGCCTCATAGGTCGCAACATCTTTTTTCTCAAGTACAACTGCTATCTTGTTAAGTTCTGTTTGCGATTCGTGAGAAATACGACTGACGATTTCACCTGCGAACGTGGTGAGTTTTTCCGGCTTGACTGTATATTTGGAGAGATAGTGTTTATTTTTAGCCACATCTGATGTTTTTATGAAGAAGTAAGGCTCAACTTGTTGGATGGCGCAGAACGATTTCCCATTTTCTAATTTTCCAAAGAGTTCGACGTAGGTTTTATCATCAATTACTCGATAATTAGCATATACGATGTAGGCGTCCATACGCATTCATGGAATAGGAGTTTTTAGTTCTTTTTCCCAGAGCAAAAGATTTAAAGAGGGTTGTTTTACAAAGGATATATGGTAATAGTAACTATTCGAGGACATGAGATCGATTACGATCCCGAAACAGATACTCGTGGGGATATAGGCATTAAACTTGCTGACACTTGGTTTAGAGAGAACCGGTACGACTTTTCACGATTAGGAGAACTTTCTCACTCATCTTCTTTTGCTTCAGAAGAAAGTGCTCTTGTTAAAATTGCACAGCGGAAGCTTGTGCGAAAATCAAGCGGTGCTCCAACGGTTGAATCAATGCATGAGCTATTAAGAGATCTTAGATCAGCAGGTTACCCTCTAGAGTCCTATTCTGGACTTGATCGAAGGGAATTGTGGGATTATGTAAATCAAGTAAGAAAAGATATTCTATCAAGCGAAAGAAGATTAACTATTTAATCTATTATTCATTCGGTTTTTTATGGGATTGCAGATAGGAGACATTGTATCTCGGCGCGAACTGAAGCTTGAAGAACTCAAGGGAAAAGTCATCGCTGTTGATGCTTTTAATACGATTTATCAGTTCTTGAGTTCAATTAGACAGCCTGATGGAACTCCTCTTATGGATTCTCACGGTAACGTGACTTCTCACCTTTCAGGTCTTTTTTATAGAAATGTTGCTCTCCTTACCGAAGGCATTAAACTGGTGTACGTTTTCGATGGAGAGTATCATGCATTAAAAGGAAAAACTCACGAGATACGACAGGCTGCGAAAGATCAAGCGAAAGAAAAGTATGCCGAGGCCTACGAAGAAGGAAACGTCGAGGCTATGGGCAAGTATTCTAGAGGATTTATCAAGCTTGACAGAAAAATGATTGAGGAGTCTAAAGAATTGCTACGAGCGTTAGGGATTGCAGTTGTCCAAGCAGCGGGAGAGGGAGAGATGCAAGCAGCTGAACTGGTTAAACGTGGTGAAGCGTACGCGGTTGCAAGCCAGGATTATGATGCGCTGGTTGTTGGCGGTACGAGATTGATTCAAAATTTAACGTTAGCTAGAAAACGAAAGCTACCTAATGGTTCTTTTTTGTATATTGCTCCTGAACTTATTGAATATGATCGAGTTATCAATGAACTTGATGTAAACGGCGATCAGCTTATCTGCCTCGCGATTCTTGTTGGAAGTGATTTTAATCCTGGAGGAGTGCATGGAATTGGTCCGAAGAAGGCGCTCTCTCTTGTGAAGCAATACAAGCATCCTGTAGCCATCTTCGAGTCATTGAAAGATAGAGTTGACTTTGATTGGCAGACGGTGTTTGAGATCTTCAAAAAGCCTAACGTGAATCGTGACAAAGTCACGTTCCCTAAATTAGATGAAAAGCGTGTTAGGGAACTGCTGGTAAGCACACATGAATTCTCGGCAGAACGCGTTGATAACCAACTTGCTAAGTTACAGGACGTTAAAAAAGAACAAGGTCAGAAGAAATTGTTTTAAGGTTTTCTATTTACTGCCTCAGCTATTGCTTCAGCTATTTTAGTTGCTCCGTAGGCAATGCCTTCACCTATCTGGGCAATGTCTGGACGGTAAGTTACTCCTTTGTTTGCAGGATCTGCAGCAGTTCTCAGGCGAAGAATCTCTCTTGCACCAGCATTTCGAGTGTATATGGCTCCAGCCTCATCATCTAATTTCGCAGTTTCTCTACCAATATCTGCTAATTTTCTCAGTCCCTGCGCACGTTCACGACCAATAACTTCCGCAGCAAATGCTTCTTCTAATTTATCAGGCAAGTCATAATCTGTGATATACAATCCATCAAATTTAAGCCCTGCTTTGATTAATGCCTTATTCCCGTCTTCATCTTTCAGAGGACTTAGATTTCTATGCTCTTCTCTTAATCCAGCAATCTCTTCCAACGTTCTAGGAGCAAAAGCATCTCTAATTCTTACCTGAGCCATTTCCATCGCAGTTTTATAATAGTTTCTTACTCCAGTCATAGCACGTACAGGATCAATTACGCGCCAGTTTAATGTCGCTACAACTCTTGGAAGTTCTACAGTTCCTACTTCTGTGATAACATTTGGTAACTCTATATTTTCTGTTCTAGATCTCCCATCAACTACGGCCATTCTGCTCCATAGACCTTTAGCACTTATCATAAATCTTAATCCTGGTTCGACTAATCCTCCGCCTGGCAAATCTCGATAGTTTTTTACCAAGTTTCCATTATCATCTAGCTCGTGTCCGTCAGCTTTAGGGTCTGATTGAAGTATCTTCCCAATCATTCCGATTCTTTCACGTACTCCCACATATCCTTTTGGAATAATGAGCCACGGTTTGTATATAGGTCTTGTAAAAAAAGTGTCTTGAGGATAATCAAATAGTCTTCCTTTGCCTACATGCTTCTTGCGTTCTTCGTCTCTTTCTTGCTTCTTTCTCTCGCTATGTTCTTTCAACTTTCCTTTCGGATCTAATACCCAATCAATCATGATAACTCGCAGGTTATTTCTTTTTTAAATCTTTCTATTTTGTTGTCACCCAATAGGAATAACCTATAGAAAGATTTATATATTAAAATTTAACGTTAGTTATATGCAAAAAGACATACATCATTTGAAAGAAGCTTTTCCTAATCCGGATGAGACTGCTTATCCATGGTTAAAAGTAGATGGAAGAGTGGAAGATCTTTTTGAGTTTGCTAAAGAGGGTAGACTTATCAAGGATATTGCGTGGGTTTTTGGTCAACCTACTGAGAATATTAGGTCATATTTCAACGATAGAAAAGATTTGAAAGCAGAACTTACTAGATCACAACGTCGAAACAGAAGGCTAGCTAAAAAACAAGGTTATGCATCTGAGAGAGTTGATCCTAAACTTGAAGCGGCTGTAGAAGCTCTGCTTGCAGATGACGGTCAACGTAACAGTTTAACACCTGGACAAGATTATTCTAATACTAACTCATCCCCAATACCTTTCCCTAGACAACCTACTTCTTCAGAAAGTCCTGCCGTACATGACGACGGTCACTTGGCCGCACAAACGTATTCTCCTGAAGCTCTTCTTAATGTTCTCGAAACTTCACCACCTAATGTAAGTTCTACTTTAGAAGGAATGGTCGCGGGAACTTCTTCGCCAGATCAAACACCTCAACCAATCGCTTATGTACAGCCTCGTCATCCTTTAGCACGACTTGGTTCAAATGCTCGAGAATCGATGTATAATCATGCATTTATCTTAGCACTAACTCTTCGAGGGATATACGGCAATATATTTAATTCTCAGAACAGAGCTGACGATACTTCTAGTTCCGATTCACCTATTCCTTCTCCTAGTGTTCCGACATCTCCAGAGCCAGACTTGTCCTCTAAACCTGAAAAATCTGCACCAAGCAACTCTCCTGCTCCAGTAAAGGGGTTACGTAAGAAAGCATTAGTTCATTGGCAAAAACATGTCCCTAGAGTCGCAAAAGCAGCTATTAAGATAGGAGTAGGACTAGGAGTTCTTGGAGCAGGAATCTACCTTGCACCGAAAGCAGTAAGTTGGGGATATAGACATACTTTTGGAGGTTCAGATTCATCTGGAAGTCAGGCAGGCTTTGTTTCGACACCTTCAGATGATTCCGTCGTTCCAACGTCGTATGTTCCATCACAGAACTCTTCTGTCTATCAAGGAACTTCCAGTACAATTCCTTCAACAAGACGATCTTCTAAGATATATGATTGGGCAGTAGACAATACTCTGACTGATAGAAATGGAGACGGTATTTTGTCTTCTCAGGAAAGAATACATCCTGTTAAAACAATGGTAAGAGTAAATATGAATCTTGAAGGAACCGTAGGAAACGAAGTACGGGTACAGGATGATCCGAAAATGTATATTCTGGTCGACTCAAATTCGTTGCCTAAAGGACCTGTTTCATTTGATTCGTTGCAACTTGAGAAGATTATTGTTCAGGAATGGGGACAGACACAACGAACGTATCGAGCAAGTGACTTGAAACGTGATGATTCCTTAGGTAAAGAAACCACTGTTATGTTTAACAAATATAATCAGATTTACCGAGATGCACTTAGAAACAGAATTGATTGAGTCTGATAACCTTTATAAATAACGGAACTCTACTCAAGAGATGATTGGTAAGAGGGGTAAAGGTCCTGGAGGTCTTTTTTGGGGAGTACTTATAGCAATCGTTGTTATTCTATTCATTTTTTCATATTATTCTAATTTTAGCATTCTTCCATGGAACGCTTTTAAAGATAATCTCGGACAAGGATATGTAGGATATGAAACTGTCTTTGGAGATGCAGCTCTCAAACCTCTTAATTATATTTTTGGTCAAATTCCTAACTATTTGATTAATCTTCTTGGAAATGGATCTGGAGATAGTAGTACGTATATTAGCGCAGCCATTGTTATGATTGCTATGTTCACTATGTTTCTCTTAGCTTTTGGAGATATTCTTCGATTGTTTAGCTTATTTTCACCTGCAGTTAGTTGGATTACTGCAGCTCTTATGGCAATTATTGCTGCTAATTTGAGGCTTATGTCTAGTGTCTCCATTTACTTGCTTACTCTCCTTTCAGCCTTCGGAGCGTTGTCCGTGCTATTTGCATTGGGCTCGGTATTTGTCATGTTCCTTATGTTCCACTTTGGACTAGGAGGCATTAGAGAAAAACTCATTCTTCGACGCGCTGAAGATGAGGCTTTAAAGGCTGTTGCTGGTGGAAAAGTCGCAGCATCAGGAGTCAAGGTTTTACAAGATATAGCTGAGAAGGCTTCTGGAAAGAAACCTGGAATGTACTAAATTTATATAAAGAGACTTTTTGTTTATACAATATGGTTCAAAAGAGGTTTTTTATTTTATTATTGTTTGTGCTTGCCGTTGGTTTTCTTGTTAATGTGCATGCTGCAGACCCATTAGGTGTGCAGAATGGAGTTCAGCAATTACAAGATACACAGGAAAATATTAACGAGATTAGATACAATTATCTTGCTGAGGGATGGAAGGATCTTCTTCTACAAAAGCCTTTTTTTGCAAACCTTAATGATTTTTTTACAAAAATTAATCCTTTTTTTGCAATAGTTTTTGCGAGAGATTGGTCTTTTTCACTCGCGACTCTCTTTGCTTGTCTTCTTTGGATATTTACTTTTATTTCGCTTACGATGGACTTTTCAGCATGGTTCAAAAATGTAGGGTATCAATTCCTCTTTTCTTTACTTGGAACCATGTTGATAGCACATATCCAAATATATAATGCCTTAGCAGCGGGAGCGGTAAAGCTTGTGTTTTACCGACAGAGTTTTGCATGGTCAATTGCTAGCCTGTTCATTACAATAATGCTTATGGTTATGTATCTTTATATTAACAAAATAATTAGTAAGCGACTTAAGCAAGCTCGAGAACTACGAAAAAAGAAAGACAGTGAAACACGATTGAAAGTTCTTGAAGAATTTAATAGAAATATGGGTGAAGGACTTTAAGTAGCTTTTATTATGTCTTTTAGTGCTCCAAGGAACCCAAAACGTACACCTGCTTCCAATCCTTGTTCTTTGCCTTTTGTGATTGCTTCTTTTCTTCGAGCATAATCTGCAATTTTGGAAAATATGAACCAAAGCCCAGCGATAATTAATACTGTAACAAAGAGTGCGCCCGTACTCCATTCTCCAAGCAGTTTAATGTTTTCTGCGGTTGCAAGAAGAGCTATTGAAATGACGCGAAGGATGCCGATGACGCCTGCAATAAGAGTCATAAGCGCGGCGATTGCTGTGCCTGTGCCTTTGCTAAATGGAGAGAAGAGTGTGAATATGTTTCCTATAGCTAAGAAGAATAGAATGGTGATTGAAATGAAAACTATCAACTGAGAGAGAGTAATGTCTTCTGTTATTCCAGTTATTGTTCTGAGGATGCTTGCGATAGGCTTAGGAAGTTCAGAAAATGAAATAGTTATTTCGATAAACTGGTCAGTTTTGTCCTTTACTCCTTCAAATGCACTCGCGGGCGTTGGAACAGGATTTGTAGTGTCGTTAGGCATGTCACTTATGGTTGATTGAGCAGGTGTTTCGGGAGGGGTTGGTGCTGCTGAAACAAATGTTAACAATAAGATACAGGCTATGAGGAAAAACGTCTCTTTTTTCATGGTATTTTATCGTGCGGACGGATATAAATGTTTCTTGTCGTTAATGTTATATAGGTGACTTGCTTTTTGAGTATATGTTATTTCAGTTGCTCGATGCTACATTGGACGAGATGTATTACAATCCGGATGTTGTAATTATTGCGCTTGGTTTACTTGTTGCAGTCATTATTTTTGGCATTCTTACGCAGACAAGAATATTAGGGAGCAACAGAGGAATAATTGCCATAATTTCTCTCTGTATTGCAGGAATTGGAGTATTTCGTTTTCAAGATATGATTTTCCAACTTACTGTGTTTAATGCCTTTGTAGGATTGTTAGTGCTCGGAGTTATATTCGTCATTATACGTGCTTTCTTTAACTTCGGTAGCAAACGATTTAAACGGAGCTGAATTAATAGCGTATGGCTCCGTATGACGTTGTCGGTAATATTGTAATTGTTAAGTTCTCACGCGAGACGAGTGCAAAAGAGAAGAAACGATTTGCAGCTGCGTATCTTGCGCAGAACGCAAGTGTGCGGACAGTCGTTGAAAAAACGTCACGCATAAAAGGGCGTTTACGAACACCTGAAACTAAATGGATTGCGGGAGAGAAGACGAAAGAGGCTCTGTATAAAGAAAACGGGTGCGAATTTAGATTGAATGTTGACACGTGTTATTTTTCTCCCAGATTATCAAGTGAACGAAAGCATATTGCTTCTATTGTTAAGAAAGGCGAGCGTGTTCTAGTGATGTTTGGAGGGGTTGGGCCGTTTCCTATAGTGATTGCAAAACAGAAAAAAGCGCGTGAAGTGGTATCTGTCGAGCTTGGCAAAGAACCGCATCGATATGCACTTGAGAACGTCAAACGAAATAAAACTAACGTGATTTGTTTACAAGGAGATGTACGAAGAAAAGTTCCTTCTCTTGATGGTGTTTTTGACAGGATTGTTATGGCTCGACCTAATTTAGAAGATCATTTCTTAGATGTCGCATTCAAGAAGATAAAGAAGAAGGGGATTATTCATTACTACGGGTTTTATGAGGAGAGCCAGCTTGATGTATTACGTGTACTTATTTTAGAGGAAGCAAAGAAAGTTAAGAAAAAAATATCTATTTTAAGAATAACGAAGGCAGGAGATATTGGGACACGGAAGTATCGGTACAGAGTTGATATTAAGGTACTGGAGTGACTTGAGCAGGTAATTTGCTTAGGTCTATTTTTCTATCGCTATATGCCAAGAGTCTTGAGAGAAGAATAGGTTTTCCGCTTTGACTCATGCGTGTTTCAAACTCAGAGATATGCATCCCTCTTACTTCCTTTGCTTTTATTGCATAGAGTTCGACGTCAAAGTCACCTATTTGCGGTCTTCGACAGTATGTTGTGTACATGCTTCTATTACGAGGCATGAGCGTCTTGTCTATTCGTGTATGGAGAACCTCCATGAGTGCAGCCGGAACACGAGCAACTGCAAGTCCTTCAGGGATGTATTGATTTTTTGTCTTGAGCAATCTATTATACTGCCCTAGTTCTTGCTGCGTGATTGAAATTACTGATAGGATAGGATTCACGAGAGAGTGAGGAGGATCTGGGAAAGAGGCGTTATTTCTTTCTGGAGAAAATGTGGTTTTCATGCTTAAACAATCTACATTATGTTGCGCAGCATGTATTTTGATAGTTAGTTTTCCATCTTCTAGTGTACAGTCACCAACAGACCAGCGCGGCTTTTTCTTACTTCTTCGTGCAGGATAGACGCACTGAGAAAAAGTCGCATCAGATATTTCTAAAAAAGGATATTTTTCTTCAGTAATTTCCTCAATGAGGTTGCGTACTCCTTCAGCGTACTGAATACCCATTGCGTGCACTTGCGCTCCGGTTGCAGGGGTATCTTTGAATCCGGCTACTATGGCGCTTTCTCTCTCACGATGCAATTTATTCATATCATATGACATATCTGCAAAACGTACGATTGATCTTTTTGTAACAGGTATTCTAGAAATGTCTTTGGAAAGAGCTACTATTCTCGAAGGGTCTAGCTTTTCAATAAGGTTGACCATACTAGTTCGCTTTTTATGACTTTATATGTATTGCTATACTGATACGTCAGCTTTGACTGCTGAAGGTGCTTCACCGCCGTGCCAGGTGAATCGAGGACGGACTCGCATGGCATAGATGCGTTCTGAGTTGTCATCAAGTATAATTGCAGAGCCTTTTAGATGAGGAAGTTCGTCCATTTTTGCTTTGATTGTTTCTAACAAGTATGTTTGCATAATTTCATTGAGAGCGGTTATGTCTTGTTGGGACGTTACTTTATGTGAAAGCACTATGTCGGATTGAGTCATAACATCTTTATGGATTTGTCCTGGTTGCTGGGTTGCAAGAACAAGCGAGATGCCTGGCTGACGACCCTCTCTTAGTATTTGTACGAGTGCTTCTGTTGCAGGAGTCTTTCCTTCGCGCGGGAGGAACTCGTGGGCTTCATCAACAAATAGCCAAACTAATGGGACTTCACGTTCGACACTATACGAAAGATAGTCCACTCCGTGCTGGAGCGCTTGTAACTCCTCTCTTTTACGTGCTTCCATTCTATGCGTAAATAGTTTTCGTGAAATGAGTCCTATTACGAGCGCGCGAATGTTGAAGACGCCTATTGAACTGTACGTAGAAAGGTCAAGAACACTTGTTTCGCCAGCGCTCACAAGTTCAGTTATTTGAGTTCCTTGGTCGTCTTCTGCGAATATTCCCCAGGTAGATGCTGCTTGGAAGAGCGCTGAGACGATTGTTTTCGATTCTTGAGATGCTTGAACATGCGGTATCGTGCGTTGGATATCTTTAATTGAAAACGTATCTTGTTTATTTAGACGGTCGAGTGTTTCCTGTATTAGAACGCCTTCTTGAGAAGTCATACTTAAATTAAATACTGAAACCCAATCTTCGGCTGCAAGTTCTGAAGCCTCCAGTGCGAATGTTCTGTCAACTGGAATGCCTTTGTCTTCATATTCTTTTATTTTGCCGCGTGGAGCCCAAACTTTAACAGGAAGTGGCTTTGTTTCAATGTTCCATTCTCGTAGGAGGGCTTTTTCTTTTTCATTTTTGAACTTCATAGTCCAAAATATTCCCATCGTATCGAAAATAAGAGAAGCAATATTTCTCGAGCTCTCGGGAGGAAGGTTAGCAAGTTCTTCGGCAATGACTCCAATACTATATGATTTACCTGAGCCACGTTTGCCGGCTATCAGAACAACGTGGCTACGTGCGACATCCATCCATATGCTGTTTGAAAGAGAAGTATATGTGCCCATAGTAACATATCCTTTTCCTAAATGAACAAGTCCGCGATCACCAAACTTTTTTTTATCGCCTGCATCACGGCCTATGATAATATCATATGGCATAGGTCGTTTATGGCGTACAAGTATATAATCCTATTGAGAACGTGACAAAAGATTTTTAAAGTAGCTAACGTAGGAGAGGAGATGGTTACAAAGAGTTCTTCTACGACTGTTCTCTCACGAGTTAGACAAAATCCTTGGATTCTTGCGACAGTTATTCTCGGGGTTGCTCTTGTTGTTATTCTATTTATGAAAGGTGCTTCGCCTTCGAGCACGTCTACTGTAAGTCAGGATGAAGCAAGTCAGAAGGTTATTAGCTTCCTTAATTCTCAAGTTCAGTCTGGTGAAGTTACACTTGAATCAATTGATCAGGAAAACGGATTGTACAAGATTGTTGTAAGCTATCAAGGACAGCAAATACCTGTTTACTCGACGCTTGATGGAACACATATAACTTCAACACTTATCGCTACTGACGGCAGTGATTCTTCGCCTACAACTCCAACAACTCCAACAGGACCTGTTGAAATTAACATCGGAAGTTCTCCTGTTACTGGAAGTGCCAATGCAAAGGTCACTGTTGTTGAATTTTCTGATTTCTCTTGCCCATTCTGCGCGGCTGCATCAGGTGATAACGAGAAGATGACTTCATATATGAAGCAAAACAGTCCAAGCTGGGAACCTATTGTTACTAACTTGATGAAGGATTATGTTCAGACTGGCAAAGTTCGATTTGCTGTTAAATATGCTTACGGCCACAGTGGTGGACACCCTGCACAACTTGTTGCATGGTGCTTGAATGATCAAGGACTTTATTGGAAGTTTTACCCTCTAGCATTTGCTCATCAAGATGATGTTGAGGATTTGACTAAGATGATTACTCTGGCAAAAACAATATCCGGTATGGATTCAAAGAAGTTGCAAACGTGTTTGGATTCAAAGAAGTATGATTCACGATTTGATGCAGAAGTTGCTGAGGGCACTGCTGCAGGTGTATCTGGTACGCCAGCATTCTTCGTAAATGGTAAACTTGTTGAAGGAGCTGTTCCGTACTCACAGATAAAGGCACTCATTGATTCTGAATTGGCTGCTAGCGCCTAAATACTTATAAATTGTTTTTTTATTAATGACCTATGAGAATTACTCTTGATAAGGGATCTGCGTTTTATTATTTGAACAATCGTGAATTTGAAGTCGATGATGCTCTTCAAGCTCTGGAAGAAAAAACTAGACCTTTAAAGTCACCTATAAGTCTTAATTTTGGAAGCGCTGAACTTCCTCTTCCGCTTCGTAGCGTATCTTTTCAATTCTCTGGACTTGATAGGCAGTATTGCGGAGTAGCCTCGGTTTTTTCATCTCGAGTGCTTCCTTCCCAAGGACTAACGGCAGCATTAGGAAAGTCTTTTTCTGAAGAATCAACTTATCGGTGGGGATCTATTAGGCCTTCTTCTATAGAAGGCTATATTTATGAAGGTGATTCTACAAGACCTTCTTTTGCAGTAGATGTTACAAAAAATGATTCTAATAAGAAGTTACCTGTTTTTTTGATTTATATGGGTTTAAATGGCGCTAATGCACGACCGCTGGATAAAGAATCTGTTTTTATTGAAGAGTTAAATTCATTTGCTCAAGTTACTTCATTATTTGTGAAAGCATGCCTTTCATTATACAAACCTCAGAAATTGAAAAATGTTACACCTGCCGTTGTTCCGTCATCATTAGAGCTTAGTTGTATAAATGTTAAATACGAATAATGTATTCTAGAATACTACAAAAACTTAAATAGGTCTTTCGTTCTATTATGCTATGCATAAGCCTTCTTTAACCAAGCTTCCGTACGCATACGATGCTCTTGAACCACACATAGATGCTCGAACGATGGAAATTCATCATACTAAGCATCATCAGACCTATGTTGACAAGTTAACTGCTGCCCTGGAGAAGCATTCTGAGCTATTCAAAAAGTCTACAGAAGAACTCTTGAAAGACATTGCTTCAGTTCCTGAAGATATTCGTACGGCTGTTCGCAATCATGGCGGTGGACATGTTAATCACACATTGTTCTGGACGCTGATGACTCCTAATGCCAAGGATCGTGAAATGAAGGGGAAAGTTGTTGACGCGATTATTAAAGAGTTTGGATCTCTAGATGCTTTCAAAAATGCCTTTAACGAAGCTGCTTTGAACCGTTTTGGTAGCGGATGGACATGGCTTGTATCGAACAAAGGGAAACTGGAAATATATAGCACGGCTAATCAAGATAGCCCTTTAATGGAAGGAAAGACTCCTCTTTTGGGATTGGATGTTTGGGAACACGCGTACTACCTTAAGCATACGTCAAATAGAAAAGCATATGTTGAGACGTGGTGGAATGTTGTTAACTGGAAACATATGAACGATTTGTTTCAGAAAATTAAGTAATTATTTCTTCAGGAAATCTATTTCATCTTGCTCAAGTCTTAACTGTTCTTGAACTTTCGGGTTTTGCAACATCGGTTTAAGAATGCTAAAGTCGCGCATCACACGTTTAACTGAACAGTGAACGTGACGGGCGTATTTTTGAGCAATAGTTTTCTTTTTAGCAGTTTTTTGGTTGTTAAGCCATATCTTAAGTATGCGTTGCGGACGTTCATATTTTGTGAAACCTACACGCGGGGCTTTCTTTGCATACGAGATGCCGGCGCTCTGAAAAATGTTTTGATATACGAGGAATCTCCAATATTGCTGTCTGTAGATACGACCTCTATGAATATCTGCATTACTTAGTGCAAGGTACGCACGCGCTAAGTCTTCGCCACTATACTCTTTAGGAATGTTTTCTTCTATCCAGAGAAGAATTTCATCGAGCGACATGTCTGTTGTATCGAACAAGTGTACGAAATCTTGTCTCTGTTGGAATAGGAGTTTGAGAATGTTGAATATACTATCCTCTTTACGTCTTTTTTCAAGATCATTAGCAACTAACGGCTCTTTGTCAATAGAGTATGTTTGTAAATCATTTAGAGCTGCACGTAAGTCTCCTTGAGACTTTATGGCAATCTGACGGAGAAAGTGTTCGTTTTCATTGACTTGTTCAACAGCGCTTATTTTTTTTAGGTAATTAGTAATAGTTTCCACATCGAGTGATTTCATTTCAACCATCTTGCATAATGGACGTAGCGGGGCTAGTTTTGATTGCCATACGTCGTTTCCTGTTATAATGATCGGATGACTTGATAGATCAATAATGCGCGTGAGTTCAGGTATTCCTCCAATATCCGTACCTGTGACGCCATCAACTTCATCTACAAGAAGGATTTTCCCTTTTTTGAATAGGCTGCCTTGTACTGAAGCAGGTCTAAGAATTTCATCGAGTTTTGCTCTATTGCGCAGGTCAGATGAATTAAGTTCAAAGACTTCAAGACCATTTTCTTTAGCTGCAAGCGTTGCAAGCGTTGTTTTTCCTGTTCCTGGTGGTCCGTATAGAAGAAGTGCCTTTTTCTTTGGAAATTCTTTTAAGAATATTTTTACATCTATGATTGCTTTTTCCTGACCAATCATGTCAGCGTATTTTTGAGGACGATGTTTTTCTGCTAGTGGATTGTTCATTGTAAGTCACCCACTCTGGATATAAACTCTAACCCGGTGCATTGTACGGATACATGACAGTCATGTTTCTCCTCAACTCCAGTCCCTGCACTTCCAAACTCTTCAGAGAAACAACATAGCCCCTTTCTTCCATAACGATAGACTTCGATAGGTTGAGGAGTCACGTCCCCCCATATTCCTTTTGCAAGATACACTCCTTCTTGATTAGGTATTAGGCCTTTCGTATAGGGGCTTCTTTCAAGACCAATTACTGGCTTTTTCTTGGCTACTTCTTTCATTATACCTTTATACCTTTACCTGCAAGGACGAAAGTTGCAAGCAAGGCCTGTAGCTGGACGAACTCATCGCTTCCCTCTACCATGCGGAATTCAACTTCACCTACTTTTTCAGTTATCTTAACTTTGATTTCAGGCTCAATAGGAAGATTCCAGACTTCTTTTTGAATAGATTTGACCACATCAACTCCTGAAATGCTTTCTTTCAGCATGACGTCCAGAAGTTTTTCACGTGCTTTTACGAAGTCTCCTGCTAAGGCATAATCAAGAACTATTTTGATGTTAGCAGGTTTAGTTGAAGAGGCAATAATATTGATCATTTCGGCATTAACGTTTGGTGAAATTGAGGCAGTTGCTTGTAGAAGGTTAATGGCTCTTCTGCAGTCACCTTCACTTACTTCATACAACGCTTCAAAAGTATCTTCAGCTACCTTTAGATTTTCCTTTTCTCCAATTCCTTTGATAACTGCGGCAATATCTTTCTTTTCAAGAAGCTTAAATCGAAAAACGACACAACGTGATTGAATAGGATCAATAAGTTTACTTGAGTAGTTGCATGATAGAATGAAACGGCAGGTGTTGGAATAGTTTTCCATAGTTCTTCGTAATGCCTGTTGAGCTTCTTGCGTTAGAGCATCGGCTTCATCAAGAAAGATTACTTTAAACGGAACGTTTCCAAGAGCCTTTGTACGTGCAAAGTCTTTTACTTTCTGACGGACAACGTCGATACCTCGTTCGTCTGAAGCGTTGAGTTCAAGATAGTTTTGCTTCCAGGTGTCTTTGAATAATTGCTTAACGATAATGAGAGCAAGTGTTGATTTACCAGTACCTGCAGGCCCTGCAAATAATAAGTGGGGAATGTTCATGGCCTGTACCAGCGACTTAACACGTTTAACTATCTCTTGCTGGCCTACCACCTCTTCAAAAACGTCTGGACGATATTTCTCTGTCCAGATATCACTCTGACTCATACACTTCTTTACCGTGCGTTTTTATAAACATTGTTGTGTTGATAAGCGCAAGAAGATAATTAACAGTATATCTCTAGTTTTTTCGCTAATTTGACGTAGAATTTTGCTAAAAAGATAGTTTCAGGTATGAAAATTGAGGTACTACTATTACGATTTACGCTGAACGGGCACGGTGTAGTTTACGTCTATGCTTCTCTTTTCTAAGTCGCTTGCGTTGCCATTTCCAGCGCATTTGACGCTTTTTCTTCCATCTTCGTGAGGATCTTTTCATGCTATATACATAATAGATGGGTTTTTAAACGTGACGGATTTTCGTACCGTTCATGAGTGAAAGCAGAGATAAACCTGGTCGACTTGAGCAATTTGCAAGAGCGGTTACTTCAGATGGCGCAGGGAAGGTTTTTTTCCTTGCTCTTTCGGCAGCTTTTGTCGGGTACACCTATAATGTATCCACAGACTGGATTGATTCTTCTTACTCTTCTATTCCTATTGGCGAACTTGTTTTAGGAACTGCTGGGACGGCTGTAAGTATTTGTGCAGCATATTCCTTCAGATCTCGTCGAAGAAAGTGAACAGATAGGGTTATAAGCTGTTTTTGTCACATAATTATATGCAATTTTGGTATAGCGTTAAGCGTGTCTTAATAGACGCAGATGTAATTGTCGAGGTTTTGGATGCCCGCCTTCCTGAGCTTTCTCGAAGTCCTGACATTGAAGATTTAGTAGCTAAAAGTGGTAAACCTCTCATATTTGCTGTAAATAAGTCTGACCTTGTTCCGCGTCAGATGGCTGAGCAAGTAAAGCGTAATCTAGGAGAGGACAGATGTGTTTTCGTTTCAGGTAAGAAAAATCTAGGGATGCGTCTTCTCAAGGAAAAGATTTTCACTCTGGCTCATCAAAGGGGCAAACAGGAGCCTAAAGTTTGCTTTGTAGGATATCCTAACGTTGGCAAGTCTTCAATTATCAATGCTATTGCCAAACGAGCTAAGACTGCTGTTTCTCCAAAGGCTGGTACGACGCGAGGTATACAGTGGGTAAATGCAGGCGGGTTGCGTATTCTCGATAGTCCCGGAGTTATACCTGTCGAGATTAATGATGAGGCACGTATAGCTCTTCTTTCTGCACGTGATCCTGAAAAACTTAAGTATCCTGAGCGAGCTGCTCTCACACTTATACGTTTTCTCCGTGAATCGCATCCAGGACGCTTTGAAAGTTATTACAAACTAGAGGGTGAAGATGAGAACGATTTAATTATTGATTTTGCGCGTAAAAAGCATTTTCTGTTAAAAGGCGGAGAAATTGACTTGAGAAGAGCAGCTCTCACACTTATACGAGAGTGGCAAAGAGGAATTATTTCTTTCAATGATTTGCAAGACGCCTAACGCCTCTTGCAAGTTGCTCACCCTTTTCTTGGCCTAGAAGTTCAATGTATTTTGCTTGATCAACTTTGATAATTTGTTCAAGCGAGTGCAATTCCCTAATCAGGACAGAGAGCTCTTGTTCAGAGAGGCCTGTTTTGGAAAGCATTCTCCAACCTTTAACTGCTTCAAGGAGATTTGTCTCCTTTTGAGCAAGGGAAGTTAGAATATTCTCCATATCGATTATTTCATCATATGAAAGCGATTCAAGAAGATTCTTTGATTTTCGCGTATTGAGTTTTGTGTAGTCCTTTATTACAAGGTTAGTTTCTCTTTCTACTTCGCTCATTATCTCTTTGATTCTTGATTTGACGCTTTGCGCTTCAGTTCCGAGCTCAATTATATTACGCTCTATTGACATAAGGATTCGTTGCATGAGTTCTCCCTTTTGGATTGCTTTGCACGCATGTTTAAGATCGAGATCATTTTTTAGTTCAGCCTCGTTTAGACTTGTAATGGCTTTGTCAAATAGTTCTCTTTGTTTCTCAAGCAGTTGGAGCGTTGTAAACGTTTTTCTGGAAATTTCTGAGGTATCTTTCAAATGATACTTTACATTTTTGTAATATAGGTGTATTTCATTCTTTCTTTCTGATACGGCTATCACTAATGTACCTGTCATCTTTGCAGAACGCTCAGCAGCCTTATGGCGTGTACCTGTTTCGTTAGTAGGTATTTTATTATCCGGAGTCAAAAGAACATTACAGTACATTATTTTCTTCATATCTTTTGAAAGAATCATAGCCCCATCCATCTTGGATAGCTCCATTAGTTTTTGAGGAGTAAATCGACAATTTAATTTGAATCCACCATCTATTATCTCTCCAGTCATCTCGTTTTCTACGACGATCAACGCACCCTTTCCTATTTTAACTATTCCTTCGAGCGCGGTGCGTAAATTTGTTCCAGGAGCTACCAGGCGGAGAATATTTAGAAATTCTTCTTCCGATGCTTTTTCACCATTCACTGTTTGCGGAAGCTCAATAATCTTTTTTTGCACTTCTTTTTTTTCTTCGATGTCTTCTAAAACTATATTATCAGTCGTCATTTTCTTTTGAAACGTCAGAAGCTTATATACTTTTATAAATCTTATCTGGAACGATTTCTATTTCTCCTCTTCCTTTTAGTTCAACAGCAAAAGAGATTTTTCCGTTGCCTAAATCTTTCATTAGGCACGAACTACTCTCATCACAGTTTATTCCATTGAAAAATGCCTTATAATGGTCTACAGGATCATTCATTTGCAAAGATATCTCTGCAACTTCATCACCTTCAAACTGTAAGAGGGCTTTACCATCTTCTGAAGTGGTAGCTGAAAGTAACGTCGTTATTTTAGTTTCTTGAGAGAAAATAGCAGGAGTGCTAGGGTAATTATAGGTTATTGAAGCTATTGATGGATGAGATGAATCGAGGTATATTTTTGGCCAGCCTGTCTGTGTGCTCAGTTTTAACGTTATCCAGTACCATTCCCATGAATAATCAATAGGCCAATCTACATTAAACGAAACATTGGCTAAATTGATCGATGAACTACTATTTATAGGGATAGAATTTTCTACATTTCTATCATAGGTTGCAATTCTCTCTATGCCTATTGAAGCATTTGAGGAATTTTGAGAATAATATATTGAAGAATCTATCTTTCTAACGAATCCAAACATATATGTCGGTAGTTCATCAGGTGAAAATTGTATCCAATCTGAACAACTTCTTATTTCGTTTATATGAGGATGGTTTAGAAGAAGTGAACCTGAGTCAGCATTGTCATTACCCCAAGAAATAGACTGACCATGTACGGGGTCGACCCCTCTCAGATAATATGTCTCCGTATCATTAGCTGTAGGGCCGACAAGATAGGTTATTTTTCTAAAATCATTGTTCTTGTTTGTATCAGTTACATGCATTACTATCGAATATAGTCCTTTTCTTGTAGGTATAAATGAAACGTTTAGGGTATTTTTTCTAACGCTATATGTAAAAGACGACTCGTTAGGTAATAGTTCAAGAGCATAAGAGCATCCTTTACAAGTCTCAAGTGAATTATACGGGAGTTGTATAAGCAAGGAAGTTTTCTTGTTTTGTTCGATTAGAGAACTCTCTCGAGAAACACTAAACAGCGAATTAATGTTTTTGAAGAAAGTATTTGACTCGTAGGTATTATCACCATCCCCTATTTCGTCGAAGGGTATTAAATTGCGTGTGAGAAAATTATCTTGAAAAGTATTGTGTGTGCTCATAACAATTCCTATAGCCCTATTCCCACTGTTTAAGATTTTGTTTTGAGAAATACTGCTATCTGAAACATTAACGAAATAAATACCGAAGAAGTTGGCCAGAAGACTATTGTTTGATATTTTAATGTTAGAACTGTTAGTAATAGATATTGCATATAAATTAGACGAAAGATTCATGTTTGTTAATTGCGCATCATTAACGTTTGCTAGATTTATTCCTGCGCCATATTCTTTGACAGATATATTCGTTATCGTTATCTTCTTATGATCTGTGCTTTCTATAGCATATTCAATTGCCTTTTTTGATCCAGTGATAAGGTGATTGTTTCCATCTATATTTACATTGTCTGATTTTATTTTTATACAGGTTGATGAGCTAAGAATGTCATTAGCTAAAACATAATTACCCGATTGATTGATCTCTTGACAGTTAGTTATGTAATATGTCTGAAGCACAGAAGATTGACGATTTACAAAATAGAACAGAGCGATTATTGCCATCAGAACTAGTGCAATAAGAACTACTTTCTTCATAATTATATGAACAATTGATTAATTTAAACTCTCGCTTCTCGAATTATTTATATATTAAACCTTAATAATTAAGACTATGATTAAGCTCGTAAAGAAAGGCGAAGGGAAGAAACTTCTTATTATTGATCATGTTGTAGTCAATAAGGTCTGTCCCGAGGATACGGCGAATGCATATGCTCTTGCAGAAATTATTGTTCCTCCGGGGTCAAGCCCTCCTCTACACAAACATGCTCCACAAGAAACGTTTTATGTTCTTGAAGGAACTTTTTCTTTTAGTACAATGGACGAGGGAAATTATAAGGAAATGCGAGCCGAAGTAGGGGATGTTGTTCATGTGCCTGCGAATGAAATACATACTTTTACTAATGTCGGGACTGGAGTAGGAAGGCTATTAGGGCTTGTCGCCCCAACAGGTCTCGAGAAGTTTTTTGATTCTATTGGTAAACCGTATGTTGACGGCCCTATTAAAGCAAAAAAACCGTCTATTTTCCAGATGGTAAAGATCGGTGTGCTTGCAAAGAAATTTGGAATAACGTTTGTACGTGTCAAAAGAGTATCTAAAAGCTTAAATAATTAATTTTATTTTGGATGTTATGACAAGCCATGGAAAGTCAAAAGTCCCACGTCTTAGTATCCCAGTAGATCCTTCGGACTCAGGTGAGTCGAGTGAGCGAAAAAACCGTCCAAAAACACTATATGAACGATTTAGAAAGGAAGCAGACAAGCATCCCCTACGATATGTAGCTGGAGTTGCATTTGTGCCTCTTTATGCGCTTCTCGATGAAATTTCTACGCCTAAAGAAAAACGTGAGCATGGGGAAAGTCGCTTACAAAAAATCATTGGAGCAGGACTAATCGAATTAGTTAAGGCAGGTTGCTATACAGGAGCTTATCTTGGCGTACAATATTTTCTTAGCTCAATGTATTCTGACGGGAGTTAATTAATTTTATAAAAAGACTTTTCTTTTTTTCTCAAGCAATTTTAAGAAAAGCCTATCTCTTAATTGGTGAATTACTCTTTCAGGTTTATGAAATCTTTTTTCTTCATTAATTTTTTCTGATTCTGTCGGAATTACTGAATGCCTATCTAGATCTACAACGTATTTTCCTCTAAGTACAGGCATTCCCTTTAGACCCCTATAGTCTATCATTCCACCAATAAGTCTAAGGACATCTTCCATTGGCCCAACTCTTTCCATGCCCTCTCTCTGATAGTTCCTTCCAGCAAAATACATGTAGGTATACTTATCAAGATCGTCAGATTTACTTATTTTTGCGTTTCCTACTCCTGCAATTAATGGTCCTTGCACCAGATAGGGGGGAGACGCACCAATTCTATTCCCAACGTATTGCTGTGCTTTACGAACTAGTTCAATTTTTGTCTGATTGGATGTATTTCTATGCGTTTGTTCATAATCTCCTCCAAAAACATGCACATCTATGACATCGGCAGTTATATCTCGAATAGGATCAATAAGATAATTAACGGCAATAACTCGAGAAGGATCCATAATATCTGTACTGAAGTCACCTTTGGAACATTGAGGGTTTTTACAAGAAGTATATAATTTTCCATTCTCATAACTGGATGCTTTTAGTGATGAAGTGGTACATGTAGGGCATAGAGGATAGAGAGGCACAGTATTTGAATTGAATTTGGGAAACATTTCTGAAAAAATCGATTTATTTGATTTATTTTGGTCAGAATGATTATCACATAGTGCTTTCAAGGCTTTTCTGTAGGCAGGATGCTTTTGCGTATCTGAAAGTCTTTTAATCGTGTACTTCACGTTCAATAGGGAAGAGAGTTCTTCAAATACGAATGTTGTTTGTGCATGTGTTTTTTGGTAGGCAGACTCTCCCGACTCGTATCCAACTGGAAGAGAATCAAAATATTTTACAAAACCATGCTCTGCAGAATTCCATAAACGTGGTCCAGGCATGTCGATGTCACATAATGTAACTGTAACGTGTCCTTTTTTTGTACAGAGGGGACTTGCAAGCATACTGCTTAAGGCACAGGTTAGTAAATTCCCTATATGTAGGCTTCCTGAAGGCCGTATACCTACTGCAACGTGGCATTCACTCTTCAGTTTGGGTACTTTTAGTATTTGTTCGAGACTCGAAACCATATTTTAGGTTAAAAAGGCATTTTTTTAAATCTTGGCTTATCGAAATAGAAGCATTGCCAACCTATGCTTTGAAAGGTTCAATGCTCCTGCCGGGATTCGAACCCGGGTTTGCGCCGTTCTCCACGGGCTCATATATCTGAGCCCATATGTGTGAAAAGTGCCTGCCCTAGAGAGGGCTGAACATAAGGTCTCGACGACCTGATATTCGGCAGTTCGAGAGGGCACCGTCCTTGGCCTCTAGACTACAGGAGCTTATACGACTGAACGGGAGATGATTTAAAAGAGTTGTGGTCAGGCACAATTATTAAATAGTGCTCTCTATTCTTTGATATATGAAAAAAACAGATCACCATTTTGCTCGGCATTGGGATTTGTATGTTATTTTCATTTTTATCGTTGCAAAAATCGTTATTAGCTTTGGACAGGAAATCGTTTTCTTATTTTGGCCAATGCTATGCGCATATGTAATCTTTTTGTTCTTGCTTGCTCGAAAGGTACGATTTTTCTCAACACTATTTGTCTTATTTTTAACGTTGGATAGTATGATGGTCACGTATCTTGGAGCGACTATTGGATTTTCCGCGTTTTACTATTGGATGCTAGGCCTTAATTTTGTAGTTATTGCGCTAGTGGTTCAAAACGTACATAAGGATTTTCCGCGTTAGTAATGGCCTAATAATTTCTTGCGATGAAAATACCAACGTGCACTTATTATTATAATTGTACATGTGATGAGACTTGCGATTACTATTACTGACCAGGGAATGAGTGTTTGCTTAGGAGCTTCAATCGTTTGAGGAGCTTGCGCCTTAAGCCTTTTTATTTTTAGAGTTGCGCTCGCGCTTCCAATTTCTGAAATAGACAACTCGGCGTCCGTAAAGCCATCATTATCTAAATCAACGTTTGTCGGATAACTACGCGACACCCAAATAGTTGGATGAACGGGATCATCCGTCTTGAAAAGTACACCAGTTTGATTAATTTCAATTGGAGATATTATTAGTTGGGTACTTCTTAAGAAAAGCGTTATTGTGCTATTCTTATTTATGGATATTGAAACCCCTGTTTCTAATTGAGCGTCATCTAGGTTAACAGTTGTTCTTCTTGATGATTCAGGAATTACTGGTGCTGAACTCCCTCCGCCCCCTCCATTGCTTGAACCTGAGCCTGAACTTCCGCTGGAGCCTGATGAACCCGAAGTTGAGCCAGTCTCAATAATTGAATAACTTCCTTCACCAGTAACATTAAAGCCTACATTACCTGCATTTAAAGATGTCAGGGCGGTGCAGATAGAACTAGGGCAGGCACTTCCGTCCCTATATATAACGGGAGTGATGAAATTAGTTGGAAGATTATAGAGAGTTATATTAGCTGAAACATTTAATCCTAGTTGAGATGTCGCGTTAATTATCGCCTGATTTGAATTTATTTGAATATCATTGCTAAGATTCGTTCCCGTTCCGGATATGTTGCCTGTAAATATGATTTTTCCATATCTTGTGCTTTCAAACGTAATTTCGCTTCCCTCTAATCCAAAACTATAATTTGCGATAATCATGTCTATGAGACTCGTTCCGTTTGTATGCTCTGCGTTTATTCTAAAATCATATCCTGAAACGTTTGTATTAATGATTGAAATGTTAGAAAACGTGTTATTGTTAACATTTTCAGAACTTGAATACATTTCTATCGCGTCCTGCCCTGCATCATATCCCGAATTATTGACAACTCCATTAGTGAACACATTGTTTGCGCTGTCTTGTACATAGATTCCCCAAGCTCTTGTCTGCGAATCAATATAATTATTGACGAGTATATTGTATGCACTGTATACGACAGAAATTCCTTTATTGGAATTAAGGTGTTCGTACTTTGTTTTTAACGTGTTGTTGCTTATACGACTATTTGACGTGTAAACTAAAGTTACCCCTTGTGCTGAATTTTCAACACTAATATTGGTTAGAGTCATGTTTGTTGAATTAAAGATATATGCTGCAAGATAACTTTTTGTCAGATTGAGATTTCGATATGTTACATTATTACATAGGATACAATATACTGAGTTGGCATCAGAAGCAGCGGTATCGTTAAACTCATAATTTGAAAGGCTGACATTATAATACAGGTGTTTGTTGTAGCTAAACACATTGCTTCTTCCAATAGTATGATTATATTGTCTATTCTCAATCCCTTCAATATGTAAATCCATCATATTGCCCGTTACATTATTATTAATCGCCGTAATATTATAACTATTATCAATGACAAATGCACGTTGATTATTCATGATAAGATTGCCCATCATAGTGGAATTTTCTTCTCCGCTTGAAAAGGCGATTCCCCAGTCTACATTATTGAATACTGTGTTATTTATTACGCGATTGTACGCGCCTGGTCCTAAAACGATTCCATTATCGCTGTTGTTGCTCGCATTAACATTAATTATAATATTGTTAAAACCCATGACTCTGATTCCGCTTACAGCGTTGTGAGTTAAGGTGCTATTAGATACTGTGCTGTTGTAAACTTCTCCATCCAGGGCAATTCCTTCCGCACCATTGAAACGAGCAGTAATAAATTGAAGTGTTGCGTTGACGCTACCATATATTTCAATTCCTTGAAGCGCTTGACTTGATTCAACAGTTACATTGGTGATATTCAAATTATTGCTCGTCTGAATATTCATTCCGTAAGTGCTTATATTTAGTATTATCGAATTAACAATAGTAGTATTATTGCTGGATTCTATATTAACTCCCGTAGAACTCGAGGTAAGAGGATCAGAATTATTAGTAACAATTAAATTCGTAAAAAAAGTGTTAGAACTATTTACCATCTGTATCCCATAAGAACGGCCTCGAAGTGAACCGCCATTTGAATCAATAGTGTTTCCTCTAAACGTATTATTAACACTGTTTACTATATTGAAACCGATTGCGTCCAATGTCTCTCCTATTTGAACTGACCCAGCAGTGTTAGTATTCCACTTACACGTATTATTTTGAATGGAAGAATGATATACAGAACTCATAAGTAAGCCAATTCCTTCTTTATACAGACTATTGTTCGTAACAGATGAATAGTTAGCACCTATTAATTGAATTGCAAAAGAATTTTTTAAAGTCCCCAAGGTAATGTTGCAGTTTTTGATGGTCGTATTTATTCTACCTGAAGAAACGCCCGTCCCATTAAGAGATAGGTTGTAGATAGCAAATCCTTGGCAATCAAGCGTAACGTTTGCAGAGGTTATTGAAAAGCAAGGACTTGTAACATTTTCATTGGCAAGAGTTCTATTAAGAAAATATGTTCCATTCGTATCGAGCGTTTGACATGTGGTAATATTGCCCGGTGTTGAAGCGAAAACACTGGCTGCTAGAAATACAAGACTTGCACTTATAATTAATAGCGCTATCAACCCCTTTTTCATTTTTTTGTATTTATGGTTTGGTTTTCTAACTTATATATGTTTAGAGAGAGAACATAACATAGCCCCGCCAGGATTCGAACCTGGGTCTACGGCGCCAGAGGCCATCATACTTGACCACTATACTACGGGGCTATTTATCGGTTACAAGTTCGTGTCTTTTAAACGTTTCTCGTCCCCTCAAAAGTAGTAGTAAACCTTTTTATACAACTTTTTGCTCTGCTTGGGATGGCATATAGTTGGTTATTATTAGCTATAGTAGTAGTCCTTGTTTTCCTACTGTTCAAGGCGAAAGAGGTGCGTCATAAAGTCGCTTCAATAGTTATTATTGTGCTCCTTATATTCTTCATTTTTACGTTTAGTCAGATTGCTACACGCCCGGGTGTTGATTTCAAGAGCTTTGATGGTATTTTAGGTGCAGGAAAGATATACTTTCAGTGGCTTGGGCATGTGCTTCACAATCTTGGAAGTCTTACGGGGAATGCTATACGCCTTGATTGGGGCTTTAATATGACTAACTCATCATGAAGATAGTTTTAGGACTTCTTTTCTTTTTAGCGCTCGGTGCTTTCTTTATTATTAGTAATAACAATCTCGCTCTTTCAAGCGCTGAGAACGTGCCGATTTTTAAGATGTATTACTCGCAATGGGTTGACTCACTATTGAGTCAGTTCAAAGGAGTTACAGGTTACGTGGTTAATTCTGACTGGCTTCCATCTTCGAACCATTCATAAAGGATAGATTTTTATAGCGTTTTGTTTCTTTGAACGCGTGCCTCTGTAGCTCAGCGGTTAGAGTACGTCCTTGGTAAGGACGGGGTCCCGAGTTCAATTCTCGGCAGAGGCTTAATTGTTTTTCAAACACATATTTTATTAATTATTGATTCATAGGTTCGTATGTGAAGAGGCTGTTAAGATTCAAGTATCCGAAATTAGCATTACTTGTGCTTTTTTCTATATCTGCATATTATATTTTTAGTGATTCACACGTGCAAGCAATTATTGATAATTTAGGACAATTGAGTTATTTAGGAGTATTTCTTGCAGGTATATGTTTCTCATTTGGATTTTCTACACCTTTCGCAGTAGGCTTCTTTCTTACTGTGCAACCTGAAAATATATTTATTGCGTCAATTGTTGGAGGTATGGGTGCACTTATTTCAGACGTGCTCATTTTCAAGTTTATACGATTCTCATTTATGGATGAGTTTAAGCGACTTGAGAAAACCATTATTGTAAAAGACGTCTCACACGTGCTCTCTAGGAAACCTTTCTCTAAAATTAAAGCCTATATCCTCTATTTGTTTGCAGGACTTATCATATCTTCGCCTTTGCCTGATGAATTGGGTGTAAGTATGCTTGCAGGGCTAACACATGTACGTATTAACACTCTTGCAGCGATAAGTTTCGTTATGAATACTTTAGGTATTTTTATCATGCTCGTTTTGGGGAATTCTTTCTAATTATTGAGCACTTTTTTGTAAATTTCATTTAAGTCAATTTCAGCAATCGCGAGAGGCATTTTTATTTTCCAATCTGCTAACATATCTGGATGAACTTCACCCATATGACCTATTATTGTTTTGTCAATGGAGATAGATGCACAACGACCGGGAATAAGGTTTTCTTGTGTCGTTTCTGTTAGGGAACAAGAAATTCCTAACGAGCTGTTCAATGAGTCTAATGTCTGTTTGATAGAAGTGTAATTGCCGGGAGCAAGTGCAAAAATAAGATGGGATGATTCAGATATTCCTGTTTCTGCTGAAGGATCTTCTTTGAACACGGTTCCAATTTCAGAGAGCTTCTGAGGGTATTCAGCATCAGTGTTCTCGGAATACGTTCTTAGCAATGCAGGAAGTAAACTCGGTCTCAGTATTTTATATTCAGTACGAGAGCTTTCTACAGAAAGTGGTTTCTTTAGGTTTATTTTCTTAGCTTCATCGGTCGTTATGAAATGTAATGAAGAGGTCTCGAGAAATCCAAGACCAATGAGTGTTTCAATGCATTTTTTGTTGATGATGCTCTTAGGGTCTTCTTCTCCAATAGTGGCAATACTCGGTGATTCAGGCTCAAGAAGTTCATAACCATGACCAATGGCTATATCCTCAATCAAGTCAACCTCATGTAATATATCATTTCTCCAGATCGGTACGTGTACTTTTTTATTAGCATACTGGAGTTGCATCTTGGAACATGCTTCTTCGATATCTTTTTCCTTTAATTTGGTTCCAAGAAGCTTGTTTACATTATCTATTGAAAGTGAGTACGTCTTTTTGGTAAAAGAAGGTATTTTTTCTTTAGTTCCGTCTTGTTGTATACATTCGATTGAATGGATTTTTCCACCCATATCTGCTAGACTTGTAACTAGTATCGTAAGTGCGAGCGTAACTGCGTGTCGATCGTTTCCCGTACACTCAACGAAAACATCTCGCGTGCTTTCGTCTATTTTTCCAAGAGCATGAGAATTGATAATCGGAGGCATGGACATAATGAGGTTATTACTATCAACGAATACGGGGAACGTTTTCCACTTTTCAATTATATGCGCATATTCTTTTCCTGTCGGATGTGATGTGAGAATTTGTCGAGCGTTTATCTCCTTAGGATATTCAAGAGGTCTAAATTTTATTTTTTCTGGAGACATACCTTTAAAGGTGACTGGAAAAGATATTTTATCAAGAGGATATAGCCCTAGTCCTCCTTTTTTTCTGTTTCTCAACAGTGTTGAACCTAGTTTTTCCTGTATTTGTATGATTTCTCTGATTTTTTGATCATCAAGTGAAAGACCCTTTACTATACATGCATAGGCATAAGGCCATTCAGCAGGGAGCGTTTTCTCTGCTTTTAAGACGTACTGACTTGAGATGACTTTGTATTCTGGAATACCTGATCGTTTACCTGTGAATGCGTTGATGGCTCGAACAAATCCCTGTAATGAAATAAGATCAGGTCTATTTGGGAATACTTCTATTTCTAATTCGTCCCCTATTTTTTCTGCTGGAGTACCAAAGAGATTGATTTTTTCAATTGTTTTCTCATCAAGTTTGAGGTATTTTTCCACATCTGATGTTTTAAATCGTATTTTTGCCATGTTACTTAAGCCAGACTTTTTTCTCCCTCAGATTTTTTATATCGTTTGAATACATCTCTCGCAAATCTTTTATTGAGTAATAGTCCATGATGGTTCTATCAAATCCTTGTCCCCAGGCTAATACCGGTATTGCTTTTCCGAGAAGTGGGACGGTAACTTCAGGTCTCAAAATTCCTGCACCACCAAGTTCGAGCCAGACCTTTCTTTCAGGGTGGAAAACATCTACTTCTAGAGATGGCTCAGTATATGGAAAGAAACTAGGACGTATTCGAATTTTATCGAAGCCCATTTTCTTATAGAATTGTCTCAAATATCCTATAAGTTGTGTAAATGTTGCATTTTCATCTATTACAATCCCTTCTGTCTGATAGAACTCAATACCGTGTGACCAGTCAATGGTCTCGTTACGAAACGCCTTTCCTATTGCAAAATATTTAGCAGGAATAGTATCTTTTTTAAGTTGAGAGAGCGTTCGTGCGGAGAGAGAGGTGGTATGTGTTCTTAAGGCAACACGACGAGCTTCCTCCTCTTCCCATTTATATCCCCATCCACGACTCCCTTCAACTCCTTTCTCATGGGCTTTCTTTACATTATCGACTAGTTTTTTTTCAGGGAGATCTCCTGACTTACCTTTAATGAAGAATGTATCTTGCATTTCGCGAACAGGATGATCTTGAGCTGTAAAAAGTGCATCAAATATCCAGAATGAACTATCGGTAAGTGTGCCTGACATCTCTTTAAATCCCATTTCAAGCCAGATTCTCTTTGCGTAGTCAACTGCTTGATTGACAAAATGACGTTTTCCTCCGTGCATTTTTGGGACAGGTGCAAGTACATCATAACGTCTGAACTTCTTGTTTTTCGTTCCAAGTTTTATGAGTTCAGGAGTTACTTCTTCAAGTAAATCAGATTCTATTTTTTTACCCGCTATTTTTTTACCCTGTTCGGTTAATTCGAAGGAAAGTGCTTGCTTTTCTATTATTTGAATTACTTCTTTTCGGCCTTTCAGATTTTCAAACGCATATCTCTCTTCAGGTGAAAGTGCATTTAACTCAAGCGGTAGTTTATCCAGTAACTGCTCTTCAGGAAACTTCTTATGTTTCTCATCTTTGCCAACCATTGAAATTTTGCCGTTAATTATTGTAATGAGCATTTTTTTCTTCAAAACACCAAGAGCTGCCTTGAATTCGTTTTCAGAAAGTCCTGCTTTTTTTGGGCTTTCTTCTAATGAGAGACTTTTCTCTTTTTCAAGCGTAATTAAAAGCGTTCGCTCGGGAAGGTTGTTTTTTTTGTAGTATATTCCGTTTACCCCTAGCTCAACCCATTTTGTCTGCACGTTCTTGATAACGAGCAATTTCTTATTTTCAAGAAATTTAAGCCCACGCAATACTGAAGTCCCATCGAGTCCTGACTTGTTTTCTATGTCTGCAATTGTTTCGTTAAGGAACGGAACAATTTTGCGTTCAAGTGGCGAGAGCGAGTCTATAATGGAATCCATATGTTTGTATATTAAGTTGCGTTAAAAATATTGTGTTCGCTTGATTGTTGTGTTGAAGCTCCTAATGAAATGAGGATTGACTTCTTTTCAGGTTCTGAGGCATTTATGAGCGTGTAGTGGGCTTTAGCCTTTCTGCATATTAATAGGTTATATCTTACTCGTGCTAGATAACGTGCTTTTTCTTTAAGAGGGAGTGCACGTATATAATCAAGATTGCTTGCAAACGCTATATTCTTTTTGTTTGCAATTTTAGCAACTACGTTGTTTATACCGCTATCAATATTTTTTATGCTATCTTCTCTCTTTTCTTCAAGGCCCACTAGTGCATCGAAACTATATTGTTCAAGCACCTTTCTGTTGAATTCATCAGTATACGCCCGAATCATTTTAGGCTTTGATTCTGCTAGAAGTAATTTTCTCACTTCATCAACTTTCATAGATTCTATCATGGTCCAATGGTAGTTCCTATGAATGCTTTTCCATTGATAAGGTTATCCAATTGCTTCATATTTTTTCCAACGATAAATGTATGTATATGTTTCTTTCTTATAAGATGTGAAGCAGTCTGGTCAAGGACAAAGTGCTGGCCGGGTTTAAATTTCATCTTATTTGCCTTTTGCTCGAATTCTGTCCATGTTTGATACGGTATCAACGTTGCTTTCTTATCAATGCGAGGGTCTGCTGTGTAAAGTCCATCAACATTAGTGACATTTATGAATGGAGCTTTCAGATAGGCAGCAACCTTTGCAGCCGTCCCATCGGATGTTTCGTGCGAAGCATATCGTAATGAGCCGCAGATGACTACATTGTTCTCATGCAACATTGATTTCACTCTTTTCATGTTAAGAGGCATAACATCGTTCGCTTCTTTTCCGAACACTTGCATAAGAAATTGAGCATTCATCCGCGTTGCTCGTATTCCTGCACGAGATACCTCTTCATCGTTCTTTTTTTCTTTTTTAAGTACATTGATATATTGTCGGGCTATAGAACCACCACCACAAACAATTACGAATTTATAATTGGAATAATTTTTTTTAAGTGTTTTTCTAAAATCGAGCAGAAACTGAGGATCATTTGAAAGAATTACGCTTCCTCCAAGGCTCATCACGACTACTTTTTTGCCCATTTTAGGATTTAGATAGCTATGCTTAAATACTCTCCTCTTCTTATTTTTTCGTAATACAATGAGGGCTGAAGCTGTTTTTCTCGCACTAGTAGCGTCTGTTGTTGCAGCTCTTGTATTATATCCTGGAATACTCACAGGAAATGCAGCTCTTAATTTTGATATAACTCCTGGACAAGCAGGAACATTGAATGGTTTACTTTCTTATGATACTTCTGAAGGGGTAGCTCTTCCTCTTGATTCAGAAGTTATTGTAGGTCTCAATAATTACTATACTCGAAAACCTCTTTCTCAACTAATTGATCCTGTTTTCATTACACAATATGCTCAAACTATTGAGTTTACACCTGCTGTACAAGTGCAAGTAGATGTTCGTTCAACAACACGTGCTCAAATCATTCGAACACCAAATGCCTCTGCTGCTACTGCTAATGAAGGAGGAGATGCACTTACCCCTGTTCCTGGTCTGACTGGGAATGTTGGCGTCGATATAACTCCTTCCTCAGGAGGAGGTTCTTCCAGCCCATCGTCAAACCTATCTGCCTTGCCTAGTGCTCCAGCATCTAATAACCCTTCCTCAGCAGGTTCTCCTACTGTTTATCATAGAACGTATACTGTTCGTTACGGTCAGGATCTTGTTTTACCAGAGGGACAGTACACTATTTCTTCAGTAAGGCTTGTTAGAGGCGATAGGATTGATACCTCATATGCTTCTGTTTCACTTCGTGATGGAGTGAATTATTTGAGTACAAGCTATGTCGAAACAACGCGAGGATTTCCTCTTGGAACGCCTCGAATAGGAGTTGATCTATCATCTTTCGATCTTGTTCCCGGACCTCGAGCGCAGTTAAGTGCTATTATTTACTATCGAGGGGAGAAATTAGATGAAGCGCAAAAAACGCTTTCTTCCACAACTATTTCTCCACTTCTTTCTCCATCAGATGACTCAGGAACGACTGCCGAAGAACTGCTTAAAAGAGGATGCGTTGTGAGCCATTGCGGAGCATATAGTGCGTGTGCTTCATCTTTTGGGCAGAATTCTTTTGATGTATCCAAAGATTCCCTTTTCCAAGTCAGAACGTGCAAGTATTCAGACTGTGGTTTGACATATAAAGAACAACGATCTTGCACACCTACTTCTATTCCCATTGATGTTGTTCCTCGAGATGGCTCTTCAGGTCTTCTTACTTCTCCCCCTCTTGCTCGAGTTGCACGTCCTAATGCCTGGAGACAGACACATTCATTCATTAATGAGGAACTGCATTCACGTGGAAGAATAGAGCAGACGCTTGGGGAGGCAGAGCGTGTGCAAGTTAGAGTCGAGAATGAGGTACATGAGATTGATGTTTTGAAAGTCGCAGATGGACAGGTAGTTCTAGAGGTTGCGAGCACTCCTCAACAGACAGTTTTAGGCATGGGAGAAAGTGGCTTCTTCGATCTTGTTCCCGGAGATGCTTATTATGATCTTAAAGTCAGTGTTATTTCTATTCAAAACGAACAAGCCTCTATATTTATTGAGTCTACCAATGAAAAGATTCCTTTTGGAGCAGTTCATGAAGGAGACAAAGCTGTGACTCTTGTACGAAAAGAAACTAATGAACCTGTAGCGCATTTACTTGTAAACACACTTCATCCATTGGTCGATGTAGTGTTTGTTGAATCATACAATGAAGTACCGTATGAGTGCTATAACACTGTACGAGATGCTGGTGAAGAAGGCGTTGATTGTGGGGGAAGTTGCAAGGCTTGTTCTAAAAACACGCCAAGATACCTCGCATCTATCGGGCTCTGGATTCTTGCATTAGTTCTTGGAACTTCAGCAGGCATTGTGCTTAGACGCAGTGCTACATATTAACTTTTTTCTGAATAATAAACCGATCTCCCACGTAATCTGAAAGCACGGCTGTTACTGTTGCTTGAAGAGTTTCGGCTTGAAGTATCCCTTCGTTTACGGCTGTTTGTGTTTTTGATTCGATCTTCTCGATAAGTGCACGTATTTCTTCTTTTGTGAGCGAAAATGACGTTGCAGCATGTATATTATTTTGTCTGACAACCAAATTTTTTTCAGGACCGGGGCATTCTATCATTGTAACAGTTGGGTCTTGCATCAATGGAAGGACTTTACCCCAATCAAAATTATCTTGAACCGGTTCTTCAATGGAAGGTATTTGCTGAGGGGAGACTATCGAAATGATTTGCCTTTCTTCTTGAGCAGCGATAGGTATTTCTATAATTGGTTCAGAAATTTGATCGCTTTTCAGAGGAGAGTTCTTTCCAGCGCTGCGTATGAGTTCTTTTGTAAACTCCTCTAAGAATATCTTTCGAAGATTGTATTTACTCATTAGAATCGGGGAGGTTGGGGAAGTCTGTCAGTGTTAGGGCGCGCGAACTGTGATGGTTGCGAAGCATTCATCGATTGCATTGACTGGCTTGGTGCTGAACCGTAAATCTTTTCACGCATTTTCTCTTCCATCATGGTTAGTCCTTTTGCAATTACTTTGTTCTGGTCGAGAAGTTTGTCTATTTTGTCTAAAAACTCTTTATCTTTTTCAATAGCAGGCATATTTATTTGTTTACTGAATTCGCGTGCAGACATTTCAAATAGAGTTAGGAGCTGTGAAATTTGGTTAGAGAGTTTAGAGAATTTTTCTGCTAGATCAGTATGGACCTTTTGAAGTTCTACAAGATTATGTACTAATTTTTCATCCAATGTGTTGTTGTAAGACTCACCTTTTTTATTCATTCCTTAATTAGCCGAGGCTTATTTATAAACCTTATACTTATTGACTCCTAAATAAATTTTTATATCCGGAGGCTTTATATAAAAGAGTAATCTATTTATTTTTATGCACTGGAACGAAGGGGAAGTTAATTATTTGACAGATAATTATAGAATCGTTTCCTCTCTAGATATTCTTAGCAATAATCTTAAAAAAAGTAAGAAAGCAATTACTCATAAAGCAGCAAGATTAGGCCTTTCTAGAGAAAGAGTTCCTCACAATAAACCTAAAGACCCAAATTATCGAAAAACAATAGACAAAAGGTATTATGAGAGACATAAAACTAAGATTTACCTAAGTAAAAGAGCAAGATTAAGGAATTATAAATTGGAGCTTGTTAATGAGTTGGGTGGAAAATGCAGTCTCTGCGGATATAATAAATGTATTGCTGCTTTTGATTTTCATCATAAAAGCGACGATAAAGAGAGTGCTGTGGCTTTTTTGCTTAATCATTCTTCTAAAGAGAAGACTTTAAAAGAAGCGAGAAAGTGTCTCTTATTGTGTGCTAACTGCCACAGAGAGTTACATTATACGGGGCTATAGGATAGTGGTAGTCTGGCTGCCTCCAGAATTTTTTTGGAGCAAGCAGCAGGTGTGGGTTCGATTCCCCCTAGCCCCAGTTACATTATATTATATGTAAATTAAACTACTTTTTTAGAGAGATACAGACGCACGAAATCACTATTGTAACCACTATAAAGTAACATTTAAATAGTCTTTGCGAATTAGTTTCAAATGACAATATTACTTACAGGCAAGCAAGCGCTTTTAGACATGCATCTTAAGGCTATAGTTCAGAGCAACATTGGAACTCGCCCTAGTTTATCTAAGAAAGATCTAAAAGATATTAGAGAAATTACCTCTGAACTTGACACATTGTATGGCTTTCCAGGTTCATACCAATCTAGTCAGCGAGCACAAGCCAAAGAGTTTAGTTTGCCTAATATACAAATTAATCTTGAAGATTGTAAAGACCCTATTCGATCATCAACTCTTCTTGAAAGAACAGGTCAGATAGTTGCCCCGTATGAGATATCTACTGCTCTTTATTTTCATTTAGGGCGTGCCTTTGATGAGATTGGAGAAAAACCTTCAAAAGATATTAAGGAAGCAATCTCCTATGCAACAGCTATACGGGAAATCGATTCTAGAGCAGGTGTTCAGTCTACTATGTGTTGGAATATGTTAAAACATCGCCCTGTTGCTTATCAAGGAGCATTTGGAAAAATAAAATTTTCACACATGCGATCAATTGGTTAAATTCTTTTTAGTATATCAATCTCTTCCCAAGAAATCGCTGAACCTTTATATTTCGTCGCGTAGAGAAGAGCCTCGAGAGCTTTTGCATCATCAAGAGAGGTTAGTTTTTTCTTATGAGCTACGTATATGAGCTCAGATGAGCGAATAATATTGAACCCTTGAAATATGCTTACATCTCCGGCAAGTTGCACACTTTTATGAAGATGGAGAGACATAAGCTTTGCAAGGTTTTCAGGCTTCTCAGAGAGCATACGTGCAGTACGTTCATCAATTGCAATCATAACCTCCACGCCTTTTTTCTTGAGCTCTTGGGCGAGAGCAAAGCAAGACATTTCTGCATCACTTACAAGCTGAATCCAATTACCTTCTGTTCGCATTGAGTGGTTTGCCTGTTCCATGAATTTCTGTGTTCCTTCTCGTATTTTTTCAGAAGCAATTCCAACTGATTTAGGATCCTCAAGAATTCCTCTTTCAATAAGATCATGCATTCGTACAGCACCCAGTTCAAATTGCTGTATATGAAGCGGGCGGTCATATATTTCTTGCTTTACATAATCGGTTATGAAAAATTTACCATCAAATTCTTCATGCAATTTCTCTAGTATTGGAAGAAATCCATTGATTGAAAAATTTATCAATGGTCCGGAGTCAAATATGAGTGCTTTCATGAGAAGAAGTCAAGCGCCACTTTCGCTCTTTTTTTAACATCGATTGTTGAAGTAAATGCTGGTTCGTGTGTAATTCGCTGCCCGATATATTCTGCAAGTTCCCACTCAGAGACCCCAAGTAATTTAGCTGTTTGAGAGAGCGAAATTCCATGCTCGTAAATACGGCCTGCTTTGTTTATGGAAGCACGTCTTATTACTTCTTGGACGTTTTCTTTTATCGAGGGAGAAAGTGTTTCAAGAAGACCTTTTGTATGTTCAATATGACGGAGAAATTCCTCATTATCTTTCTGTTTTAATGAATTTATTGCTTGGTCAATCTCATCGTTGAATTTTTTTACAAACGTAGGCCATTTTGGCACATGCATTTTTTGTTTTTTCACGACTAACTTGTTTAGACTGTACATTATTATAGCGATGGTAATAAAATCAGTATGCTGATGAATGGAGGCTGAGTGTATCGTCTGATCAGATAATTGCTGAAGTTTGAAAGCATTGTCATTATTTAAGGCGCTCTGAGCCTCTCGTAATACTTGCACAACGTGATTCACCTCCTCTTTATTGTCGAACACGACCATTTTTAATTAAGGGCTAAAAGCTATATAAACATTCATTTTTCACAAGATTAATATAGCCCAAAGCATTGCTTTCGTTATGGAAGCGATTCTTGACAGTAGTTTTATTATTTCATGCATTAAGAAAAATATTGATTTCTTAACGCAGCTTGAAGAACAAGGGTTCACGGTGAAAGTCCCTCATGAAGTGTTTCAAGAACTTAAGGACTTGCGTCTAAAAGTTACTCATGATGAACGTATGGCAATTGATCTTGCAATGGTCATGTTTGAACAGAAAAAAGTCAAGAAAATAAAACTAGGTCATAAAAAAGTAGATGATGGGCTCATTGAGAAAGGCAATAAGGGAGCTTACATTGCCACACTTGATAGAGAAATAAAACGTGCCGTGCCTAAAAGAATAGTTATATTCGATGCAAAGCAGAGTGTTGGCGCAGAGTAATATATCTTTTTTATTTCAATAATCTTTATAACTTCGTTTTTCTACTTTGCCTATGCGACATCAAGATTCTTCTGGTAGAGAAGGTATTGAGAGCATGACTCCTTCTCAACTTACTCTTTATTTTTCTATACACCCCTACATACGTGAATTATTGCCTAAACGTAAAAGTCCTTTCCTCCGTGAATTTGACGTATTATCTAGACATATTCCTCGTGCTAACGGTCATAGTATTAATGTGCCTTCTCAACTTGTTCAGAAAGGTGCAGTATTATCTGAACGACTTATCAAATATGGTTCCAGTACGAATGATGCTCTTGCAGAGCTTGCTTCGTGTATGAATGGAATATTCACACTTAACTCCGATAGTTTCGAGCAGAGAATGCCTTCCTATAAGGCTTTTTTAGAAGCTTACGTTAGCCAGGCTGGACCTCATTAATCGAAGACTTTAAAAACCGTGTTTTTCAATAACAGGTATGTTCTATTTAGCAGACGTTGAAGACTACATCCGTGTAGAGCCACGGCACTTTGGACTTGCAACTAAGGACGCTGTAGAGAAGCAGCTTAACGAGAGCTATGTCGATAAGGTTACTAAAGATCTTGGCGCAGTTATCACCGTGCTTGGAGTAGATAGTGTTGGCGATGGAGTAATCATTCCGGGAGATGGCGCTACATACTACAAATCGCGTTTTCGCGTACTCACGTGGAGACCTGAGTTACATGAGCTTGTTTACGGGACTATTGAAGAAATCACTAATTTTGGGGCATTCATTAGCCTTGGATCTATGCGCGGAATGATTCATATTTCTCAAACTATGGATGATTATGTCTCGTTAAGCAAGACAGGAACACTCTCTGGAAAGGCTTCCAAACGCACGTTGGCAGTTGGAGACAAGTGCGTCGCTCGTGTTGTTGCAATTAGCTACAAGATGGGCGAACCTAAAATTGGTCTTACGATGCGTCAACCGGGTCTTGGAAAGCTTGAATGGCTTGAAGAGAAGAAACGCAAAGATGATAAAGCTAAGAAGGAACCTGTTAAGGATAAAGAAAAGAAAGGAGCAAAGAAGAAATAATGGCAACTAAAGCATGTAAAGAATGTAGGACCTTATTTGAAGGGTCAAAGTGCCCTGCTTGTGGCTCCGCAGAGTCAGTTGACACCTTTAAAGGTAAGATTACGGTATTACACCCTGAGCAGTCTGAGATAGCTCAGAAGTTGGGATTATCTAAGAAAGGATTATTTGCGGTGAGATTACGATGAAGAAAATACGCGCGACTCATAACAAACTCTTAAAGAGAAATGAAGTTATATATGAACTTACGAGTGAGAGTTCTCCGGCCACTGTTGATGTTGCAAAAAAACTTGCGGAAGAATTCAAGGTGACTGAAGAGCACGTTGTAGTAAAGCGTATTTCTAATAAGTACGGGACGCGTTTGTTTGAAATTGATGCCGTTATTTATGACTCTCCTGATGCAAAGGCGTATACTGAAGTTAAGAAGAAAGAAAAGAAGGTGGCTGCATAATGGCTGATGATGAGAAACCTGTTGTAAAGGAAGAGAAGAAGAAAGTTAAGAAGGGGAAGAAGGCACATAAGAACAAGCCATTAGGAAAGAAATATGAACATTACAAGATTGAGGGTTCTACGCTAAAGCGAGATAAATACTGCCCTCGATGCGGCGCAGGTGTATTTTTAGCACAGCATGGTAATCGTCTTCATTGCGGACGATGCAATTATACTGAGTTTAACGCTAAGAAATAATTTTTTATCCGTGTAATGGGCAATCTCCCAGAGTCCAATAAATTATGTGTGGTGTTCTACATGCATCACATTCGTTTGGAAAGCTGCTTCTGACACACGAACCAGTTTCACATTGTACTTGCGCAGGATCATACCATCCACAAACAGGGTGATCGATAGGCTCACATGCTTCTACTGTATGGCTTTCAGGAGTACATTCAACGCGATCGTCAGGAATAGGCGTAGTTGTGCTGGAACTTGCACCGCCACCGCTCGCTCCAGAGCTGGAACCACCGGCTGCACCATTTATGCCTGAAGATGTGTCGATGTTTCCATTATCATTATTTCCTGCTGTTGCAGCGTTCTGGTCACTCGCAGGAGAAAGTAACGCGTTACGGATATCTTCACCATACGTAGATATTACGACTAGACCAATAATGAGTATTCCAAGGACAAGTCCTATTGCGAGAAGTGTTGCTCGATGCATAGAGCTTGAACGAGTAGGAGTTTTTATAGTTTTATTTTGAGAATTGTATCACCTCTTCTCTGATTCGGATACGCTTTCTTGCCTTGATAAGGACTTTCTTAGAAAGCTTTGAAGAATCACTAACGTCTTAGATTATAAACCCTAGAAGAGGAGGTCACACCCTTCAAAAAGATGGATGAAACGTCCTCTTCCGGGAAAAAGAGGTGATATTAACACGAACTACAGGAGGTATTTAAATCTTTCGCTTTGTTGTAACTATATAATGAATACAAGTGCTTTCAGAGGTAAAGGGAAGTTTAAATATGTGTAGGAACGTTGAATGGCGTGGAGAAAGTAGGGCAGGAGCAGATTCATGAGCTTCTATTTCAGGAAAAGCTGAGTTGGCAGTCCATTATTTACGATCTTATTAATAGCGAGCAGCTTGATCCCTGGAATATTGACTTGACAATGCTCTCTCAAAAGTATTTAGAGAAAGTACGATTGCTTGAAGAAGCTAACTTTTTCATTTCTTCTAAGGTGCTGCTTGCGGCTTCATTGCTTTTACGAATTAAATCTGAAATTGTTTTAAGTCAGGATATTCCGACACTTGATGAAATTCTCTTTGGGAAGAAAGAGGAGAAAGTCTATACGCAGGAACGCATTGAGCTTGATGGAGAGATACCTGCTCTTGTCCCACGAACGCCCCTACCTCGATTCAGACGTGTGACTTTGGAAGAGCTTATGGCTGCGCTTGGAAAAGCTATCAAGACAGAGACAAGGAGAATTCGTAAAGAAGTACTCATAAAGCAACAAGAACGGGAAACTGCAATCGCTATGCCGAAGAATAGGATTAACGTACAAGAACAAATTCGAGTTATATATTCACGCCTTGAGAAAATATTTGCTACACACGAGGGCAAACTTGCTTTTTCGACATTGATCGAACAAGTTGGAAGAGAGGACATGCTTGCAGCCTTTGTTTCTATTTTACATCTGGATAATCAACAAAAAGTTTGGCTTGAACAAGAGGGACATTTTGAAGAGATATGGATTTGGATGAAAGATCAATATGAACGTGTGCACTCTGAGCGACTTGAACAGCTTCGGAAAGAGGTTGAAGCGTTTATGAAAGAGGCTGAAAAGGAGCAGGAAGCTTCTGACGCTGCACTTGTGGATGAAGAAGGGGATGAAGAAAACGAGGAAAAGAAACCTGCTAGAAAAGAGAGACGTGAGGAAGACGACTCATTTGAGTAATGTTTTTATCAATTGAGCTTCAGTCAGGTATTTTTCTTCGCCTGAGTTCATGGCTTTGAGTTTGAATTTCTTTTTCTTTATTTCATCTTGACCGACAAAAATGGCGTTCTGGATGTTGTAGGCGTTAGCATATTCAAGTGATTTACCTGGCTTATCGTGCGAGAGAACACATGAGACTGATGCTTGTCTTAGTTTTTGTGCGAGTTTGATTGATTCGCGTGGTTTGTCAAGTGAGACAATAATTACTTTTGGGACGTTAGCGTCGATTTTTGCAAGATCCATGAGACGTTCAAGGCCAAATGAGATACCTACTGTAGGTATCTCTCTGTGAAGGTATTTACCTACCAGCTTGTTATAACGTCCTCCGGCTGCAACAGTAGCTTTCATCTCAGGAGATTTTATTTCAAATATATTTCCGGTATAATATGAGAAACCACGAACAAGAAATGGATCGAATTGTATTTCAAAGCCGTATTTCTTTCCGCTTTCTTGGAGTTTTAGAAGATCTTCAGCACCATCAAAAAGATTTTTGACAAAGAACTCAATCTTTTTTTCGAGGAGTTTGAAAAGTGTTAAAATCTGGCTTGAGTCAAGATATTTTTTGAGATTGGTCTTTACAGCGTCTTCACCTATCTTATCTAGTTTGTCTATTTCACGCATAACTTCTTTTTTGTAAGACGTTTGAACGCTTTCAAGTATGGCGTTTAACAACTTACGATTGTTAACGTGAATTACAGAAGGTATTTTGAGGGCTTTGAGGACATCGCTTGCTAGTGCAAGGATTTCAGCATCAGCATCAATTGAGTCGTCCCCCACGATGTCAGCATCTGCTTGTGTGAATTCACGGTAACGATTTGAGGCAGTAGGCTCATCACGAAAAACAGAACCTATCTGATATCGCTTGAACGGGAGCTTGATGTTTTGGTGTTGTTTGAAAATGCGTGCAAGCTGAAATGTAAATTCGTAACGAAGGCCGAGATTGCGTCCACCCTTGTCTTGAAAACGAAAACGGTCTGAAACTGCTTCGTCTTCGTCACCTAGATTATCAGAACGCATAAGCTCATCAAATTCAACAGTAGGTGTTTTAATGGGCATAAATCCATACAGTTCAAAGGTGCTATCTATTTTTCTTTTAATTGCTTCAAACTTCTGCGATTGTGGTGGTAGGAATTCAGGAAAGCCTTTTACCGTGTCTGGGTCAAACATGGTAACGAGAGTGTAATACGCTATAAAAGGGTTTTGGATTGAGGATATTTATACATAGAAGAGTTGATAAAAGCGGGAGATGGGAGTCGAACCCATTCCAACAGCGCCACAAGCTGGTATGCTACCGTTACACTACAACCGCCATGCCGAAAGAAACGGAATACGGTATAAAAAGCTTCTCGTTTGATTTATATATGTCCTTTTTCTTTTTAAACCATGAGAAATCGTTTTTACTCACTCTGGCTCTGCGGGCTCTGTATTGTCGTGTTTGTTTGCCAGTTTGTTTTTTCAGGATTTACTGATGCTCTTGTGCTTAACGGACTTTCGTGGGTAGAACCGTGGAGATTTGTAAGCGCCATTTTTTTACATGGAGGTATTGTTCACTTGCTTTACAATATGCTTGCGCTTTTTCTTTTCGGGCTTCTATTAGAGCATCGTATAGGGAGTCGATTGTTTTTGTTCACGTTCTTTCTAACCGGAATAGGTGCTAATTTAATAGCGGTTAACTTTTATTCCTCTTCATTAGGAGCATCCGGAGCAATTTTTGGAGTTATTGGAGCACTTATTATTTTACGGCCTTTAGAAGTCGTATGGGCGTTTGGGATGCCTATGCCTCTTTTTGTCGCAGGTATTATTTGGATTGGAGCAGACATAATTGGAACATTTATTCCTAGCAACGTAGGTACCATTGCGCATCTCTCAGGGGTCGGGATTGGAATTTTACTCGGAATTTTTTACAGATTCATGAAACCCTCAAACTCTTTGCCTAAAGGGAATAAGATTTCATTTAGCGAGGACTTAATGCGCGATTGGGAAGATGCTTACTTACGTTGATTTCTTTTGAACTGCCGTATTTTTCATCTATTTTTCTAAAGGCAATTTCTCTACGCGAGGGATTAGACTTTAGCTTATCAATTACATAGATGAATATTATCTTATCATCAAATTCCATCTTTTGACAGGCAGTTGCGTTGTCAAACTTTAGACCCTTTCTAAACTGGCGAGGTATGAGAAAGTATTTTGTCGCATAGTTCTTTCCACGCTGACTTATGTTTGCTTGGACCTCTGCAATGTTCTCAGAGAATATACGTATATTTTCAAGGTGACCTTTGAGTTGGAGATATTCTTCATAATCTGAGAGAACTTCTGACACAATTTTATTCCCTTGCTTTTTTGTGTTTATTATCGTGCCCATGATAACTTTTGATTTTATTTATCCAGTATCTCAAAAAAAGCATATATATCTTATTATCACATTATGTGTACACTGGTTATATTTTAATAATATATATAAAGTCAGGAGCATGTCTAATACTATGAAGCGAAAGATTGTGCTCCATGGGCCAGCTACCATGACTGTATCGCTTCCTTCTAAATGGGTCAAACGCCTCGGTATAAAGAAAGGTGATGAGCTTACAGTTACTGAACATGGTGATGAGCTCCGCATTACTCTTGATGAAGTTACGGTAACGCGTACAAAAGAACTTGATATACACGACTTGAAGCGTGTTGGAAAAAGTTTTCTCACATCTTCCTATAGGCAAGGAGCTGACGAGATAACTCTTACGTATACTGATGCGAGTTACATTCAGACTATACAAGAAATACTTTCAAAAGAACTTACCGGCTTTGAAATCATACGTCAGAATTCTCATAGCTGTACTATTAAGGATTTGACAGGGCATAGTGTTGACGAATTTGATAATGCATTAAGACGCATTTGGCTTCTTGTTACGGACTTGTCTAAAGAGTTGCAAACGTTGGTTGAAAGTGGTGCTTACGGACAGACAACACGCGTTAATTTGGTAGATAATCTTGTTAATAAATTTAGCAACTACTGTTTACGAAGCCTTGTCAAGAAACCATTGCCTGAGCGGAAGCCTATCGTTTTGTCGCAAATTGTGCGAAAGCTGGAGAAGATAAGCGATCATTACAAAGATTTCTACAACTTCATGTCAAAAAATAACAAAAAACCAGATAAAACGTACCTTGCAATTTTTAAGGATATTAATCTGCATCTTGAAGAACTGTATAAAGCATTTTACAAGTATGATGTTGCAGCGTTCGAGATTCTTTTTGATAAAAATAAGGAATTAATGTTGAAACTTTCAAAAATACAAGGTGAGGGGATTTTCTATCTTTCCCTCATATGTAACGACATAAAGGACTTATTTTCGTTAACTATTGAACTAAATGTTTAATTTTATCATTTTTAACAATAGTTTATCCCTTTTCTCTCACGTGGTTTAAAATTATTTTTTCATTATTATCTAAGTGAGGTTGATTGTATTCAGTAGCTTGTTTTTTATTTGCATCTTCTTTCTTACGTTTGCTTTTGCGGAGGGTGATGATGCTGTCTACGTGCTTGATGAAAATATAACTGTTGAAACTAGCAATGGTGTAGTGATGCTCTATTCAGGAATGCTTATTGGGGGAGCGCCTAAAAGTTATATTTGGCTTGTACGTAATTACACTCTAAATACTACTGTTGGCCCAACTCATTTTTTCAATCAGACCTTAATCGACTGCGAGATTCCTCCAGGATACCCTAATCCTTGCGCCCCATACAGTTGAGAGCTTTCAGAAAATAGTAATCTCCAAAAACAAGCGATGAATCAGTATAGTAGTTGTATGGTGCGTTGAAACATCCATGCTTAAGCAATCCTTCATCACTATTTGAATAGGAAGTATACTGGGTAATTAGAGATTTGAGTATTTCTCTTGAAGCATTTCTATATGTTTCGTCTTTAGTAATTTCACCTAACATATTAATCCCATATGCACCCATTGCCGCGGCTGAGCTATCTTTGTGCGTTTTATAACTCGAAATTGCCTTGAAGTCATACCAAGGCACTCTGTCTGGAGGTAATTGATCTAAGAAATACTTTGTTGATCTTTTAGCACGCTCTAACATTTCAATATCATGCGTATGTTTGTATGTTTCGACAAGACCTATAATCATTTGCGCTTGAGCTCTTGAAACGGTGCTTTCTCCAGTCATCCCTGCAGGATTTTCTCCACGAATGGATGTTTTTGTTAGCGGATCAATATATGCTCTTTCCACTACTGAGCCATCTTCCCGCATATTGAAACGACTTATTGCTTTTGCGTGAGCTTGAGCAGCATTTGCATATTTTACATTACCTGTTTGCTCATAGGCCCACCAGAGAAAAGGAACTGTGTCAGACATAGTAGATGTTATTGCAAACGGCTCGTCTGTAATTTTAATAAATCCTAAATTATCGTTAAATTGCTCTTCTAAAGAGGATGCACCCTTTAACGCTTCATCTCGATACCTTTCTTCCCCTGTTTTATTGAATGCTTCAGCATCCGAATAAAATAGACGAACTGCGGTATTACCTTGCGTATCTTCAGGCGCAAATAAACTTTTTTCTGTTGATTTTCGCGCTAGTTGCTCAAGCGTTCGATCTTGTGTGAAACGAGACGCCTCCCAAAGTATTCCTCTCCAGAATCCTGTAGAATAGTCGATTCTATCGTTCGGGAACCATTTGCCCGTATTACGAACTGTTGCAAAGGGGACGCTGTCAGTGTACGTGCCTGTCTGTGCAACACGTTTTACTTTATCAGCTAATTTAATTTTTAGATTATCTGTTAGAACTTCGAAACGAGGGTCATTTACATTGGTGAGGGCAATGCGATCGGCAAGATACCCTCCTGATTTTTGATATTCTACATGACGGTTTCCAATTCCAATTGCTAAACCGGTTAGGGTCACACTTGCAACGTATCCAAGCCATTTTTTTGCAAGTCTTTTTCGAGTATATTTCTTTAAATCATTTTTTAGTTCTTGTACGTACGAATAGTCTCCCCTTGTCGCATGACTAGCTATATCTTTGAGAGCACGAGGCACTCTTTTTGGAGAATTATTAATTAGTGCTTGTGCAACGTTCCCTATTCCGATACAATCATTGGATGATGCGTCCCGTGTCGATCGTACTCCGAAATCAACCATTATAACGCTCCCTTGTGGCATGAGCATTATATTTGCAGGTTTTATGTCTTCATGAGAAGTCCCTTGCTCTAAGCAATGTTCTGTACCGCTAATTACTTGATACATTATTGACTCGAGAGATATTTTTCGAGGGAGTTTTCTACCGCTTCGTATAATCTCTTGAAGGTCTGGTGTATCGATCAATTGCATAGCAAGATACTTGTAACCTCTATCTTCACCTCCACTATAAACGGGGACAACGTTCGGATGGTTTAATCCAGCCAATTTATGACCTTCTTTCTTGAAGAATACTTCTCTTTCGGCACTTAAACCTGGTTTAAGAACCTTGAGGGCGACTTTTCTGTTCAGATGTGTGTCTGTAGCAACGTACAACCAACTTTTATTTGTTGCTTTCTTTAGTCGTTCTATCTCATATTCATCTAAACGCGTGCCTATGAGTCTCTCTGATCCTTTAGCATGAATCTCGCTACTCTCATCTTTTTCGGTGAATCTCTTACCATCCTGCATAATTTTTCATGAATGAGCCATCTTTAAAGGTATCGTTAGCTCAAACACCTGCAATCTATTCACTTTAGGGGATAAAATAGCAAAGAAATTTAAATGCCCTAACTATTTGTTTTGATGGGCAAAGTTGTAAGGAACTATCAGAAAATACCCCAACGATTTAGAATTACTAAAGAGAACTGTAAAGGAACTGTTTTACATTTGGGAGGGTCTAACAAGGAAAGAGGATTAAGTCTGAACTCTTACATTGCAAAAAATTTCAACATTACTAATGTAGACATTTTACCTGGCTCAGATATAGTCCAAGACCTAAATAAGACTTCTTGGAATATAAAAAACACATATGACACCGTTATTGCTCCTGAAATAATTGAGCATGTGAAGAATCCGTATCAATTTGTTGAAAATTGTTGCAAGTTAGTCAAGCCACATGGAAGAATAATCATAAGTACGCCTAATGCTTCTAGTTTAATATATTTTTATAACCCTCGCTGGTGTGTTGAAGATCTCGACGGTAGTATCGTTCATATATCTTGTTTCACTATGGGGATGATAGAGAAACTTCTGCGTTTGAATGGTTTTAAAGTCACTAAAAAATTCTATCTTAACGAATATCTTTTTAATCCAATAGGCAAACTAATTTGTGATCTTATTCCTCGATTAAGAGGAGATATGCTTGTTGTGGCTGAGCGAGTTAATTGAGATATATTTCTGCTTATTAGGCTATTAATATTCTGAGAAATGTCTATTGCCCCTGCCGCAAACCAGACTTTTTGTCCTTCCCTTACAGGGATGTTCTTATGAACTATTTCTAGATAGCTTTGCATACGAATGCATAAGGGTTTATATTTTTTCGTATCTCCTTATTATTATAATAGTTTACAGTAATATGCTATATATTTCGTACTAGAAAATATAGAATTATTTTAATTTATTTTTAATATGCATATGTATTCAAAATAATTCATAATTCAATTTTTTGTAATTAGATACCAATGTTTATATATCTCTATCCTTTCTTGTTTTCAAATGAGGGGTGGAATACTTCTAGCTACATTCTTATTTGTTGTTTTGAGCCTTTCTCTTGTCGGTTCTTCTCCTGAAGTATTGCCACAAAATATTTCTTCACAAGGATCAAACTGGGAAACAACGTGTGAAGCCGGAAATTGTCAGACAACTCTTTATTCTTATGAAAAATATTTTCTAAGAAACAACAAGTGGGAAGAGATTGATGAAAACTGGCATGATTGCTCTTCAGGCGGAATAACTACTTTCTGTACGCAGACCTATTACTTTAGTGTTAAGGCTGATAATCAGGGCAATGTTGCTGCCTCTCGTGATGGTCAGCAATACGCTATGCGCATGAATGATGTAACGGGTTCTTCTCTTATATTTAACCCCGTTATTGATGGAAGTGTTCTTACATATCAGGATGTTGTTCCAGGTTTTGTTGATGTTCAATATCAATACTTGCCTCAAAAACTAAAAGAATCTATTATCCTAAAAACACCACTTCGAAATCTCTCTGAAGGAGATTTTAATATCTCTTTTAGTCGATCTGGTGAAGGTAGGTTTACCTTTGAAAGACCTTACATTTGTGACGCACAGCTTAAGTGCGAATACCTCAATCTATTTGAGGAGGGCGAGACAATTAAGATACAAGTTCCTATTAGGTTCTTAAATAGTCCAAGGACAGTTTATCCTCTTGTAATCGACCCTACAATAACTCTAAATAATAGCTTTATTGCTTGGAATGGACATGTATCAAATACAACTATTCAGGCTGACCCGCCTACACAAGACTATAAGCGTTACGATAATCCTGTAACTATCTCACTTTCCAATTCATCCAGAGGAGATCTTGACTGGAATGTATCTTCCATACCTGATAATTCAATCATTAAAAACGCTACTCTCGCTTTTGTTGTTAGTGCGTCTAGCTTCCCTTTTAATGTGAGCGTTATGCAGATGGAAAAGCCAAGTTTTGGTTATGCTAATATTTCAAGCGATTGCCCGAATGGAAACTGTCAGTTTTATAGCGATATGGGCAACGGAACCGAATATAATCGAAGTTTAGTAACAACTAATAGTGTGCTTAGGAATTATACTCTTTCATCTCAGGCCCTTACTGACCTTCACAATAGTTTAACAAGCGATATATTTAGCACAGGACTTGTTACAGACTATAATGGAACTGCTACTCTTGGTTCCAGCACTGCCACTAAGTCTTCAAATAGACCAGTACTCATTATTACACACACGTATGAGTCATATAACTTGACTTATGATGCGAATGGAAATCTTATTCAAGGATTTAATAAATATTTGGAATACGATGGATGGCATCGCGTATCTCGAGTTAGACAGAATAATGCTTCTGGCAGAATAATAGAAGAATATGTCTACGATCATGAGGGAAATAGATTGAAGAAAGTTGAGTACAATATAGACAGCAATAACACTAATAGAACAACCTATTATCTAGATGACGAATTCATTAATGTGCGCATTACGAACGGCACGCAGTATAATGAGACGTATTATTACGCTAACGATAAAATTCTAGCTATGAAAGATGGTGCCGGCAATAAAGTGTACTATCATCCAGATCATCTTGGTTCAACAACGCTTGTAACGAATCAAAGCGGGGATGCTGTTGAAGATAATGTATATTTGCCTTACGGAGATATTTACTCAGGTTCTGCTAACAGCCGTTATCTCTTTACAGGCAAGGAGGAAGATCGAGGCACAGGTTTTGATTACTTCGGAGCGCGATATTATAGTAGCCAGTTTATGCATTTCTTACAGCCTGATGTTGTAAAGAAGGTATATGACCCACAGAATTTGAATCCATATGCTTATGTGTTGAATAACCCGTATAAGTATACGGATCCTGATGGGAACTCGGCTACCCCTTATCATTTTATTGGATCATACAATGCACTTAGAGAGTTAGGATTCGATAGAATCGATTCTATAAAGATAGCTTATGCCTCCATGCAGCCAGATTTCAATATTAATAATCCCGATTATTATCGAGAGGGCGAAAGATATAGGGATTATCATCTAGCTGTAGAAATTAATAATCACGATAAGGAAACCATACTTAAAGAAAATGCGCAAAAATTTACAGAAGCATATAATGCAGGAGAAAGCGATGCGGGAAGATACTTACATGTCTTTGGAGATACCATACACCAAGGAGGTTACCCCGCAGGCCCTGACGCATCAACTTCAGATAAAATAAATCATTTTATTTCTGATGCTCGCATTGAAAATATAAAAATAACTAAAGAAAACATACTTAATTATCTGAAGGATAAAGATTTAACCAAATCTAAGGACACTAAAAGCGATTCAACAACTTCCTTTCAAAACAGCAATAAAATTTCATCTAGGTCCTATTCAAACTTATTCGGTAAAAAATCAGAAAATAAGAAGGGCTGTATATTTTGTTCGCAAAGTAATAAAAAGGGAGGTAAATAAGATAAATAATGAAAAAGGTAAATAGTTATTGGACGTTAGTTATGCTCAGCGTATTATTTGGAGCATTCCATTATATTTTTTGGAGTTCCATCATAGGCCACTCAAGGGAGTTCAGTATATATTTTTTTAACTTTCTCATTTTTAATGTGCCTGCGGCCCTGTTATTATTTTCTTTTTTCAAATTAAATGTAAATAATAAAATTGAAAATCTAGAAAAAAAATCATTAAACCACATGGGTATTTTTTCTTTAACAGGGGGTTTAATCATACTTTTCCTTTTCTTAATTGTCTACCCGTTAGTACCCCTATCTGAACTATCAACTTATCCGCTAGTATTTCTCTTTCCTCTGCTCTCTCCTTTATTATTGATATTAATAGGCTTAATTTTTATAAAACATAATAAATGATAAACACTAAAAAATGTTTGATAGTGTTCGTATCCGCTATAATCTTAACTAGCTTAGCTGCTATAGGAACTGCATATACTTACTATATAGAAGACGCGACAGTCCCTCAGCAGCAAAAGCTTGATGTAAAGAATAACCTTATTGTAAATCCATTTACGGGTGCTGCGGTATATACGCATCCAATCACAATGCCTCAGGGAACTAATCAATTACAGCCAAGTCTTACTTTGTTCTATAATAGTCAAGCGATGGAGCAGAGACCGGGCATTTTAGGGACCGGATGGAGCCTTTCTGAAAATTATATTCAACGAGACACTAATTACACTATTCAAAATATCTCTGATGATGAATTTATCCTTGTTTTAGACGGTTCTTCATATGATTTAGTATATTCTGCAGTAGATAAGCGATTTCATACCAAAATAGAGTCTTTTCTTAATATCCAAAACGTAAGTGGAGGCAACAATGAAAAAGGCGTTTACTGGAGGGTACGTACTACAGAGGGTACGTCATACCAATTCGGATTCTATAATTTTTCAGAACTTATTTCCAATCAAGGCAATTATACGTGGCGCTGGAGTTTGGATTTAGTTAATGATACGTACAATAATTCCATATTTTACAATTATAGTGAAAATCCCTTCTCTGGTGATAATGGAACAGTTTACTTGAATAGTATTGAATATAATAATGATCGAAGTAGAAAAGTTAATCTGTATTATCAATTAACAGATAGACTCAATGCACGAACTACTTATGAATATGGCAATAAGATCAAACAATCTCGCATGCTTAGCGAGATAGATGTTAATGTAAGTAACGCGCTAGTTAAAAAATATGTCTTTAATTATAGTGTACTAGATAGCAATGGAGGAACGCTGCAATCTCTTTCTACTATCACCGAATATGGAAACGATAGTATCAGTTCACTTTCTCCTACTATCTTTGGATATATTGCTGCTGCAAATGCTACCAAATTTAGTAACTGGATCTTTGAAGGATGTAATGCTACCCGTCAAGAAGGATGTTTTGTAGGCGGTGCAGGTCAAGATAATGGAGTTCGATTGGTTGATTTGAATGGAGATGGATTGGTTGATGTATATGAAGCGCAAGGAGGAGATCCTAACCCTCATGTACACACTTATTTCAATAACGGAACAGGATGGATTAACTCATCATGGAGTTTTGATGGGTGTAGAAGTGGGTATCAGCAATCCTGCTTTGTTAATAGTCTTAATCATGATCTTGGAGTTCGATTGGTTGATTTGAATGGAGATGGATTGGTTGATTTGCTACAAGCACAGGCAGAGACTCCTAATCCTTATGTGTCAGCTTATTTCAATAACGGAACAGGATGGATTAACTCATCATGGATCTTTGAAGGATGTAATGCTACCCGTCAAGAAGGATGTTTTGTAGGCGGTGCAGGTCAAGATAATGGAGTTCGATTGGTTGATTTGAATGGAGATGGATTGGTTGATGTATATGAAGCGCAAGGAGGAGATCCTAACCCTCATGTACACACTTATTTCAATAACGGAACAGGATGGATTAACTCATCATGGAGTTTTGATGGGTGTAGAAGTGGGTATCAGCAATCCTGCTTTGTTAATAGTCTTAATCATGATCTTGGAGTTCGATTGGTTGATTTGAATGGAGATGGATTGGTTGATTTGCTACAAGCACAGGCAGAGACTCCTAATCCTTATGTGTCAGCTTATTTCAATAACGGAACAGGATGGATTAACTCATCATGGAGTTTTGATGGGTGTAGAAGTGGGTATCAGCAATCCTGCTTGGTTAATAGTCTTAATCAGGATATTGGAACTCGATTAGTTGATTTGAATGGAGATGGATTGGTTGATGTATTCCATGTTCAAGGACAAACTCCGAACCCTAATATGTATACCTATATCAATAATGGGACGGGTTGGGCAAATAATACCTGGTACTATGATGGAAACAGTTCGGGAAATATATCTGCAGCATTTATTGGAGAAAGTGGAGCAGATACAGGAACTCGATTAGTTGATTTGAATGGAGATGGGCTTGTTGACATATATAGGGCTCAAGCTCAGTCCCCTAGTGCTCCTGTAGCCCTCTCATTCTTAGATAATGGTGTTGCTAGTTATTTGCTTAATAAGATTGATTTCTCTCTCGGAGGCGGGCTTTCACTTAGTTATCAAAAATCAACTTCTTCTAATAATACCGGAAATGATAGTAAGAACGATCTTAACTTTAATCTGTGGCTTGTATTTAATGTGACGAAGAATAATAGTGTTCCTGGAGCACAAAATACGCTTTCAAGTACGGTTTATAATTTCAGCAATGGACTGTATGACTATGGGAATAAAGAATTTAGAGGATTTAATTTTGCTTCTGAGCAGACAGGTGATGCATTAATCTATCATCGGTTTCATCAAGATAATGGTCGTGTTGGCAAGGAATATCAAACCTCTGAATATGACAATCAAAGTAATCCGTATCGAATTTCTGAGCAACAATGGAATACAACAGTTCAAAACGGTTACTATCTTGCAAATTTAGTGCAGGATTCTGAACGAACGTATAATAGCACGTTTGGTAACCCTCAGATACGGAATAATACCTATACCTATGACCAATTTGGTAATCTAGTTTACAAGGATAGCTTAGGAGATGTTGCGAATGCTAACGATGATCGTTTTGAGTTATACGTGTATGCAAACAATTCCAATGCTTGGATAGTTAATAAGGTGATAAATTATTCACTTATTGATTCCAATAACGCTACGATATTGCGAAATACACTCTATAGTTACGATAATCTTGCTTTTGGTGTTGCTCCAACTAAAGGAGATATTACTCGAAAAGAAGATTCCTTGAGCGGAGGAAATGCCATAACGCTTTATGGGTACAGTAGTTTTGGAAATATGGTTAATTCTACTGATCCTAATGGAAAGATTACTAAATACGCCTATGGGACGCAAGATACGACTAATACTTTCCCAGACAATATGACTAATGCAAAGAATCAAACAACTAACTACTTTTATGATTTAGGTACAGGCAATCTTTTAGCTGAAAAAGATTCAAATCAGTTCCTCAAGAACTATACATATGATTCGCTAGCTATTCAAAAGACAATCGTTTTACCTTTAGACACGCTTGCATTCCCAACACAAAACTATAGCTATAACTTTACGGCTGGAACCGTAGGCTCTATTTTGGTAAATCAACGAGAACAAAACGGTCAGACAGGTACTATAGATAGTTATAAGTTTTATGATGGTTTCGGGCGATTGATACAGACAAAGGTAGAAGCGCCTAATTCGCAACAGATAGTATTGGATATTTACTACGACCCCTTAGGAAGAATAAGTAAACAGAGCAATCCTTACTTTATTGCCGCGAGCGCTAATTACTCCATGCCAAATAGCACTGTTGCAGGCACCTCCTTCAGTTACGATGTACTCAACCGTCTTGTACGAGTAACTAATCCAGATAATACCTTCAAAAACTTCTCTTATAACGGGTGGAACGTTACGGTTTATGATGAAAACGGAAATCGAAAAGACTATGCGCTGAATGCTTACGGCAAAATAACCGGTATTGTTGAAAGAAACGGTGGCGAAATATATTACACAAGATACACGTATAATAGTGCTGATGAGTTGGTATTCATTAAAGATGCGTTGAATAATGCCTTCAACTATACGTACGATTCATTAGGAAGGAAAACGTCTATGATTGATCCAGATCTAGGAACATGGACATATCAATATGATTTAAATGGCAATCTCATAAAACAAACGGACAATTTGGGACAGAATGTTACCTTTGCGTATGATAATCTTAATAGAAAAGTCAATGAGAACTCTTCAACAGATAACATTACATACGTGTACGATTTTGCACTCAATAGTACCTTGACACGCATATTTTCGAACAGTTTCGTTATTAATTATACCTATGATAACCGTTCCAGAAAAATGAGTGAACAAAAAACGATCGATAGCATCACGACTACACAAAACTGGACGTATGATGCTTCGGATAGAGTCCTTACGCATACTTTACCTTCTGGAGAGACCGTTAACTTCACTTATAATGAACAGGGCATCTTATCGAATATACAAGGCATCGCGAATATAACGTATAATGAAAAGAATAATCCTCTCGGAATAGTCTACAACAATACATTAGTCACCAATTATACGTATTTCTTAGATACATTTAGGTTAAAACAAATAAAGACCTCAAATAAGCAAGCCCTAAACTATAGCTATGATCCAATCGGAAACGTTAATGGGATTAATGATACGATTCACAATAGAAATATTACAATGAATTATGACTCATTGAATCGATTGACTTACACTCAGATTGCCGATACGCAGGTAACGACGCTACAATTTGCTTACAATGCGATTGGAAACATGCTGAATATGACTGGCACACAGAATGCGTTCTTTGCTTATGCAGGCAGCAAACCACATGCGCCGAGCAATGTGACGTTCTATTAACTAAGACTAAAATGAATAGTACGCCTGCCTGTCGCGCTATGCACCTTTTTGGCAGTTTCTATGGGTCGTACTTGTTTAAAGCAGATTAGTATACATTTTAGACGTCAAGGATATTTAAGGATTGTCGAGGTCAAGTGTATCCTTTATTTTTTCTTCCTTCAGAAGTATACGTCCAATCTTCAATTTTAAAATCTTCTTTATTTTTTAAATAAGTAATTGCTTTCTCAATAGAGATAAATTTGATTACCATGTCTCTTTCGCTACACACGTCCAATGCATAATCAAAGTCTTGACTTCCTTCTTCTATTGTAAGAACATAAGGATAAGCAGTATTTCTCTGCCTAGATATCTGATAAATAAGCAGATAGGAGTCGCTACCTCTCGAGTATTTATAACGAACAAAGAGGGTATAGCCATTTTCCAACTTATTAGTAAATTCTTTTTCAGTTAGATTTTTTGGTTTATCTATTACGTTCATTTTGCTTAGAAAATTATCTTTTTCTGCGTGAAACAGCTATACCTGCCAAACCCAGCAGTCCAATTGGCGCAGGCGATGGAATTTGTGAAATATAGACGTTATCGATTTCAAAATCCATTAATCCATTATGCCCCGTATGAACATTCAAGCCCAGCGTGTAGGGTTCAGATAAGTTTGAGATCGTATATTGTCTGATAGAATGATCGGGTCGAGTTACCGTTTCTAGAATCTGCCCGTTTTCTAGGAAATCGTGTTCAAAATGATAGGTTCCTAGCCCGTTGCTCGCATCAGGCGTTTGATTCCAATAGCCTATACCGATGCTGCCGGATATTGGTGTTGGATTGGGGTTTACAGAACCGTTATATCCTCCATTATGGAACAATTGAAATAAATGATTTCCCGTACCTGCATTATAGATAACATCGTATTCAAAAATGTCTCCTGCGTTAAACGTGCTAGTAGGAGTTAGAACAACTCCTCGATCCCCCATAGTATTCTGTATAACTCGATAAGTCTGCCTTACTTGGTCTATTCCATGAAAATCAGGATACGGTGCTTGTGAACTTTCTTGCCAGAGAAGAGTATTAAGAGTTCCTGAAGAAAAATCATCGTACAGTGTAGATTGTGCTAAAGCACTAGTTGTTAATGAGCTTACAATAAGCGGAACAGCTAGTTTTTGTTTTAAAGACATGTTATTTCTTATGATTATGGATATGAACTTGTACTTCTTTCTTTTGTCCAGGGAGTATAATGCCCAGTAAAAGCAAAAGTATGCTCAGAATGATAAGGGGAATGCCAATAATCGCCCCAATTACGGTAAAGGTTAGAACAAGACCAATAAAAAAGCAAATTACGGCGCCCACTAACCAAGAGGTCCTCATAAAATAAGGTGCTTAGAGTTATTTTTAAACATTGCTAAGTTTCATCCATGTAGGGTCTTTATTATATCAAGCGTCCTTGCTCCTAGTCAGTTAGCTGTTTTCTGATTGTCGGCTATCTTAATGGTCGCTCTAACGTTTATCCCTAGACCCTTAGCGTTACCTCGAAATTCGCGTCCTGTCGCGTCCTTCGCCCAAATGTATCTAGCTTTACCATTATTTCTAAGAATTTCTGCCAGAGAATATACATCCATAAATACCATATGCGAATCTCCTGAGAGTAACTCCTTTGGTAGATCTCCTTGACCCATTGAATGAAGTGCTCCCCGCTTAAAGCGGACTCCCACGCCGTTTATAATCAGCCTATGTTGGGTTCTGTTAGAAACTTTAATCAGAAAAGCCGGAAGATTCTTTCCCTCAAATAGCATTATCCCCATATAATACTCTACTAGTAAACGCGGGCGTTTGGCACGATATTCAAATATATTCCAAAGAAGCGCTATGATCGCTATAATTGCCCCAGATATAGTGCCTAACTCTGCCCAATTCATGTCAAGCAACCTTATGAGCTAGGGCCCATTCTTCATTAGCTTTTTTAATTGCCGCATATTCTTCAGGTCGCTCTTTCTGAAATTCTTCTAAGGTAAATTGAGGTATCCCGAGGTATTTTAATACCTCTTTACCAAACGAGCTCCAATGATAAGCATGCTCTTGAGGAGCTCGTTCTCTTCCAGTATTGAATATTAAAATTCCCAAATCCAGAAGTCTTAAAATAGATTGCTTTTCTAACAAATTTTCTACAGTAAGGGTGTTAAAATGGTTGTATCCGTCTGGTCTTCTTCCAACAACGATCATCCATTTTAAACAAATGTCATCAATTGATCTAGCAACAGCTTCAACACGTTTGCTCCTATACCATTCATAAGAGCTCAAAGATTTTCTTAAAAGATCAACTAACCAATCTTTAGTAAATTTGTTAGAAGGCGGAGAATTAATGGTCATTCCTTTAATATCAAAATCAACGTTATCATCGATTTTCTCTTCCCTTACCATAATAATAGATTCTGGCTCTCTTAATGCATGAGAAATTCCTGCTTCGTATAAAACATTTCCATTGATGTGATTTTTATGCTCACAAGATGATTTAGGATCGTTCGAAAGGTCTATTAAAATTAGCTTTGAATTCGCAATACCATTGAGAATCTTTGATTTAATTTCATTCGGCTTTATATCTTCTTTTACTCTTATTGCATTCAGCCCGACTTCTTTAGCCGCAATCTTAAAGATTTCATTGAACCTACTATCGCAACTATCATGAAAAGGCATACACACAAATAACTCGTTTCTTTGTTCGCTTTCCCAAAATCCTTCAAAAAAATGTTTTGGATACATTTAATCCTTAATACGGTAAGACTTATAGTTTTTTCTAATATAAAATAAATTAAATACTTCAAAAAACACACTTCTTAATGAGTACATCGAAAGTTAGTCTTCATGAATATTTACGAGATAATGAAAGGATAATACTCATATTTGGAGTTTTTATTGCTCTTTTACCCCTATCATTTGATACGCTAAACAAGGTAAATCCTATCTATGCGGCAGCTATGGGAATAGCTAGTTCTTTAATAATAGTGCTGCTTATTAAAAGTTTGACCATTAAAGAGGAGAAAGATGCGTCTTTGGAAGTAACTATTTTCTATTTATCTCTTATTGCTATTGGAATCGTGGTAGCACTTACTACCTTTCAGATGTTTCCTACAGTTACTATCTCTTTTCTTGATTCAATGGCCCACCTAGCTTATTTGGTCCTTGGCGCAGTATTAACTGCCAAATTGATCATTAAACTAGACAAAATTAAAGGCAAGAGGTTAGAATTCCTCATAAACCTTATTTTAGTATCATCCGCTATAACCGTTCTGAGCGTTCTAAAAGGTTACTTTAACCTCCCAATTGAAGAAATTCTTATTAAATTGAACTTAACTTTCGGCAGGTTACTTACAATCGAATATGAAGAAACATTTCTTGCAGGCGTAAGCTTCTTAATTGTTATCAAGGGGCTTATTTCAGCATATGAATACTTTATAAAAAAACAGATCTATGGACGACTTATAAAACACAGTTTGCTTAAAAAGAATAAACATTAAGGCAAATATTCAGACGTGACATCTTCTTTATTACCGTTTAAATCTATTGCTTGAATAGATTGAATAGTTTTATTGGCTACCCAAGATTGTTTATCTGTGATTACTTTATTATTTGAAGGGTCCACAATAATTTTATATCCTGCGGAATTGTAATATTCTGCCCATTCATGATCCCAGGTTAAGGGTACAGGCGTAATTATCCTGGCTTTGAAACCCAGTTTATTCATAATTTCTACAAAGTATCGTGCATCTTCGCCGCAACGACCTGCTTTCGTCAGTATTGTCCACGAAGCTGGACCATTTCTTAAGAAAAAGATAGTTCTGTTATTTGCCTTGTAAATGCCCGACCCATCATTATAGAAAAATAAAGTTTTATTTTCTTGAGGCTGAGGGTAATGAACATTCTCGTGGACCCAGTTCATTAATCTTAATGCAATCTTGTCCGCATCTGTTTCATTGCCGACTACTTCTCTGATATGTTGACTAACAATTTTGTCTCCTCTAATCCAATCATAATATCGTGGAGTAAATAAAAACAACACGGGCAACATGATTAAGATAACAACAATGCACCCTGTCGAAATCATTTTTAGATTAGCCGAAGTTAGGCGCAACATCGTTTCGTCTTCTCCTTCTTCTCCAGTGAATGGTTGCTTCAATAATTGCAACACTTATTCCTGTCAAGCTCAAGATAGATAACCCGAATTGGAATGAAAAGACGGTTAATCTCTCATCAATTTGATCGACTTTCGTATTAGTAATATTAAGATCTGATTTGAAAAGATTAAGCGTGTTATAGATATTAATGAGCTCTCGATTGGTTACATTGACTTCCTTGCTTTCGTAAAGAAATCGATAGTATTCAGATAAATTTTTGTAATAATCTCGTTCGAGAGTCATGTTGGCCAAAGACTTGTTCAGAAGATCGAATTCTTGCTGTAGTTCAGAAAGGCGTATGGACAGATTGTTAATTTCACTGGAACAATCTATGCACTGCGATGCGGGAGCCGCAGCTATCCCTGATTTGATAACTACGAACATTAATACTAAGCAAGCTAGAAACCGCTTTATTCTCATGAGATAAATCGAATTGTCGAAGCTAAAAAGCTTTTCGGTCTCAGACTACTCTTTAACTCTTCCCAACAGCAACAAAATAGGCACTAACTCTTTCTTTTTAAGATTATCGAGTATCTTCTTCAACTCTTTAGACGATCGATTGTAAAACGTGGCTCACCTAAAACTGCCAAGCTTTTCTCTACCGCATTTCTCTTAATCCGTAGCCTATCAAACAAGTTACAAACGGAATGATATATCCATAACTTATATGTGGATAATACCCTGTGATTATAGAAATAACGCTAACAGCCATTAGTCCAGATCCTAAGGTTTTAGTCAAAAACGTCATTGATTATAGTTCCTGATACAACAATATTGTGGAATACTGCTTAATAAAGGTTGCGATAATATTGTGGATGAAAAGAAAAAGAAAAGAAGTGTTATATGCTATTCTTAAGGCCTTGAGCGATGGTAAAGAGCATTCATACGGAGACATTGAGCGCAAGGCAAACACGAACTGGCGAACAGTGCGAGATCATTGTGAGGATCTTGAGTTATTTGATGCTGTCACCGTTTCCAAGGATAATAGAATACAAATTAACGAACGTGGGACGAAAATATTCATCAAGCTAAAATCCTAGAGAAACATCAGGGAATTTTAGTTTTATTCTTTGAATAGTCGACTTGCTTAACTTGCCTTTGTTCTGCATAGACTCGAAGATAGCTTCCACGAATAACTCCATCTTATCCTCGACCTTATTCACAGCATGTATGACTTGATCCCGATTTTCATCTCGTGTAAGCATTTGTTTTTTGAGTTGTTCAACTTCTTTTTGTAAAGCGTTCTTGTCTTCTGCTGTTACAAGATTCTCATCAGATATTTCATCAGACATGCCTAAAAACTCGCTATAGTACCTGATTTCGGTTTCCTTAGCCCATCCGAACCGATACATGAGTTGTGCAGTCTTATCGTATCGTTTTAACCAATAACATGCGCTATTGTGCCTTATATCGTACATGCGCATCTTATCGTAGCTTTTTCGCGCCTTCGTAAGTCCTATGCCGAAAAGCTTCTTTGCATGGCGTTGGAGGTACTTATTTACGGTGTTTTGAGGCTTAATCATAATATAATCGTCCTGATTTAGTTTTTTGCTTGCTACGTACTCCCTGAGAAGCGTAGAACTAAGTCTAAGAGTGATGCTTCGACCAAGGCCCATCTTCGCGATTTCATCTCGAATATGAAGTTTGGTGAAGCCATGAGAGAAGTCACATACCTTGACCGAATAGGCTTCCTGAGGCCTTATGCCTGTATCGTATAAGAACCAAATAAGTGTTCGATATTCTACATCGGCTTCATTTGCGAATTTTTTAAAATCTTCTTCTGAAATAAATGTCCAGTCGGGCTTTCGTTCGTCTTTTCTTTGTAAGTCTATCGAGATATCTTCTTTGACACGTTTAGTACGTTTGAGCCATGCCATGAAGCACTTGAAATCCTTAACGTATTCACCAGTCGATTTATACATACGGCCGTTGACTTTTGTAATTTTACCTTCGCGCATATCCATAAAAAAACGGTGAGCTTGTTCCTTGGTAATATGTGTAAACGGCGTTTTCTTAAATTGTTTGCCGAAGAAAAGTATACGTTCCTTTAGACTTAAAAGCCGCGCAGGACTGCGACTTCCTTTGATCGTATCGACGGAGAGATTAAGACCTAGTTCCATATCTGATAAAAACTGCAAGGCCAAGGCACTGTTGTATTGAGATAGGCCTTTTATCCTGTTGCTGTTTTCTGCCTTCCAGTTTTCCCAACGTTCTTTTAAGTTATTGGCGTCGCGTTTCATAGTAATTTCTATCGAGAAACGCTATAAAAACATTGCCGCATGAGGGACAAAATGTCTACTGCCCCTGCCGGGATTTGAACCCGGGTTTTCGCCGCGAAAGGGCGACGTCCTTGGCCACTAGACTACAAGGGCATTGCCAAAGAAACGAGAGATGACTTTTAAAGGTTACTGTATGACGTTTTTTCGATATATAGCAAATATTTAAGAGGATAACCGGCGCTATATTATTGACCAAATTGAGCATGAAGACTGATAAACAACCTGACAAATCTTTTTCAATAACTGAGAAGCTTTGCCGAGAAGTGCATAATCTTAAGATTTTCATTTTTCTGCTTTTTCTTGTTTTAGTCGTTATTTCCGTTCTTTTTTTGTTCGTCTTCAAACACTACCAAACTCCTAATAATTCATTTATAGATGAAAACGTGGCTAATCTTGGAGTTAACGATTTTCTTAAGGCGCAAGATAGCTATCATTTCTATTATGCTCCCCTGAGACAGCAGTTATACCATATAATAAATGAGAGTCATCCTATGGAGGTCGCCATCTATTTTGAAGATCTTAAATCACGAGCTTGGATCGGTATCAATGAACGGGATAGATTTGTTCCTGCGAGTCTTCTCAAAGTTCCCACTTCTGCAGCGGCTTTGAAAATGGTCGAAGAAGGAGAGATAAGTCTGAGCAAAAAAATCATTATTACCCAAGATGATTTAAACAGCAACTTTGGCACGCTCTATCAATATTCGGGCAACACATATTCAATCGATGAGCTTATACAACGGAGTCTTGTGGATTCTGACAACACTGCCACGCTTGCTTTAACGGATAATATTCCTGTTGAGCGACTAATAGAAGCACGACTTGCAATGGGGTTACCTATTGACAGCATTGTCACAAGCAATTCTGGAACACCTCTTTCTGCACGCGACTACTCTAATATTTTCAAATCGCTTTATATTTCAAGCTATCTCAGCAGAGAATCATCAAATTATTTGCTTCATTTGATGAATGAGACTAACCTCTCATACGGTCTTCGAGAGGGAGTGCCTGACAATTTCGCCGTATCTCATAAAATAGGGGTATATGGTGCAAATAAGGAAGCACATGATTGTGGAATTGTGTATCTTCCTAATAACCCTTACATTCTATGTATAATGACTAAAAACGCAACAGATTCCGAGACAGCGACGAAACTGATAGAAAATATATCTCGAACGGTGTATAATTTTGTTAATAAGCAGAACTATTCTTGACTGAATATAAGAATCTTCCACAAGTATTAAAAAGGGGTGTTCGTTTCAAGATTATGCACATACACAGTCTTATTTTTAAGGAATTGTTAAAGAGAGGATACTCTCTAGAGGGAAATACTCGCGTCTGGAATATTGCAGATTCCAAACTATGGTATATAACTTCTGAGCAGGCACAGGCTTATCTGGATCTTGTTTCTTCTGATAATTATAAGAAAGAGATATCTCCTAAAGAAAACGATCTCATTCAGAAGAATTACCCTGAAATTTTTTCAATAATTAAAGGTGATAGTGTTAACATCATTGATTTGGGATGCGGCAACGGAAAAAAGGCTGCGTACCTTATTGATAAAATGAGAGACCGGAAAAAAATACGTTATTTTCCTATTGATATTAGCGGATACATGGTTCAGAAGGCAATTGAAAACGTCCGAAAACTCGATATTGCTGAAATAGTTGGAGTAGGGTGGAATATTTCAGATTTTGAAAACTTGCAAAATATTTCAAAACTTTTCAACAAGCGTGAGTTCAAAGACAACTTGTTCCTCTTATTGGGAAATACATTAGGCAATTTTGAAATCCACGAATTACTCTATGAAGTACGAGCGAGCATGCATGAAGGAGATTATTTGCTTATAGGAAACGGCCTTAACAATGACAAGGTTGAAGAGGACATTGTGAAAGCTTGCCGCCAGAATAAAGGCTTTGATAAATTGTTCACATACATTCCTTTACTTATAGGTCTCAAAAAGGAAGATGTCTCTTTTGATGTTAGATTTAGAAATTCTCGTGTCGAATTCTTTCACACGTTGTTAAAAGAGAAAGAAGTCATATTCCAAAATAAGAAAATTCATTTTGATAAAGGTGATCAAATTATCGTAGGAGTTGCGTATCATTATAGGAAGGAAGAGCTTCTCGCGTATCTTAAAATGTATTTCGGATACTCGAAAATATTTATCTCTAATGATGGTTCGTACTCATTAGTTCTCTGTCGTAAATAACGATCAGAATAAGATATTTAAAGCACATTTCTAACGAATTACATGATTATTGGCCTCACTGGACCTATATGCGCTGGCAAAGATGAAGTTGCACATATCCTAATGGAAATGGGGTTTCAGCGATTTTCACTTTCTGATGAAATACGCACTGAGATGCGAGAAAAAGGCATTGTCCCTACACGAACGATTTTACAAGAATACGCAGATTCAGTCCGTCGTAAAGAAGGAATTGGTGTTTGGGCACGTAGAATTACGCCTAAATTGCCTTTAGGGGTTGACTGTGTTATCGATTCTATCAGAAATCCTGGAGAAGTAGAGGTATTTCGTGAATCCCGCAACTTTTTTCTGTTAAAAGTGGATGCTCCAGCACGACTTCGGTTCGCTCGAATGGTAAAACGCGCACGTGAACAGGATCCGCAAACGTTTGAGCAGTTTCAACAACTTGAACGAAAAGATCTTGGCATTGGACAACCAGAGTACGGCCAGCAACACGCACAATGTTTTGCACTCGCAGATAAGACTGTGATGAATGAGGGAACTATTGAGAAATTACGAGAGGTTATACGTGAAGTTCTAGAAGATATTAAAACGGCTAATGGCTCGTCAACATACGGCTAATAAGTCTTTGATAGAGTGAATTATTTCTGAATGTATCTTAACTCTCTTTGAAAGAGGGATTCCTACGGTAATTGTTTCGATTACTACAACATGCGGTGCGGAAGGGCCTGTTTTGATTTTTCCATTTACTATTATTTTTTTTGAATACATGAGTTCATCTATTGATCCATCTTGAGCGTTCATTACAATACCATTACGTATTTCCTCCCCGAATCGAGTATGTTTATCTTTTTCAAGCGGGACGTTATGTTTTCTTAGTATTTTTATGATATATTGAGCTATAGGGTCATCGTGCCCTTTCTGACTATATGCGTATATGTACGTACCTCGCTTGCTTTCATCTTCATGTAAATCAATCACGAGTTTAGGAGGATATTTTTTTGCTTTTTCTAAAGCGTATGAGGTAATTGCTTTAGCTTCCGGGCAGACGGGAGCGTTTCTCCGTGCACGCTGACGCTTGTTTAGAAGATAGTGCTCAGATGAACTTACAGAAGGAATATCTTCTTCCTTGATATGACGCGGTTTCTTTTTAAAATAAGGATAGCGCCAGTTTTTTCTATATCCAGCAGGGTTGCACATAGGTAATATGACGAGAGGGGTTTTTTCGCTTAGAGAAACAATTTCTTGGATTGACTGGGCTAGGGCATTTGGGCCTGCAGGCTCTTCACCATGAATCCCTGCAATAATCCAGACAGCGGGACCCTTTTTCTTACTTGTGAACGCATAGACCGGAAGATCTACGTTCCCTTTTATTGTCCTATCTTGCTGAACATATATTTTTTCAACGTGAAATGATTCTTTCAAAGTTTCTAATTTTTTATATAGTTCTGAAAGATGGAGACGACTATCGTTTGTGTAGCTTTGCATAATATACTCTTTTGATGAGCCCGCCGGGATTTGAACCCGGGCGCTCCGGCTTTCTTCGACGGATCGATAAAAGCTAACGTTCTCGTGAACGCGCGTCATATAAGACCGGCGCTCTAAACCAGGCTGAGCTACGGGCTCTCCGAAAAGCGAGCTGAAGAATGTATTTAAAGCTTGTTTTTTGGCACATCAGGCGTAGTTTTATAACATCTCTTTTTCTTCAAAACAAGTGTTAATTGGAATTGTTGGAAAGCCTAATGTGGGGAAAAGTACGTTCTTCAAGGCAGCTACGCTTGCAGATGTATTAATTGCTAATTATCCCTTTGCAACTATCAAGCCTAATCACGCCATGGCGTATGTTAAAATACCTGACTTGGCTAAAGAGTTTAATCGCGTTTCTAATCCTCGTGAAGGATACGTTAAGAAAGGCTCACGTTTTATTCCATTTGAGTTAATGGATGTTGCAGGTCTTGTTCAGGGAGCTTCTGAAGGTCGAGGTTTAGGCAACCAGTTTTTAGACGACCTTGCTGCCGCTGACGCATTTATTCATGTGGTAGATATGTCTGGAGAAACAGACTCAGAAGGGAAACCTGCTACAAATTATGTTCCTTCAAACGATATAAAATTCATTGAACATGAACTTGATCTTTGGTATCTTGGGATATTGAAGAAAGTCTGGATGGTTTTTGCACGAAGAACTGAAATGGAACATACTGAACTTGCGAAAGCACTCGCTAAACAGTTTTCAGGTTTAAAAGTTACAGTTACTGATATCGAACGAGTCCTTAAAAAATTGCCTTTTGCGCAGGAAAAACCATCTCACTGGACTGAACCGCAACTTGAGATGTTTGCACAGCTTTTGCGTAAAGAAACAAAACCTATGATTATTGCAGCCAATAAGGTCGATCGCCCCCGTGGACGTGAGAACTTTGAACTTATCAAGAAAGAATTTTCATATCCTATCGTTCCCTGTTTTGCTGACGGAGAGTTAAGTTTACGACAGGCAGACAAAGCAGGACTTGTTGAGTATGTTCCGGGTGAGCGGACGTTTGATATAAAGAAAGAAGTAAGTGATAAACAAAAAGAAGCGCTGGAAGCTATTCAAAAAGTAATTGAAGAATTTGGAAGTACAGGTGTACAAGATGTATTGAATAAAGCCGTTTTTGAGACCTTGGGATATGTAGCTATTTATCCTGCAGGATCTAAACTTGAAGATAGTAAAGGCAACGTGTTACCTGATTGTTTCCTTATGCCTCCAGAAAGTACAGCTCTTGATTTTGCTTATCGGTTACACAGCGATATAGGTAAAAACTTTGTAAAGGCTATTGATGTTCGAACGAAGAAAGCTGTCGGTAAAGAATATGTTCTAAAACAAGGCGACGGTCTTGAGATTATGACTAAGTAAGGGATTTAAATAAACTAATTTGTTTTATCAGGCATGTATAAAAGAGGTTTTGATCGATCCATGTGGATTATTATCTTGGTTGGAGCTATAACTGTTTTTATGATAATAACGTCAGGAATACTATACACTGCTCTTAAGACAGGCACTATTCTCGGATATAATTTAACTACTCCTGAAAATACTTCTGAAATAAATCCTCTCATTAATGATACAACACACGAACCTCTCTCTGCAATTTGCTCATTTACTCAAGCTTATTGGTCTCAAAATGATGTATCTATCTTATGGGCGCATTCAAATGACACTGTCGATGGAATTGTTGAGGCAGTTAATTGTGAAAGAGAGGGAGCGTCAATTGATATTTTTAAGAGTATAAATGGTACTGATACATTGGTAGATCATAAAGAAATCACGTTTAGTGATTCTATCGTTTTTTCATTTAAGTTAGATTCAGTTTCAAATAGCACGACTTATTTCTTCGTTGTTAATGTTACAAACAATTCATCTATATCTATGAAAAGCCCTCCTTTGGGGATAAATTCCGCTCCCGAATCTTTGTTTTTTGATCCTACTTTCTGTAATGGATTTACAGATGATACCAGTTACCTGTATAACGTTTCTACCATTATCTTTAATCGAGCAGATGGGCAAAAGAGTTTCATATCTATGTTTAATGGTACAGCGGTTAGAAATAATTTTTCAAACGAGAAATTTTACATTGATCATAGCAATGGTGCGTTGAACATACAATATGATATTATTCCTACCTGTGGAGGAGTCGATGTAGTCTACACGGTGAATAATCCGTCTTCCCAAAGACAACAGCTTCCCGATTTTCAGATTGAAGGAATACATCATCCAAAGAACGAACCCAAGTATCTCTATTCTAAAGGCGGATGGGGAACTCTTACTGACGCTACACTTGGAGACGGCGTTTATTATCAATATCCCTACCCGTATGAAGATATCTATTCTCCGGTTATGGTAGCAGTTAATACCAATTTGTCAATCGGGGCCTCTTTTGAATATCCTTACATGCAGTATAAACAAGGAATTCAGCCATTGCTTTTCTGGAATACTGATGGAACATCAAGATACGTCTATAATCTTCATTACAACATTCAAAATATTCCTCCTCAGGTAGCCGTTATTGGTCCAGGAGAGACGAAGTCATACACTATTGCGTTCAGGTTTAGCTCTACACGCAACTGGCTGTTAACCCTTGCTCCGTATAAGAAATACTTTAATTCTTTATACGACTCAGCTCGCTCCTCACGTCCTAAAGATCTTAGACCTGTTGCTGGAACTAGCGTTGCTGATCCTTTATGGCAGGACGATGTTACCAACCCTCGAGGGTATGTTCCGGATAATCTTGATCCTCCGGGAACTTATCGTAGAGACCGTTTAGACTTACATGGATGGAAGAATACTACTGATTGGTTTTTAGCAACATTTCCAGGTAACGGATACAGGCGCAGCATGATTTGGTCTCCGAGCGGAATATACAGGGATAGCGCATGCTATTATTGCAACTTCCCACCACAATTCATGGACTGGTTGCCTATGCTTGTTTCAACTCAATCTGAGTTGTTGCGGTTTGCGCAGAATGGTGTCTCACTTGGTTTTTGGTGGGGACATGCAGGAAGAATACCTGTTCCTAATACCTGGCCCCCTCAGAGTCTTAAAATTGCTAACTACAGCGATCCTGCTGATAGAGCATTCTTGCAACAACAACTAGATCTGGCATACCAACGTGGTGGAAAAGAAATAGGGCTTGATGCTTTGACTGAAATGGAACCCTATGACCGATATGTCTGGATTGATGATATGAAACAACGCGCCCCAGGAGTTAACTTCCTTCATGAAACTGGAGGGCCTGATTTTGTTCACACAAAAATTTCTAACTTTTATACGGATACGTATATTCTTCAGAGTAATTCTTGGTATTACATTGGAGGGCCGCACCTTCTGAGCTTGTACCTTAATCCTAATTCGGAAATTTGGGTGTTTCCTTTATTGTCTTCTGAGCAATTTTACGCAGCAGGGGCAGCACAAGGAATGACTGCACGCGCTCGACAACTTACCCAATGGGGATATACTTTTGTTGAAGCGTGGAACGCAGTCAATGTAACTAACTGGGACCTGCACCTTAGTCAGTGTCTTGACGGACTGGACAATGATAACGATGGTAAAGTTGACTGGCCACGTGATCTTGGATGCGCGAGTGAATTTGATCTTACAGAAGATTGAGAGATAGTTTCGGTTCTAATTTATTATAAAGTAAGGGATTTAAATAAGAGCACTTGTTTTATTAGGTATGCATAAGAGAGGGATTGAGAGATCTATAATTATCATTATTCTTGTAGGAGCGATAGCGGTTTTCGGGATTATTTCTGCTGGAGTGGTTTACACTGCTCTTAAGACCGGCACTATTCTAGGATATAATATCACTTTGCCGACTAATGAGTCAACCACGGACACGCCTAATCAAACAATTGTCACTCCAATAGATTCTACAGGGTGTTCATTTGCCCAGGCTTATTGGACACAGGGAGCGACTATCGCTCTATGGGTTCGACCGGGAGAACGTGTTTCAGGAGTTATTGAAACGATTAATTGTGAAGGCACAAATGTTTCTATTGAGATTTACAAACGTATCAACGGATCTGATGTTTTAGTAACTCATCGTGTTGCAACTCTTGATGAATCACCTCTGTTCTCAATAGATATAGACTCTAGTGCTTCAAATGACACTCTTTACTATTTCGTCGTTAATAGTACTGGCATGCCTCTTGTTTCTATTGTCAGTCCTGTTCTTGGAATTGGAAGTATACCTCAAGTTATTTTTTATGATCCTACTTTCTGTAATGGATTTACAGATGATACCAGTTACCTGTATAACGTTTCTACCATTATCTTTAATCGAGCAGATGGGCAAAAGAGTTTCATATCTATGTTTAATGGTACAGCGGTTAGAAATAATTTTTCAAACGAGAAATTTTACATTGATCATAGCAATGGTGCGTTGAACATACAATATGATATTATTCCTACCTGTGGAGGAGTCGATGTAGTCTACACGGTGAATAATCCGTCTTCCCAAAGACAACAGCTTCCCGATTTTCAGATTGAAGGAATACATCATCCAAAGAACGAACCCAAGTATCTCTATTCTAAAGGCGGATGGGGAACTCTTACTGACGCTACACTTGGAGACGGCGTTTATTATCAATATCCCTACCCGTATGAAGATATCTATTCTCCGGTTATGGTAGCAGTTAATACCAATTTGTCAATCGGGGCCTCTTTTGAATATCCTTACATGCAGTATAAACAAGGAATTCAGCCATTGCTTTTCTGGAATACTGATGGAACATCAAGATACGTCTATAATCTTCATTACAACATTCAAAATATTCCTCCTCAGGTAGCCGTTATTGGTCCAGGAGAGACGAAGTCATACACTATTGCGTTCAGGTTTAGCTCTACACGCAACTGGCTGTTAACCCTTGCTCCGTATAAGAAATACTTTAATTCTTTATACGACTCAGCTCGCTCCTCACGTCCTAAAGATCTTACACCTGTTGCCGGCTTCGGTATGTCTGATCCTTTATGGCAGGACGATGTTACCAACCCTCGAGGGTATTTGCCTGATTTTATTGAACCGCCAGGTTTTGCGAGCAGGAACAGAGCAGATATTTATGGTTGGCAAAACACTACTAACTGGATTCTAGCAAGGCTTATTCCTATGGGATATAAACGAACGATGATGTGGTTGCCAAGTGGAGCCTTCAAGGATAGTGCGTGTACATATTGCAACTTCCCACCACAATTCATGGACTGGTTGCCTATGCTTGTTTCAACGCAATCTGAGCTGTTACGTGTTGGACAAAACGGAATTTCACTTGGTTATTGGTGGGGACATGCAGGAGCTGTTCCGGTTCCTAATACCTGGCCCCCTCAGAGTCTTAAAATTGCTAACTACAGCGATCCTGCTGATAGAGCATTCTTGCAACAACAACTAGATCTGGCATACCAACGTGGTGGAAAAGAAATAGGGCTTGATGCTTTCACGGGAATGGAACCGTACGATCGTTACAACTGGATTGATGATATGAAACAACGCGCACCTGGAACAAATTTCATTCATGAAATAGGTGGACCGGATTTTGTTCATACCAAAATAGGTAATTTTTACACAGACACATATACGATTCAAAGTCATAGCTGGAATTATGTTAACGGACCACATCTTTTGAGCTTGTACCTTAATCCTAATTCGGAAATTTGGGTGCTTTTAGCCTTACCTAGTGCAGAGTTTAATTCTCTCGGAGTGCCAGGAATAACTGCACGAGCTCGACAACTTACACAATGGGGTTACACATATGTAGATGGAGGAGTTACGGTGAATGCTACTAATTGGAATCTGGAAGTTTCACAATGTGTCGATGGAAGGGATAATGATAACGATGGTAAAGTTGACTGGCCGCGTGATCTTGGATGCGCGAGTGAATTTGATACCAGTGAAAGCTAACCGTTATCTTTAAATTCTAATTATCTATTGATTTTTTGAGGTGACTATGAAATACGAAGAGGCTCCTGATTTGAAAGCTCGTCTTGTTGAGATTGTTAAAGCTCTTAACATGGATCATGTGGATATTAATCGTGTTGAGTGTTTACGTAGTAAGGGCTCCTCAACTAAATATACTATTGCACGTTGTCACACCATTGGCAAGCTTATGCAACGGGCGATGCGAGTCAGAGCTTTTTATGCTATTGAATTTCTTGAGCGCTTCGATAGAATGTCAAGAGATGAACAAGACAAAGTTATTATTCATGAACTTATGCATATTCCTAAAACGTTTGGCGGAGGATTTAGACAACATGATTATGTTTGCGAGAGTAATGTTAAATTACTACATGAGCAACTTTGTGCGTTCAGGAGTAGAACGTCCTACTAACGATATCTTTTTATAGTGCTTCTTTTCTAAGAACTTATGAACAAATTTTTTATCGCGTTTGCTGTTTTTATTTTATCTGTATCAAGCATATCTGCACTCGATTTAGTTATTGATCCTGCTCAAGGAGCGAGAGAAAATATGACTCTTTCACTTGCTGATTTTCATTTAGCACTGGACGATTCTTCTATTGTAGCTTATCATAGTTTTAATGAATTACAAGGAACATTTTTTCCAGATTACTCTTCTAACTCTCTCCATGCTTCTGTTTTCTCTCCAACTGTTTCCTCGGTAATTTTCAATGGACATGCGGCTGCATCTTTCCCAGGCACTGCGACAGGGTACATAACCATTCCTCACAATTCACAACTCTCTCCACAATCTACTCAAGGAAATTTTAGCATTTCTTTTTGGATATTTTCTACTTCTTCACAGGGAGAAGATGAACTTCTCATGTTCAAAGGATCTAACTCTATATACGTGTTTCGTATTTATACCGATAATAGACTATATGTCTATACTGTTTTGAATCAAGATCCTACACGCATTCTTCTTATCAACTCTAAAAATCTACGTAGCAGTGGATGGACGCACATAGTATATACTCTGGAGAACACAGGCTCAGGAACATATAGGGCCTCACTATATGAAAATGGCGCTTTTCTAGGATCAAATGCAAATAGTGGTCAACTCGATGTTAGTACAGGAGACGTGTTTGTTGGTTCTGTGGCAGGATACACGTTTAAGGGAATGCTTGATGAATTGACTTTCTACAATAGAACTCTTAATCAGAATGATGTATCTCAGCTATATGCTCAAGATAATCGATTTAACCGTCAAGGAGTTATTACCTTTAGTAATCTTAATCTTCATAATGATTCATCAGAGAATTTGCTCTCTGTATTTGCTAATGTTAGCGTACCTCTTCAGGGAACAACTGTTTTTGTACAAGCCGGAGTAAATACGTCTGATTCTTACTTATACGGGCCTTCTCATATACTAGTACAAGGCCATGCAAAGGACATTTCTATATCGGAATCTGATAACGTCTCTTTGAGATTTTTATTTGAAAGCTCTTTAGGCAATAACACGCCTATACTAAAAGATGAAGATGTTTTTATTTCTTCATATGAAGGTGTTGCCGACGAGCAAGCTCCCAGTCTCGTTGTTCATTCGCCTTCTTTACAAGCATACTCCCAAAACGATTTTCCGCTTGTTCTTAATGCTTCCATTGATGAGCCTGGAGAAGTCTATTATTCTTTCGACGGAGGAATTACAAATGAAAGTATGACTTACTTGGGAACGTTTACGAAAAAAATAACTTCGCTTCCAACTGGAAGTTATACGGTTTCATTTTTTGCTCGAGATTATTCTGGAAATGTAAATTCTTCCTCTTATTCATTTGACGTTGATACTACTGGAGCAATAGCATTTACTAATTCAACTCCTCAGAACGGAACTATTGTAACTTCTCAGACTACTAATTTATTTTCTATTCCTCTCAATTTGAGCACCGATCTCCCTGGAGAGAGCTCTGTGAGTTACTCGTTATTTGATTCAAGACACCAGTTGATTAATTACACCACTAGGAGTGCAGGAATCCATTCTCTAAAATTTGAAAGACTCAAATACGGAATATATTATTATTCTGCATCTATAAATAATAGTTTAGGAGCTTCATTCTCTACAGAGGAACGAATGTATGTTATTAACCGCCCTATGAATTTTTCCATGACTTTAGCAATTGCGCCCTTTTTTAATTCTCTCCAGAGAAACGGGACAGCAACGTATGCTATTTTCGGAGACTCTATAGAACATAGACCGAATACCTGGACTTATTTTTTCAGGAACAGAATGGAAGCGCAATATGGTAATTCGGGAGATGGATACATAGCTCTAGCAGGAACTTCTTCTAATGGACAGGCTGGCGCGAATTATTTGCGACAGGGGTACAGCTACTTGGTTGTAGGCCCATGCGCTATTGACTCTCTAAACGCTGGCCCGAGAGATGCAAACGGGACACGAGCTATCGACGGAATATATTCTAAAATAGGATGTTTTGATAACGGATTATCGAATTATTTACAACAAACATTTTATGGTACGAACGTCACCCTCGTGTATGTAAAAGAACCAGGTGCTGGAATTATGAACATTTCTATTAATGGTGTTCAACGTGGACTTGTTGACGCAAATTCAAACACGGTAGGTATAGCTTCCGCACAATTCTTGACAAACACTACCCCTTCCACACTTAATGTTCTTAGAGTAGGTCTTACTAATGGAAATGTAACTAATCCTCGATGGACACAACTTAATGCAATCATTGCTCGTACAGGAACTAATGGAACAAGCTACAGTCGTATGGCTCGCGGAGGCATAGGTGTAGTGGATTATAATCGTGCTTTGCCTGGTGTGATTGAAGATACGTTGCGACTTGCTAATCCGCAACTTCTCATTTTGAAGCTTGATGGAGATGAGGCTGGCACGCTTGAAAACTATAAACGCAATGTAACTCTTTTTGGTCAGAGAGTACGTGCCGGAGCACCTAATGCAGGAATAATTTATCTCTCTTATCATAATACCAGCGAACAGTGGATACCTGAAATGGATTATCTTATCAATACTGCCTTTTCTAAGCCTTTTGCTGGGTTTATTAATTTCTATGATTTGCTTGGTTATGGTGATATGATTCAACGAGGATACCTAGATGATCAGGTTCACTTTTCTGCAGCGGGAGGAGATTTCTATGGAAACTACACATATAGCACTTTCCAAAGCGGTAAATCTCCTTATGGGTCTAAAAGATAGGGCTTTTTTTCTGTAAGAGAACTGCCTTTTTTTATGTGGAAACCCTTATAAAGCGTTCTTCCCCTTATTCCGTGAGAAACTATTCCAATAAATAGTTCTCTTACAAAAGTGGTGCACGAAAAATATACGTATAAGAAAGGGAAGAAGTATGGTCCATATTTGTACACTACTAAGCGAGTAGATGGAAAAATAGTAACTACCTATCTCGGCAGAGAGAATCAAGGACATAAGAATCATCTTTTTCTAGCTATTGTTCTTACTGTTCTTGCCGTCGCTATTGTCTTTGGATTTTTCTGGTTCTCTTACAGCTCAACAGGACGTTTTGCTTTGGATATCAAACCATCTTACACTCCCGGAGAAACTATCACTGGAACTTTAGAACTTTCATTACAACAGGGAGAGCTTTTGCCTAAAGATACAGAGGTTACTTTTCTTGTAGGAAACGTTTCTAAGACTCTTCTTCTAAGTGACTTAATTTTTGATGAGCTTATTGAAGGTAACTTCTATGCACAAGGAACAACTATTAATGGGTCTGGGCAAGGATACGGCCTTGAAGGAACTAAGACTATGTATCCCTCGATTAATTTTGAGCTTTCTTTACACTCTTCTGATGCAGGCTCAAGCGGTAATTCTCCAAGTCCTTCAGAGCCTATAAATGAGACTCCTTCCGAACCTACTCCTGAACCTGCACCTGCTGAGTCTCCTATTCCTCAAGAGCCTTCAACATCTCAGGAACCGTCAACTTCTTCTGAACCTACAAGCGGGACAAGTGAAACCGCGCCTTCTGATTCATCAGGAGGAATAACAGGAGAGGTTATTTCTTCAGAAGATACAACAGTTAGCGGTTCTGTTGCTAAGGGGAATGATTTTACGTACGATCTTCTAGAAGGAGAGAGTGCAGAGCTTATTTCAGGAAGCGTTCACAATGGCGAAGAAATTTTGGATGATGGAACTATATCCGTTAGTGTTGAAAACAGAAAGGTAACGGTATCTACGGACTATTCTCAAAACGAGCAAGGTTTTGGAGCTGACTTTACAGGCGAAGGTACAAAACAAATTATTGTTGATTTGAGCGCCTTTAACATAACGGCCGTTGAAGCTGGAACGTTATCTATAACTCTTTCTTATTCAAATGAGTCTATTGTCTCTGCGGAATCTCCTCTTGATGTGACTTCATTGAATGCAACCAATGTAACCAACGTTGCCAACGCGACAAACGTTACTAATATACTGGAGGCTAATATATCAACAGTACAATTCAAAGCAGTGCTTGGTCAACCAGTCAAATGGGTTACGTACGTTAACACTACTGAACCTGGTTCAGTTACTGTTGAAGTTCCTGCCGGAGCTGAAAATATTACGGTTACTCGAATCACTGGAGAGGATGAGCCTCAGATTGAAGACATGAACGGTACTAACGTGTCAACTAATGTCCAGACAGCTCTAACAGGACAAGTAACTGCTCGTGTCGATGTTTCTAAAAAAAGCCCTTTTTCAAGGTGGTTTAGCAAAGTTAAAGGTATAACTGGAAGAGTCATAGAACCGGTTGATGAATCAATACAAGAAGTGACTGTTGAAATAGCCCCTGGAGATGCAGGTGCAGCCGTAGAATATTACACTGAGGCTCCTACGAGTTCTGAAGAAGATATTAAGGGAGGAAAAATTGTACATGTTACTGGGCCAGAGACAATTCATTATGAAAATGTACTTGCTTTTACAACACTTGATGAGACGTTAGGAGTGAAAGATTCATCTAACGTACATATTTATTGGCAAGAAAATCAGACTTACTTGCCGGTGTATTTGCTTAACGATACTGATGGCAATGGGATCTATGATTATCTTGAATGGATAGCTCCTCATCTAAGTAATCAAACGTTCGCTATTGTCGTGATTACCCAAGCCGAACATCTTGATGAAAATAAATCGTTTATTTCGGACATATACCCTGAAGTTAAGGCGCTTGATGATATCTGGTCTGAAGAGATTTCAGATGGCCAGTATATTCGCGTGACGTTTGAGCATCAGCTTACAAGCGGAAATGATATAAGCATTTACCCACGCGCCATTAATGGTACTCCTCAAATAGAAGTCTATCGATATAATCAAACTGAGTTGCTTGCTCTCTTTTCACCGCTAACAAATAACTATTATAATAAAATCTATCTTAACAATCTCTCGACTCCTGAGGACATGTTTGACTTACGTGTTGTAGGAGGGAGCGTACAGATTGATCATATTATAGACCCGAATGTTGCAGGATGTGGCGATCTTACTAACTCAACATCAACCTACACGTTAACGAGTAACGTTAGCTCAACGGGAACATGTTTCAATGTACGTGCTAACAATATCACGATAGATTGCGCGGGAAACAATATCAGTTACGGATTGCTTTCCATAAGAACGTATGGAATTAATATCACTTTCTTCAATGGCACAACTATACAGAATTGTCTATTTCTTCCGAACACAACAAGTAACTGGTCATATGGTATTTTTGCAAATCGAAGTTCACATGGGTATATTTTGAACGTTACTATTCGAACAAACTCAACGAATGGGACCGCACTGTATTTTGCAAATGTTAGCAATTATACTATTGTCAACTCAACACTATCTACTAAGGGTTTTGATGCCCCAGTAGCCTTTGTTCTTAGATCTTTCAATCTTTCATTTATCAACAATACCATTTATACCAATGGAACTAACGCGGAAGGAGTTAGATTTGTTTCATTCCCTCATAATAATATAAGTTTCTTCTCTAATATTATTATTACTAATGGAGTAAGTGGAAGAGGTATTAACTTTTTGACTACTGCTACTAGTGGCAACGTGACGTTCAATGACAACCAGATTACAACTATCGGTAATAACGCTCCGGCTATTCTTTTCCAGGCTTCTGCTCACACGACGAGTTTTTTGAATAACTCACTTATAACCAAAGGAACGGGTGCAGCAGTGGCTCGAGGATTATCATTCACGTCAGTAGCAACTAACGCAAATGTTTACAATAATAGTGTTAATACCAGTCAAGCAGATTCTTTACAATTTGCGGCACCTGTTAACCTTAGTCTATACAATAATGAAATAAATGGGTCAAGCGGAGTCATCACAATGGCTACTGGGGGAAAAAACGTTACTTTTGATTCAAACACCATTATTAGTTACAGCGGCACAGCGATAAGCACGTTTGGAGTTAACTTAAGTTTTATAAATAATAATATTACGACTATTGCAAATGGGGCTAGAGGCATAAATTTCAATGGCGCAACAAACGATACTCTTTTGATTGGTAACGACATTAAAACGAGGGGATTGGATGCTAACGGTACGGTTTTTTCATCTACTGGCTCTTTAAATGTTAATATAACTTCAAATCAGATTACTACAAACAACTCACGTTCGGTAGGAATCTATTTGCTGAGAGCTTCTAATTTCAGCGTTTTCTTGAATAATATAACTACGAATCATACAAACTCTTCAGCTATATCTCTTTTCAATAGTACTAACAACACGTTTTATGGGAATACGATCGCTACAAATCAATCTCTATCTTCATCGTTTCTACTAGTTGAGCGTTCATCAGCTAACAACTTCATCAATAATACTATTTTACGTTCAGGAGGAGATATTTTCACATTTAGAACGCAGAGTAGTAATGTACCTTTCAATACAAACATAACTACAAACACTATGCCTGGTTCAATACCGCGATATCATCTTAATTTCTCAAGTACGGGGATTAACGATACGACGCTTGTTGACCAGTATTTGCGTAATTACACGTTTGTTGGGGCTGGAGGCATTTTGCATATTGTTGAGCCTGGGGAATCACGTGTTGACTTTTTGAACGTGGTAAACGGCACGGGTCAGAATCTAAGCTTTGACGTTCTCCTTGATTATAATTTTGCATTTGTTAATTCGTCACAAATAGGGCTTAATAAGAGCGCCAACGTTACATTCTATGGCTTGCTTACAGACTCAGGTGCGAGAAATCTCCTTCGCGACGGTCTCAATTGTCCGGCTGGACAGTGTTACAATTACACAGCGCTTAATGCGAGCACCGTTATATTCAACGTAAGTAGCTGGAGTAATTACACTATCAATTCTTCGGATAGTGTTTCACCAGGAGTTAATTTGAGAAATCCTTCAAACAACACCTATACAAGAACTGCAGTAATTAGTTTTAATGCTTCATTTACGGATAATGCGGGTCTTTCTAATTCAACGTTCCTTCTATGGAATGTTACGAGCAGCGTTGTTAATCGCACTGTAACCGGTATCACTGGCTTGAACAACGAGACGAACCTATCAGTTACAATTCCTTCTGAAGGAACTTTCTATTGGAATTATCTTGCGAATGACACGACTAATAATGTCGGAATTAACAATACGAACTATAGTATTACTTATTATCTTGATCCGCGCATAAACTTCACGAATCCAACACCTAACAATGCAAGTTCTCAGACTGGAAATTCGATATATGTGAACGTTTCAAGCAATTCATCGCTTAATCATTACACATTTACCGATTTTAACAGAGACTTGAAACTTTGGATTCGATTTGACGAGTATAATGCAAGTGGAAATCCTATCGATCTCAGTAGTTATAATCACTCGGTTATGGTGGAAGCTGAACCTACTCAAAACGCTTCAGGTATATTCAATGCATCTGCAAGCTTTGACGGATTTAATGATAGGTACCGTATAACGCAGGTACCCAGTAACAACGTTTCTCTTCTCACAATGGCTGCATGGGTTAGACCTGTACAGGCCGCACAGTTCTTTACGCTTGTCTCAAATGAGGGAACTACTGCAGGAAGAGCAGGATACGGTTTCAGACAGCGAGGAGATAATACTTTCTGGTTTATTATTAATGATGGAACCTCTAATGGAATCGTGGCTAGTACAACCACTCTCACGGCAGGCACATGGTATCACCTTGTCGGAACATACAATGGAAGTCTTATGAGATTTTATATTAATGGAGTAAATGAAGCTAATACAAGTTCAACCATTGTTTTGAGCCCTATGTATGATCTCTATCTGGCCATGTTACCAACAGGTGCTGAAATTGCTCCAGTTTCTATTGATGAATTTATGCTATTTAATCGTACGTTGAGTCCACAAGAGGTAAAATCCCTCTACAACGCGACAGCTACACAATATGCCAACAACTTTACCGGACTTTCTAACATACAATACAATTTCACAAGTTATGCGGTTGCTACTAACGGATATAAGAATCAGACAGATCAACGGCAAGTTACGATTAATCCGTATATCTTAAGTGGATGCCAGGTTCTTGATGTTTTGGGAGGATATTATAACTTGAGCCAGAGCATTACAACCAATAATACGTGCTTCCAAGTTCGTGCTGAGAACATTACTCTTGATGGAAAAGGATTTAGCGTTACTGGAAATGCGAGCGCCGGACATTTCGGAGCAAACGCAACAAGTATACGAAACTTTACTATTCGTAACATACACTTTGAAAACTTCTCGACTTCTGTTGGAATGTCAGCCACGGTATCAGGAGTTGCTGGAGGAAAACTTACATCCTTCGACTCTTATATAGAATCATTTACCTCTATTGGAGCTGATCATGTTTCCTTTACTGGTGGAAACGGAGGAGATCTTTCACTTATTAATTCTAATATTACTCAACGAATTGAGTCTATCGGTGGAAGTGGGGACACTCTTTCCGATCCTTCAAACTTTAATGCTGGAAGCGGAGGAATTATATTTATTCAAAATAAGATGCTTAATATCAGTACGATAACTATTAATATTACTCGAGGATTAATAGGGTTAACTCCTGCTCCTTATGCAGCGCTTATTTTGAATTATTCTAATTACCTTAATGATACCCGCACTTCTTATGCGATTGATTCTGCCAGAATTACTATTATTAATGATAGTAGTACCTCTGTGACGTGGCTTTCCTCTTTAGCTTTAATAGGCATAAAAAATATTAGTGATTACCTTTCACTCACAAACAATAGTGCCTATCTTAATAGCACCGGACTGAATGCCTTGAATGCAAGCGCTAACGTTACATTTTATGGGGCACCTACAACGTTTGCAAATCCTAAATTATTCAGAGATTATTCGATGTGTCCTGCTGGACAGTGTTACAATTACACCTCTCTCAACGCAGGAACTGTTACCTTTAACGTAAGTAGCTGGAGTAATTATTACATTGCTGAATCTACTAATTTAACTGCATGCGGTTTCCTAGGAAGCGCTAATTCAGTTTATACACTTGCTTCTTCAATTGTGCCTACTAACGCTTCAGCGGTTGCATGTATTAATATCACTGCACCAAATGTAGTCTTTGATTGTAAAGGATTCTCAATTGCTAACACGACGTTCGTTGGAGAAGGAGTTTACTCGAATCAGCTCAACTCAACGATCCAAAATTGCAATATTTCTTTAAGCAATATAACTGGTACGTTTGGAATCCATTTACTTAACTCCAATAACTCACTTATTAGAAATTCAGTGATAACTAAAACGGCCTTTGGAGTATATCTTAACTCTACATACGATTCAAGTGTGCAGAACGTCACTATTGCAAATAGTGGAGTAAACAACTCGGTCGCACTTGCTAATACCAGTTATGGAGCACTTCTTTTCAAGAGTTATCGAAATGTATTTTCTAATGTGACTATTTATAACACTCGCCCTTACGGAACCGGTTCGTTTGCAGCAGGAGTAGGTCTTCAATATAGTCATTACAACAATTTTACAAATATTACTTCCAATCACACTGTTACGGGAGGGTTCAGCGCTCACGGGCTTTATCTTCTCAATGCTGAAAATAATAGCTTTACTTCATACGTATCAGACACCGCGGATTATGGAGGAATCGACCTTGAAGGACTAGTAAGAGGCAACGTTGTAAATCTTTCTACATTCTCCAATATTTATCAAGGAATACGCTCCGTTGGGACATCTCAATTTAACACTTTCGTGAATGTTAATCTCTCTTCTGCTTCATACGGAGCATATTGGGGTACAGGGGATTCTAATAACTTCATTAATGTGAGCACCAAAGGCATCGTTTTCCAAAATCTATACATTTTTACAAAGTCCAATATAATTGACGGTGGAACTATTTCAGCAGGGGATGTAGGTATAGCAATTAACTCCGATAATAATACTGTTAGAAACGTGTATATTAACTATACACTTAGTGCAGGAGTTTATGTTGATAATGGAGCAAATAATACGTTTAGATTCGTTACGATTAATAATACGAGAGGAGAGGCGTTTGTAATAAATGGACTTTCCGCTCGTAACACAACGCTTGTCAACATAACTTTCCTTAATACTAGTAAGACTTACTACGATCTTAATATAACCACTCCTTCACTTAACAACACGTTTATTGTTGATACGACTATTGGGAATTATTCGATAAATGGAACCGGAGGTATTGTTAAAGTACTTTCGTCAGGTAAAGCAGAGATTGCCTTTACGCAAACAGTAAATGGGACAGGCACTAATTTTAGCTCAGACATACTTATTAGAAACGATAGTGCCTTTGTTAATGATAGTAGAGCAGGTCTTAATCGAAGTGCAAACATCACTTTCTATGGACTGCCTACCAATTTTGTAGATCCTCTTATGTATCGCAATGATGTACCTTGCGCCGCTGGACAGTGTTATAATTACACCTCTCTCAACGCAGGTACTGTTGTCATAAACGTAAGCTCTTGGAGTAATTATAGCATAGGTGAGCGAAGAACTGATCAGTCTAACATCAGCTTTGCTCCACCAACTAATGCTAATGGTAGTACTCAGACTGCGAATGCTATCTATGTAAATGTCTCAAGTAATGCCTCGTTCAATCATTACACATTTACCGATTTCAATAGAGATTTGCTGCTTTGGTTACGTATGGATGATTTGAACGCCACAGGAAGTCCAGTAGATCTGTCTACGTACAGCAATAATGGAACCAAGAAAGATAATGCTTTCCAGAATAGCACTGGACTATTTAATGCTAGCTTTACTTTTGATGCAGTTAACGACTATATTGATCTTTCAACAGCAGCAGATACTAACTATGGAAATTTGAGCGGTAATTTCACGGTGAGTGCATGGTTTAATTATCGTCAGATTTTGCCAGTATTCGGTTCGTGTATTGTCTGCCAATCATATCCTGGATTTGCATTACCTACTGCAGACATGAATGGATTTGTCATGTATCTAAGCCCTGGTGCTAATGCTCTTACGGCAAGCATATATGGTACAGACCTCCAATATGCTACTAGTACAACGGCTCCTTCGACTGATCAGTGGCATCATGCGGCTGCAACGGTCAACGGTACAAATATTACTCTTTACCTAGATGGTGCTCAAGTCTCAAGCACAGTTTACTCAACAAGAACTACAAACTATCATTTATATGTTGGAGGAGAAGCTTTCTTCTCTCTCTCATGGTTCAACGGTTCCATAGATGATGTACTTATTTTCAATCGCAGTCTTGCATCTACGGAAATTAAAGCGCTGTACAATGCGACGGCAAATCAGTATTATAATAACTTTACAAGTCTTCCTGATGGACAGTATAACTTTACAGCTTATTCCGTTTCTACTAGCGGACTGAAAAACCAAACGGCACAACGGCAGGTTACTATACAGAGTACGACTAACTCGCCTCCAAATAATGCTACCGTAAGTATCAATACGACAGATGGAAGTAATCGGACTCTTGCGGACTTGAATTGTTTCGCAAATATTACTGATCCCGACTTGAATCGTATGAATGTAAGCGTAACATGGTTCAATAACACTAAGCTTGTCTTACATATTGACTATAACAATAGTTACCCAAGTGGAAGTATATTTAATGCAAGCTTTGACGATGCAAATACAACTAAGTATCATAATTGGACATGTGGAATACGTTTGTTTGACGGAGCACTTACGAGTGCTTGGGCCAATTCGACTAATCTTACTATATTGAATACTCCTCCTACAATTCCTACTTTAAGTACGCCGCAAGATTGGAATCAGACAACTAACAGGACACCTACGTTCACTTGGAGCGCATCAAGTGATGATGACTCAGATACTGTAACGTACGAGCATAATATTACTTTAGGAGTTTCTGCAAGTACTTGCACCGAACCTTCGCGTCATGCAACAGGCATTTCAAGTACGAGCTATACTCTAACGGGAGCACTCCGTTGTCTGATTGATCATGGAGATATTTACAATTGGACCGTTCGAGCGTATGATAGTGATCAATATAGTAGTTGGGCAAGTTTCAGAAGAATAAATATCTCTGCTCTTGTTGATAGTGCACTGATAGTTGATAATGTTTCATTTGGTCAGCTTAACTTCTTGTACTCAAATAATACCACTACTAATTCGCCTGGGCCGTTTGTCTTACAAAACAATGGTAATTCGTATGCTAACGTAACTATCAAAGGAACTGACTTGTGGCAAACCGTTGCTAATCCAAACCAATACTTCCAGTTTAAGATAGATAACACTACGGAAACTAATTCCCTTTACTGGCCGCAAACTACAAGTAACTTCACAGATGTTCCTCAAAGCAAAGACGCAGAGCTTTGTATTGCCGCCTTTAATTATACTGATACGAACGATACGGCTGAGATCGATATTTTTGTTCGTCCTCCTTCAAGTAATGAGGGCTCAGGATTACGAAGTTCGACCATAACATTTGTGTCGAGCTTAGGAGAATAACATGCATAAAAAACACCTTTATATGATGGATAGCATATTGATACTAGCAACGCTCGCAGGAGTTTTCTTCGCGGTTAATTATGCACAGCCAATACTCAAAAGTCCTTCAAATGGATATGTGACAACTACCGGAGCAGTTCTATTTTCATTTGAAAAAGGAGATTATATCTTGATTGACGATAATTCTGCGTTTACTTCGCCTGAACGCATTGCTGCTAAAGACAATCTTGTTATCAATCTAAAACCTGGAACATATTACTGGCGCGTTGAGGGTACATTGCAGAGTGAGATACGAGAAATAACGGTACAGTCTGAAATAGATCTACGACTTAGACAGAGCGAAGACGGTTATGAACTCGTTAATGCAGGGAATGTACCTTTGAACGTCGATATTTATCATTATGGTACGCTTGCAGGAAATGTTGTTGTCGAAGTAGATACGAGCAAGAATGTTTCAGGTACTAATTTTGTCGGGAGGGAAAATGCGTAAGATAATTGTTTTTGCATTTCTATTTGTTTATTTGCTTTCATTAGTGAATGCTGTGGGAATTACACCTGGTAGAACTACACTTGATTACGAGCCTGGAAGTAAACACACTATTGATTTTTCAGTGGTTAATTCTGAGAAGAAAGATATGAATCTTATTGTTCTCGTTCAAGGAGAACTTAATGGAAGCATTTCAACTTCTGAAGTTTCTTTCAAGATGTCTGCAAGTGAAGCTGAGAAACGTTTGTCGTATACTTTTATCATGCCGAACGACTTACGACCGGGTCCACATAATGGAGAAGTAGTGGTTATCAAGCTACCTGATAAGTCTCCTTCCAGCGACACGTTTATCGGAGCAGCTGTTGGAGTTGCTACACAAGTCTACGTGTTCGTGCCTTACCCAGGTAAGTACGCTGAGGCATCGCTTAATGTTGTAGGTCAGGAAAGCAACAGCACAATTAATTTTGTCATGCCCGTTGTTAATCAAGGTAAGCAGGACTTAACGAATGTTCGTGCAAACATCGATATCTATGGAGCGCTTAACGAGAAAGTTGCAACTATTAATTCTAACTCTCTTGCAATTTTAAGCGGAGAGCGTAAGGAGCTTGTTGTTCCTTGGACGGCTAATGTCGCTCCAGGTAATTATCGTGCGGTTGCCACATTGTTATACGATGAACAATCTGTACAATTTGAACAGACATTTGCTGTTGGAAGTGCAGAGGTAGACTTGAATCAAATAGAAATTAACGATTTCAGCCTTGGGCAGATTGCAAAATTTGAGATGCTTGTGGAAAATAAGTGGAGTTCAGCGATAAAGAATGCCTACGCTCAGATGCTTGTATATGATAATGATGGAAAAGTTATTGCAGACTTTAAGTCACAGACATACGATCTACCTTCTCTTTCAAAAACACTTATGGTTGCCTTCTGGGATACTGCCGGAATAAGACAGGGCACGTATCCTGCTTCAGTATATCTAAAATATGGAGATAAATCTACTCAGAAAGACTTTAAATTGGAGGTTTCAGAGAATGAGATACGAGCAATTGGAATAGGTTATGTAATTTCCAAGCAATCTTCAAGCTCTGGCTCAAGTAATTCTCTTGTAATTGTTCTCATTACAGTTATTGTAGTGCTTGTGCTTGTTAATCTTCTCTGGTTCCTTGTCCTGCGTAAAAAGTTAGCGAAACGTTAAGATATATTTTTATAGTTACATTTTGTCTGATGAGCATGAGTGACGTTAGGAAAAAAGAGGACACACGCTTACTGGTTTATAGTTTTTTTGCAGTAGCAGCATCAGTAATCTCTTTTTTCTTTGTTTTTAATTCGTTGATACTTCTTAACGATAAGATTTCGGGATTGGCCACTAGTACAGGTACTGTAAACTTAACTATCGAATCTTCTGCAGTTGTCAATTTCACCACATTTGAAATCAACTGGAGCTCAGGACGCGTCAATACTGGTCAGAGCTTTGCTTTCCTTACAAGCACAGGTCAAACTATTAACGGTAACTGGTCAACGGTTAACCAAGGACTCGTATTACAGAACATTGGAACATTGAACGTCACCCTTGATCTTGCAGTAGGTAAGACTGCTGCATCCTTCATTGGCGGAACCTCACCCGGATACTTCTGGAACGTCACTAATGTTGATCCTGGAAGCTGTATCAATGGATCCGTCTTCCAACTCAACGCATGGAATACTACAAACTCTACTGCTCCTGGAACACGGTTCTGTAATCCTTTACGATTTATTGACGCGAATGATACCATTCGTATCGATATTAACCTAACTGTACCATATGACTCTCTTACCGGAGCACTTACAGATACTATCACTGCGACGGCAACAGCAACAAGTTAATTTTTTCAGTAATTTGATAGTAATTACTTTTTTACGAAACATTTATAAATAAAATCATTCCTCTCATTGTATCAGGTAAAAAAGATGGACACTACACGAAAACTTATTACAGCTTTACTTGTACTTTCAATTTTATTTTCGCTTGCTTCAGTAGTCATTAATATTTCTCTTTCAAACACCTATGATTTTTCACGGACGCAACACGGTGTTGCAGGTAATCAGGCAGGTAAAATCGCTTTGGTTGTAGAAAGTCCTGTCGAAAATGGAGCGCCAAATGGCATCAGATAAATCTCTTTTTGGACTTGCAGTCATTGCAGTTGTTGTTTCATTGCTCGCTACTTCATTTACTTATTTTGCTATAACTTCTCTTAATACACGAATTTCAGGATATGCTACTAGTACAGGCACAGCTAATCTTACTGTTGAAAAAACTGCAATCATTAATTTCACCACATTTGAAATCAACTGGAGCTCAGGACGCGTCAATACTGGTCAGAGCTTTGCTTTCCTTACAAGCACAGGTCAAACTATTAACGGTAACTGGTCAACGGTTAACCAAGGACTCGTATTACAGAACATTGGAAATGCGAACGTCACCCTTGATCTTGCAGTAGGTAAAACGGCTGCATCCTTCATTGGCGGAACGAACCCTGGATACTCTTGGAACGTTAGCAATATAGAAGCAAATAGTTGCACGGTTGCAGGTGGTCAGCAATTAACTGTTACGTGGAATACTACAAACTCTACTGCTCCTGGAACACGATGGTGCAATCCATTCCAATATATTGATAGCGCGGATAGTATCAGAATCGATATTAACCTAACTGTACCATATGACTCTCTTACCGGAGCACTTACAGATACTATCACTGCGACGGCAACAGCAATTTAATTAAGAAAGGTATAAAAACACTTTTTCCGTAACGCGATAATGAAAAAAGGGATTATTG